>NZ_DATJDJ010000248.1:0-34977 GCF_035497515.1 Pararhizobium sp. | reverse complement strand
TGCCGGTCAGCAGATGACCGCCGTCGTCGACGGAGATCATCCAGCCCGTCACGGCACGCCGTTTCGCGCCGGCATCGACCACAACCTGGTCTACGTGTTCGACACGGAAAGTGGAAAGAGCCTGTAGATCCACCGCAGCGTACGCCGATCGCACTTATCCGGGACAAGGTTGCGACCGGCGATGACCATCGGCTTTCCCACGGAGAAACCGGTTCGGCCGCGCCGCACGCAGTGCAGGATAAGCCAAGCCACCTTTACGCAGCTCTTTTCTGGCACTTAAAATCCGTCACCGTCCAATACGATCTGCAGCTTGACATCGGAGGGCCGCGCCTCGACTGCACGGTCGAACGCCGCAATCGAATTTTCAAACGTGAACGTTTCCGAGATCAGCGGGTTGAGATCCACGCGACCCGAGGCGAGCAGCGCGATCGAACGCTCGTACTGGTGGGCGTAGCGAAATACCGTCTCGATCCGGAGTTCCTTGGTGGTGGCGGTCGAAACATCGAAGGCGACCGGATTGACGGGAAGACCCACGGCGACGATCGTCCCGCCTGGGCGAACGAGTTGCATGAGCGTCTCCCATGCTTTCGGCGAACCTGAGCACTCGAAGATCACGTCCGCGCCCCAGTCGTCGGTCAACCGGTTGACTTCGGCGGCGAGGTTCGTCTCGCTGATGTTGACGGGAATCACGCCCTGGTACTGGGCAGCGATATCAAGCTTCGGCTGGGCAAGGTCCGCCACGATCGCGCGTGCGCAACCTCCGGCGAGAGCAGCAATCGCCACCATGGTCCCGATCGGCCCGGCACCCAGGATAACAGCCGTATCCCCGGGCGCGATCTTTGCCTTGGTAGCCGCCTGCATGCCGACAGCAAAGGGCTCGACCATCGCGCCCTGAGCAAAGCTGACATTGTCAGGCAGCTTGAAAGTGTAGTTGGCCGGATGAACGACTTCGGGTGTCAGCACACCGTGGACAGGTGGCGTCGCCCAGAAGGCGACGGCAGGATCGATATTGTACATGCCAAGCCGGCTCGCCTTGGAATTCGGATCGGGAATACCGGGCTCCATGCATACGCGATCGCCGACTGTCAGATGGGTGACGCCCTCGCCGACCTCGATGACCGTACCAGCGGCCTCGTGTCCGAGCACCATGGGCTCGTTGACGACGAAGGGCCCAATCTTGCCATGGGTGTAATAGTGAACGTCCGATCCACACACGCCAACAGTATGGATCTTGATTTTCACCTGGCCCGGGCCGGTGTTTGCCGGCAAGTCAATATCACGAAGTGCCAGTTCGTGCTGACGCTCTAGAACAAGTGCACGTTGCATTGCCATTTTCATCCATCCATTGATCTGTATCTGCTTCCAAACCCGAGGATCTCCGCCCCGGATTGCGACAAGGCCTGAATCGGCCCAAGCGAAGGCACCATCTACCATCGCCGCAAGCGACAAGACGATGGTGTTTTTGACAATTTATATGCGGCTCGAAGACGCATAGGACCATGATCGGCCGCAACGAAAAAGCCGCCGATCAAACTCCGGGATTTGCAAGCCCGGCTGACTATGGGAACTCCACAAACAGCCAAACACGGCGATTGCCCCTCTCATTCACGCACCATTTTCCTTCAAGTCGCCGGCGCGTATCAAGCGAACGTTCGCGGCAAATTATCCTAAGATATCCTTACCAGATCAAACCATATTGACAAGTGTCGACATCTAACTGAATAATGTAAGAAGAAGCATCTGATCGGAGCTGGGCGCCGCATCATCGGAACCTCGAAAGAGACCACCGGTCAGCAGGGAGGGGCGACACATGAATTATCTTCTTGATGTCGAGGGGTTGAAAAAATCATTCAGCGGTGTTTCCGCGCTCAAGGACGGTCGCTTTCAACTGGCAGCCGGCTCTGTCCATGCACTGTGTGGCGGCAACGGCGCCGGAAAATCGACTTTCCTCAAAATTCTCATGGGTATCCACAAGCGGGACGCCGGCGCCATTCGCCGCAACGGACTTGACGTTGATTTTTCCAGCCCCGGCGATGCGTTGGCATCCGGGATCGCCATCATCGAGCAGGAACTCAGTCCTGTTCCCCACATGACCGTCGCCGAGAACATCTATCTGGGGCGCGAGCCTTCGGGGCGGTTTGGCGGCATCGATTTCAAGACCATGAACCAGAACGCGCAGTTGCTGCTCGATCAGCTCGAATTCGACATCCGCGCCAACCAGTACATGATGAACCTCTCGGTGGCGCAGATGCAGCTGGTCGAGATCGCCAAGGCGCTCAGCCATGATGCCGAGGTCATCTTCATGGACGAGCCGACATCCGCGATCGGCGAAAAGGAAGCACAACAGCTTTTCAAGACCATCGTCCGTCTGAAGGCCGCAGGAAAGGGTGTCGTCTACGTCTCGCACCGGCTCTCGGAAATCTTTCAGATCGCCGACGCCTATACGGTGTTTCGCGATGGCAGCTATGTCGGCAGTGGCGAGCTCGCCCAGATCGATCGGCAGAGCCTGATCCGAATGATCGTCGGCCGTGACCTCGGCGAAGAATATATCAAGACCAACGTGCCCACCGACGATATCGGCTTTGAAGTCTCGGGGCTGACTGCATCCGGCAAGATCGAAGACATCTCCTTTTCTGCCAGAAAGGGGGAGATATTCGGGATTTACGGGCTGATGGGCTCGGGGCGCACGGAAATCTTCAATTGCCTGTTTGGCCTCGACAAGCCCGACACCGTTTCGCTGCGGTTGCATGGTGAGCCGATCACCGTTTCCAGGCCGGCCGAAGCCATGAAACATGGCATCGCCTTCGTGACCGAGGATCGCAAACTCACCGGCCTCAATCTCGATGACAGCGTGCGCGGCAATATCGCCATGGCGAGCCTGCCGGAGATGAGCCCCAATTTCGTGATGCGCCGCCGCGAGGAGCAGGCGGCAAGCACGCGCATGGTTTCCCATTTCGGCATCAAGGCAGCCCGGGACACGATGCCCGTTTCGGGCCTGTCAGGCGGCAACCAACAAAAAGTCGTGCTTGGAAAATGGTTTCTGCGCGATCCGAAAGTCCTCCTGCTCGACGAGCCGACACGGGGCGTCGATGTCGGCGCGAAACGCGAAATTTACCGGATCATCTGTGATTTTGCGGCCGCGGGCGGCACGGTCATCATGATTTCATCCGAAATCGATGAGGTTCTTGGAATGTCCGACCGGATCCTCGTGATGCGCGACGGTCGCTCTACCGGTATCTGCGGGCGAGCTGAGGCCAATGCCGAAACGCTTGTGCACATGTCCACATAGATCGCGTCCCACGCAAACCAACGCAGTCGATCGGTTCGTTAAAAGGTAAGAAAAGTGTCCCTCTCAGATAACAAGACAGCCACCAGCTGGTTCAGCTCGGACCGCCGCAGATTGCTCATCCAGGAATATGGCATCTTTCTAGCCTTTCTCCTCTTGTCCTTCATTCTGTCGCTATCGAACGAATACTTTCTGACGTCCGGAAACATATCGAACATTCTTCTGCAGACTTCGATCAACGGCGTGCTCGCCATCGGCATGACATTCGTCATCCTGACACGCGGCATCGACCTTTCCGTCGGCTCGGTCGTGGCGCTGGCCGGGATCGTCAGCGGCAGCCTCGCAACGACCTCTGCGACAGCCGGCGTGTTCGGCGCGCCCTACCCCGCGCCTGTCGCGCTTGCCGCCGGCATCCTGGTCGGCCTTGCCTGCGGTACGATCGTCGGGATCATCGTCTCGCGTTTCGCGGTGCCTGCCTTCGTGGCAACGCTCGGCATGCTGTCGGCGGCGCGCGGGATGACGTTGATCTATGGCGGCGGCAAGCCGGTTCCCGGCCTGATACCCGACTTCCGCTGGATCGGGACCGGCAACATCATCGGCATCCCGATGCCCGTCATCATTCTCGCCGTGGTGTTCTTCGTATCCTGGTGGGTTCTCAACCGGACCCGATTTGGACGCTACATCTATGCCGTTGGCGGAAATCCTCATGCGGCAAAGACATCCGGCATCAACGTTACCCGCATCCGTTTCCTGGTCTACACGATATCGGGCGCTCTTTCCGGGCTTGCAGGCATGATGCTGTCGGCCCGCACCGGATCGGCACTGCCACAAGCCGGTGTCGCCTACGAACTCGACGCGATCGCCGCCGTCGTCATCGGCGGGACCAGCCTGTCCGGCGGCGTCGGGCGCGTGACCGGCACCTTGATCGGCGCGCTGATTATCGGCGTGATGAACAACGGCCTCGATCTGCTTGGCATCCAGTCCTACTACCAGCAGGTCCTCAAGGGCGCGCTGATCGTCGGCGCCGTGATGCTCGATCAAAAACGAAATCAGGGTCAGTGACAAAATTCGGGTTGCGGACGCAGCTCGCAATGAAGCGGCGCACCATAATGGTGGCCGGAATTCTCAATGGAGGAGAACGAGATGAAGAAACTGCTGATTGGTCTGCTTGCAAGCGCTGCGATCCTCGCGGCCCCGGCGGCAATGGCGCAGGACAAGAAACTCAAGATCGGCGCCACGACCTACGGCCTCAATGCCGAATTCATGCAGCTTTGGTCGGCCGCACTGAAGGAACATCCCGCCGTCAAGAGCGGCGATGTCGAACTGACCGTCTTCGACGGCCGCTACGACGCGCTTGTTCAGCAGGAACAGTTCAACACGATGATCACGCAGAAATTCGACGCGATCATCTTCGTGCCGATGGATGTTGAAGCCGGTGCAGCGGCCGTCCAGGCCGCCCATGACGCAGGCATCCCGGTCGTCGGCTCGAACGCCCGCGTCAACTCCGACCTGCTCACCTCCTATGTCGGCTCGAACGACGTTCTGGCCGGTGAAATGGAAGCCAAGGCCGTTCTGGACAAGATGGGTTGCAAGGGTAACCTCGTCATCCTCGAAGGACCGATCGGCCAGTCCGGCCAGATCCAGCGCCTCGAGGGCAATGAAAAAGCCCTGAAGGCTTGCCCGGACGTCAAGGTTCTCGAAACGCAGACGGCGAACTGGTCGCGTGCGGAAGCACAGACGCTGATGGAAAACTGGCTGACGGCTCACCCCGGTCAGATCAATGGCGTCATCGGCCAGAACGACGAAATGGCATTGGGTGCGATCGAAGCCATCAAGGCGGCAAACCTGAACGTATCCGACTTCGCCATCGCCGGCGTTGACGGCGTGACGGATGCGATCAACGCCGTCAAGGCGGGTCAGATGGCTTCCGTTCTGCAGGACGGTATCGCCCAGGCACAGGGCGCGCTCGACGTCGCCATCAAGGCGGCGAAGCCGGACTACGAACCGGTATCGACAGTCTGGACGCAATATCCGGAAATGAAGTGGGCTGACGGCAAGGAAAAGATCTATCTCGTTCCGTGGACGCAGGTCACACCGGAAAATGCCGACAAGCTGCTGGAAACGCGCAAGTAACAGAACAGCGAAAGGGGCGGCTATGCCGCCCCGATCTCGACAGACCGAGAGTGGAAAAGATGACCGACACAGCTCCCCAGATTGATCTCAATTTCCCGCTGACGGGCAAGATCGCACTTGTCACCGGTGGCGCGTCCGGTATCGGCGCAGCCATAGCTGAAGCCTTCGCTTCGAAGGGGGCCACCGTTGCGGTGCTCGATATCAATGCCGATGTCGCCAAGCTGAAGGCCGACGCGCTGGGCAACGGAGCCAAGCCCTTCGTATGTGACGTCTCCAATGTGGACTCCGTCAACAAGGCCGTGGCGGATGTTCTTGCTGCCTTCGGCAATATCGATATTGCCGTCAACAGCGCCGGCGTCGTCTATCTGGCCCCTGCCGAAGACCTGTCGCTGGATTATTGGGACAGGACGATCAATATCAATCTCAAGGGCAGCTTCCTTGTGACCCAGGCGGTCGGGCGCGCGATGATCGCTGCCGGCAAGGGCGGCAAGATCGTCAATATGGCCTCCCAGGCCGGCACGGTCGCGATCGAGGAGCATGTTGCCTACTGCGCTTCAAAGTTCGGCGTCATCGGCATGTCCAAAACTTTTGCCGCCGAATGGGGCAAATACGGAATCTGCGTCAACACCATATCGCCGACCGTCGTGCTGACGGAACTGGGCAAGAAAGCCTGGGCCGGCGAAAAGGGCGAAGCTGCCAAAAAGAGAATTCCGACGGGCCGGTTCGCCTATCCGGAAGAAGTCGCAGCCGCCGCCGTTTTTTTGGTTTCGGCTGGAGCGAACATGATCAATGGCGCCGATCTGCTGATCGACGGCGGCTATACCATTCTCTGAGCGACGACGCCTCGGATTTCCAAGGAGACATTATGCAACGTTTTATCAATGATCCGGATCTTGTCGTTGAAGACACCGTGAAAGGCTTCGTCAAGGCGCATTCCGACATCCTTCGCTTGGGCAAGAATCCGCGGGTCATCGTCGCCAAGGGCGCGCCGGTCGCCGGCAAGGTCGGTGTCGTCACCGGCGGTGGCTCCGGTCACGAGCCCGGTTTCATGGGATATACCGGCAAGAACATGCTCGATGCGGTCGCCGTTGGTGAACTGTTTTCGTCCCCGACGGCGAAGAGCTTTCACGACGCGATCCATGAGGCCGATGGCGGCGCTGGCGTCGTCTGCCTTTACGGCAATTATGCCGGCGACAACATGAACGTCAAAATGGCGGTCAGGCTCGCCGCCAAGGACGGTATCGACGTCGCAACCGTTGTTGCCAACGACGACGTATGTTCGGCACCACTCCACGAAAGAGAGAAACGGCGCGGCGTCGCCGGCGAAATATTCATGTGGAAGATCGGCAGTGCCAAGGCATCGCTGGGCGGCAACCTCGAAGACGTCAGGGCCGTGGCCCAGAAGGCAATCGACAATTGCCGATCGGTGGGCGTCGGCCTCGGCCCCTGCACGCTGCCCGCGGTCGGACACCCAAATTTCCAGATCGAACCCGGCACGATGGAAGTGGGTATCGGCCATCATGGAGAGCCGGGTGTGCGTGTCGAGCCGCTGAAAACGGCAGACGCCATCGCCAGGGATATGTGCAAGATCGTGCTGGACGATCACGACCTGGCTGCCGGGACAGAGGTTGCCGTTCTGGTCTCGGGTCTCGGCGCCACGCCCCTCAATGAACTCTATATCCTGCACGATACGATCGAGGCGGAGATCGTCGCTCGCGGCCTGATCATTCACAAGACCTATATCGGCAACTATTTCACATCGCTTGAGATGGTTGGTGCGACACTGACGGTTTTCGCGCTCGACGAAGAAACGAAAGCGCTTCTCGAAGTCGAAACCGACTGCACCGTGAAGCTTTGAGAGGAACCGGCCATGCAAACATTCAAGAATACCGCGGGCGCGCCGATCGTTCTCCAGATCGCCGACCGCATCGTTGAAAATCGCGCTTACCTGAGCGAGATCGACGGCAAGATCGGCGACGGAGACCACGGCGTCAACATGGCGAAGGGTTTTGGCATCGCCGCGGAACGGTTGAAAGGCCAGGACATGACCCTGGGGAAATCTTTCGACCTTCTCGGCTCCGTCCTCATGAACGAAATCGGTGGCTCTATGGGACCGCTCTACGGCGTCATGTTCACCGAATTTGGCGAGAAACTGGAAGGGCAGGAAGACATAAGCCCGGATACGTTCAGCACCATGCTGCATGCCGGTCTCGAAGGCATCCAGTCCATCGGCTCTGCAAAAGTCGGCGACAAGACCCTTCTGGACGCTCTGGTGCCGGCCATCGAGGCCTTCGACGGTGCGATCGCATCCGGAGCATCGTTCGACAGCGCACTCGGCAACCTTGTCGAGGCGGCTGAAACGGGCCGGGATTCGACCCTCAATCTGGTTGCGAAAATCGGCCGATCGGCACGTCTCGGTGAACGCTCGCTCGGTGTCCTCGATGCAGGCGCAACGTCGTGCGCGATCATTCTGAAAGAACTGTCTCTCGCGGCGAAAGACAGGCTGCACTGATCCGATATTGAAGGATTTGGAAAGATCCTCAGCCGCTCCCAAGGCCGGGCGATCGGGCTCCTCACGGGCCGATCGCCCGCCGCACTGCCGAGATGGGTGGCGGCTCTTGCAAAGTGCTGATATTGCTTCCATCCTCGCGATCAGACAGTGGGGCGACGGCGCGTTTAGATGACGGTGAAACCATCACAGCAACGAAAGAACGCAGCAGGCAAGAACAACCTGTCCGAAACGTTTGACGCAATGCCGTTGCGTTACGGTGACGATCCTTATGTCTGGGCTTGCTGGCTGTATTATGAAGACGGCATGACGCAAGGCGACATCGCCGATGCCATGGGCATCTCGCGCGCCACGGTCAACAGCTACCTTGCGGAAGCCAGGGAAAGGGGCATCGTCAATATTTCCATAGAGCCGGCGCGACTGGCCTCGTTGACCGTTGCGCAGGAACTCAAACGTCACTTTAATCTGGTGGACTGCCTTGTCGTTCCTAGCGACGACAACGCCCGTCCGCTCATTGAACGGCTTGGCGGCGCTGGCGCACAGGCGCTCCAGCGTCTTCTCAAGTCGGGAGATACGATCGCGGTCGCCTGGGGCCGCACGGTGCTTGCCGTCGGGGAACGCACAGTCGCTGCGGGCCTGCAGGACGTGACAGTGGTTCAGGCGACCGGCGGCACGCGGGCAAGTTTTGTCTATACACCAGAGCTTTGCGCATCCTCGATCGCCGATGCCGTCGCAGGCAAGCTGATCAACATTTCGGCCCCGGCCATCGTATCGTCGGCCGATATCCGCGACATGCTCCTGCGCGAACCGTTGATTGAAAGCCAGTTCGAGATCCTGTCGCGCGCAAACAAGGCGCTCTTCGGCATCTCGTCGCTCCGTCCCAACTCAACCATCCATACGAGCGGATTTTTCGAGTCCGTTTCCCTGCAGGACTATCTCGCCAGAAACGCCGTCGGGGTTGTCGCCGGCCGTTTCATCGATGGCCACGGTCGCGCCATTTCCGGACCTCTCGATGACCGGACGATCGGCATTTCCCTGGACATGCTCAAGAACATCAAGCTGCGTATCGCGGTCGCGGGCGGTTTCGACAAGGTCCCGGCAATCCTTGCAGCGCTTCGCGGGGGGTATGCCAATGTACTGATTACCGATGCAGCGACCGCGCGCGGCATTCTCAATGCCGACGGGGCGCCCGAAGTCGATCGGAGAAGCGCGCACCGTGCGAAAGCCGACGATCAACCGATCACCCCGCCGGCCATCCACAGGACCCATGTCAAGAAGTTCCTCAACATTCCGGACAACGTCGTCGATGAAATGCTTGACGGGATCGTCAAGGCGCACGCGCGTCATCTCCATCCGATCGATAAATCCCGTCGCGCCCTGGTTGCTCGCAACGGACCGAGACCGGGCAAAGTCGGCCTCGTGATCGGTGGTGGCGCCGGCCATGAACCCGGGTTCTACGGTTACGTCGGAAAGGGCCTGGCCGATGCAGTCGCCATCGGAAATATTTTCTCGTCACCGCCGCCGGGTCCTATTCTGCGATGCACGGAAGCAGCCTCCGGCGGAGAAGGCGTGCTGTTCGTCTACGGGAACTACGCAGGCGACGTCATGAACTTCGAGATGGCGGCCGAAATGGCGGAAGCCAAGGGCATTCCGGTCCGAACGGTGCTCACAACCGATGACATCGCCTCATCATCGCTGGAGGATCGCGAGGGCAGGCGCGGTGTCGCCGGCAACCTCTTCGTCTTCAAGATTGCCGGTGCTGCCTGCGATCTCGGATTCCCGCTTGCCAAATGCGAGGCTCTGACACGCAAGGCCAATGCGCATACTTATACCGTCGGGGTTGCTCTCGAACCATGCTCGATGCCGCAGACCCGACTGCAGAATTTCGCCATCGGTCCGGACGAGATCGAGTTTGGCATGGGTATTCATGGTGAGCCCGGTGTCGTTCGCGAGAAGATGATGACAGCGGATGCCATCACGGACAGGGTCATCGATCGCATCTTTTCCGAAATGAAACCGGTCACCGGCGATCGCGTCGCGGTCCTCGTCAACTCCTTCGGAGCCACGCCGCTCATGGAACTCTATATTCTATTCAGGAGAGTGGAGCAGCGACTTGGCGCGAAGGGCATCACCATCGATGCGAACTGGGTGGGACATTATTGTACTTCGCTCGACATGGCGGGTGCATCGATCTCGATATTGCATCTCGATGACGAATTGACCACGCTTCTGAACCATCCCTGCGATGGTGCCACGCTTAAAATCAATTGAGTATCAGGGGATCGGGTGAAATACATCTGGTCCAGGGAGGATGTCATGACTGTAGATGCGGCGCGTGTTCTAAGTCGAATGTTCAGCGATATCTCCGTCGCAATTGATGCGGAGAAGGATCGCCTGACGGCTCTGGATGGCGCGATCGGCGATGCGGACCATGGAATCACGATGTCGCTCGGATTCAATGCTGTGAAAACCGAATTATCGGGCATGGACCTCGACATCGCGACGGCCTCTTCCGTGTTTACGAGCGCCGCATCGGCATTCCTGAACGCAGTGGGTGCATCAACCGGTCCTCTCTATGCAAGCGCTTTTCTAAAGGCAGCGAAAATTATGGAAGCAGATCAGTCGCTGTCGCTGGCAAACCAGGTTGCCATGATTGAAGCAATGACAGCCGGCATACAGGAACGCGGAAAAGGACAGCGTGGCGACAAGACCATGCTGGACGCATGGTTTCCGGCAACCGAGGCGGCTATCAAAGCACAATCGGGCGGCGCGGATGCTGCCACCATGTGGACCGATCTTACGGATGCGGCGGCGGCCGGCGCCAGCGCAACACGTTCGATGGTCGCGGCGAGAGGAAGAGCAGCCCGGCTTGGCGAACGCTCGCTCGGTCACATGGATCCAGGGGCGGCGTCTGCGGTGATCATCCTGCAGGCCATGATGAAAAGCCTCGTCGATGCCTCTTCCCTCTAAGGGTGCGGGTTTTTTAAGTTACGCTTTGTAGCGATGGTTATATCGCGGCCGAGGATAGGGCTCTCGGCGGGTCTTGAGAACCCGCCGAAGAAACCATTGACCCTGGATGGCATCGAAGTGGCTTACATGTTCCGAAAGCATCAATTTCCAGCGAACCGCCAATCGGCATCTGGGCAATTCGCTGCACTTGCCGCATAACTGCGTCCAGAAATAGCCGTCGCCGCAGCCTTTTCAAATGTTTCCGACAAAACCCTTTGCCACCACCCTGTCCACAAAGGCCGGCCATGTTGAATGGTGGCCTGACATCTTCAGTTGGAGCAACTCCATCTCCCGATTTGCATCGGCGTATAGGGGTTAACCCCAATTTCCGGCAGCCCCAGTTCCTAATATAGCGACACCAAGACGCAAATCGGGAGGATTTGCTGCACCAAGCCGATCGAAGGCCATTCCTTGCTATAGCGTGCAAACGTCCATCGAGGACCATTTGCCCGAAGGGAACGATCCTACCGCTTTCTCGCGACAATTCCTCTGCGTTGAACCGAATGACGGATGCTCAGCAAAGCTATGCGTCCCCGTTTCAGAGTGAGAAGGAATGAACATGGCGAAAGTGAAATGCGCCATCATCGGCTCGGGCAATATCGGCACCGACCTGATGATCAAGATCATGCGCACCTCGAAAAATATCGAGATGGGCGCGATGGTCGGCATCGATCCCAATTCGGACGGGCTGGCGCGCGCCAGCCGGCTCGGCGTTGCGGTTACCCATGAGGGGATCGAGGGACTTCTGAAGCTTCCGGAATACCGTGATATCCAGGTGGTGTTCGATGCAACGTCGGCAAAGGCGCATGTTTTGAACAATGCGCTGCTGCAACGCGACGGCAAGAAGGTCATCGACCTGACGCCCGCAGCTATCGGCCCCTTTACCATTCCGGCCATCAATGGCGATGCCAATATTGACGAACCGAATGTCAACATGGTGACCTGTGGCGGACAGGCGACAATCCCGATGGTCTACGCGGTCAAGCGCGCGACCGAACGCGTCGTCTATGGCGAGATCGTTGCATCGATTTCCTCGCTTTCGGCCGGACCCGGCACCCGTGCCAATATCGACGAATTCACCGAAACGACGTCCAGGGCAATCGAGATTCTCGGCGGCGCGGAGCGCGGCAAGGCGATCATCGTGCTCAATCCGGCCGCGCCGCCGGTCATCATGCGCGACACTGTCTTCGTGCTCTCCCAGGGCGGCGACCGCGATGCCATCGAAGCCTCCATCCTCGACATGGTCAAGACGGTCCAGGCCTATGTGCCGGGCTATCGGCTCAAGCAGAAAGTGCAGTTCGAGGTGATCGGCGACAACGCCCCTGTGCGCATCCCCGGCATCGGTGCCGTATCCGGCCTGAAGACGACGATCCTGCTCGAGGTCGAAGGCGCCGCCCACTATCTCCCCGCCTATGCGGGCAACCTCGACATCATGACATCGGCAGCACTTGTCACGGCCGATCACTGGGCCGCCCGGGCCCTCGCAAAGGAGGCCGCATAATGGCGCGCGCAAATCCCGACAAGCTCTATATCCAGGACGTTACCCTGCGGGACGGCATGCACTCCATCCGTCATCAATACACGATAGAGAATGTGCAGAAGATCGCCCGGGCGCTCGACGCGGCGAAGGTCGATGCAATCGAGATCAGCCATGGCGATGGTCTCGCGGGTTCGACATTCACCTATGGTTTCGGCCTGCAAAGCGACCTTGAATGGATCGCCGCCGTCAGCGATGTCTGCAGCCATGCGGCTGTGACCGTCCTGCTCATCCCGGGCATTGGTACGGTTCATGACCTCAAGGAGGCCTATCAGGCTGGTGCGCGTTCGGTGCGCATCGCAACCCATTGCACGGAAGCGGACGTTTCGCGCCAGCACATCGAAGCGGCCCGCACACTCGGGATGGATTCTGTGGGCTTCCTGATGATGTCGCACATGGCCGATCCTGCCAAGCTGGTCGAACAGGCCAGGCTGATGGAAAGCTATGGCGCCGAATGCGTTTATGTCACGGATTCCGCCGGCGCGCTTCTTCCCGAGCAATATGTCGAGCGCGTCACCGCATTGCGCGATGCGCTGAAGCCGAAAACGGAAATCGGCGTACACACCCATCACAATCTCACGATGGGCGTTGCCAATGCCGTGGCCGGGATCGAAGCTGGTGCGGTACGCGTCGATGCCTCGCTCGCCGGCATGGGTGCAGGCGCTGGCAATGCGCCGCTCGAAGCCCTGATCGCCGTACTCAACCGCAAGGGCATTGAGACGGGTTGCGACCTCTTCAAGCTGATGGATGCCGCTGACGATCTGGTGCGTCCGCTGCAGGATCGGCCGGTGCGGGTCGATCGTGAAAGCCTCTCGCTCGGCTACGCCGGCGTCTATTCGAGCTTCTTGCGCCACGCCGAGAACGCCTCGAAACAATATGGCGTCGATACCCGGGAGATTCTTATCGAACTCGGCCGCCGCCGCATGGTCGGCGGACAAGAGGACATGATCATCGATGTAGCGCTCGACCTGCTCAAAGGCAAAGCGGCCTGAGCGCCCAATACATTCCCTACCTGGAGGAAACGAACAATGACAACTTTCGAGGAAATACAATCAGGGCCAGTGTCTGGCGACACGCCGGTTCCGGAATCCGATCGGCGCCGCGCCCTGTTCGGCAGCGCCGTCGGCAGCGTGATCGAATGGTACGACTACTTCCTTTACGGCACGATGTCGGCCATCGTCTTCGGTAACCTGTTCTTCCCGTCGGACGATCCGGTCACCAGTCAATTGCTGGCGCTGGCGTCCTTTGCGCTTGCCTTTCTGATTCGTCCGATCGGAGGCATCGTCTTCGCCCATATCGGCGACCGTATAGGCCGCAAGCAAACGCTGGTCATCACCCTCGCCATCATGGGTATCTCGACAGTTCTCATGGGGCTGCTGCCGACCTACGCGCAAATCGGCGTCTGGGCCCCCATTCTGCTGACGATCCTGCGCCTGTTCCAGGGCCTCGCTCTGGGCGGTGAATGGGGCGGCGGCGTGCTGCTCGCCGTGGAATATGCTCCAAAGAAAAAGCGTGGCTTCTACGGCGCCGTTCCGCAGACGGGCGCGTTGATCGGCCTCGCGCTCGGCAATATCGTGACGTCGGTCCTCAGCGTGACCTTCTCGGAGGAGGCATTCCTCTCCTACGGCTGGAGAATACCGTTCATCCTCTCGATCGTTCTGGTTTTCCTCGGCATGTGGATCCGCAACCGGGTCGATGAAACCCCTTCGTTCAAGAAGGTCGCTGCGAAAAAGAACACCAAGCGGGTGCCGATTGTCGAGACAATGAAGCACCACTGGCGCGCCGTTCTGGTTGTCATCGGCGCCAAGGTCATCGAAACATCGACCTTCTTCCTGTTCGCCACGTTCACGATCTCCTATCTCGTGGGCCTTGGCTACCAGCGGGTCGCGGCGCTGAACATCGTTCTGGTTGCTGCCCTGATTGCAGTGCCGATGATGTTGTTGTTCGGCTCTATTTCGGACCGCATCGGCCGCAAGGCGATGTTCATGCTCGGTACGGTGGCGATGATGATCTACATCCTGCCCTACTTCTGGCTGCTCAATCAGGGTTCCTGGGTTCTGGCAACGCTGGCAGTCATTGTCGGCTTCTCGGTGATCTGGTCGGCCTATGGCGCAATGATCGGCACATTGTTCGCCGAGAGCTTTCCTGCGGACGTGCGCTATACCGGTGTTTCACTCGGCTATCAGGTCGGTGCGGCCATCGTCGGCGGCCCCCTGCCGCTGATCGCCACGGCACTCCTGGCGCATTACAACGGCAGCTATGTGCCCGTTGGCGTGTTCATCATCGCCTGCGGCGTCGTTTCGCTGGTCGCGCTTGCCTGCACCAAGGACCGCAGCGGCGCGGAACTCGACGGCTGATTTCTGCCGGCGACACACATGGGCGCAGCGGGAGACAACCCGCTGCGCCGTTTTCGTTTTCGGGATCAGGCTGGCGGCAAGGCGAGTTTGATCAGTTCTGCGACATTGGCGACCTGCATCTTTTCCATGACCCGGCTGCGGTGCACTTCTACCGTCTTGATGCTGATACCGAGAATGTCGGCAATCTGCTTGTTGAGATTGCCGGCCACCACACAATCGAACACGTCCCGCTCGCGGGCGGTCAAGGTGGCAAGACGGTCGTGGAGAAAATGGACCCGGTCGCGTTCTTTTCTGTTCTCGCTGTCCTGCCTCAGACAGGCCTCGACGCGCTTCAGTAGATAGCTGTCATCCAGCGGCTTCTCCACGAAGTCGACGGCGCCATGTCGGAACGCCGTGACAGCTAGTGCCATATCGCCATGGCCGGTGATAACGATCGTCGGCAGCATGATGTCGCGCTCCACCAGACGCGCGTGCAATTCCAGTCCGCTCATGCCCGCCATGCGGATATCGACCAGCAAGCAACCGGCCATGTCCTCATCGCAGATTTCGAGAAACGCCTCCGCAGATGGAAATCCACGGACGGAACGCTCACTCGATTCGAGCAGCCACACGAGTGAATCGCGGAATGCGTCGTCATCATCGACGACATAAACATGCTGCTCCAGGGTGTTGGCCGTTTGCATCATTGCGTCCCTGCCACGGGAAGGGAAAAGCTGAAGGTCGTTCCGCCGGCGGGATTGGTCTCCACCCAGATCCGCCCGCCATGAAATTCGAGAATCGAGCGGCAAATGTTCAGGCCGACCCCCATGCCCTGCTGCTTGGTGGTGAAGAACGGTTCGAACAGGCGGACAAGGTCCGCCGGGGATATGCCGGTACCGAAATCGGTCACCGACGTGTTGACCATCCGCTCCTTCTCGTCGACCGAAGCGCTGACCAGGATGCTGCGCGCACCCTTGCCGGCGGCTACGGTCGCCTCCACGGCATTGCGCAGAAGATTGAGGATCACCTGCTCGATCATCACCTTGTCGGCCATGATCGGCGGCACCTCGGCGGCGATCTGCGTCTTGATCGAAATTCCATGCCGGCCGGCCTCGAGCGAGGCGATCGCAGCCGTTTCATCAATGATATCGCCGATATCTTGGGCCTCGAGCGAGGGTTCGTTGCGGCGGAGGAACTTGCGCAACTGGGCGATGATCTTGGAGGCGCGCGTCGCCTGCGCGGATGCCTTTTTCATCGCCTCCAGCAGTGCCGGGGTTTCAGCGGTGCCGTCCTCCAACCGCCGCACGCAACCCATGCAATAATTGGTTACAGCCGCAAGCGGCTGGTTAAGTTCGTGGGCAAGGCTCATCGCCATTTCGCCCATGGATACCAACCGGCCGGTCTGTTCGAGACGCACCGCGCTGTCGCGTTCGTCGGCCAGCGCGGCTTCCCTTGCCAGGCGGGCTTGCTCTTCCCTCTCCCGCAATTCGGCCTGCAGGATTTCATAGAGCCGCCCGGTCTGCTTGAAGGTTTCGATAGCGCGGGCGATATCACCCACTTCGTCGGCACGGCCCTGCCCTGCCACCTGAATATCGTAGTCGTGCGCCGTCAGTCGCTTGATGACGCCCGTCAAATGTCGAAGCGGGACCGTGATGCCGCGGGAAAGCCTGTGGATCAATAGCCCTGTAGCCAGGGCAATAGCAGCGAGGAAACCGGCCGCCCGCCAGAAAACCACCCGGATCTCCTTGTCGACATCGTCCAGATAGATGCCGGTTGCGATAAACCAGCCCCAGTCCTGGAACGGCAGCACGTAGGAAAGCTTCTCGCCGGGTTGCATGGTTCCAGGCTTGGTGAATTCGTAGCGCACGACGCCTCCACCAGCCATCGCCGCATCCCGCTGGGCCTGGACATAATATCGTCCCTGCGCGTCCACCAAGCTCAGAACATAGGTACCCTCCAGTTCAGGCCTGATCGGCAGCAAGACCGAATATCCCCTGTAGTCGTCGATGAAAAAGTATTCGTCATTGGCATAGCGCATGGCGCGTAATTCGCCGATCGCCCGCCTCTTTGCCTCGTCCTCGCTGATTTCGCCCTGCCTGAACAGGTCATACTGGCGCTGGATCACGCTGCGGCCGACTTCGGCCAGATTGCGTACCATTTTCACACGGCTCTCGATCATCTGGTCCCGCATGGCATTGAGCGCGACCGCCACCAGTAAAGCCAATCCTGCAAGGTTGATCAGGCCTATCATCAGCATTCGGGTGCGTATTCCGAAATTGTGCATACGAAGCAATGTCACGACGACCTTCCGTCGGCAAGGAGGCGAGAGCACCAAGCGCATAGGCGGACACGCAAAGGTTGCTTCAATTGTGCAATTCTGGAACCGTTCATCCCGTTTATTCAATTGCGCTTGAATACAAGGCGCACTAGTGGACGAACGATACCATGCTAACGCAAATCCAGGCCTGTCGCAAAGCATCAAAAATTCCATAGGCATCCAACGCCTTCAACGGATGCGAACCATCGACCCGGCGAATGATCGCGCAATACTCAAGCGGACATTCGATATCGCCGCCCCCTCTTCGAGAGCATGGCGATATGAGAGTATCTCGAGGATCGCTGGACGGCGCGAGACGCCCCTCACTGAAGGCTAGAACAATGCGATGAGATGCGTCAGAAAGGCGCGAACAGCCGGATTGGTGCGACGGCTCTCGGGCCAGACTGCGATGATATTATGCCGCTCCACGGCGAAATCGGACAGAACGGGGATCAACTCCCCGCGTTTTACCCAGGGGGCCACCATGAAGCTCGTGCCCATTCCAATTCCCCCGCCTGCAGCAATCGTAGCTATGACGGCCTCGCTTGCATCGACGACTATTCCGGAGGACGGCACGATCTCGATGTCCCGTTCCCCGATCCGGAAGGGCCACCGAAACACCTGCCCTGTGTTTTGATAACGCAGGTTGACCGTATCATGTCCATCCAGATCACCGGGATGCTTTGGGGTTCCGCGCATCGCCAGATAATCTGGCGATGCGTAGCAACAGAGCCGATGTCCTGAAAGCCGCCGCGACAGCAGGCGCGAGTCGGCGAGGTCACCGATCCGGACAGCGAGATCCATGCCCTCTTCGATGAGGTCGATCATATGGTCGCTCAGTCGCAGGTCGATCGTCACTTTCGGGTGGAGCTTTCGAAACTGCGGAAGTGCCGGCGCGATCACGTGAAGACCGATCGGCAATGACGTTGCAATGCGCAATGTACCGGTAGGCTCGGCGCGGGCCGTCTTTGCCACCTGCTCGATTTCCTCAGCATCGCGCAGCAGCCGCAACGCGCGCTCATGGAGATCGCGACCCTCGGCCGTGAGGGTCAGTGAACGTGTCGTGCGCGTAAACAGCGAGACGCCGAGATGCCGCTCCAGCCGCTGGATGCTCTTGCTGATCGCGGACGGCGATACCGACAGCACGCGCGCAGCAGCAGTGTAGCTGCCCAGGGAACCAGCGCGGGCGAACGCGATCAGCCCGGTTAACCGCTCAAATCCAATTTGTTCCTTCATGGCACTATTAAACCGAATGAAGGCTCCATTATCAACCTCCCATGATGGCCATATCTTCCCTGGGAGAGAACGACTTTAAAAAGCGAGATTACGATGACTGAAATGATGAAAGCAGTACAATTGCACGAATTCGGCGGACCGGAGGTCTTGCTGTACGAAGATGCGCTCCGTCCGACAGCGTCTGGTGGCGAAGTACTTGTCCGCGTGCATGCGGCAAGCCTTAATCCGCCAGACCTCTATCTGCGTGACGGCTACCGGGCGCTACCGCCCGAGTGGCAGCCTGAGCCGACCTTCCCACTGATTTTAGGCACCGACGTTTCGGGCGTTGTTGCCGCAGTCGGTGACGGCGTTTCGGGGTTCGGCATCGGCGACGAAGTCTATGCGATGGTGCGGTTCCCAAAGGACCTGGCGAAGGGCAGCAGCGCCTATGCCGAATATGTCTCGGTCCCCGCATCTGAACTCGCACAGAAACCTGCGGGCATCGATCACAACCAGGCAGCGGGCGCACCCATGTCGTTGCTGACGGCCTGGCAGTTTCTGGTCGACCTCGGACACGACATGGCAAACCCGCTCCAGTCGTTCCCCCATGCACCGGTCCCGCTCAAAGGCAAGACGGTTCTGGTCAATGGCGCAGGAGGCGGTGTAGGTCATCTGGCGGTTCAGGTGGCAAAGTGGAAAGGGGCGCGGGTGATCGCTGTCGCCTCCGGCAAACACGAGGCGCTTCTGCGCGACTGCGGCGCGGATCAGTTCATCGACTATACCAAGGCGGCGGCCGAAACGGTCGCACAGGATGTACACCTCGTAATCGATGCTGTTGGCGGCGCGAACATGGAACGCTTCCTGAACGTCATCAAGCCCGGTGGAGCGCTGTTCCTGGTCAACCCCCTGGGCTTCTCCGGGCACGATGACGCTGCCAAACGCGGGATCACGGTGTCATCAACACAAGTTCGCTCAAATGGCGCGCAACTGGCAGAGGCTGGTCGATTGCTTGACAACGGCACCATTCGTGTCGTGATCGACAGCACATACCCATTGGCGGAAGCCTCGGCTGCACATGAGCGCGCTTCCCGAGGCGGTATGCAAGGTAAGCTCGTTCTTACCGTCGGCTGATCTCCCAAGGCCCTGGTCAACCTTGGGCAAGTGACCGGGTGCCAACTTCAGAAGGAAAAAGACCATGCTTATCGTAACCGGATACATCCACGTTGATCCCGCCGACCTCACGCAATTTCTCGGCGATCTACAGGTGCTTTCAGTTGCCACACGTCAGCGTGCCGGAAACATTTCCTATGACGCTGCAGTGGCCGATCCAGAAGCTGGACAATTGCTGATATCGGAACGCTGGTCCGATCAGTCCGCGCTCAGTGCACATCTTGGGGCCATCGATACGCAAGCGTTCGTCAGCCGATGGCAGGGGCATATGCAGGGCGATATCCGAAAATACGACGCTTCGAACGAACGCGGCCTCCTGGAGAACTGATCTCCGCATTGGGTTGTCTGCAATGGGCAAGCAGCGAACAAGATCTGTTCTCCATGCGCCTCGGGATCAAGCAGTCAACCGCTCAGTTCATTTTTGGCGATATTTTTCACCAAAAATGTTATCTTGACGATTATCGACATTGGCACTAGCTTCCAGAACGCGCAGCTGTGCATTGGCATCGCTCACCCATTACTCCTTGACCGGCACCTGACTCAGGCTCCGATCGAGCTTTCACTGGGAAAGATTAGAGAATTCAAGATGACAACCCCCACCGCAGTAGTTGCAGCACGAATCTTTGATGGGGCGAATTGGTTCGAAGACGGTGCGCTTCTCCTAGAGGGCGAGCGGATCGTGCGCATTTGCCCCAAATCCGACGTGCCGAAGGATGCGTATCGCATTGACCACGATGACCAATGGCTTGTTCCCGGCTTCATCGATCTGCAGGTCAACGGCGGCGGTGGCATTCGCTTTGGCGAGGAAACCTCGGCAGAAGCTGTCAGAGCGATTACCGCAGCCCACGCGCGGTTTGGGACGACAAAGCTGCTCCCGACTCTGATTACCGATACGCCGGAGGTGACCCGACGCGCCCTGGAAGGCGGTCGAGAGGCCCAGGCTGCGCGCATTCCAGGTTTCCTTGGCCTTCATCTTGAGGGGCCGCATCTTTCCCTTGAGCGGAAGGGTGCGCACAATCCGTCGTTCATCCGCCCAATGGGGCCGACAGATCTGCAGGCAATCTGCAACTATCGTCAGACAACGGGCTTCATTCTGACGACGGTGGCACCGGAAAACGTGACGACGGAGCAAGTCTCGACACTGGCTCGAGCCGGCGTTGTCGTCAGTATCGGACACAGCAACGCTACAGCAGAGAGGGTAAGGACCTATTTCGATGCCGGCGCTTCGATGGTGACACACCTGTTTAACGCGATGAGCCAACTGGGCCATCGCGAACCCGGGATCGTGGGCGCGGCTCTCGACGACGGTCGGGTCCATGCGGGCCTGATCGCGGACGGTATTCATATCGATCCAGCAACAATCAGGATCGCTCTACGGGCAAAGCTTGCCCCCGGCGCCGTATTTTTGGTGACCGACGCTATGCAATCCATCGGTACGGCGCTCTCGGAATTTGAGTTGAATGGAAGATCGATCCGCAGAAACGAGGGCAGCTTGAAACTTGACGATGGCACTTTGGCCGGCGCGGACATTGACATGCTGGCGAGCGTGAAATTCGTCCATGAGGTGATCGGCTTGCCGTTGGAACATGCTTTGGCAATGGCTTCGGTCGCGCCGGCGAAAGCCATCGGTGTCGATCAACAACTAGGCTTCCTCAAGCCGGGATATATCGCGGATTTCGTCGTCCTGACAGACCGAATGGAACATGTCGAGACATGGATCGACGGCAAGAAATCGGCAGCAAGTCGATAGTCGGCACGCAATTCCGTTGCGCGGTTCGCTTCGCAAAGCAGACGGGCTGTACCGAACGGACATAGCGTAGGCCGCCAAAGAACGTCAAAGCTGGAATTCTCGACATCCGGCAATGGAAACATGGGAAACAACACCACCGCCACCGTGATTTTGGCGGCAACTTTCAGGACGGACGATGGGCAGGCGCAATGCTGATAGCAAAGATATCGATTTCATCGTGACGGCATACGCTTCGGCGTTCGCTTTCAGTCGCGCTCGAACCAGCGAGTACATCGAAAACACGGGCCTCGAAAATTTTCACATTATCGACCAGGGCGAACAGCCGGCGGCCGTCTTTGCTTTGATCGAGACTGGCCATTGGTTTGGCGGCAAGGCAGTCCCGGCGTGCAATATAGCCCATGTCGCAATCAGCCCGGAGCATCGCGGCAGCGGACTTGCGGCAACAATCCTTGACGTGGCCGTAGCGGAAGCTTTGAAGCGTGGCGCTGCCATTGCAAGCCTGTTTGCCTCAACGAGGCCGTTATACCGGAAATACGGTTTTGAACTTGCGGGCTCCGAGGTCGTTTACGAGGCCGATACGTCCGAGCTCTACAAGATCAAGGATGCCTTTCAGTGCAGCCGTGTGACTGGCGGGGATATTCGTCCTGCGATCGAGCCGATCTATCGCCAGCACTGCCAGGTTCAAGAAGCTGTCCTGGACAGGAAGGCTGCTCACTGGAACGTACTGCTCCATGCATCCGGCGACGAGGTTTCCACCTTCGTGTTTGAGCACGAGGGAAAAAAAATCGGATATGTTATTCTGGACACCGGCAATCCCGATTGCCTGGTCCTTCGTGATTGGGCGGCGCTATCGGGGAATGCCACAAGGCAGATTCTGAAGTTTCTCGGCACGTTCTCAACCGTTTATCCGCGCGTCCGCTGGCATGGTGCGCCGCAAGATGCCCTGATCTTTTCGATGCCCGACAAGGGGTGGCGGCTGGTCCATCAGGAAGAATTTTTGATGCGACTGCTCTCGCCGATAGACGCTTTGGTCGCCCGAGGATATCGCTGCGGCACAGCCAGCCTAACGATCGACGTTCTTGGGGACAATCGCAAACGTTCCCTCCTGCTCGCAGTGGAAAATGGATCCGCCACCTGCGAGGAAGTCAGTATTGGAAAAGCTGATATCACTGTTGGTCAAGCGCAGTTTGCCACGCTATTTTCTGGTTTCCGGTCAGCCTATTTTCTTGAACGGGCAGGCTGGATCAAAGGCGATTCCGCGGCGATAAAGCAGTGCAACGATATTTTCTCCGGTTCACCTCCCTGGGTCGGGGAGCATTTTTAAGGAAAGCGCCTTGGATCAGGCACAACACATGGCGCTTATCGCCAGCATTCGATCACGCGCACCAAACATGACACGTGCGTTGCAGCGTGTCGCGCACTACGTGCTCGAAGACCCTCAGGCAGTGCTCTACAAGAGCATCACCGAGCTTGCCGAGGATGCAAGTTCCTCGGAAGCCAGCGTTATGCGCTTCTGTCGGGATCTCCGTTTTTCCGGCTTTCAGAACTTCAAGCTTGCCCTGGCACAGGAACTGGCGACCCAGACCCAGCCAGATGCATCCAGCACCCATGGCGATACGGTCATCGACCTCATCACGACTGCGCGCATAGCGCTCGACGAGACCGAAAAGCTCCTGAACCGTCGCACGATCGAAGCTGTCGCCAACGAACTCCTGAAAGCCAGTCACATCGAAATTTTCGGTGTGGCTGCATCGGCGATTACCGCGCAGTACCTCGAGTACAAACTGGCCCGGCTTGGGCTGAAGTCTCACATTCCCAGTGATGCCCATCTCGCCACCATGGCTGCCGCCACTTCGAGCTCCTCGGATGTGTTCTTCCTGGTATCGAACTCTGGATCGACGATCGATACCGTCAAAATCGCTCAACTCGCCCATTCCCATGGTGCTCGGGTTGTCGGCATCACCAGTCGTGTGAAAAGCCCGCTGGCAGCCGTCTGCGATTACCTTCTCATTGCATCATGGCCGGAAACACCGCTGACCGGCGGTGCGTATCCATCGAAAATAAGCGAGTTGTTGATCGTCGACGCGATCGTTTCCTACATCACCAAAGCAGCTCCCGAGCGCCTGGATATCATCCGGGAGACTGCGCAAAGCGTGACGGACCGCGCCATCTGACACCCTCTATCGCCTGTCCGTAACGCGGCCTGTCGATGCTGAATTGCTTTTGGCGGAAATTTTCATCTAAAAAAATATCTTGACGAATTATGTCGTTGTTCGTAGCTTCCCGCTAACAAACAAGGGGGAGGCGACCAGTGACGAACATTCTCGAAAACCTGCAAGCGGCGCGCGTCGTCTCCCGAGAGACGGCAGAGGCAAGCCCGCGCCGGTCGACTGAACACACGGTTGTGCTTGCTCGCACAGCAATGTTGGGCGCCACCACGGCAGCCCGCATTGAATGCTCATATGAAGTCCGGTGCGATGACGGCAGCCTTATTCGCTCTGCGCAGACCAGGGAGGTGCTGACGCTCTAAGCCCAAGTCCGATCAGGAAATCGAACGTAATTCATTGAAGTTGAAAAGGGGAATGATATGAAAAGAAGACACCTACTTGCTTTGACGATCGCACTGTCGGCTTCGGCCGCCGTCCCGGCCTTCGCTCAGGACGCGGCTAAGCCATATGACGGAGCGCAGATCTCTGTTCTGATGGAAGGTCACCCGACGACCGATGGTATTCAGGCATTGCTGCCGGAATTCACCAAGGAAACCGGTATCGAAGTCCAGCTCGAAGTCGTGCCGGAATCCGACATCACCGCGAAGATGCTGCTCGAGTTCTCGTCCGGTTCAGGCCGTTACGATGTTGTCCAGAACAACATCATCTACATTCCCGGTTTCGTGCAGGCGGGCTATATCGATCCGGTGGACGAACTGGCGACAAAGCTGCCGACATATCTCGACAAAGCGGACTTCGTCCCGGGCTACCTTAATACCAACGTCATCGACGGCAAGCTCTACGGTCTGCCCGTTTACGGCGAAAGCACCTTCCTCATGTACCGGAAGGACCTGTTCGAAGAGTACGGAATTCGGCCTCCCAAGACGTTCGATGACGTCACGGCGGCAGCCAAGACGATCAAGGAAAAGTCTGACGGCAAGATCGCCGGCATCACCATGCGTGGCGCTCAAGGCATCCAGAACGTCTACGTCTGGGCGGGCTGGCTCTGGGGCTATGGCGGCGAATTCATTTCCAGCGACGGCAAATCGGCTCTCGACTCCGACGAGGCGGCAAAGTCTCTCGATGCTTTCGCGAATGTCCTGCGCAACTACGGCCCGGTCGGCGTCGGCAACTTTGGCTGGGAAGAAAACCGGGTTCTCTTCCAGCAGGGCAAGGCCGGCATGACCATGGACGCCACCGTCAATGGCGCGTTCAACGAGGATCCTTCCATTTCGTCGGTGGTGGGCAAGGTCGGCTATGTTCCAGTCCCGGCTCAGAGCGACAAGCTGAAAGGCGGTTCGTCCTCTCTGGCCGTACATAGCCTGTACATCACCAATGCCTCCGCACAAAAGGAAGCTGCGTGGTTGTTCGCCACCTGGGCAACTGCCAAGGAACAGCAGATAAAGTCCTTTAGCATCGCGCCGAACTCGGGCGTAAGCTCGCAGGCGGCGTTGAATTCGGACGAATTCAACAAGCGTTACGGTGCTTTCAAGGAAGCCATGCTTGCATCGATCGCCAACGGCAATCCGCAGTATCTGCCGACGGTGCAGGCCGCAAACGAGATCATCAACAATGCCGGCATCGCTGTATCGAAAGCAGTTGCCGGTACGGCTTCTGCCAAGGATGCTCTCGCCGAAGCCAATGAGGCCAATGACGCAGCGCTCGCGCGTTAATGGAAAAGACGCCACGTCCGGGTAATCCCGGACGTGGTCCAAAATTGGGGATCGCCATGTCCAGAGACGCAACGAAACTATTCTATCAGCCAGTTATTGCCTTTTTCGGTGCCGTCTCGGTGGTGATCACCATCTACGTGCTATGGCTGACATTGCACAATATCAGCCTGCTGCGCCCTGGAAGCGAACAGTTCATCGGATTGCAGAACTACACCCGGCTTTTTTTCGACAGCCGTGGATTGAGTGCGCTTTGGAGGACCGTTCTCTTCACGGTTTGCGCAACCGTCATCGAGCTTGCGCTCGGTCTGGCGATAGCCTTGCTCCTTGACAAGGAGTTTCACGGCAAGAAAATCGCCCGTGCCATCATGCTGGTGCCAATCGTGATGACGCCGATCGTGGTCGGCCTGACCTGGCGCTTCATGTTCGACCCCTCCAGTGGAATGGCGAATTATCTCCTGTCGCTGGTCCATCTTGGCCCGGTGGACTGGCTCGGCAATCCGAGCGTCGCAATCTTTTCGGTCATGATCGCCGATGTCTGGCAATGGACGCCGTTCGTCGTGCTTTTGACCATGGCATCGCTCGAATCGCTGCCAGGTGACCCGCAGAATGCTGCACGCGTCGATGGCGCCAGAGAGTGGCAGGTCCTGTGGCACATAACACTGCCGGCGCTGCAGCGCGCCCTGCTCGTGGTTGCACTCATCCGCGCGATCGATAGCGTGAAGACCTTCGACATCTTCTATATCATGACCCGCGGTGGCCCTGCTCTGTCGACGGAGACGCTCAATCTTTACGGCTACATCTCGGCCTTCACGAATTTCGACATCTCCTACTCACTCACGATCGCGATGGTCCTGACGATCTTCACCAACGTCGCCCTGCTTCTGCTTTACAATCTGGCCTTCAAGGCCCAGGCGAGGGGAGCCGCATAATGCGCAAATTCATCTTTTACGTCGCGATCGCCATTCTGTTGATCGTCGTTCTCTTCCCCCTCTATTGGGTTGTCGTGACGTCCATGAAGACGACTAAGGATGCCTTTGCCATCCCTCCGGTTTGGCTTTTCGAACCGACCTGGGAAAACTACCATCGCATTCTCAACAACGGCAGCTTCATACGCGCCTTCTTCAACAGCGTGATTATCTCCTTCGGTGCCAGCTTTATCGCGGTGACGATCGGGGCATTGGTTGCGTATGGCCTGGTGGCACAGGACGAGCCGGTCCGCCGGAAGAACGAGAAATTCGTGCTGAGCCTGCGTATCGCGCCGCCGCTGATTTTCATCATCCCGACATATTTTCTGGCCGCACAACTGAAGCTACTCAACAACCATTGGGTCCTCATAGCGGTCTATGCGTTCATCAACGTGCCGTTCGCAATTTCACTGCTCATCACCTTCTTCGAGGACGTTCCGCGTGAGCTGCGAGATGCTGCGAAGGTGGACGGCGCAAGAGAGCTGACGATCTTCTGGAACGTGTTCCTGCCTGTTGCCAAGGGGGGCATCGTCGCAACGCTCATTCTTTGCGTTCTGTTCACCTGGAACGAATTCTTCGTCGCTCTGGTCCTGACTGGACGCGATACCCAAACCCTGCCCGTAAGTATCACCTCGTTCCTGACGTTCCAGGGCGTGCAATGGGGACCACTTACTGCGGCTGCCACACTCGTTATGCTGCCGATGCTGGTGCTTGGCATGCTGGTTCAAGGACAGGTCGTACGCGGCATGTCTCTCGGAAGTATCAAAGGATGATCGGCATGAACACAGCCATCAAGCAGTCACTGTCTCTGCGAAATATCACCAAATCCTATGGTGCCTATCCGGTACTCAAGGGTGTCGACGTCGAGGTCTCCGAAGGCGAGTTCATTGTCCTGCTCGGCCCCTCCGGATGTGGCAAGTCGACTTTGCTGCACGCAATCGCAGGCCTCCATCCGATAGACTCGGGCGATATCGTTATCGAAGGTCGCAATGTCACCGACATCCCGACACGAGAGCGGGACGTCGCAATGGTGTTCCAATCCTATGCGCTCTATCCGAACATGACCGTGGCGCAGAATATCGGCTTTCCACTTCGCATGCGTAACCTGTCTCGCGAGGAGATCGGCCGGAAGGTCGGCGACGTCGCGCGGCTGCTGCAGATTGAAGCACTTCTGGAACGCAAGCCGCGCGAATTGTCGGGAGGGCAGCGCCAACGCGTTGCAATCGGGCGCGCATTGGTACGCGATCCCAAAGTGTTTCTTTTCGACGAGCCGCTTTCCAATCTCGATGCGACCCTGCGCGTAGAGACCCGAGCCGAGATCAAGAGGCTGCATGAGCGTATCGGCAAGACCATGGTCTACGTAACCCATGACCAGATCGAGGCGATGACGCTGGCAACGCGCATCGTCGTCATGAACAAGGGCGACATTCAGCAGATCGGTACGCCCTTTGAGGTCTACCACAAACCGGCAAACATGTTTGTCGCACGGTTTGTCGGCTCGCCTTCGATGCAATTCATCACTGGCCGGCTGCTCAAGGACGAAGGCGGCGTTCGCTTCACGGATGGGAAAGACTGGACGCTGTCGCTGCCATTCCCCGATCTGGCCACAGACGCGAATGCAGAGGTCATTCTGGGCGTCAGGCCAGAACACATCAAGTTGGTTTCGTCCGATCAGGACGGCCACGATGCCTTGGTCGATCTGGTGGAGTCTACTGGGCCGGAAGACAATGTGACGCTTTCTGTCAACGGTCAAAAGGCAACGGCGCGGCTTGAGACTGGCAGCACGAAAGCTGGTCAAACGGTCAGGGTACAAATCGCAACAGGCAAGGTTTCGCTCTTTGATGCGACGAGCGGAAACCGTCTGAATTAAACGGAATATCAATGAAAATCATCATCAGGGATTCGGCTGCGGAAGCTTCTGCAGCCGTCGCGGATATGCTTTTGCAGCAAATCGGCGAAAAACCGGACAGCGTGCTCGGTCTCCCGACCGGCGGCACGCCGCTTGCCGTCTATGCGCGCTTGAGAAGCGCGTATGACAGCGGGCGCGGTTCCTACAAATCCATAACGACCTTCAACCTGGACGAATATCTGGGGCTGTCGGCGGACGACCCCGCGTCCTACGCTTACTACATGCGTGAAAACCTGTTCGTCCATGTCGATATCGATCCGGACCGCACGCATATCCCCAACGGGTCCGCACCTGACGCCGATGCCGAAGCCAAACGCTACGAGGCTCTCATCACAGCCTGTGGCGGCATCGATCTCATGCTGCTCGGTCTCGGCCGCAACGCGCATATCGGCTTCAACGAGCCCGGATCGGCCCACAACTCGCGTACGCGCCGTGTTGCGCTGAACGCTTCGACGATAGCGGCCAATGCGGCATATTTTGCGCCCAATGCCGAGCAGCCTGCTCATGCCATCACCATGGGTATCGGAACCATTCTGGAGTGCCGAAGGATCGTTGTGCTTGCAACCGGCTCGGAAAAGGCCGCCGCCGTGGCGGCAAGCGTGAAAGGCCCATCGGCGGACATTGTACCTGGCTCAGCCTTGATCCGGCACCCCAACACCACATTCGTCTTGGACAAAGCCGCAGCGCGAGACCTGGAACGCGCGCGAACATCGGAGCTTCAGGTATGACACGCAATGATATCGACAAGAGCCCTGCCGCGTTGAAGAACACTCTGACGAATGCACTGATTGTTTCGTGCCAACCCGTGCCAGACGGTGCGATGGATGACAGTGTCTTTGTGGTCGGGTTCGCATTGGCGGCGCTTTCGGCAGGTGCTGCAGGCCTTCGCATCGAGTCGGCGCGCTACGTCGCCGCTGTTCGCACCGCAACCGACGCTCCCATTATCGGCCTGATCAAACGTGACCTCGACGATAGTCCGGTCCGCATCACGCCCTATCTCGACGATGTCCAGGCCCTGGCAGACGCCGGCGCCGACATCATTGCGTTCGATGCAACGAACCGCGTGCGCCCTGTGAGCGTTGAAACGTTGGCGCAGGCTGTGCGCGATGCCGGAAAGCTCTCCATGGCGGACTGCAGCTGCGTCGAAGACGCGCGCCGCGCGCTGGCAGCGGGCGTGGATTTCGTCGGCTCGACAATGTCCGGTTACACCGGCGGTCCGGAGCCCGTCGATCCTGACATCGAGCTTGTTACCGAACTTCGCAAACTGACGCCGCACACCATCGCCGAAGGTCGCATCCGTACGGTCGAGCAGGCGCAGGCTGCAGCCCGCGCCGGTGCATCTTGTGTGGTCGTCGGCTCGGCCATCACCCGAACCGAACATGTGACCGCCTGGTTTCGCGATGCCCTGAATGAGGTTTACGCTCCGGCGCCGGTGGCGCTTGCCGTCGATCTCGGCGGCACCAAGATCATGGCGTCGCTGGTGCAGGCGGGAGAAGTGCTCGATACGGTTATATTCGCAACCGATCGCAGCGAGTCACCGGAAGGTTGGCTGACGGCGATCGTCGAAGCGACTGCTGGCTGGAAAGGGCGATACACTGCGGCAGGCATTGCGGTCACCGGCGCTGTCCGCGACGGCAACTGGCGAGCAATGAACAAAGCGACACTCGACATCGAGGGCGAGTTTCCGTTGCAAGCGAGGGCGGCCGACCGTCTGGGCGTGCCCGTGGTCGTTGTCAACGATGCGCAGGCCGCCGCGTGGGGGGAATTCAAAGCAACCTCCAACCGCTCCGATCTTGTGTTCATCACGGTATCGACCGGACTTGGTGGCGGCATCATTTCAGGCGGGCATCTGCTGCGGGGCGTGGCCGGCCACTTCGGTCAAATGCGCGGTTCATCCGACAAAACGTTGCCTCTCGAAACCCGGGTCTGCGGACCCTGGATTGCAGCAGAAGCGAAGCGGCTGGGGCATGCCCTAGAACCAAGGGACGTTTTCACCGCAGCTGTTGCTGGTGAAGATTGGGCCGGCGATATCATCGATGGTGTCGCCAAACGTTTCGCGCACCTTTGCTGCGAGATACAGCTGGCGATCGATCCGGCGCGGATCGTCGTTGGCGGAGGCGTCGGCCTGGCCACGGGCTTCCTGGACAGGGTACAGGCTGCGATTGCAGCCATTGGCCCGGCGGCCAGACCCGAACTGGAGGCGGCAACCCTTGGGCCAAAGGCAGGGATTGTCGGGATCGCAGATCTGGCAATCTCAAAATAGAATGTGAACGTCCGGAAGGGAAACACGAACATGTCGAAAGTGCATAATCAGCTGGCCGCTGGCGTGTTCGCGGCCTTCGCGTTCGCGGCTGTTCGCAACGAGGATTCTGCGCGTCCACGCCAGAGTTCCGGCCGAGACAAAACCAGATTCACTCAATCAGTTCGTTAGAGACAGTAAGATGATAGTACAGAACAGCATTCATGCGGATTACATCATTGTTGGAGGAGGGTCGGCGGGTTGCGTGCTAGCCTCGCGGCTCTCCGAAGATCCTGCTGTCAAGGTTATTCTGCTTGAGGCAGGCCTCGACGCCTCCCGTCCCGAAGACTTTCCGGATCTCGCCAATCCCTATCCCGGCATCGCCTATTCCAATCCCACCTACACCTGGAACTTGAAAGCGACTTACGCATACACGGGCTCTAACCGACCTGAAGTGAAATCCTCCCGCTACGAACAGGCCCGCGTTCTGGGGGGCGGCTCGGCGATCAACGGGATCGGCGCCAACCGGGGTGCTCCACACGATTATGACGAATGGGGTGAGATGGGCGCCGAGGGCTGGTCCTGGGCCGAATGCCTTCCCTATTTCAAAAAGCTCGAGCGCGACCTCGATTTCGACAACGAATTGCACGGCAGAAGTGGGCCGTTCCCGATACGCCGTCGCGGCGACGTGCTCTGGACTCCGTTCACGAGGGCGATGTTCGCCATCTGTGAACGCCGGGGCATTCCGTTTCTGCCGGATCAGAACGGTGTGTGGCAGGAAGGCATGTTCGAGACTGCTGTCAACATGGACGAACACGCACGCCGGGTCAGCACCGCGTGGGGCTACCTTACTCCCGAGGTGCGGCGCAGAGCCAATCTTGAAATCCGCACAGAAACGACAGTTTCTCGGATCCTGGTCGAACAAGGCAAGGCAAAAGGCGTCATCGCCGTTCGCAATGGCGTCAGCGAGACGCTTGCAGGTAACCGCGTGGTGCTGTCGGCGGGTGCTCTCGCCTCCCCCGCGATGCTGATGCGCTCAGGTATCGGTCCCGCCACCCATCTCGTCGACTGCGGTATCGACGTCGTCCGCGACGTGCCGGGCATCGGACAAAACCTTATGGAGCATCCATCCGCCGGGCTCGTGCCGTTTCTGAAGCCTGCCGCCAGGCAAATGGGGACACCGGATTATCATATTCCGCTCGCTTATCGCTTTTCGTCCGGCCTCGAAGGCTGCCCGCAAGGCGACATGCACATGAACTTCGTCACACGTGCTGCCTGGCACTCTGTCGGACGCCAGCTGGGTTCGGTTTTCTTCTGGGTCAACAAGTCATACTCCCGTGGCCAGTTGCTGCTCGATCCATCGGCTCCGGACGGCGCGCCGCGCGTCGACTTCCGGATGCTGTCGGACCGCCGCGACCTGGTGCGCCTTGCCGACGCCTTCGAGCGGGCTGTCAGCCTGACCTCCGATCCCAGTTTGAGCCAAGTCGTCTCCGGTGTATATGCCGGCGGCATGTCCGAGATCGGCAAGCGGTTCTCGAAACCGTCAGCACTGACATCACTGGTGACAAGCATCGGCGCGGTCGGGCTGGACGCCATCGGCAGCCTTCGCAACAAGGTTTTGCCCTACATGCTGTCCAACTACCAGGACCCGCAGCGTATCTCCGCCAAGCGCGCCGATCTGGAAGCCTACATATCCGAGGTCGTGGGTGGCGTCTGGCATCCGGTTGGCACATGCCGTATGGGCGCAAACGGCGATCGCATGGCGGTAACCAATAGTTCCGGTAAGGTGCGAGACATGGAAGGCCTCTATGTCTGCGACGCGTCGCTCATGCCAAGCATACCCTGCGCGAACACGAACCTCCCTACGATAATGATCGCCGAAAAGATTGCAGATACGCTCAAAAGCAGGATTTAGGGCGTGTCCAAGCAGACAGTAATGGCCGAGAGAAGCCGCCCGAAAATTCGTCGCCCAAAGACGGTTTAGAGTGTCATTTCGCCCCGACGGGAACCGCCGCCCCGATCAGGGAAATTTTTCGCGGCGTTCAACGCCAACAAGCCGGATGCGGCGGCTTTCCGTGTGCATGTTTGGGCGGCGTCGGAGATCGCAATATGATCCTCGCCTGATCCGAAAGATGAAAACGCAGCCGTCGAAAGCTCAACGGCTGCGTCAGTGACTAGGCAGCGGCGCGAACCCCGCGCTGGACGCCGGTGGCCGTGCCCAGCTCGAACTGGTTCAACAACTGGTTCAGCGCCTGGACTTCCATGGCCAGCGCATGGCTTGCGGCTGTCGTTTCCTCGACCATGGCAGCGTTGCTCTGCGTGTCCTGGTCCATCTGATTCACCGCCGTATTGATCTGCTGCAGACTCGAAGACTGTTCCTGCGCGGATTCGACGATCGCGCTGACATGCTGGTTGATTTCCTGCACTTCCGCCACGATGGCATCAAGCGCCTTGCCGGTGTTGCCCACCAGCTGAACCCCCGCCTCGACCTGCTGATTCGATGTCGTAATGAGCGCCTTGATCTCTTTTGCGGCATTTGCCGAACGCTGGGCGAGTTCACGCACCTCCTGCGCGACAACCGCAAAACCCTTACCGGCTTCTCCCGCGCGTGCCGCTTCAACGCCAGCGTTGAGGGCAAGAAGATTGGTCTGAAATGCAATCTCATCGATCACGCCGATGATGTTGGAAATCTGACCGGACGAATGCTCGATCCGCTCCATGGCAATCACCGCCTGACGCACGACCTCACCGGAACGCTCGGCACCAACACGGGTGCGGCCAACGAGCTGACCAGCTTCATGCGCCCGCTTTGCAGCATCCTTCACGGTTGTGGTGATCTCTTCGAGGGCAGCAGCCGTTTCCTCGACGGCCGCGGCCTGTTGCTCGGTGCGGCGCGCCAGATCGTCCGCCGCCGACCGGATTTCGTTGGCGCCGGCATCAATGCCGCGGGCATTGTCCGATACGCGCACAAGAGCGTTCTGTAGTTTCTCAGCGGAACTATTGAAGTCGTTGCGCACTTCATCGAATTGCGCAACGAAGGGCTGCTGAATGCGGTAAGAAACGTCACCGTCCGCCAACCTGGCCAACGCACGGGCAAGATTGTCGACGGCGAACTTGATATCGGCAGCCTCCTTGGCTGCGTTGCGGTCTCGGGCGATGCGTTCGTCTTCGCTGAGGCTGCGGTTCGATTCCGCCTCCTGCTCAAGCCGCGCCTTTTCCCGATTGTTTTCCAGCAACACCTCCAGTGAACGAGCGAGATCGCCAATCTCGTCGTTGATTTGGCTGTCCTTCAGGGTGAGCTGAAGTTCTCCCTGCGCAATCCGCGCCGTCTCGCCAATGACATTCGAGATACGCCCAATGAAACGACGCGCGATCAGCCAGCCAGCCAGCGCGAGCAACACTGCCGCCAGCACGATGGTCACGGCTGCATCTCTCATCATCGTATTCATCTGCGCGAAGACCGTGCTCTTCGGCACAGAGACGATCGCATACCACGTCATGTCCGGGGTCAGAGCCACCGGCGAGGCAATCGCGAAATGGGGTGATCCGTCCTGCGCGATGATCTCCTTCTCGATACCCGGACTCGCAATCAGCTGGTCCCAGCCGGCCGTTTCCGCGCCACCATCGGCGAGACCCTTGCCGATCAGTGCCGCATTCGGATGACCGATGATCTTGCCTGCACCCGTCACGAGGCTGATGAAGCCCGTTCCCATGGGGTGAATTTTCGCAAGCGCCTTACTCGTTTCCTGCAGCGACAGATCGAGACCCGCGACACCGACAGTCTTGCCATCGATGACGATGGGTTTGGCAACTGAGGTGATCAACACGTCCTTGCCATCGATGGCATAGGGATAGGGCTCGATCACAACCGTTTTCTTCTGGGTAAAGGGAAGTTGGTAATAGTCGCCCGGTCCGGCGGTCGCGTAGTCGGTCAATGCGGTATTGCTGATCTTACCGTCACCGCCCCGTACCCAGTAGGGAACATAGCGGCCGGTCGAATCATAACCCGTCATGTTGACGAAATCGGCGTCCTTGCCATCGAAGGCATTTGGTTCCCATCCCGTCCAAAGGGCGAGCACATCAGGATTGTTCTCAAGCATGTGCCGGATGACCTGGTCGGCCTTCGTGCGGTCGACATCGCCTGCCTGCTTCATGGTCTCTAGTACTGATCCAAGTCCGGTTACAATATGTACCGTCCCACCGATGTTCTTTTCTGATGTCAATGCTTCCGCCTGAGCAATTTGGCGCATGTGCTCCAGACTGCTGCTTCTCGCGTCCTCATAGGCACGATAAAAAAGAACGGATGACGCCGCTATTGTTGCCGCAAGGCCACAAATTGCAACCGCAAATATATTCCGCCCGGTCGTCGACTTGAATAGCATTTTACCCTCTACTTTACTCCAACCGGACAGAGCCCGGCATCCCGGACAAAAGGTAAAATTTTATCTTTAACAAAGTACCCTATAGGCTCTCCGACTTCGCCAACCAGTTCCCGCTTATCTGCGACTTGGGGCGGGCAAGCCCTATAGCTCGATGACGTGACATCTCCCTTCACTATTCCGACCAGCGCGTGCCACCAGGACGGAGCGCGGCGCCTCTTCATGCAACGGCGATGCAATGCAATCGGCGACACTCATAATACATGCCCAGAAAGGACACTTTGACCTCTTGCGAACATGCGCATCAATGCTCCTCCCACACACCCCTCCGGCTCTTCCGAAG
>NZ_DATJDJ010000247.1:0-30019 GCF_035497515.1 Pararhizobium sp. | reverse complement strand
TCGTGAGGAAACAAGGTTCAAACAGACATCCAGTGTTGGCGGTCAGGCGCTGGCCGAAGCATATGTCCTGTTATTGACGAGTTCACGGTTCGGAGCAACGCACGTTTTCACGACGCTCTGTCGCGATTTCGTGTTCCATGGGCTCTTGACCGACCAGAATAATGCTCTGCGGCACCCGTCCTTCCACTACGCCGTCCGTTCACGCGCGAAAAGGTCCGCCGTGGTTTGTCAAAGAACTTTGGCCGGGGCGCTCGAAAGAACCTCGTTTGGGAGTGGGAAAGTGGCTCTCGCCAGCGCCCCGTTCAGCGGTTTTTGCCCAGGCACTTTTTCCACTACGGCCCGCTCATGTGCATGTCGTTGTCCAGAAACCGCACTACACTTTCTGGCGACATGCAGCGGACCCTCTGTGCATCGCACGCCCGCAGCAGCAACAGCCTGCGGAGGGGAAATTTCGCCCGAACCCCGAATTTGAGGACTTCCGTCCTTTCCCCAAACCCGGCGCCGGCCCCGCCTCGCGGCCACGGCTGGCAGTGTATCCGTGGCGGGACGAGGGGAAGCATAGGCTGGATTCTAATGGCGGGGATTTTTCTCGTGTGGCCAAGATCCCCTCACCAACAAAATCTAACACTTAGCCTTTGGCTAAGATGTTGATTTTGTGTCCTCTCCCACTGGGGGAGAGGTAAAGTTGCCGCAATCTCTCGCACCAAATCATCCTCGCATTGGCAAGGAGTTGGCCCCGGGTTGGCCTCTCCCCTTGTGGGAGAGGAAGAAAAATCAGCTCTTAGCATCAGCTAAGTGCTAGGTTTTTCAGGTGAGGGGATTGTTGCTTCTCTGGAAGCCATCCTTGCGTGCCTGCCTACCCCCTCTCTTGCAATTTCTAGCACTTAGCTGAAGCTAAGATGCTGAAATTGCTTTCTCCCCCACCAAGGGGGAGATAAATTTGCCGCACGCTATTCAACCGATCTGAATCACTCCGCAGCCTGGCGGGCCATCGGGTTGTTCGGGTGGGTCGTCCAGTTGGCGTAGTTTGGATCGACCACCTTGCCGGTGCGTTCGTCGAGCGTGCCGGGCTCAAGCCCGACCATGGTGATGCAGTCCTGCACGGGACAGACGTTGACGCAGAGATTGCAGCCGACGCATTCGTCTTCCATCACCTCGAAATGCCTGATGCCATCGACAAACTGGGTGATCGCCTGGTGGGAGGTGTCCTCGCAGGCGATGTGGCAGCGGCCGCACTTGATGCAGGCATCCTGGTCGATGCGGGCCTTGGCGATGTAGTTGAGGTTGAGATACTGCCAGTCTGACACGTTCGGGACCGCGCGTCCGCAGATGTCGTCGAGCGTACGGTGGCCCTTGGTGTCCATCCAGGCGGAAAGGCCGGTGATCATTTCCTGGACGATCTTGAAGCCGTAGGTCATGGCCGCGGTGCAGACCTGCACGTTGCCGGCGCCCAGAACCATGAACTCGGCGGCGTCCCGCCAGGTCGTGATGCCACCAATGCCGGAGATCGGCAGGCCGTAGGTTTCCGGGTCGCGGGCGATCTCGGCCACCATGTTGAGAGCGATCGGCTTGACGGCCGGACCGCAATAGCCGCCATGGCTGCCCTTGCCGCCGATGGAGGGTTCCGGCGAGAACGTGTCGAGATTGACCGAAGTGATCGAATTGATCGTGTTGATCAGCGACACGGCATCGGTGCCGCCCAATTTGGCGGCGCGGGCGGGCTTGCGGATATCGGCGATATTGGGCGTCAGCTTGGTGATGACGGGCATGCGCGTATACTGTTTGCACCAGCGCACGACCATTTCGATATATTCCGGCACCTGTCCGACCGCAGCACCCATGCCGCGTTCAGACATGCCGTGCGGACAGCCGAAATTGAGTTCGATACCGTCGGCGCCGGTCTCCTCGACCAGCGGCAGGATCGATTTCCAGGCGTTTTCCTCGCAAGGCACCATGATCGAGGCGATCAGGGCGCGATCCGGCCAGTTCATCTTCACCTGCTTCATCTCGCGCAGGTTGGTGTAGAGGTCGCGGTCGGTGATCAGTTCGATATTATTCAAGCCGAGCAGACGGCGGTCAGCACCCCAGATGGCGCCGTAGCGTGGGCCGTTGACGTTGACGACGGGCGGACCTTCCTCGCCGAGCGTCTTCCAGACGACGCCGCCCCAGCCCGCCTTGAAGGCGCGCTCGACATTGTAGGCCTTGTCGGTCGGCGGCGCCGACGCGAGCCAGAAAGGGTTCGGAGACTTGATGCCGACGAAGTTGTTGCGCAGATCAGCCATTGTTCATTCTCCCCTTCAAGCGACGGCAACAGCCGGCTGCGATGCAGCGGCCAAGGCCAGGTTGATCGATTCGGCCGCATCGCGTCCCTGGGCAACGGCCGAAACCGTCAGGTCGTCGCCACCGAGAACACAGTCGCCGCCAGCCCAGACGCCGTCGAGCGAGGTGCGGCCTTCGCCGTCGATGACGATGCGGCCGGATTGCAACGCAATGATGCCGAGGCCATCCGCTTCGAATGTCTGGCCGATCGCTTTCAGGATATGATCGGCGGTGATGACGCCGGTTTCGCCGGTTGTCACCAGGCGGCCGCCCGTCATCGTCGTGTAATCAAGCTCGATGCCGGCGACCTTGCCGTCGCGGCTGATGATGCGCTTGGGCTGCAGCCAGTGGCGGATCGCGACGCCCTTGGCGGCGGCGAGATCCTGCTCGAACTCCGAGGCGTTCATGTTTTCCTTGCCGCGGCGGTAGCAGATCGTCACTTCCTCGGCGCCGAGCAGCTTGGCCTGTACGGCCGCATCGACGGCGGTCATGCCGCCGCCGAGAACCACGACGCGACGGCCAATGGGGATGTCCGTCTTTGTTTCCGATTGCCGGAGCGCGGCGATGAAATCGACGGCATCCTCGACGCCCTCGGTGGTTTCGCCTTCTGTGCGCAGCGCGTTCACGCCGGCAAGACCGAGGCCAAGGAAGACGGCATCATGACGCGACGTCAGATCAGAGAGCGAGAAGTCGCGGCCGAGCATCTGGCCGTTGCGGATATCGATGCCGCCGATCGACAGGATGTAATCGACTTCCTTCTGGGCGAAATCGTCGACGGCCTTGTAGGTGGCAATGCCGTATTCGTTGAGGCCACCGGATTTTTTTCGGGCATCGTAGATGACGACATCATGGCCATTGACCGCGAGGCGGTGGGCGCAGGCAAGACCGGCAGGCCCGGCGCCGACAATGGCGACCGATTTTCCCGTCGGTTCGGCGCGCTCATAAAACTGCTTGTTCTCGCGCATGGCGATATCGGTCGCGTAGCGCTGCAGGCGGCCGATCTCGACCGGTCGGTGCTCGGCCGTATTGCGCACGCAGGCCTGCTCGCACAGCGTTTCGGTGGGACAGACGCGGGCGCACATGCCGCCCAGAATGTTCTGGTCGAAGATGGTGTTGGCCGACCCGATCGGGTTTCCCGTCGATATCTGCCGGATGAACAGCGGGATATCGATGGAGGTGGGACAGGCCGTCATGCAGGGCGCGTCGTAGCAGAAGTAGCAGCGGTCGGATGCGACCAGCGCCTCGTGCTCGTCCAGCGGCGGATGCAGATCGGAAAAATTCGTCTCGTATTCGGCGGGCGACAGGCGGCCGCTCCGTATTCCAGTTTCAATCGTTCCCATTTTTCGCTCCCAAATGTCATGCCTCAGGATGATGAAACGGTACCATGGAATATTTTTTTATCAAACGGTAAAATTTTAAAAGCAAAAACGGCGTAAGCGCCGTGTGGCAAGGGGTTCCGTGCCTTTCGATGATGATGGCATCGGTGTGCGTTTGACAGGAGCGTGGAAAAAGTGTCAGCACGTTTTCCGAGGAGTATACAGAACCATGGTGCGTAAACCGGAAGCAAACAACAGGCTTGACGACGCCGCGCGTGCGGGCTGGCTCTATTATGTGGCCGGGCGCACGCAGGACGAGATCGCGTCGGCCATGGGCATCTCCCGGCAATCGGCGCAACGCCTGGTTTCGCTGGCCATGGCCGAGCGCCTGATCAAGGTCAGGCTCGATCATCCGATTGCCGCCTGCCTGGAACTCGGCCTGCTTCTCAAGGAAAAATACGCTCTCAAGCTCGTGGATATCGTGCCAAGCGATCCCGGTTCGTCGTCCACCACCGTCGGCATCGCGGAGGCGGGGGCGGCCGAGATCGAACGCTGGCTGAAATCAACCGACCCGATCATCCTGGCCATCGGCACGGGACGAACGCTGAAAGCCGCAATCGACCAACTGCCGACGATGGAGTGTCCGCAGCATCGCATCGTGTCGCTGACCGGCAATATCGGTCTCGACGGTTCGGCCGCCTATTACAACGTCATCTTCTCGATGGCGGATGCCGTCAAGGCGCGGCATTTTCCGATGCCGCTGCCGGTTCTCGTCTCTTCTCCCGAGGAGCGCGAGGTGCTGCACAATCAGGTTCTGGTCAGGTCGGCACTGAAACTTGGAGCCGAAGCCAATGTCGCCTTTGTCGGCGTCGGCGAACTCGGCCAGGATGCGCCGCTCTGCGAGGATGGCTTCCTCGGGCGCGACGAGATGGCGCGGCTGATGGATGAAGGCGCCGTCGGCGAAATCTGTGGCTGGATGTTCGACAGGGACGGCAAGCTGCTCTCCGGCAGCATCAACGAACGCGTCGCCAGCGTGCCTTTGCCGTCGCGCGATTCGGCTGTTGTCGTCGGCATCGCCAAGGGCAAGCGCAAGCATGCGGCGCTGAGCGCTGCGCTCAAGGGACATGTGATCAACGGCTTGATCACGGACGAGGCGACAGCCGGGTTTCTGCTCACTCAGTGAGCGGATGTTCATAAATAATCGAGAATAATTTCAATCGTTTACGGATTCGTTTCTGCAGTGCAGCAACGAATGCCGATTGACATTTTTCGCAAACCTGTGAGTAATTGCCCACGAGCAAGGCAAATGCTCATAACTCTTCTGGGAGGAAGATATATGAACTTGAAAACTTTTTTGCTGGGCACCTGCTCGGCAGTCGTCATCGCGGGTTTTGCACAGGCTGAAACCCTCACCATTGCCACGGTGAACAATGGCGACATGGTCCGCATGCAGACGCTGACGGACGACTTCACCAAGGCAAATCCTGACATCCAGCTCGAATGGGTCACCCTGGAAGAGAACGTGCTGCGCGAACGCGTCACCACGGATATCGCAACCAAGGGCGGCCAGTACGACGTTCTGACGATCGGCACCTATGAAGTTCCGATCTGGGCAAAGCAGGGTTGGCTCCTTCCGCTGGACAATCTCGGCGCCGACTATGACGTCGACGACCTGCTTCCGGCTATCCGTTCGGGCCTGACCGCCGACAACAAGCTCTATGCAGCGCCGTTTTACGGCGAAAGCTCGATGGTGATGTACCGCAAGGACCTGATGGAAAAGGCCGGGCTGACCATGCCCGACGCCCCGACCTGGGAGTTCATCAACGAAGCTGCCCGCAAGATGACGGACCGTAGCGCCGACATCAACGGCATCTGCCTTCGCGGCAAGGCCGGCTGGGGCGAGAACATGGCGTTCCTGACCGCCACGTCCAATGCGTTCGGCGCCCGCTGGTTCGATGAAAACTGGAAGCCCCAGTTCGACCAGCCGGAGTGGAAGGCGACGCTCGACATGTACGTCAAGCTGATGAACGATGCCGGCCCGCAGGGCGCTTCGTCGAACGGCTTCAACGAAAACCTGGCGCTGTTCCAGCAAGGCAAGTGCGGCATGTGGATCGATGCGACGGTGGCTGCATCCTTCGTCACCAACCCGAAGGACTCGACGGTTGCTGACAAGGTCGGCTTTGCGCTCGCTCCCGATACGGGCCTTGGCAAGCGTGGCAACTGGCTCTGGGCCTGGAATCTCGCCATTCCGGCAGGCACGCAGAAGGCGGAAGCGGCCGAGAAGTTCGTGTCCTGGGCAACCAGCAAGCACTATCTCGACATCGTCGCGGCCAAGGAAGGCTGGGCGAACGTTCCTCCGGGCACGCGCACCTCGCTCTACGAAAATCCCGAGTACCAGAAGGCCGCACCTTTCGCCAAGATGACGCTCGACAGCATCAATGCCGCCGATCCGAAGAACCCGTCGGTCAAGCCGGTTCCGTATGTCGGCGTCCAGTTCGTCGCCATCCCGGAATTCCAGGGTCTCGGCACGACGGTCGGTCAGCTGTTCTCGGCAGCACTTGCCGGTCAGATGTCGGTTGACGATGCACTCGCACAGGCACAGACGGCCGCTACGCGTGAAATGACGCGCGGCGGTTACATCAAGTAAGGTTCCTTCCCAAGGACGGGCGACCCGGACCTCAACCCGGGTCGCCAATTTTAGCCTGACGTCGACCGGTGCCAGCTTTCCGAACAACAGCGGTTGACGTCAGGTCTTTTCAAAAGAAAGAATGAAGAGGCTGGCGTGCTGTCCTCCCGGCGTGGCGGGCAATGAGACCGGCTGGCAAAAGGGAGGGATGTTGCCATGGCGACAGCGAATACACGGGGCCTGGCGCGTTTGATGATGGCGCCTTCGGTTGGATTGTTGCTGGTGTGGATGATTGTTCCGCTGGCGATGACGTTGTGGTTCTCGTTCCAGAACTACAACCTTCTCAATCCGGGCAATGTCAGCTTTGCCGGACTGTTCAACTACCAATATTTCTATTCGGATCCCGCCTTCTTCCAGTCGATCTGGAACACGCTGGTGATCGTCGTCGGAGTGCTGTTCATCACCGTGGTCGGTGGCATCGCGATTGCGTTGATGCTCGACCAGCCGATGTGGGGGCAGGGGCTTGTGCGCATCCTGGTGATCTCGCCCTTCTTCGTCATGCCGCCGGTGGCCGCACTGGTGTGGAAGAACATGATCATGCACCCGCAATATGGGGTGTTTGCCGATATCGCCCGCTTTTTCGGCGTCCAGCCGGTCGACTGGTTCGGCCAGTATCCGCTGTTTTCGATCATCGTCATCGTCGCCTGGCAATGGCTGCCGTTCGCGACGCTCATTCTCCTGACCGCCCTGCAATCGCTCGACGGCGAGCAGAGCGAGGCGGCTGAGATGGATGGCGCCGGCTTCGTCAACCGCTTCATCTACCTGACGGTGCCGCATCTCGCCCGCTCGATCACCGTCGTCATCCTGATCCAGACGATCTTCCTTCTGGGCGTCTATGCCGAAATCCTCGTTACCACCAATGGCGGACCGGGCTATGCATCGACCAACCTGCCGTTCCTGATCTACCGCACCGCTCTGCTCGGCTACGATGTCGGCGGCGCATCGGCAGGCGGCATCATCGCAGTCATCCTCGCCAATATCGTCGCCTTCTTCCTGATGCGCGCTGTTGGCAAGAACCTCGACAAGTAAGGGAGGCAAGATCATGGCCCGTGCCGTTTCGACCAGAAGAACCGTTCTCTTCACCATCGTCGCCTGGATCATCGCTTTGGTGATCTTCTTCCCGATCCTCTACACGATCATCACTTCGTTCAAGTCGGAGACGGAAGCCATCCAGGGCTTCAACCTGATCCCGTCGGGAACCATCGAGAGCTATGGCGCGGTGCAGGCGCAGAGCAATTACTTCAAGTTCTTCCTGAACTCGGTCGTGCTGTCGGTCGGCTCGACCATCCTGGCGCTCTTGATCGCGGTGCCGTCGGCCTGGTCGATGGCGTTCGCGCCGACGAACAAGACCAAGGACATCCTGATGTGGATGCTGTCGACCAAGATGATGCCGGCGGTCGCCGTGCTGGTGCCGTTCTACCTGATGTTCCGCGACTTCGGCCTGCTCGACACCCGCATCGGGCTCACCTTCATGCTGACGATGATCAACCTGCCGATCGTCATCTGGATGCTCTACACCTACTTCCGGGAAATTCCCGGCGAGATTCTCGAGGCGGCCCGGATGGATGGTGCGTCGCTGTGGGGTGAGATCGTCTACGTGCTGACGCCGATGGCGGTTCCGGGCATAGCCTCGACCATGCTCCTGAACATCATCCTCGCCTGGAACGAAGCCTTCTGGACGATCCGGCTGACGACGACGAACGCAGCCCCGCTCACCGCCTTCATCGCCTCGTTCTCGAGCCCGCAAGGCCTGTTCTGGGCAAAATTGTCGGCGGCCTCGACACTGGCGATCGCGCCGATCCTGATCATGGGCTGGTTTTCCCAGAAACAACTGGTGCGCGGCCTGACCTTTGGCGCCGTGAAGTAACAGACATAACGACGACGACAGACGCGTCAAGAAAAGAGACTTTGGGAGGCACGCATGGGCAATATCCAACTGAAAAAAGTCAACAAGAGCTTTGGCGCGACGCAGGTCATTCCGGGCATCGACCTGACAATCAACGAGGGCGAGTTCGTCGTCTTCGTCGGCCCCTCGGGTTGCGGCAAGTCGACATTGCTGCGCCTGATCGCCGGCCTCGAGGACACGACCTCGGGCACGATCGAGATCGACGGCCGCGACGTCACAGGCGCGGCGCCGGCCAAGCGTGGGCTCGCCATGGTGTTCCAGTCCTACGCCCTCTATCCGCACATGACCGTGCGAAACAACATCGCCTTTCCCTTGAAGATGGCCAAGCTCGACCAGGGCGTGATCGACAAGAAGGTGACGGAAGCCGCGCGCGTCTTGAACCTCACCAACTATCTCGACCGGCGTCCGGGCCAGTTGTCGGGCGGTCAGCGCCAGCGCGTCGCCATCGGCCGGGCCATCGTGCGCGAGCCCTCGGCCTTCCTGTTCGACGAGCCGCTGTCCAACCTTGATGCTGCGCTGCGCGGCACGATGCGGCTGGAGATCTCGGAACTGCATCACCAGCTGAAGACGACGATGATCTACGTCACCCATGACCAGGTCGAGGCCATGACCATGGCCGACAAGATCGTCGTTCTCAATGCCGGCAATATCGAGCAGGTCGGCTCGCCGCTCGATCTCTATCATCGCCCGGACAACATCTTCGTCGCCGGCTTCATCGGCTCGCCGCGCATGAACTTTGCCACCGGCGACTTCGCCAAGCCCTACAGCGCCCACACGATCGGCATTCGCCCCGAGCACCTGAAGCTTTCAACGACGGAAGGCACCTGGAAGGGTGTGGTCGGCGTCGCCGAACATCTCGGCTCCGATACGTTCCTTCACATTCATGTCGACGGCATCGGTCTGGTCACAGCCCGCGTCGGCGGCGACTTCGCCGTCACCCACGGTGACCAGGTATTCCTCACACCCGAAGACGGCCGCGTCCACAAGTTCGATGCAAAGGGACTGGCAATTCGATGACACGCCTGCAGGGAAAAAACGCGTTGATCACCGGATCGGCGCGCGGCATCGGACGACCCTTTGCGGAAGCCTATATCCGCGAAAGGGCGACCGTCGCCATTGCCGACATCAGTCTCGAATGGGCGAAGACGACGGCATCCGAACTCGGCTCTTCGGCCCATGCCGTCGAAATGGACGTGACGAAGCAAGCTTCCGTCGATGCCGAAAGCAACTGTGTCGTTTCGCAGACCTGCAATGTCGACGGCGGCAACTGGATGAGCTGATCACGCTCGTCGAAAGGAATGAACATGACGACCAAACTTTCGCTCGCCAATCTTTCCGCCATCAAGGCGACAGCCGCGATCCCGGCCTACGACCGTTCGGCGCTTTCGGCCGGCATCGTCCATTTCGGCGTCGGCAATTTCCATCGTGCCCACCAGGCGATCTATCTCGACGACCTGTTCAACACCGGCAAGGATCTCGACTGGGCGATTATCGGGGCAGGGGTTCTGCCTTCCGACGAGGCGATGCGGGCCAAGCTCGCCGAGCAGGATTTCTTGACCACGGTGGTCGAGCAGGACAACAACAAGAGTGCGGCCCGCGTCACCGCACCGATGATCGATTACCTGCGCCCCGGCAATGCACCGGCGACGATCGCGCAGCTTGCCGATCCCAAGATTCGCATCGTCTCTTTGACGATTACCGAAGGTGGATATTTCATCGACCCGGCCTCCGGCGTGTTTAATCCGAAACATCCGGCCATCGTTGCCGACAGCCAGAACCCTGATGATCCGAAGACCGTGTTCGGCCTGATCATCGCCGGGCTGAAGGCGCGCAGGGACAAGGGCACCGTGCCCTTCACCGTCATGTCCTGCGACAATATTCCGGGCAATGGCGAGGTCACCCATGCCGCTGTGTCGGGTCTTGCGCGCCTGTCCGATCCGGCGTTTGCCGACTGGATCGAGGCCAATGTCGCCTTCCCGAACGGCATGGTGGACCGAATCACGCCGGCAACCGGCCCGCGCGAAGTCGGCATCGTCGCAGACGATTACGCCATCGATGACAACTGGCCGGTGTTCTGCGAAGAGTTCAAGCAGTGGGTTCTGGAAGATCATTTTCCTGCCGGTCGTCCGGCACTCGATACTGTCGGCGTCCAGTTCGTTCCGGATGTCGCGCCTTACGAGCACATGAAGATCCGCATTCTCAATGGCGGCCATGCCGCGATCGCCTATCCCGCCGCCCTTCTCGACATCCACTTCGTCCACGAGGCGATGGAGGACAAGACGGTCTGCGCCTTCCTTGACAAATTGGAACGGGAGGAAATCATTCCGGTCATCCCGCCGGTCCCCAACACCGATCTGACCGCCTATTTCAAGAAGGTGGAATCGCGCCTGTTCAATCCGAAGATCGCCGACACCATTCCGCGCCTGGCGCAGGACGGCTCCAATCGCCAGCCGAAATTCATCCTGCCGACGACGGCCGACCGGCTGCGCCGTGGCGAGGATGTCGTCGGCCTGTCGCTGGTCTCGGCGCTCTGGTGCCGTTACCTCGCGGGGACGACCGACAGCGGCAAGGCGATCACCTTCAACGACGCCAGTGCCGATCGTCTGCACGCGGCGGCGGTGAGAGCCAAGGAAGATCCACAGGCGTTCCTTGCGCTTTCCGACATCTTCGGTGATGTTGCGCAATCCTCACTGTTCCAGAAGCGGTTTGCACACGCGCTGAAAACACTCTGGGACAAGGGCACGCGGGCGACGCTCGAGCTCTATCTCGCCGGAAAACTTGGAGAATGACACCATGACGCCCAGCCCCTTGCGCACTGTCGCGGCCGCAACAGGCGGCCGTCCTGCGACGCAAGAGACGGTCTGATCATCATGACCGTGCATCCGCCCAAGCTGGTGATCTTCGACTGTGACGGTGTTCTGGTCGACAGCGAGCCATTGTCGCTCGACGTGCTCGTCCGGGTGTTGCGCAATGCCGGCGTCGACATGGATGCAGAGGAGGCCACGGAGCGATTCCTCGGCAAGAGCCTGAAGACCATGTCGGATATTTTGCATGAGGACTATGGTCTCGCGGTCGATGATCATTTTCTTGAGGAAATGCGCCTCGATCTCTACCAGCGTTTTCGTCAGGAACTGCAGCCGGTCGCGGGCATTGCCTCGGCCCTTGACGAGTTGGACATCGCGCGTTGTGTCGCGTCCTCCAGCCAGTTGGAACGGATCCGGCTGTCGCTGACGATAACCGGGCTGATCGGCAAGCTGGAGCCCCATCTTTTCAGCGCTTCCATGGTGGAAAGGGGCAAGCCGGCGCCTGATCTTTTCCTTTACGCCGCTGCCCGCATGCAAACCCCGCCGGAAAATTGCATCGTGGTGGAAGACAGTCCCGCCGGCATCGAGGCGGCCCAGGCGGCGGGCATGCGGGTTTTCGCCTTTGCCGGCGCGTCCCATGCCAGGTCCGAACGCCATCTGGCGACCTTGCGACAATTGGAACCTGACGTCCTGTTTGACGACATGCGGGAATTGATCCATTTTGTCCGGAAAGAACAAAGGGACGGGAACGCTAGTTAATGCGCGATCTGATCGTTGCCGTCGATGTCGGAACCGGCAGCGCCCGTGCGGGCATTTTCGACAGCCATGGCAAGCAGTTGGCCCGGGCGGATTATCCGATTGCGATGAATCGGCCCGAGGAAAATCACGCCGAGCACGATTCCGAAAATATCTGGGCGGCCGTCTGCATCGCCGTCAAGACGGCGCGCGCCAAGGCCGGCGTCCCGGCCGAAGCGGTCGCCGCGATCGGTTTCGATGCAACCTGCTCTCTTGTGGTTCGCGACAGGGACGGTGCGCCGCTCTCCGTCAACCGCAAGGGCGACCCGCGCTGGGATACGATCGTCTGGCTCGATCATCGCGCTCTCAGCCAAGCGGATTTCTGTACCGCGACCGGCCATCCGGTGCTCGATCATTCCGGCCGCGTGATGTCGCCTGAGATGGAGATGCCGAAGCTGATGTGGCTGAAGCAGAACCTGCCGCAACAATGGGAAAAGGCTGGCTATTTCTTCGATCTTGCCGATTTCATGTCCTGGCGGGCGACCGGCAACGAGGCGCGCTCGCGCTGTACGCTGACATCGAAATGGAACTACCTCTCGCATGAGAAGGCCGGCTGGCAGCAGGCCTTCCTTGAGAAGATCGGGCTCGAGGATCTGCGCGAGCGCGGCGGCCTGCCTGAAAAGACACTGCCTGTCGGGCAGTCGACCGGGCATCTGACCGCCATGGCGGCGGCCGAACTTGGCCTGAACGAAGACTGCCAGGTGGCGACGGGCCTGATCGACGCCTATGCCGGCGCGATCGGTGTGTTGGGTGGCTTTGCCGGGGAGCCTGAACGACTGGAACGACAGCTGGCGCTGATCGCCGGCACATCCAGCTGCATCGTTGCCTTTTCCCGGGATATGAAGCCCGGCTTCGGCATGTGGGGGCCTTATTTCGAGGCTGCCTTTGCCGAGTGCTGGCTGATCGAGGGCGGGCAATCGGCAACCGGCGCGCTGCTCGACCATGTGGTGCGCAGCCATAGCGCCGGCGGTGAGCCGGATGCCGAAATCCATGCACGTATCGTCTTGAGGATACAGGAACTGCGGGCCGTCCATGGGCTCGATTTCGCCTCGCGTCTGCATGTCCTGCCGGATTTCCATGGCAACCGTTCGCCGCTGGCCGACCCGCATGCGCTGGGTGTCATCAGCGGCCTGACGCTCGACAGCTCTTTCGATGCGCTCTGCCGGCTCTACTGGCGCACCTGCGTTGCCATCGCGCTCGGCATCCGCCACATCCTCGAAATGATGAAGAAGGCGGGGTACGAACTCGATACACTGCACATTACCGGAGGCCATGTGCGCAATCCGCTGCTGATGGAGCTTTATTCCGACGTCACCGGTTGCACCGTGGTGGTGCCGGAGACCAATGACGCGGTCCTGCTCGGCACGGCCATGGTCGCGTCCGTAGCCGGCGGTCTCTATCCGGATTTGCGCGTGGCCGGACCGACCATGTCGCCGGGCGGGCACGAGCGCCATCCCAATCCGGATATGCGCGCAACCTATGATCGGGATTACCGCAAGTTCCTCAGCCTTTACCGGCACAGGGCCGAGATCGAAGCGCTTTGAGAGAGCCGATTTCGGACGTTGAAAAAAACTTGTAAAAAAAGAAAAATGGCCGGAACCTTTTTCGCGCTCCGCAGTTTCTTGCATGTCCGGACACTGGTTCGCATCGCCCCCAATGCGAACGCCCCAACACTGATCCGGTATTCCAACTCACACGCCCCCTCGGTGAGTTGTCGATATCAGCCAGTGCCTCCCCCGGGCACTGGCTGTCCTTTTTCCCGCAGTGAGATGTGAAGCGTGGATCGGCCCCGGCGCATTTAGCCTTGGCTATTTTGCGGCGTGGGTGATGATTTCGTATTCCCGTGACGGAATGGTGAGGCGATATTCGACGCGATCCGGCGTCGTCACGTACAGCGCCTTGCCACCGATCGCGATCGGCACGACCCGTTCCAGCACGGTGCGCGCGAATGTGTGTTCGTCTGGTTCGTTCGGTGCCGACGTGGTTGGCAGATGCTCGATCCAGGCGAGTTCGATTGCCTTGTGGCTGTCGTAGATGGTCTCGAAGCAATCGATGGAAAGTGAATTCACACCGGCGGAAATGGCGCCATGTGATGCCGAGTTGACGATCAGTTCATGCAGGGCAAGGCCGATATGCAGGGTCGCGTTGGGTGACAGATGAGCGTTGATGCCCGAGACGGAAATCTGGTTTTCCGCTTCCGGCCAGTAGGCGCTGAGCTGCCGCTCGGTCAGTGAGAAAAGATAGGCGCCGCGCCAGCTGGAATCGGTGACGAGGTCCTGCGAATAGGCGAGCGACTGGATTCGCCCGCGAAACTTGGCGAGAAACGTATCGAGCGACAGGGCCTGACGCGCGGTCTGGGTAGCAATGCCCTGGATGATGGCGAGAAGGTTCTTTGAACGATGGCTGAGTTCTCGCAGCAGGGTCTTGAGAATGCGTTCGCGGTGGCGAGTTTCGGAAATGTCGGTCATGACCATGAGAATGCCGGCCATGCCAGTGTCCTCCATGCGTTCGATATCGATGCGAAAGGTAAGGATGCCGGAGGGGGCGGGAACATCGACCTCGGTGGAGGCACCGGTTCCGCTGCGGGCAACCTCTTCCTTCAGGCGGTCCAGTCGAGCGCTTTCATCCGCGCCCAACACGTCCTGCAAGGCTTCGGACTTCCGGGCCAGGGGTTGCAAGGCTTCCGGCAGATTGCCGGACAAAGAGACAGCCAGGTCGTCCGAATGATAAAGATATCCCGAGCCGGATTTTTCCAGAACCAGCTCCATCATGACCATGCGCGCAGCAGCATCGGTCCCGGTGACGGTTGGAATGCCTGCATTGCCCACGCGATACGCCTTTCATTCTGTCGGCGGATTGTGTCCAGGCTCAACGAAACGAGAACAATCCGATCGGTGCGACTCGAACGGGGCCGGTTCAAGTAAAGAAAACCGCGCCGGGGGCCTTCGGACGCCCCGGCGGATGATGCTTGTACCCGTAGCCGGGTGAATCAGATCAGGCTGCCGCCCTGGTGGATTCATTGAAGAACAGGGCCTGGCTGATCAGGGCCTTGACCATGTCCGGGTTGAACGGCTTCGTCACGAGGAAGGTCGGCTCCGGCCGTTCGCCGGTCAGCAGGCGTTCCGGGAATGCGGTGATGAAGATGACCGGGATGGCGGTGTTCTTCAGGATGTCGTTGACCGCGTCGATGCCCGAACTGCCATCGGCAAGCTGGATGTCCGCCAGCACCATGCTCGGCTGCGTCGACTTGAAAAGGGCAACGGCTTCGTCGCGCGTACGGGCGATGCCGGTGACCTTGTGGCCGAGACTTTCGACCATCTGCTCGATATCGATGGCGATCAGCGGTTCGTCCTCGATGATCATGATGTCGGTCGCAACCTGGCGCGAAATCTCTTCCGATGCGCGTTCCAGCAACTGGCTCATGCCGGTTTCGGTGGTATCCAGAACCTCGGCAGCCTCGCTGGTGCGGAATCCCTCGACGGACACCAGAAGGAAAGCCTGGCGGGCGAGCGGCGAGACGGATGCGAGGTTGATCGAGGCCCGTTTTTCCCATGCGAACGGCGAGACCGGCTCGGGGATAAGCACGGATGAGGAGCCGAACAATTTGGTGTACAACTGAAACAGGGCGACCCTGTCATTGCTGGCTTCCGGAAAAATTGTGACGTCTGCGATCAGAGCTTCCAGAACGGCTGCGACATACGCGTCGCCCGATGTCTGCGATCCGGTCAATGCGCGCGAGTAGCGACGCAGATAGGGCAGGAACGGAGCGATCCGGGTGGAAAGTGACATATGTATTACTCCCTCAATCTGGCCCGGGTTACGGCCATGACAGGATTGAAACGCAGGCGCAAAAAAAAGGTTCCTCCCGGTGGAACAATTTTTTTGGCGGCGCATTATCTGACCAGACAAACATTTGAAGGTATTTTGTGTTTATGAGCTACAAAATCGGAGCTGGGCAAGGGGCTGAAAAATCAGACCGGGCCAATCATCCAAACGCGCAGATCGCCACGAAACTTCGCGCGCTTTACCTCTCCGTCCAGGAGGAGGCCATTCCGGATCGTTTTCTCGATCTTCTCGAAAAGCTTGATGCTGTCGAACGCCAATCTGTCACGGATGTTGCAGAATGAGTGGTGCAAAGACGTCTGAGGATCCGAGCTTCAAGCGCGAAATGCTTGCCGCGCTTCCGAGCCTGCGTGCGTTCGCCATGTCGCTGATCGGCAGGCATGACCGTGCCGACGATCTCGTTCAGGATACCATCATGAAGGCATGGGCCAAGCAGGACCATTTCGAGATGGGCACCAACATGAAGGCCTGGCTGTTCACGATCCTGCGCAACGAGCTTTATAGCCAGATGCGCAAGCGTGGCCGGGAGGTTCAGGACAGCGACGGTTATTTCACCGAGTCGCTCGCCCAGCATCCGGCGCAATACGGATCCCTTGATCTCCAGGATTTCAAGCGTGCACTCGACACCCTGCCGCCGGACCAGCGCGAAGCCATCATTCTCGTCGGTGCATCGGGTTTTTCCTACGAGGAAGCGGCGGAAATCTGCGGCTGCGCGCTCGGAACGATCAAGAGTCGCGTCAACCGGGCGCGCCAGAGGCTTCAGGATATCCTGCAGGTCAGCGGCGAGAATGAATATGGTCCGGACGCGACGTCGGCACCGATGACGTCCAAGGCATTCATGTCCTGATATCGCTTGTGATGCCCGCCTACGGTTCATTTTGCCGGGGCGGGCGTTTATCGTCGCTGCCAATGATGTCGAGATACCGTGATTGCGTCAGGGATGGCAATTGTGGCAAGACTGTGGCAGGCATTCCGCGGGGGCGACGCCGCAAGCTGGAATATCAACGGCGCCCGTGTTGGGATGTGGACATTCATGACGGAAGACAATCTTGAGCAGCAGGCAGAGGTGCACGCCGCTTTGGCTTCGGCCGGGCGGCTCGGCGTTCTGCGTTCGGTCGTTCCGGATATGGCGGAGCAGGACACCGATTTTCTGGAATTTGCCGCGATCGCCGCGGGGCTTTTCGATGCACCAATTGCCCTCGTGACGCTCATGGATGCGCGGGATCAATGGTTCAAGGCTGCTATCGGGACGGACGAAAAACGGGCTTCGTCCCGTGATTCCTTCTGCGCTCATACGATTGCCGATGGCGAGGCCCTGGTCGTTGCGGATGCCCAGGCCGATCCCCGATTTTCGGGCCAGCCGCGCGTAACGGGTGCTCCCTTCCTGCGATTTTACGCCGGCGTTCCGCTGCTGGTCGATGAGCAACCGATCGGTACGCTCTGTGTTTTCGATGTCAAGCCGCGCCGGGATGTGCCGCCGGAACGGGTGGCGCAATTGCAGCGTCTGGCGCGCCTGGCATCCTTGCTCTTCAAATTGAAGCATGAGGCACGTCAGCGGGCGTTGAAGGAGGCTGCCCTTACCCGTGAAGAGCGGCGCCATGTCATGGCGCTTGACGCGGCGAATGTGGGAAGCTGGCTCTGGGATGTGCGATCCGGCAATGTTTCCTGCAATACGGCCATGGCGCGCATGTTCGGCATGCCCGCGACCCGGAGCGTTCAGGCAAAGGACATCTTTGCCGCCATCCATCAGGAAGATCGGGCTGCGACACTGGTAAAGCTGCGTGCTGCCATGGCCGCGGACGAGGAATATGACGGAACGTTCCGGGTGTCCTCCAGCGGGCGCTGGCTGCTCGGGCGTGGTCGTGTCCACGAGCGCGATGCGTCCGGAAAGCCGACCGTTTTCCTCGGTATCAATATCGATGTGACCGAGGAGCACAGCTCGACCCAGCGTACCCGGCTTCTGTTGCGGGAACTCAATCACCGGGTGAAGAACACGCTGGCAATGCTGCAATCGCTTGCCCGCCAGACCTTGCGCCAGACCAGCGATCCGCAGCAGTTCATGACCGCCTTTGCCGGCCGCTTGCAGGCGATCTCGGAGGCGCATGGCCTGCTTTCCGATCACGAATGGGGGGCGATCCGCCTGTCGGCGCTGCTCGCCAAGCAATTGTCGCCGCATGTGCGGGATTATGACAAGCAGATCGAGATGCACAAGGACGAGATTCTCTTGGGCCCCGACCAGGCTGTCGGCCTCGGTCTCGTCCTGCACGAACTGGCGACCAATGCCGCGAAGTACGGCTCGCTCTCGGTCCCGCGCGGAAAAATCGTGTTGACGGCGCGGGGCCTTGATGAGGAGGAGGGGCGGCGCGTCCTGCATATGACCTGGACCGAAGTCGACGGCCCGCCCGTCGAGGAGCCGGCGCGCCGTGGTTTCGGCTCGATCCTGATCGAGCGCAGCCTCGACAAGGTGATGGGCAGTTCGGTAAAAGTCGAATATCTGCCGGCCGGCCTGACGGCCATCGTGCGCTTGCCGCTCTGACCGGCGCCTGCGGTCAGGATCGATCCTTGTCCGCCGGCTTGCGCATCAAACCCAGGGCCGTACCGACCCCGAGAGCGAGACCTGCCGCAAGAAGCGGCTGGCGGCGAAAAAGCGTGAATGCCGTGGCAACCGCCAGCGACGTCTGCGCCTGCGACCGGCGACGCTTGTCTTCCAGGATGCGCCGGTCTCGCGCGTTGAGCGCATAGATTATGCCGATCAGGACGAGGCCGATGACAAGGGAGGCGATGGCAAGAATGGCGGTGGCAATCAACGGCGTATAGATCGCGCTCAAATAGATCGCGCTGGCCACCAGCATGAAGATGTAGGCGGTGAGGAAAAACAGCGAAGCGACAAGCCACATCGCCCCATTGCGCTTGTAGCGCGATACCTTGAGGCTGACATCCGTCACCACAAGACCCGAAAGCATGGCGACCAAAGGACCCATTTTATTCTCCAGCAGACGAAGCGGGATGAAGCGACGGTAAACCGACAAGGTCGTTGCCCCCGCCGGCCGTTCGACTGAAGCGACGCTGTAGCGCCGCTTCGTCAGCATTGTCTAGCGACGGATAAGGGCTGCGACGAGAAGGCCGAGGGCAGCGGCGGCACCGAGTGTCGCGACAGGATGTTCTCGCACGGTATGGCGAACCTGTTTCTCGGTGCTGGCATAACGGTCGCGCAATTCGGCAAACAAAAGTTCGCCATTGGCGATGATGTCGTTCAGGCCGGCTTCGGCTGTGTCGCGTGCCTCATGAGCGCGGGAGCGGACATTCCTCGATGCGTCCGAAGCTCTCGCCTGGGCGTCCCTTGCGGTATCGGCGCCAACCTGCGACAGAAGCTTTGCCAAGGAAGCGATTTCGTCGCGGATTTCATTGATCTGGTCTTCAAGCGGGGTTTCGAGAACACGCTTTCTTGCGCTGGAACCTGAGAAGAGACCGTTGGCCATGGGAAAGCTCCTTGATGTGGAGGGCGGCAGTTTCAACTGGGCCCGGTGTGCGGCAGTGCCGACACGTGAATTCATCACCCATCGACGGTTCGCCACATCAACGCACCGGGGCTGATTTTGTTCCCTCGCCGGTGGGGAGTTCTAGCCGACCGCGGTATGCGGCAGGACGAAGGGTACGCTGCCTGTCGGCGTCGCATTCACCCGCATGGCGCAGCCGAACACGGTTTCCATGACGGCATCCGTCATCACCTCGTTGGGATGACCGGCTGCGGCGACGCGCCCGCCTTTGACCATGATCATCCGGTCGGCGAACATGGCCGTGAGATTGAGGTCGTGCATGATGGCGATGACACCGCCGCCGCGCGCGCAGAAATTCCGAGCCAGCCGCATGATTGTCAGCTGATGGCGGATGTCGAGGCTGGAGACCGGCTCGTCGAGGAGCAGGAAAGAGGGCTCGCCGTGCTGCATCGGATTCCACAACTGACAGAGCGTCCGGGCAAGCTGCACGCGCTGCTGTTCGCCGCCGGAAAGCTCCTGGTAGAAACGGCCGGCAAAACCGGAAAGATCGACCGCTTCAAGCGCGTCCTTTGCTATACGATCCGTTTCCCCGGCATCGGCCTTGGCGCCGACGGACAGTCCCATGCGGACGATCTCGCGCACGGTGAAGGGAAAGGAGATCACGGTCGACTGCGGCAGTACGGCGCGTTTCAGCGCCAATTCCCAGGGCTTCAGTGTCGCGATGTCATGCCCGTTAATGCTGACGGAGCCACTATGGGGCAGTTCGCCGGCGATCGCTTTGAGGCTGGTGGTCTTGCCCGAGCCGTTCGGTCCGACGATCGCGGTCAACTGGCCGGCCGCGGCCTCGATGTCGACGCCGTGCAGCACCAGTTTTCCGGACAGTTTGACGGTGAGATTGTGTGCCTTGATCATGGTCTAAAGCCCCATATGGGAACGCCCGCGCAAGAGGATCCACAGGAAGAACGGAGCACCGGCAAAGGCGGTGATGATGCCGATCGGCAGTTCCGCCGGCGGCACGACGGTGCGGGCGATCATATCGGCGAAGATCAGCAGCGTACCACCGAGCAGCGCCGAAGCGGGCAGCAGATAACGATGATCCGGGCCGATGACCAGCCGCAGGACATGCGGCACGACGATGCCGACGAAACCGATGCCGCCGCTGACCGCGACCGATGCGCCGGTCGAGGCCGCGACGCTGACGATGGCGATGTTCTTCAACCGCTGGACCGGAATGCCCATGTGAAAGGCCGTGGCCTCGCCGAGCGTCAGCGCATTCAGCCCGCGCGCCAGGAACGGCACGACGGCCAGCGCGGCGATGATGATCGGTCCGGCCGACAGGATTTTCGTCCAGTTGGCGCCGGCAAGGGAGCCGAGTCCCCAGAAAGTCAGGTCGCGCAACTGCTTGTCGTCGGCGACGAAGATGAGGACGCCGGTTGCGGCGCCAGCAAGGGCGCCGAGCGCGATGCCGGCCAGCAGCATGGTCGCGACCGAAGTCTGGCCGCTGCGCGTGGCGATCCTGTAGAGGAGCAGGGTGGTTCCAAGCCCGCCGAGAAAGGCAGCGATCGGCAGGGCATAGAAACCGAAAATGGCAAAGAGCGGACCGAAGAAGGTGCTGCCGAGCACGATCAGGAGGACCGCGCCAAGGCTGGCGCCCGAGGAAACGCCGACGAGGCCGGGATCGGCCAGCGGGTTGCGAAACAATCCTTGCATGACGGCGCCGGAGACAGCGAGCGACGCGCCAACCAGGAGGCCGAGCACGGCGCGTGGCAGGCGGATGTCGAGGATGATGATGCGGTCACGGGCGCTGAGCGCCTGTTCGGCACCCCCCACGCCAAGCAGCCATTGCAGCACATTGCCCAGCGATGCGTTCGCCGCACCCGTCATGATCGATGCGGCGAACATGGCGATGACGACGACGAAAAGCGCCCCGATCAAAAGCCGGGCCAAGCGTGAGCGATCGCCCTTCTGCCACTCGGACATCAGACGGGCGGCGAAGGAGAGAGGCTGGTCGTCATGCACGGCCATTTCACTGCGAGGCATTCGTTTTTCCGTAAATGGCCGCGTTCAGCGCGCGCACCGTGCTTGCCGTGCGCGGGCCGAAGCCGAGCAGGTGCAGGCCGTCCATGCGGATAACCGTTTTGGTCTTGGCGGCGGGTGTCAACGCCAGCGCCGGATGGGCGAAGAGTTCGTCGTCGCTCGCGGCATGGCCGCCGCCGCGCGTCATCATCAGCACGACATCGGGCCTGGCTTCGATGATGGCCTCGTCGGTCAGCGGCTTGTAACCAGAGAAGGTGCCGGTGGCGTTCATGGCGCCCGAAAGCCCGATGATGCCGTCGGCGGCAGTGTGGGCGCCGGCCGCCATGATCTTGCCGCCCTGGGCGCTGAGGATGAAAATCACCCGCTTGCGCTCGCTTTCCGGGCGCTTGGCGGCATCGGCAACGGCGGCGTCGAGATCGGCCTTGACCTGATTGGAAAGGGACGCGGCCTTTTCCGGGACGCCGAGGAAGTCACCAACGGTGCGGATCTTGTCGAGGATGCCTTCGCGGTCGTATTTTTCCGAGACGGTCTGGAAGGGAATCTTGGCGTCCTTGAGGACGTTCAGCGTTTCCGGCGGGCCGCTACCTTCGATGGCGATGATTGCGCTCGGATTGATGGCGATCACGCCTTCCGGCGACAATTGCCGCATGTAGCCGACATCCGGCAGTTTGTGGGTCGCCTCCGGATAGACGCTGGTGGAATCGCGGCCGACAAGCCGACCTTCCTCGCCCAAGGCGTAGATGATTTCGGTCACGGCGCCGCCGACCGAGACGAGGCGTGATGTATCGGCTTTCTGCATGTCCTGCGCCACGGCGGCACGCACGAAGGACGGACCGTCCGGAAGGGCGACCGGCAGGATGAAGGGCGTGGATACGGCAAACAGCGCCAGAGCCAGTTTCCAGGAACGGAGCCGTCGGAGATCGTAGAGCGTCTTCATGTCGGTTCCTTCAGGCAGCTTCGGTGATGTCGAGCCGGGGGAGGTTTTCCATGATCGTGCGCCAGTCGTCGCGCTCGGCATTGCCTTCCTTGCGCTTGCCGAAGAACTGGATGACCATCTCGCCCTTGGCGTCGAGCGCTTCGAGCGAGGTCACGTGGCCATCGGCGGTCGGCTTGCGAACAGCCCAGATTTCGGCGAGGTGGTCGGTGCGCAGATGCAGGTGGAATGTCGGATCCATGACGTTCAGCCAGGGACCCATGGTCTGGATGTTGGCGACCGGGCCGGAATGGATCTGAATGACGCCGTGGTTGCCGACGAAGCACATGATCGGCAGATCGACCCTGGCCGATTCCCTCATCATGTCTTCCACCGTGCCTGGTTGCAATTTCCAGGCGAAATCCTCGCCGACGGCCTCCAGCGCCTGACGGCGGCCGAGTTTCAGCTTGCGCAGCAGGCCATGGAACTGATGCGTGTCCGTCATCCTGCTCCACTCGTCGCGCAACACCGCGACGTCGACCGCGGCGCTTTCGTTTTCCGAAATGCTCTCGACAGCGGCAACCGCTGAAAACTCCTGTGATTGATCTTCCAGCCGGAAGGCCACGACGATGCTGTCATAGGCCGCCAGATTGGAGGCGGGGCGCAGATGCACCTTGTGGACGGCGGTGCCCTGCTTGTCGAAGAACTGCAGGCTGCGGCGCACGTTCTCGCCATCCGTCTTCGTCACGGCGAAGCCGTGCGCCCAGGCACCCGGAAAGATGCGCAGGTCGATGTTCTCGCCGAGCACGATCGAGGCATGTTTTCCCGGCTTGATGTTTTCGAACATGCCGATCTTTTCATGCACGGCGCTCGCGTTGCGGGTCAGCGCCATGACTTCGCCGAGCTCGGCAGCGCGCTCGAGGAAGCGGTTGGCATCGCCATCGATGCGGATGGCGGTCAGTCCGCATTCGGCGGCAACGAGGGCGGCTTCCGAAATGCCCATCTGTGCTGCGATATCGCGTTCGCGCATCTTCGGGTTCGCCGCGCGAAAGGCACGGATTTCGGCTGGGGTCGGGAGCGTCTGGGTCATGTGTTGGCCTATTTGTTTAGAATAAGTTTGCCCTGGCGGGTAATTTTCATTCGGTAGATGGCGCCGTCGTGCGAGATCAGGATCTCGTTGTCGCCACGAAAAAGCTCGCGACTTTCGACAATGCGCTGCGTCTGGTTGGCCGGCGCGGGGACTGGTCCGGCATCTTGTTCATTGGGTGTCACAGGCGTCTGGCCCTGATCAGGCGGCCGAAAACAGGGGATGGATCCCCCTTTGCGGCCGGGTCATTGCGATTAGTATCTTGACTTCATTACTCATCTTTTATTATGGACGCAATACAGGAATTTTAGAGTCAAGTTATTGGCGCGGACACGATCGCGGTGGTGCTGGGCATGTTCGCATGGCCGTATCGGCGATCTTCAGGAATGGACGGACAATGATGAAATTCAATCGACTGCTGCCTCTGGCGCTGGTTGCCATCCTCTCGTCCGGCGCCGGCGCCGCGGCGCAGGATTCGAGCGGCAGTCTCACGGTCGAGATCAATGAACTTGCGCCGTCCGACAAAGGCTGCAAGCTCACCTTCGTCGCCAGCAACGGCCTTGCGCAGGAACTGGCCAAGGTTTCGTTCGAGTTCGTTCTGTTCGATGGAAAAGGGCTGGTCGAGCGGATGGCGGTGCTCGACTTTCGCGATCTGCCGGCCGGCAAGACCAAGGTCCGCCAGTTCGACCTTCCCGGCACGAAATGCGAATCCGTGAAAAGCCTGCTGATCAACGATGCCCCGGTCTGCACCGGTGAAGGTGTCGCCAAGGATGCCTGCATGAAGATCCTGAAGACCGGATCGAAGTCGTCAGTCGAATTGAAGGGCTGATGCGGGTTTCGCATCGGTATCTCGAATGAACAATACGATCAAATGGACCGGGGCCATCGTCCTTTCGCTGCTGGCGCATGCGGGAACGGCAAAGCTGTTCGAGCCGAGCGACAAGCCGCCTGAAATGGCAATGGTCGAAGGCGGCGAGGAGATGGACGTCGCGGTGCTCGGCAATGCGTTCGAGGAAACGATCCTGTCCGGAGATCCGGAGCAGACCGAGGAAATCGACGAGATCAAGCCGGAAGAAGTGGAGCCGGAACCCGTCGACGTCGCGGAAATACCGCCCATTCAGTCGGACGTGACGGCGGAAACGCCGCCGGATGTGATTCCGACCGAAGCCGACGTCATTCTTCCCGCCGAGGAACTGCCACCGGTCGCAGCGGAGCAGCCGGAGATCACCGCCACGGTCGCGCCGGCGGAGACAGTCATTCCCGAGGAAAAGCCGGAGCCGGAGCCGGAAGAGATCAAGCCGGAGCCGGAAAAGAAGCCGGAGCCAAGGAAAGAGCCCGAGAAGGAAAAGCCGAAGAAGAAGCCCGTCAAGAAGAAGGCGGGCGACAAGGGCAATCAGGTGGAATCGGCCAAGCAGGGGCAGGCCGACGGCGCCGAAAACGCCGCCGCCAGCTCGAATGCCGGGAAAAAGGGTAAGGTCTCCCAAGCCCTGGGCAATGCCGCGGAGAGTAACTACAAGGGCAAGGTCCGCTCCAAGGTTCAGCGCCATTTCAAATATCCGAAATCGGCTGACAGGGCGGGAGTTAAGGGAACGGTGACCGTTGCCTTCACGGTATCGGCCAGCGGTGGTGTCAGCGGTGTCCGGATCGTCAAGGGCTCGGGATCGCCGGTGCTCGACGAGGCCGCCCTGAATGCTGTGCGCAAGGCCGAGCCTTTGCCAAAAATTCCCGAAGGCGCGGGCCGCAGCAGTTGGCCATTTGTCTTGCCGCTTCAGTTTGGCCGGCGGTAGTGTGCCGGCACGACGGGCGGTGATGTGCAAGCCGCTCCATGCCGGCAAAAAAACATGACTAAAATATTCATCTTTATACTTTACTCTTTTCCTCAAGTTAAATAGGGTGCCGTCACGATCAGCAAGCCGGGCGATTCCGGAAACGAGCGGAGACGGACATGGGCGACCGGCGCAACCAGCTGAAGCCGAAGCAGAAACAGGCGCGCGACAGCGATGCGCGCGATGCATCCTCTTCATCCGATGCGAAAGCCAATAAACTGGAGGGCCGCAGCTTCCTTTATGTCGGCGGCCGTGATTGCCAGGTGGCGCATCTGCGCCAGATCGCCAGCTCCCATGGTGCCGAACTCATCCATCACGATGGCGGCCTGCGCGAGGCGGTATCGCGCATCGACAATATCCTGCCCTCTGTCGACTGCGTCTTCTGCCCGATCGACTGTATCAGTCATGATGCGTGTTTGCGGGTGAAAACCGGCTGCAAGAAGTGGGGCAAGGCCTTCGTGCCCTTGCGCAACGGCAGCAAATCCAGCCTTGAACGCGCTTTTCTCGACTTGAAAGGGAACCGTAGCCACGCTGGCTGATTGTCCCGCATGGATCAATTTTCGGATGCGGTTTGCGTGTCTAGGTCTTGGAGATAAGATGATGAGCAATGAGCGTCCCGATCAGTTCATGATGATCGGACTGCACAAGCTGGCTTCGCAATCCGGCGATGGCCTGGTTCCGGAACTCTACGAGCTTCTGACGCGCCGGGCACAGATGGTCGAGGACAATCCGAACGTCACCGAGTTTCCGGCATGGCAGTCGCGTCCGCAGGCTCGCGAGGTTTTCGGGCTTGCGCCCGAGCCCAGGGATAATATCCTGCCGTTCCCGTCCGGTGCGGCTGTCGCTGCGCCCAACAAGGCCAGTGCTTGAGGATATCGGCATGTATTTCGCCATGAACAGGTTCAGGATCGCCATCGGTCACGAAGCTGCCTTCGAGGACGTCTGGAAAAACCGTGATTCCAGTCTCTCCGAAGTTCCCGGATTCAAGGAGTTTCGCCTGTTGCGTGGCGAGACGATTGTCGATGAAGGCTATACTTTGTTCGTTTCCAGTTCGATCTGGGACAACCGCGACGCCTTTTCCGCATGGACCAGGTCGGAGAATTTCCGCGCCGCCCACAAAAGCGCCGCGGATAACCGGGAGATGTATCTCGGCCCGCCAAAATTCGAGGGCTTTTCGGTCGTTCAGGGCGCTTAAGCCTCTTTGGGTTTGAAGACGCAGCCAACTGCCACCGCGAGCCAGCCGGCCATCATCAGGATGCCGCCCGTCGGCGCCGACATCGGGAACAGCCCGTGGCCGAGAAAGTGCCGAGCTGTCAAATCTCCTGCGAACAGTGCCGTGCCCGCTGACAGGAGCAGGGCTGCGACCGGCGCAGTGCGTAGGATCGTCCAGGCCGCATAGAGCGCGATCAGGGCAGGGGCATGTGCCAGGCACATGGCCGATGCGCCACCCAGCAGGTGCGGGTCTGACCCATGCGAGGCGGCCGCGGCGCTGGCCACGCCGTAGACGCCCATCATGCCGGCAATGAAGAGGGTTGCCGATCGCAATTGGCCGTTTCGCATGGTCTATTCGTCCCTGTTCTGCATGTGATGGGCAAGCCGCGTCACCGGCTCGAGGATGATGGCGCGCAATTGCGGATGAGCGACGGTCTCTTCCAGCGCGCGGGTGAAGCACAGCAGCCATTCCGCCCGTTCCACAGCACCGATCGAGGCGCCGAAATGGCGGCTTCTCAGCCGCGGATGGCCGCGCTTGTCGGTATAAAGCGGCGGGCCGCCGAGCCAGCCGGTCAGGTATTCGTAGAATTTCTCTTCGCTGCCGGAAAGGTCGGCCGGATGCAGAGCACGGCAGCGGGCAGCCTCGGGCAACGTGTCCATCAGTTCGTAGAACCGATGCGTCAAGGCGCGCACGGTGTCGTCGCCACCGATGGCGTTGTAGAGGGTTTCGGTCTGCGCGTCCGTCATCATGGCTTTCCAGATTTCTGCGTCTTTTTACCGCGCCGCGCCGCACCGTTCCAATGATTTTCACGGCATCGGCGCGGTTGCGTCGATTGACCACGTCGGATGGGGAATACGAAATCGGTTGACAAACCGGCTAGACGGTATCTTTACTGCGATATGTCTCTCGCGCACCACAGAAGAAAGCAGCCCGAACTCGTCCGTCAGCAATTGCTGGAGGTCGCAGCGCGCCTGTCGCTGGAGCAGGGTGCTGCCGGCGTGACGCTCGATGCGGTGTCGCAGGCGGCCGGCGTCAGCAAGGGTGGCCTGCTGCATCATTTTCCCAACAAGATGGCGCTGCTCGACGGGCTCTTCGATGACCTGACCGGCAAGCTCGACCGGATGATCGCCGAGGAAATGCGCAGGGATCCGGTCGCGCATGGCCGCTTCACGCGCGCCTATCTGTCCTGCGTCTTCCAGATGCAGGACGAGGCGGATGTGCAGGGCTGGCAGGTCCTGACCATCGCGCTCCTGTCGGAGCCGCAATTGCGGGCGCGCTGGAAATTGTGGGTGGCGGATCGGGCAGACGAGTTCATGGGGACCGATTCCTCGGCCGGCTGCCTGCTGGCGCGGTTTGCCGCCGATGGTCTGTGGCTGGCGGATATCCTCAAGAGCCATGACGTCGATCAGCCGACACGCCAGACGATGCGCAGCCATCTCATCGCCCTTTCCCTGCAATAACGGATCCCTGGAGCCTCAAGATGAACCCTGCAATGCTGTACGGCGTGCTCGTGATCGCCATCGTCTTCGAGGTGCTGGGAACCTCCGCCATGCAGGCTGCCCAGCATTTCACCAAGCCGGTGCCGACGCTCATCATGGTGGTCTGCTACGCCATCGCCTTCTATTTCCTGTCCTATACGCTGCGGGCGATCCCGGTGGGCATCGCCTATGCGGTCTGGAGCGGTCTCGGCATCGTGCTGATCTCGCTGGTCGGCACTTTCGGCTTCGGCCAGAAGCTCGATCTTGCCGCGATTTTCGGGCTTGGGCTGATCATTGCCGGGGTTGTCGTGCTCAACGTCTTCTCTAAATCCAGCTTTCACTAAACAATTCGGGGTGATGGATTTCCGCTTGCAAAAGCAGGCGGCGGATTCTATCGCTTCAAATTGAAAGCGGTTTCAAATCCATCGAATCCCAAGTCGATGGAAAATGAAGAAAGGTTGGCCATGACCATCAAGGCGGTTGTCTGGGGCGAGAATATTCACGAGCAGACCAACGAGATCGTCCGGAGCATCTACCCGAACGGCATGCACACCACGATTGCGGCGGCGCTGAACACGGACCCGGCGATCGAGGCGGCGACGGCGACCCTGCAGGAGCCGGAACATGGCCTCAGCGTCGAGCGCCTGGCAAAGACCGATGTGCTGCTCTGGTGGGGCCACAAGGATCACGGTGCGGTGTCCGACGAAATCGTCGAGCGCGTCGCCAGGCGCGTATGGGAAGGCATGGGCCTGATCGTGCTGCATTCCGGCCATTTCTCCAAGCCGTTCAAGCGCCTGATGGGCACGCCCTGCGCGCTGAAATGGCGCGAGGCGGGCGAGCGCGAGCGGCTGTGGGTCATCAACCCGCGCCATCCGATCGCCGAGGGCCTCGACGAGAATTTCGTGCTCGAAAACGAGGAAATGTACGGCGAGCAGTTCTCGGTTCCGGAGCCGCTGGAAACCGTGTTCATCTCATGGTTTGCCGGCGGCGAGGTGTTCCGCTCGGGCCTCACCTGGCGTCGTGGCGCCGGCAACATCTTTTATTTCCGTCCCGGCCACGAGACATATCCGACCTATCACGACGCCAATGTCCACAAGGTCCTGCGCAATTCCGTGAAGTGGGCCTACAATCCGCAGGGCACCTATACGCCCATTCATGATGCACCGAACGTGCCCGTCGAAAAGGCGCTGGAACCGATCGTCGAGCGCGGCCCACGGCTGCACCAGGCCGGCGAGGAAGGATACAAGTGATGCAGCCCGTTCGTCTCCTGATCCTCGGCACCGGCGGCATGGCCAATACCCATGCGATGAACTTCGCCACAATCAGCGGCGTCGAACTCGTGGCCGCCGTCGATGTGGACCTCGTTCGTGTGCAGGCGTTTGCCGCGCGTCACAATATTGGCCAGACCTTCACCTCGCTGGACGAGGCGATCGAATGGGGCGCGTTCGATGCGGTCACCAACGTGACGCCGGACAAGATCCACTATCCGACGACGCTGAAGCTGCTTGCCGCCAGCAAGCACGTGCTCTGCGAAAAGCCGCTCGCGGAAGACTATGCCAAGGCTGACGAGATGGCGACCGCTGCGGAGAAATCCGGCCTGGTCACCATGGTCAACCTGACTTATCGCAATGTTGCCGAGGTCCAGAAGGCGCGGCAAATGGTTCTCGCTGGCGATATCGGCAAGGTGCGGCATATCGAGGCCTCCTATCTGCAAAGTTGGCTGGTCTCGAAGGCCTGGGGCGACTGGTCGACGGAATCGCAGTGGCTGTGGCGGCTCTCCACCAAGCATGGCTCGAACGGCGTGCTCGGCGATGTCGGCATTCATATCCTCGATTTCGCCGGTTATGGCGCCGCGACCGATGTCGATCACATCTTCGCCCGCCTGAAGACCTTCGACAAGGCGCCGGGTAACCGGATCGGTGAATATGATCTCGATGCGAATGACAGTTTTACCATGACGGCGGAATTCGCCAACGGCGCCATGGGCGTCATCCATGCCAGCCGCTGGGCCGTCGGCCACCTCAACGAATTGCGCCTGCGCATGCATGGCGACAAGGGAGCGATCGAGGTCATCCATACGCCGGATGGATCGACGCTGCGGGCCTGCCTCGGCGAAGATATCGAGAAGGGCATCTGGAGGGATATCGACGCTGGCACGGTGTTGACCAACTACCAGCGCTTCATCGATGCGGTGCGGGCCGGCAAAACGGAAGAACCGGGCTTCCGCCATGCGGCCGACCTGCAGAAGGTTCTCGATCTCGCCATGCTCACCGAGAAGGAGCGCCGCGAACTGGCGGTT
>NZ_DATJDJ010000246.1:0-48921 GCF_035497515.1 Pararhizobium sp. | reverse complement strand
AAGGATCGAGTCGCTGCGAGTTGTCGAGAGCCTGTGCGGCTGGGTCGCGCTCATTTCTGGCAGAGTGTGCGGCCGCGAGCAGCAACTGCGTATTGGATACGCCGGGGTTGGCGGCAGAAGCGGCCAGCAGATCCTGCAGGCCCTTTTCATGATCACCCATCTGCAGATGGTAGCGGCCGCGTGCCAGCAGTACCATGTCGAAGCTCGGGTCGATCTTCATCGCCAGATCGATTTCGCGCTTGGCTTCCTCCATGCGCATCTCGTCGAGATAGAGGATGGCAAGGTTTGAGTGTGGGACCGGATCCAGGGGGTCGAGTTCGATTGCTTTCTTGTAGGCTTCCTCTGCTTTGCGATTGTCGTCACGGCTGGAGTAGGCGTTGCCCAGGCTGTTCCAGATGTTGCCGTCACCCGGCGCCGCCGCAACCGCAAGCAGGAGATCGGCGATTGCCCCTTTTCTGTCGAAGGAGATACCACTCTTGTACTCGGCGCGCGCATCGAGTGCGCCTGGGTTGCCCGGGTCGAGGGTGAGCGCCCGGTCGATGGCATCCTTTGCCTCGGCCTCATCGGCAAGCAGGATGGCAAGTTGCGCCCGCGCGGCGGGCAGCATGGCGTCATCGGGATGCGCGCGCTCGGCCTTCTTGACGATATCAAGCGCGGCGCGCACGTCCTGACGGAAGCCGGCGACCCAAGCCGCGCCGATCGCGGATGACACACTGTCGATTGTGCTGGGCGGCGCTTCGACATGGTTGGCATCGGCGAGCGACCGGGCAATATAGCCGCCATAACGGGCGATATTGGCGCGCCGCGCATCCAGCCCCTTCTGAGCTTTTGCAAACAGTTCCGCCGATTCGGCATAGCGGTTTTCCGTGCCGGTGAGCATGGCTTCGACAAGGGTTGCCCGCGCTTCCTGGCGGCGGTCAAGGCCCATCCTCCGCGCGGCCTCCAGTGCTGCCTGCGTTTTCTGCCGGCCTTCAAGCGACACCGAGCTTTCGGCAAGTCCGAGCCAGTCTTCCGCCGTGCGGTTTTGCGCCGGCTTGGCTTCCACCGCGTCTCTAAGCCGGCGCTGCTCCTGAGCCGTGAGGCCGGTCGGGGGCATCCAGCGGAAGGAATCGCGAAGCGACAGGTTGAACAGCATCTGTTCCCTGTCCTTCGGCTTCGCAATGATGATCTTCGACGGCGCCTTGCCGATGGCGGCGACAGCACCTTCGCCTTGCGCCACCTGAACGCTGCCGAACTCGTTCTTCAGTTCGACCAGACCTTCCAGCACGATCAGCGAGGTCTTGCCGTCGGCGACGGTCATGGTCCAGTCCGTGCCGCGGATGGCGGCGGCGGCGGCGGGGGTATCGATGGTCACGCCCTGTCCGCCGCGTTCGGCGCGCGCCCAGATCGTGCCGGACTGGAGCTCCAGCCCGGTATCGCCGGTGCCATCCATCTGCTTGACCAGCAGCGAAGTGTTGCGGCCGAGACGAACCTGAGTGCGGTCGGAAAAGAGGACGGCGAGCTGGCCGGTAGCGTTGGTGCGCAAGACGTCGCCGCTCAGAAGGTCCTGCTGCAAGTCGACATAGCGCCAGCCGGAAATATCGACGAAGCGGACTTCCTCACCCGATTTGCGGGCAATCACGGAACCGGCGGCAGGTGATGGGCGCGGCAAAGGGTCCGCCCGGGCCGGAGCAGTCAGACAGAACGCAGCCAATGTATACACAACCCCCACGGATGCGTATTTCATGCAAGAACCCCAATGAATGCACACCTGATCACTGAATTTCACCGCGTGAAAAGTCAAGCGGAACAACCCTCTCTGCGTTGCTTTGCGGCCAGGGTGTATTAATAGGGAAACACAGAAATTCAAATGGAGTTGTTCCTGGTGATACAGGAACCGAGCCGACAACAGACTTGCACCGATATATAAGAAATTCGTCATAATCGACCGCATCCGATACGCACCGATGCCCCCAAAACTCCTATGGGATTTTTATATCTCTCCCGAGACGCCCATCTCGACCCTTGATGCGGTTCGGCGGCAGAATGCGCGTGGAATTCAGGTCCCGCATTCCGATTTTCGGCGGTCGGCGGCCTCGTCAAGCGCATCCTCGTGCAATATGCCGGCAAGGTGCTGACCCATCAGTTCCTGCTGAAGCAGGTCTGGGGCAATGTCGATGACGTGCAGTACCTGCACCTGCGCGTCTATGTCCGCCCGCTGCGCCAGAAGATCGAGGCGATGCCCGACCAGCCACAATACATCACCACCGAGACCGGCGTCGGATATCGACTGCGGGGCGGATTTTAGCCGACTCCCTACGCGCCGTTGCGCCGCAGCCAGTTGCGCAGGGCGGTGATGCCTTCCGGCACATGCAGGCGCCCGAAGCCGACGCGCAGGCAGTTTTCCGGCACAGGTGTCAGATCGGACCGGTAGACGGGGGAGGGCAGGAAGAATACGCCGGCCTCCTCGACCAGCCGCTGCGTGAAGGTTTCCACGCCATCGGCGCCCTTGTAGCGGATGAAGGCGACGCAGCCACCGTCGGGTTCGCGCCAGTCGAAGAGATGCGGGAATTCGGCGAAAAAGGTATTCAGCTGGCCGATATTATCGCGCACGATCGTGCGGGTGCGGGACAGGATCCGGTCGCGGTTCTTCAGCGCGATCCGCGCCAGGACTTCCGAGGGGGCGGAATTGCAGATCGACAGGAAGTGCTTGTAGCGCTCGCAACGCACCAGGAAATCGCGATCCTTGCAGGCGAGCCAGCCGATGCGCAGGCCGGGCAGGCCATAGGCTTTCGACATGACGTTGAGCGAGATGCCGCGTTCATAGACATCCACTGCCTGCGGCAGCCGCATGGCCTTGTCCTTTTCGATCAGCCGATAGACCTCGTCGCTGAACAGCCAGATGCCATGTTTGCGGCAGAGCGCGATCAGGGCGTCGAAGGTGGTGCGTGAAATGATCTTGCCGGTTGGGTTGTTGGGAAAGTTGATCGAGATCAGCTTCGTGTTCGGACGGATCGCGGCCTCGATGCGGCCGAGATCGAGGTTCCAGTCATTGTCGATCTCCAGCGCCACGCCGGTGACGGGGCAAATGCTGAGCGGAATGGTTTCGGCCGCCTGATAATTGGGCGTGACGACGATCGCGTGGTCGTCCGGCGTCAGCAGCACCTTCATGGCGATGTAGATCGCCTCTTCGGCACCGGCGAAGCAAAGCAGGTTTTCCGGCGTGACCGTGTCATAGGTCGCGGCGATCTCCTGCCGCAGCGCGGGCGCGCCGAAGGTCTCGGTATAGCCGAGGCTGAGATTTTCGAAATCGGCGCGGTCGGCATCATCGGCCATGTCGAGCAACGCCGGCAGCCGCAGGCTCTCGGCGTCAGAGCCGGTCATGTTGTATTTCGCGACGAATTCCCACTTGGACATATAGGTCTCAAGGGCAAAATCCCGCATCGGACGCATTGGAACCGTCATCTGTTATCTCCCTCGGAGTCCTGTCTTTGTCGGATGGCGCCAAGCCGGTTGTAGATTGTCGCGCGCGAAAGCTTGAGGATTTCGGCGACATAGGGAACAGCCTTGCGGATCGCGAAGACGCCGCGCGCATCGAGCATGCCGATCAGGCCGTCCATATCGGATCCCGTCAGGCCCGCCAGCGTCGTTCGGCGCGCGGCGAGAAAGTCGCCGATCACCGCATTGACTGCCTCGCGCCAGTCCTCGGTCATCAAGGCGGACGTCTTCGGCGTCGTCTCCGCAAAGTCCACCATCGATTTCAGCTGGTCGAAGAGGCCGGCGAAAGCCTGGATATCGTGATTGATGCAGAGAAGGCCGATCGGCTTGCCGCTGTCGTCGCGCAATACCGAGGTAATCGCCTTCAGCCGGCGGCCGTCCCAGTTGGATTTGGCATAGGGGCCGATCACGTCGGCATCGAGCGAGGAGACCAGCCCAGCCTCGTTGAGCGAACTGTCGCCCGGCCGCCTTTTGGAAAAGGCGTTGGAGAGGTGAAAGATCAGCCCTGTTTCGAGATCATGAAGAACCGCTTCCACATGCGGTGAAAACAACGTGGCGATGGCGTCGCAAACGGGAATGAACGGGCTCAACGGATGAGGCATGTCGCCTTATCCGCTGATTTAGACATTTTGTCAATATAGACAAATAAGACGGTTTATCCCATCGACGCGGTTCTTATCTGCTGGCTGAAGGCGGGGTCGCGGCGCGACAGCTTCTTGTGAAGATGCACCATCATGCCGGCGGCAAAGAGCGGTGTCAGCAGGTTGAGCAGGGGGACTGCGAGGAAGGCGGCGAGGATCAGCCCGGCGAGAAAGACCGTGCCGGCGTACTTGGCCCGAAACAGCCGCGCCTCGGCCGCCGGTCGATGGCGCATGGCGGCGAATTCGAAGAATTCACGCCCGAGAAGATAGCCGTTGACCAGGAAGAAGGCGATCAGGTTGATGCCGGGAATGAGCAGCAGGAACAGCGCAATGATGTTGCCGACGATGATGACGCCGAGGAATTTCAGTGTGCCCGCAATCGCCTCGCCGAGCGGCAACGGCCTACCCGCCGGCTCCCCGGCATAGTCGCGCCGCTCGACCACCTCGGCGACATCATCGAGGAAGAGACCCGCGATCAGGGCGGTGACGGGGGCGAGCAGCAAAGCAAGCGCAAGGGCAAGGCCGAAACTTGCGAAAATGCCGATGACGAAGGTCAGCCAGCCTTCCCAGCCCGCCGTGCCGGGAATGAGCGCGTCGAGCCACGGCAATGCCAGATAGACAAACACTTCGCGCAGCGCCAGCCACAATCCGACCAGTGCCAGGATCGTCAACCCCAGCACTTTCCAGAAGACCGAGCGCGTTTCCGGCGCGAAGAGATTGGCAAAGGCAAGCCGCGCTGCGTCGAATATCATTCTGATCTCCCTGCCGCGGCAAGGCTCGCCGCTGAATTCGCATGTAGGCAGACCATGCCGAGTGGGCAAGGCCGGCGGTCACCTCAAGTTGGGCGAACATCAACTGCATATGCGCGGCAAGATGCTGCCATGGCGGCGGCCGCGCCGATATGCTACCGGCAAAACAAGAGATGATTTGGAGAGGCAGGACAATGGCTGAAGTGGACGGAAACATGTCGGTTGCGGGCCTGTCGGTCCTGTTGCAATCCGGCGCGCTCGATCCGGTCACGCTGGCCGAGGCGGTGCTCGACAAGATAGCCGGCTACAAGGATCAATCGATTTTCACCGAAGTCCTCGGCGAGCGCGCCCTGGCGGAGGCGAAAGCCGCCTCCGCCCGTATTCGCTCGGGCCGTTCGCTCGGCCTGCTCGACGGCATACCGATGGCGTGGAAGGACCTGTTTGACACCGCAGGCTCGGTGACAAAGGCTGGCTCCGTGGTTCTTTCCGATCGTACGCCCGCAAAACAGGATGCGCCCGTGGTCAGGGCCCTGGCCAGTGCCGGCATGGTCAGTGTCGGGCGCACCAATCTCAGTGAATTCGCCTTTTCCGGCCTCGGTATCAATCCGCACTATGGCACCGCGCAGAATCCTCGCTCGCAGGACGTGCCGCGTATCCCCGGCGGTTCCTCGTCGGGATCGGCCGTCGCTGTCGCGGCCGGCCTTGTGCCGGTGGCAATGGGAACCGATACCGGCGGTTCCATCCGTATTCCCGCCGCCTTCAACGGCATCGTCGGCTACAAGGCGACGCGCGGTCGGTATGCGATGGATGGCGTCTTTCCACTGGCGAGCAGTCTCGATTCGCTCGGGCCACTCTGCCGCTCCGTTCAGGATGCGGTCTGGATCGATGCCGCGATGCGCGGGCGGGCCGCTCCGAATATCGCCCGAACGAACGGGGGCGATATCAAGCTCGTCATTGCCGAAACGATCGTCTTCGACGATGCGGAGGCTGGCGTCGTTGCTGCTTTCGAGCAGGCTGTCAGGCGGCTGCGGGCGGCAGGTGTCGCGGTCGAACGGCGCGCCTTTCCGGCTTTCGCCGAGATCTTTGAACTCATGGCCCGACATGGGGCGCTTGTGACGGCAGAGGCCTACGCACTGCACAAGGAGCGGCTTCACGGCGATGCTGCCGCGCGCATGGACCAGCGCGTCGTTGCCCGCGCGCGCCTTGGCGAAAAGATCGGCATGACGGATTACATTGCGATCCTCGAGGCTCGCCGCCGCCTGATCGGACAATTCAAGGCAAGCCTGAACCCCGGTGAGCTGATCGTGCATCCGACCTTGCCGCATGTGGCGCCGCCGATCGCGCCGCTCATCGCCGATGACGACCTGTTTTTCAAGATCAACGGCAAGACGCTGCGCAACACGCTGATCGGCAATTTCCTCGATGGCTGCGGCGTCTCCATTCCCTGCGGCACCGGCGAAGCGGGCATGCCGGTTGGCCTGCTGATCTCGGGGCAAGCCGGAGAAGACGAGCGGTTGCTTTCGGCAGCGCTCAGCCTCGAAGCCGTCATTCGGGGTGAGGCGTGATCGTCTGTTTCGATATCGGCGGGTCGGCGATCAAGGGCGCGGTTGCCTATTCCGCCGAGCGGATCGAGCCGATGGAACGGCGTGCCACTCCGCTTGATGATTTCGATGCATTTGTCGTTACGCTCCGCGATGTCATTGCGGAAGCTGGCGCGAAGCCTGATCGCATCGCCATCTCCATCACCGGTGTCGTCGATCCCGAAACCCAGGCGATCAAATGCGCCAATATTCCCTGCATCGACGGCCGCAGGCTCGCGGCGGAATTGTCCGATAGTCTCGGCATGCCGGTACTGATAGCCAACGACGCCGATTGCTTTGCGCTCGCTGAAGCCGGTGCCGGAGCCGGGCGGGGTTATCGGATCGTGCTTGGCGTCATTATTGGTACGGGCGTGGGTGGAGGTCTCGTTGTGGATGGCCGGCTCATCAATGCCGAGGGCGGTTTTGCCGGGGAATGGGGGCATGGTCCTGCCGTCGCGACGATGGCCGGAACGCCGCCCGTTGCCATCCCCCTCTTCGATTGCGGCTGCGGCCAGCGCGGCTGCGTCGATACGATCGGCGGTGCGCGTGGCATGGAACGCCTGCACCGCGCATTGCATGGCAAAAGCTTGCCGAGCCATGAGATCACCACGCTCTGGCAGCAGGGCGACGCCGAGGCGGCGCGCACGATCGACGTGCTTGTCGACCTCGTCGGTTCGCCGCTGGCGCTGACCATCAACATTACCGGCGCGACGATCGTACCGGTGGGCGGCGGGCTTTCGAACGTGACGCCACTGATATCAGCGATCGACAAGGCCGTGCGGTCCCGTATCCTGCGCAAATTCGACCGGCCACTGGTCGTGCCGGGCGAATGCCATGTGGAGCCGGGCCTGATCGGCGCGGCTATCCTTGGTCTTGGCGGGGCGCGCACATGACGGAGATTCGGCTGGAAGTCTGCGTCGAGGATGCAGCCGGGCTGGCGGCCGCCGTGGCCGGCGGCGCCGACCGTATCGAACTCTGCTCGGCGTTGTCCGTCGGCGGGCTGACGCCATCCGCCGGACTGATGGCCTTGGCGGCTAGGGCCGGCATTCCAGTCTATGCGATGATCCGTCCGCGCGCCGGCGAATTTGTGTTTGGTCCGGATGATCTTGATATCATGCGTGGCGATATCGATGCGGTGCGATCGGTGGGGCTTGCCGGCGTGGTGCTCGGTGCCAGCCTTGCGGATGGCCGCCTCGATGTGGCGGCTCTCGAACGGCTGTCGCGCCACGCCGCCGGCTTGGGTACGACGCTGCACCGCGCTTTCGATCTTGTGCCCGATTTCGCCGAGGCGGTGGACATTGCCGTGACGCTCGGCTTCGAGCGTATCCTGACCTCCGGCGGCGCCAGGACTGCGCCGGAGGGTGCCGAGGCACTCGCCGAGGTCATCCGGATGGCGGGCGGCCGTCTCTCGATCATGCCGGGGTCCGGGGTGACGATCGACACCGTCGGCAGCCTTCTGGAGCGGATGGAAGTCAGCGAGGTGCATTCGTCCTGCTCGCGCAGTGAGCCGGCGAAGGATGACAGGCTGGTTTCGCTCGGCTTCGTGGCGCCGAGCGCGCGGATGACCGATGCAGGTCTCGTCAAGGCGCTGAAAGCGCGGCTAGGCGCCGCGCGGTAAGTCAAGTCAGGCCTGGAAGACGCGCTGTCCGCCGATCCAGGTCGAGACTATGTCGAGATTTTCCGTCAGCAGCACGAAATCTGCATCGAGCCCCGGTATCAGCCGGCCCTTGCGGGTGGAAACCCCGGCGGCGTCGGCGGGATAGGCGGACGCCATGCGGATTGCCTCGTCAAGCGGCAAGTCCAGCGTCTCGTGGACGAAGCGCACCGAGGACAGCATGTCGATATCGGCACCCGCCAATGTGCCGTCGGCCAAGGTCAGGCGGCCGTCCTTGCGGAAGATCTGCCGGCCGTTGAGCAGGAAACCTGTCTGGTCGGAGCCGATCGTCGACATCGCATCGGTGACCATGAAGATGCGGCCTGGGCCGTTCTTGGCCCGAAGCGCCAGCCGCATCGAAACCGGATCGACATGGAAGCCGTCGATGATCAGCCCGGCATGCAGGCTGCCGATATCGAGCGCGGCGCCGACCACGCCCGGTTCGCGGTGGCCGAGCGGGCTCATGGCGTTGAACAGATGCGTCACGGTGCGGGCGCCGGCTTCAGCATAGGCCGCGACCGTCGCATAACCGGTGTCGGTATGGCCGATGCTGACGATCAGTCCTGCCTCAGCCATCGCCCTGACTTGATCGACCGTGGTGTTTTCCGGCGCGACGGTGACCATCATCGCATCGAAGACGCCGGCGCAGGCGAGCATCGCGTCGAGATCGGCGCTGTCCATGGGCCGGATCAGCGCCGGGTCATGGGCTCCCTTGCGGGCTAAGGAAAGATGTGGGCCTTCGATATGGAGGCCGAGAAAACCGGGCACGCCCTCGGCCTTGGCCTGGATGCCGGCCTCGATCGTCTTGCGGCGGATTTCGAATGTATCGGTGATCAGCGTCGGCAGGAGCGCCGTGGTGCCGAATTTGGCATGGGCGGCGCAGATCGTGCGGATGCCCTCGACGGTCTGATGGTGGTTGAGCATCACGCCGCCGCCGCCATTGACCTGCAGGTCGATGAAGCCCGGAATGAGCAACTGCCCCTTGGCCTCGATCAGCGTCGTGCCGGATGGCAGGTCCTTTTCCGGCAGGATGCCGATCACGCTGCCGCCGTCCAGCAGCAGGGCCTGGTCGTCGTACCAGAACTGACTGTCGAAGATGCGGGCGCCGGTGATTGCTGTGCGTGTGCTCATCGTGTTTCCGTGACCTTCTTGAGGGCGACGGGCGCGTCGGGATTGAGGCCGCGCGATCGTGACCAGGATTCGACGAAGCCGTAAAACGGCAAGATCAGCGTCAGCGCGTCGGTGATCGGATGTCCGGTTTCGACGAAGGGCAGGACCTTGGCCGATTTTGCTTCCGAAGAAGTGACGAAGGCGAGCGCGCCCTTGGCGCTGAGGCCATCGAGGATGCCGGTGACGGAAGCCTGCGCTGCATCGCGGGCAGCAAGGCCGATCACCGGAAAGCGCTTTTCGACCAGGGCGACCGGGCCATGCAGCACTTCGGCGGCCGAATAGGCCTCGGCATGCATGCCCGAGGTTTCCTTGAACTTCAGCGCTGCCTCGCTGGCGATCGCCAGCGCCGGGCCGCGGCCGAGCACGAAAAGGGATTCCGCATCGCCCAGTTCGTCGGCCAGCATCTGCCAATCCAGCTTCACAGCCTTGGAAAACTGCGCCGGCAGGTCCGCCACGGCACGCTGGAGAGTTGCGTCCCCCGTCCACTCGCCGAGGATAGCAAGACCGGCGACGATGGAATTGACGTAGGACTTGGTGGCGGCGACGGCGATTTCCGGACCGGCATGAATGTCGAGCGGATGCGTGCTGGCCTCGGCGATCGGCGAGGGCAGCGTGTTGGTGAGCGCGATGGTCACCGCGCCGGCCCTGGTCGCGGCTTGCGCCATTGCGACAATGTCCGGGCTCTTGCCGGATTGCGAGACCGCGATCGAGGCAGCACCCTGCAGGTGCATTTTCGCACCATAGATCGAGGCCAGCGATGGTCCGAGCGAAGCGACCGGCCGGCCGGTGGTCAGTTCGATCGCATATTTCAGGAAAAGCGCCGCATGATCTGACGAGCCGCGGGCGATGGTCACGAAGAAGGCCGGGTCCTTTTCGCGCAGCGCCGCGCCGGTTTCTCTCACGGCTTCGCGCGACTGATCGAGGAGGCGGGCTGCCGCTTCCGGAATTTCATCGATTTCGCGGCGCATATTCGTCTGCATGGTCGTGTCTTTCTTCTGGACGTCTCTCAGGAATCCGACAGGGTCAGTTCCGCGACAAAGTCATAGGCATCGCCCCGGTAGAGCGAGCGGGTGAATTCCACCACGCGCCCGGAGGCGAGGTAGGAAATGCGTTCAATGGACAGGCTCGCCGCCCCCCCCTTGACGCCGAGCATGGCCGCGTCGGGATCCTTCAGGCTGCAGGCGGAAATTCTCTGCACGGCGCGAACCGGTCGCGATTTGGTCTTGTCGAGTTCGGCATAGAGTGAAGAGCCGATGCGGACGGGATCGGGCAGGAATTCGGCCGATATGCTCGCCCGCTCGATGGCAAGCGGCATGTCGTCGGCGATGCGCAGGCGGCCGAGGCGGGCAACCAGGGAATCCGCCTGCAGGCCGAGCACCATCATCTCGTCCGGCGAGGGATGGAAAAGGCCGCGCTCGATCCATTGCGCCGTGGTGGTCAGCCCCCGCCGTTGCATGTCTTCGGTAAAAGAGGTCAGCCGTGACAGCGACTGCTGCACCTTGTGGACGGGCTTGACGACGAAGGTGCCGGACCCGTGCCGGCGCACCAGCAGCCCGTCCCTGACGAGATCGTCGACCGCCTTGCGCACCGTCACGCGGCTGATGCTGGCATAGTCCGCCAGGTCCCGTTCCGCCGGCAGGGCATCGCCGTGGTTGAGCTTGCCCGAGAGGATGGCGTCTTCCAGCGATTGGCGAAGCTTGAGATAGAGCGGCCCGGACCCACCCGCCTGCAGGCCGTCGAGCGGCAGGATGGCTTCGAGGTGCTGGGTCATATCTGCCCCCCCGTCCGCACACCGAATCGCTTGGCGGCGAGCGCCACCGAGCCGGTCAGGGCGTCGGCCGCGCTTTCGACGAACAGCGGCTGGTGCCGCTCGGCCAGCCAGGGGCGGTAGAGCGGTGCGAGCCCCCCCAGCAGACAAAGCTTGGCGCTACCGCGCCTCACGACGACATCGAGCCCCTCGTTGATCGTCTGCGCCGAGGCTTTCAGAAGCGCGATCGCGACCGGATCCTCCCGGTCGGCATAGTCGAATACTTTTGGCGCATAACGACCATATTCGCCGGGATGGGCGGCGCGGGCAAATTCAACCACCTCGCGCGGATCGGAATTGAATTCCGCCATGATCGCATCGGTCAGCGGCGAGGACGGGTGAATATGGTCGAAGGCAAGCACGCTTTCCTGCAGAAGGGCATGCCCAAGGCGGGCGCCGCTGCCGAGATCGCCGATCTGGAAGCCCCAGCCGCCGATATAGCTGATCTCCTCGCCGAGACGGGAAATATAGATCGAACCGGTTCCGAGGATCGCCACCGCCCCGTCGCTGTCGCCAAGCGCGCCCTGCAACGCGATAAGGCCGTCGGATTCGATATCGGCCTTGGCGAAGGGCAGGCGCTCCCTCACATAATGAACGGCATCGCCGACATTGCTGCCTGCCACGCCGAGAAGGGCCGAGGCCGAGTTGATCACGGAGGGCGCAATGCCGGCTTCCTCGAACGCGGCCTTGGACGCGCCAACAATATGGATCAGGGCGTTGTCGGGGTCTGTCAGGATGTTGGCCGCACCGCTCTTGCCGCGCCCGAGGATGCGTCCCGTCGCGTCGGCAACTGCGGCGCGGCAACTCGTGCCGCCGCCATCGATTCCCAGAATATAATGTGGCATGGATACCTCCGGAAAAAAGGATACCAAAAAAATACCATTAACCAAGGGGGATTTGGTCTTTAATTGGAATTATCGTTTAATATCCTGATATAACAAAGGTATTTTAAAAATTGAAATTTTTCTCTGGTTAGAAGTTAATTTTTCTGGACAATTGGTATTTTTTTGGCATTAATTTGCGGCGAGGGAGATTAAGCGAATGCCGTCAGTGGAGACCGAAGAGCGTCATGACAAGGCAATGGGACTGGATGTGATGCATCCGGCGCTCGCGCTTCGTCTGCTCGCATCCGGCCAGCAGGCTGCGGCAAAGGTCGTCGATGCGGCGATCGAGCCCCTGTCCGCTGCCGCCGCGATCGCCGCCGAATCTCTTGAGAAGGGTGGACGTCTCGCCTATGCGGGTGCTGGCAGCTCCGGCCTGATGGCCATGACCGATGCGCTGGAATTGCCGGGCACCTATGGCATCGCGCTCGACAAGGTTGTGGTCCTTCTGGCCGGCGGTGCTGCAAGCCTGACCGATCTCGCCGGCGGTTACGAGGACGACATGGAACTGGCGCGCAAGGATGTGCGCGACGCCGGCATCGGCAAGGGCGATTGTCTCATTGCCGTATCCGCCAGCGGCTCGACACCTTACGCGCTCGCCGCCGCCGATGAGGCGCGCCAGCGTGGGGCGCGCGTGATCGCGATGGCCAACAATTCCGGTGCGGTGCTTTTCCAGAATGCCGAAATATCCATCCTGCTGCAAACACCGCCGGAGGTCATCTCCGGATCGACCCGCATGGGCGCCGCCACAGCCCAGAAGATCGCCTTCAACATGTTTTCGACGCTGGTCGGCATTCATCTCGGCCATGTCCATGACGGACATATGGTCAACCTGAAGGCTGACAATGCGAAGCTGCGCGGCCGCGCCGCGCGCATCGTCTCGGATATTGCCGGGATTGGCGCTGCGGAAGCCGGCCGTTATCTCAACCTGTCATCGGGTTCGGTAAAGATCGCCATCCTCCTTGCTGCTGGGGCAACGGATGTGGCGGCGGCGCAAGCCGCACTTGCTGAAGCCGGTCAAAGCTTGCGCCGTGCCTTGTCTCTAGTCGCGACACAATGATTCCAAGGGTTCCAAAACCGCGCCAGCTGGCGCATATAAAAGGGAGAACGTAATGACCCGCACTACCTTGAAAGGCTTGCTGCTTGCATCCAGCATCCTCGGCTCCGCCGGGCTGGCGCATGCGGAAGACGTCACGCTGACGATCGAGAGCTGGCGCAACGACGACCTGACCATCTGGCAGGAAAAACTGATCCCGGCCTTCGAAGCCAAGAATCCGGGCATCAAGGTCGTCTTCGCACCGACCGCGCCGACCGAATACAATGCGGCGCTGAACGCCAAGCTCGACGCCGGCTCCGCAGGCGATCTCGTCACCTGCCGTCCGTTCGATGCGTCTCTCGAACTCTACAACAAGAAGCATCTGGCCGACTTGACCAGTCTGCCCGGTATGGAAAACTTCTCGCCGGTCGCCAAGGCGGCCTGGACGACGGACGATGGTGCAGCCGCCTTCTGCGTGCCGATGGCCTCGGTCATCCACGGCTTCATCTACAACAAGGATGCCTTTGACAAGCTCGGCATTGCCATTCCGGCAACGGAAGCGGATTTCTTCGCGGCCCTCGACAAGATCAAGGCTGACGGCACCTATATCCCGCTCGCCATGGGCACGAAGGACCTCTGGGAAGCCGCCACCATGGGCTACCAGAACATCGGCCCGACCTATTGGAAGGGTGAGGAAGGCCGCGCTGCCCTGATCAAGGGCGAGCAGAAGCTCACCGACGCCGGCTGGGTCGAGCCCTACAAGGTTCTTGCCAAGTGGAAGGATTATCTCGGCGACGGCTTCGAAGCCCAGACCTATCCGGACAGCCAGAACCTCTTCACGCTCGGTCGCGCTGCCATCTATCCGGCCGGCTCATGGGAAATCGGCCTGTTCAACACGCAGGCACAATTCAAGATGGGTGCCTTCCCGCCGCCGGTCAAAGCCGCTGGCGACGCCTGCTACATCTCGGACCACAACGACATCGGCGTTGGCCTGAATGCCAAGAGCGCCCATCCGGAAGAAGCCAAGAAGCTTCTCACCTGGATCGCCTCGCCTGAATTCGCCGACATCTATGCCAACTCGCTGCCGGGCTTCTTCAGCCTGAACTCGACGCCGGTGAAGATGGCCGATCCGCTCGCCCAGGAATTCGTCTCCTGGCGTGAAAAGTGCAAGCCGACGATCCGCTCGACCTACCAGATCCTGTCGCGCGGCACCCCGAACCTCGAAAACGAGACCTGGGTTGAATCGGCCAACGTGATCAACGGCACCGACACGCCGGAAGTCGCTGGCGAGAAGCTGCAGAAGGGCCTCGACAGCTGGTACAAGCCGGCGAAGTAAGTTTGGGTTTCGGGGTATTGCTCCTCGCCCTCTCCCCGCATGCGGGGAGAGGGGATTACTGAGTTTGTGGTTCCTCCCTTCTCCCCGTTCGCGGGGAGAAGGTGCCCGCCCTTTGATGATGAGGGAGGAGCGGATGAGGGGCAGCACTCGAGGCGGGGCTTGCTGACGCGAAAAAGCAGAATCTCCCGCAAAAACATGTAATCTGAAATCACATTCTGCCAGCGCTCTCGGGCCTGCTGGCGACGGCATGTGCGGCGGGGACCGGCGGCGCAGAGCCTTGCCGCATATGCGGCAATCGACGAAGAACGGGTCGGAGCGGCAGAAGCCATGAGCAGCGCCATATCGTCTGAGGACACAATCGAGATGCCGGCACGGCCAAGACGCTGGCATATCCTCATCTTCCTGTTGCCGGCTTTCATCGTCTATTCCGCCGTGATGATCCTGCCGCTGATCGAGACGCTGCGCCTGTCGCTGTTCAACACGGTGGACGGACAGTCGACCTTCGTCGGGCTTGCAAATTTCCAGGTCCTGTTCGGGGACGATCGCTGGGCCGCCGATTTCTGGCGGGCGCTGAAGAACAATTTCATCTTCTTCGCCATCCACATGCTGGTGCAGAACCCGCTGGGTATCGCGCTTGCCGCCATGCTGTCGATCCCGCGACTGAGGCTCGCCGCCTTCTATCGCACGGCGATCTTCATGCCGACGATCCTGTCCTTCGTCATCGTCGGTTTCATCTGGAAGCTGATCCTGTCGCCGATCTGGGGCATCACGCCGTTCTTCATGGACCTCGTCGGCCTGAAATCCCTGTTCGGTCCCTGGCTCGGCAAACCCGGCTCGGCCCTGATCACGGTGTCGCTGATCTCCGTCTGGCAAAATGTCGGCATCCCGATGATGCTGATCTATGCGGCCCTTCTGAATATCCCGGACGAGGTTATCGAGGCGGCCGAATGCGACGGGATCACCGGCTGGAGCCAGTTCTGGAAGATCAAGCTGCCGCTGGTCCTGCCGGCGATCGGCATGGTCTCGATCCTGACCTTCGTCGGCAATTTCAATGCCTTCGACCTGATCTATACGGTGCAGGGGGCCCTTGCCGGTCCGGACGGGGCGACCGATATTCTTGGAACCTTGCTCTACCGCACCTTCTTCGGCTTCCAGTTGCAGCTTGGCGACCGTTCCATGGGCGCGACCATCGCCACCGTGATGTTCCTGATCATCCTTGCCGGCGTCTCGCTCTATCTCTTCGGCATCCAGCGGCGCGTCCGCCGCTACCAGTTCTAAGGGAGGACGCAATGTCAAAAGCACGCATCTCGCCGCTACGCTCCAGTTTCGTCCACCTGGCCCTTGCCGGCTATACGGTGATCGCGCTGTTCCCGGTCGTCCTGACGATCCTCAATTCGCTGAAGGACAAGAACGCGATCTTCCGTACGCCGCTGGCACCCCCGACGGCCGAGACCTTCAGCCTGATCGGCTACACGACCGTGCTGAAACAGGGTGATTTCATCGGCTATTTCCAGAACAGCCTCATCGTCACCGTCGTCTCGATCTTCTTCGCGCTGCTGTTTGGCGCCATGGCCGCCTTCGCGCTGTCGGAATATCGTTTTCGCGGCAATACGTTGATGGGACTTTATCTCGCCATCGGCATCATGATCCCGATCCGGCTCGGCACGGTCGCCATCCTGCAGGGCATGGTCGCGACCGGTCTCGTCAATACGCTGACGGCGCTGGTCCTCGTCTATACCGCGCAAGGCCTGCCGCTGGCGATCTTCATCCTGTCGGAGTTCATGCGCACCGTCTCGGACGACCTGAAGAATGCCGGGCGCATCGACGGCCTGTCGGAATATGCCATCTTCTTCCGCCTCGTCCTGCCGCTAATCCGTCCGGCCATGGCGACGGTGGCCGTCTTCACCATGATCCCGATCTGGAACGATCTCTGGTTCCCGCTGATCCTCGCGCCCGGCGAAGCCACCAAGACGGTGACGCTCGGCTCCCAGATATTCATCGGCCAGTTCGTCACCAACTGGAATGCGGTTCTTGCCGCCCTGTCGCTGGCGATCTTCCCGGTTCTCATCCTTTACGTCATCTTCTCGCGGCAACTGATCCGCGGCATCACCGCAGGAGCAGTCAAATAATGGTAAAGCCCGTTCGTGTCCTCGTCGCCGGCCTTGGAAACATGGGGCGCAGCCATGCGCTCGCCTATCACAACAATCCCGGTTTCGAGATTGTCGGCCTGGTCAACCGTTCCAAGCCGACACTGGCGCCGGAACTGAGCCAATACGAAATTCTTCCCGATTTCGAAAAGGCGCTGAAAGAACTCAAGCCTGATCTCTGCGCGATCTGCACCTATTCCGACAGCCACGCCGATTATGCCGTCGCGGCGTTCGAGGCCGGCTGCGACGTGTTCATCGAGAAGCCGCTGGCGACGACGGTTGCCGACGCAGAACGGGTCGTCGCCGCCGCGAAGAAGGCCGGCAAGAAACTGGTCGTCGGTTATATCCTGCGCCATCATCCGTCCTGGGTGCGGTTGATCACTGAAGCCCGCAAGCTCGGCGGCCCCTATGTCTTCCGCATGAACCTCAACCAGCAATCCTCCGGCCCGACCTGGATGACGCACAAGTCGCTGATGGAAACCACGCCGCCGATCGTCGATTGCGGTGTCCATTATGTCGACGTCATGTGCCAGATCACCGATGCGAAGCCTGTCGAGGTGCGCGGCATGGGTCTGCGCCTGTCGAACGAGATCGCCGCCGACATGTATAACTACGGCCACCTGCAGGTGATCTACGAAGACGGGTCGGTCGGCTGGTATGAGGCCGGCTGGGGACCGATGATCTCGGAGACTGCCTTCTTCGTGAAGGACGTCATGTCGCCCAACGGCTCGGTCTCGATCGTCATGGATCCGAACGCGAAATCCGACGATATCGACACCCATACCAAGACGGCCGTCATTCGCGTGCACAAGGCTGAAACCGGTGCTGACGGCAAGTTCGTCCACAAGGACGAAGACCTGAAGATGGACGGCGAGCCGGGTCACCAGGAACTCTGCGATTTCGAGCAGGCCTATGTGTTGAAGGCGATTACCGAAAACCTCGATCTCGAGCGGCATATGAACGATGCCGTCCAGTCGCTGCGCATTTGCCTTGCGGCCGATGAGAGCGTGCGGACGGGCCAGCCGGTCAAGCTTTAATCCGATGATTGTCCACCCGATCAGGTCGGGGCAGGGCAAGCGACAACGACAGTAAGGGGCCTCACGTGGGATCACTGAATCTGAAATCCATCCGCAAGGCCTTCGGCAATCACGAAGTCCTGAAGGGCATCGACCTCGAGGTGAAGGACGGCGAGTTCGTCATCTTCGTCGGCCCGTCCGGCTGCGGCAAGTCCACGCTGCTGCGTGTTATCGCCGGACTTGAGGATGCCACATCCGGCAGTGTCCGGATCGACGGGCAGGAAGTCATCAACACGCCGCCCGCCAAGCGCGGCATCGCCATGGTCTTCCAGTCCTATGCGCTTTATCCGCATCTGACGGTCAAGGACAATATGGGGCTTGGCCTCAAGCAGATGGGCGCTCCCAAGGCTGAGGTCGATGCCAAGGTGGGCAAGGCATCCGCGATGCTGTCGCTGGAACCCTATCTCGCTCGCCGACCGTCCGAACTCTCCGGCGGCCAGCGCCAGCGCGTCGCCATCGGCCGCGCCATCGTGCGCGAGCCGAAGCTGTTCCTGTTCGATGAGCCATTGTCCAATCTCGATGCGGCGCTGCGCGTCAACACCCGTCTCGAAATCGCCCGTCTGCACCGCAGCCTCAAGGCGACAATGATCTACGTGACCCATGATCAGGTCGAGGCGATGACGCTGGCCGACAAGATCGTTGTGTTGAATGCCGGCCAGATCGAGCAGGTCGGCTCGCCGATGGAACTTTACAATCGGCCGGCCAACACATTCGTCGCCGGCTTTATCGGCTCGCCGCAGATGAACTTCATCGAGGCTGGTCGGCTGGGTGATAGCCAGGCCAAGACCGTGGGCATCCGTCCCGAACATATCATCCTGTCGCGCGAGAGCGGCGACTGGAAGGGCAAGGTCATCCATGTCGAGCATCTGGGTGCCGACACGATCCTCTACCTCGAAACCGAAGTCACCGGCCTTCTGACGGTGCGTCTGTTCGGTGAGCATAAATACGAAGTCGATGACGTGGTCTATTCAACGCCCAACAAGGCAGCGATGCATCGCTTCGGTGCGGATGACCGGATCCTTCGATAGGTGCGGACCCTGATTTGTAACTGAATGTTAACGGCCGCTATTGTTCGGTAACGTTTTATTGTGCGGCGCATCATCGGCTTGCACGCGCGGAAAAATTAACATACGACTGCGTTTGTATAATTGATTGCGCTCGCCAAATGGAAAACCTGGCCCTGCGCATCATATTGATTTTTCTGAAATCCAGCTGCGGCTGACGTCTTCCCAAGACCGTCGGCCATGGGGCTGGCCTTTTGCGTGGAACCGACAATGCGGATGAACCGACCGATACTGGCTGCAACCGTGGCCGCCCTGCTGATCATTTCCGGCTGCCAGGAAGGCGAGGGCGAAAAGCAGGCTGCGCCCTCCTATCCGCCGCCGCAAGTCTCGGTGATCACCACCAAGACCGAGGATATCCCGATCACCAACGACCTGCCGGGCCGTATCGCCGCGACGCGGATCTCGGAAGTTCGTCCGCGCGCCACCGGCATCGTCATCGAGCGCGTGTTCGAGCAGGGCTCGCTGGTGAAGGAAGGCGACGTGCTTTATCGCATCGACCCGGCCTCCTTCCAGGTCCAGGTCGAAAGCGCCGAAGGTACGCTGCGGCGCGCGAAAGCCGTTCAGCTTCAGGCGCGCCAGGCGGCCGAGCGCCAGGAACAGCTGCGCAAGTCCGGCGTGGCGACCGGCCAGAATTTTGACGATGCCGTGGCACAGCTGGCGCAGGCGGATGCCGATGTCGCGATCGCCGAGGCCGGTCTCGCAACGGCCAAGCTCAATCTGCAATATACCAATGTGACCGCGCCGATCAGCGGCCGTATCGGTCGCGCGCTGATCACCGAAGGTGCGCTGGTCAGCGCCAATGGTTCGGAAAACCTGGCGACGATCCAGCAGCTCAATCCTGTTTATGCCGACTTCACCCAGTCCGCGACCGACCTCATCCGCCTGCGCAAGTCGCTGCAGGCTGGCGCTTTGGCCGACGGCAAGAAGGAAGCCAAGGTCAACCTGATCATGGACGACGGCAGTGCCTATGCGCATGCCGGAAAGCTGTTGTTTTCGGAAGCAGCCGTCGATGAAACCACCGGCCAGGTGACGTTGCGTGGCGAATTCCCGAACCCGGACGGCGATCTCCTGCCGGGGATGTATGTGCGCGTGCTGATCGAGCAGGGCATCGAGAAGGACGCCATCGCCGTGCCGACGCAGGCCGTGCAGCGCGATACATCGGGCGTCGCGCAGGTCTATGTCGCCAAGGACGACAATACGGCTGAATTGCGCACGGTCTCCGCAGGCACTGTTCTGGGCGATCGCTGGATTATCCGCGACGGTCTGAAGGCCGGCGAAAAGGTCATCGTTGAAGGCTTCCAGAAGCTGCGTCCCGGCGCACCCGTCGTTCCCGCGGAGTGGAAGGCGGGCGACGCAAAGCCGGCTGAAGCGAAGGAAGGGGAGGCAAAGCCGGCAACGGAAGCAGCCGGCAACAAGAAGCCTGCTGACGGCGCGGATGCCAAGCCCGCTGACGCCAAGCCCGCTGACGCCAAGCCTGCCGACGCCAAGCCTGCCGCACAGGCGAATTGAGGACCTGATCGATGCCTAGTTTCTTTATCGACCGGCCTATCTTTGCGTGGGTCGTCGCACTTTTCATCATGATTTCCGGCATCATCGCGCTGCCCTTGCTGCCGATTTCGCAATATCCGAACGTCGCGCCGCCGCAGATTTCGATCAATACGAGCTATCCCGGCGCCTCTTCGGAAGAAACCTACCAGAGTGTCACCCGGCTCATCGAAAATGAGCTGAACGGCATCGAAGGCATGCAGTATTTCTCGTCCACGTCCAGTGCAGCGGGACGTGTATCGATCAACGTGACCTTCGCTCCGGGCACCGATTCCGGCGACGCGTCGATCGACGTTCAGAACCGCGTTCGTCGCGTCGAGGCGCGCCTTCCCGATGCCGTGCGTCAGCAGGGCATCGAGGTCGAGGAGGCCGGCTCCGGCTTCCTGATGATTGTCGCGCTCACCTCCACGGACGGGTCCATGGATGCGGTTTCGCTGGGCGACTATCTCAGCCGCAACGTGCTCAACGAAATCCAGCGTGTCGAGGGCGTCGGCCGGGCGCAGATGTTTGCAACCGAACGCGCCATGCGCATCTGGCTCGACCCAGACAAGATGCGTGGCCTCAACCTGACGGCCGGCGACATCAATGCCGCGATCACGGCGCAGAATGCCCAGGTCGCCTCGGGCAGCATCGGGGCGCAGCCCAACCCGATCACGCAGCAGATCAGCGCTCCCGTCCTGATCAAGGGGCAGCTGACATCGGCCGAAGAGTTTGGGGCGATAATCCTGCGCGCCAATCTCGACGGATCGACGGTGCGCCTGCGCGATGTCGCGCGCATCGAAATCGGCGGCCAGGACTACAGCTTCTCGACCCGCCTGAACGGCAAGCCGTCCGCCGCCATCGGCGTGCAACTGACACCGACCGGCAATGCGCTTTCCACCTCCACGGCCATCAAGGCGCGCATGGACGAATTGGCGACCTTCTTCCCGGCGGGCGTCGAATATTCCGTGCCCTACGACACGTCGCCCTTCGTTGCGATTTCCATCGAGAAGGTTCTCCATACCCTGCTCGAAGCCGTGGCGCTTGTGTTCCTGGTGATGTTCCTGTTCCTGCAGAACATCCGCTACACCATCATTCCGACGCTCGTCGTGCCCGTGGCGCTACTTGGCACCTGTGCGGCCATGCTGGCCATGGGCTTCTCGATCAACGTTCTGACGATGTTCGGCATGGTGCTTGCCATCGGTATTCTCGTCGATGACGCCATCATTGTCGTCGAAAACGTCGAGCGCATCATGTCCGAGGAGGGCATCACGCCGAAGGAAGCGACCCGCAAGGCGATGAAACAGATCACCGGTGCGGTCATCGGCATCACGCTGGTGCTGTCCGCCGTGTTCATTCCCATGGCCTTCTTCCCCGGCGCCGTCGGCGTCATCTATCAGCAGTTCTCGCTGACCATGGTCGTGTCTATCCTGTTCTCGGCGCTTCTGGCGTTGACGCTGACGCCGGCGCTCTGCGCCAGCTTCCTGAAGCAGGTTCCGAAGGGGCATCACCATGCCAAGCGGGGCTTCTTCGGCCTGTTCAATCGCGGTTTTGACAAGGCGTCGCATGGTTATAGCGGCTGGGTCGCCGGCATGGTGACGCGCACCTGGCGCTTCATGCTGATCTATGTCGTGCTGCTCGGCGGCCTCGGCTACCTGTTCATGCAACTGCCGTCGTCCTTCCTTCCGGATGAAGACCAGGGCTTCGTCATCGTCTCAATGCAACTGCCGTCGGAAGCGACTGGCAACCGTACGACCGAGGTCATCGAGCAGACGGAAGCCATCTTCAGCAAGGAACCGGCTGTCGAGCGTATCATCGCCATCAGCGGCTTCTCCTTCTCCGGCACCGGCCAGAACGCCGGCCTCGCCTTCGTGACGCTGAAGGACTGGGCCGAGCGCGGACCCAACGATGTCGCCGCCGTCATCGCCGGCCGTGCATCGGGGGCCATGTCCCAGATCAAGGATGCGATCAGCTTTGCGCTGTCGCCGCCGCCGATCCAGGGTCTCGGCACCTCCAACGGCTTCGAATTCCGCCTGCAGGATCGCGGCGGCCAGGGTTCCGCGGCGCTTGCGGCGGCGCGTGACCAGCTTCTGGGCCTTGCGGCACAGAGCCAGGTCATCTCCGGCGTTCGCGTCGACGGCCTGCCGGATGCGGCACAGGTCAACCTGATCATCGACCGTGAAAAGGCCAACACATTCGGCGTCGCCTTCACTGATATCAATTCGACGATCTCGACCAATCTCGGTTCGTCCTATGTCAACGATTTCCCGAATGCCGGACGTCTCCAGCGTGTGACGGTTCAGGCCGACGAGAACCGGCGCATGCAAACGGCCGATCTTTTGAAGCTCAATGTTCGCAACTCGAATGGCGGCATGGTTCCGTTGTCGGCCTTCGCGAGCATCGAGTGGACAAGCGGCCCGACCCAAACGGTCGGCTATAACGGCTATCCGTCCGTGCCGATCAGCGGCCAGGCCAATGCCGGCTATTCCTCCGGTGAAGCGATCTCCGAAATGGAACGTCTCTTCTCGCAGTTGCCGCCCGGCTTCGGCTACGAGTGGACCGGCCAGTCGCGCGAGGAAATTGCCTCGGGTACGCAGGCACCGCTTCTCGTGGCGCTGTCCTGCCTGCTGATCTTCCTGTGCCTTGCCGCCCTCTATGAAAGCTGGAGCATTCCGGTGGCGGTGATGATGGTGGTGCCGCTCGGCGTCATCGGGGCCGTGCTGGCTGTGACCCTGCGGGACATGCCGAACGACGTGTACTTCAAGGTCGGCCTGATCGCGATCATCGGTCTATCGGCTAAAAACGCCATTCTGATCATCGAGTTTGCCAAGGAGCAGATGGAGGCCGGAAAACCGCTTCTGGACGCGACCATCGAGGCGGCGCACCTGCGCTTCCGGCCGATCCTGATGACCTCGCTCGCCTTCACGCTCGGCGTGTTGCCATTGGCGATTGCCACCGGCGCAAGCTCCGGCAGCCAGCGCGCCATCGGCACCGGCGTCATGGGCGGCATGATCTCGGCGACGGTCCTGGCGATCTTCTTCGTCCCGGTGTTCTTCGTCTTCATCATGAAGCTCTTCCGCCGGACGACGCTGAAGCCGATCGGCGCCGACGAAGCGGTAACGGCGCCGACGGAATAATGGAAGCGGCCCGCCGGGAGGCGGGCCTTTTTCAAAAGGGGAGGGCGCGATGCGCAGGACAAAGGCCGAGGCGGAAGAGACGCGTAGCAGCATTCTCCATGCCGCCGAGCGGGTCTTCTTCAAAAAGGGTGTCTCCAACACCTCGCTCGACGATGTCGCCAAGGCTGCCGGCGTGACGCGTGGCGCGATCTACTGGCATTTCGCCAACAAGACCGACCTTTTCCTCGAACTCTACAACACCGTATCGCTCCCCTTGGAAGACATGGTCGTCCGCGACACGGAACGGCCGGCCTCCGATGTTCTCGGCGTCATCGAGACGTCGGCCGGCAGTTGGCTGGACGAACTGGCTGCCGACGAGCATCGCCAGCGTATCTTTACCATCCTGCTGCGCTGCCCCTATGGCGAGGACCTGATGCCGGTCCTCGAAAAACAGCGCGAGGTCGACGACCGGCACACCGTCATGCTCGACAATGCCTTCGCTCGCGCAAAGAGCGAAGGTTTCCTCAGCGGAAACTGGACGCCGCAATCGGCGACCAAGGCGCTGCGCTGGATGATGGAAGGGTTGTGCAGCGAATGGCTGCTGTTCGGCCGCCGCTTCGATCTGGCGGTCGAGGGCAAGGAAGGACTGAAGCGGCTGTTCGACAGTTTCCGTCCCGTCCATGCTGGTGCCGATATGGCCGCCGTTCATTGAAAAACATCAAGCGGCTGTGGATTTGAACTTGCTCATCAGATAGGGGCCAGAAAGGACCGGGCCATATTTCGCCGTTTCGCCTTCGACGAGGCAGGCGTCGAGCACACTGATCTGTGCATCCCAGTTCGGCTGGTGGAAAAAGGCGAGTGATTGCCGACGCGCCGTACCGCCATCCTCCGGCGAAGGATTGACGACGCGGTGGAGGGTGGAAACCCAGCGATCGTTGGTCCAGCGTGCCATCAGGTCGCCGATATTGATGACGAAGGCACCGGGGACCGGCGGAACAGCCGTCCATCCACCATCCGGCGTGATGATCTCCAGGCCCTTCGAACCTTCCTGCGGCAAGAGGATCGTCAGGCTGCCATAGTCGGTATGGGCGCCGGCGCGCAACTGACCGGGCTTCGGCGGCACAGGCTGTTCCGGATAGTTGAGTGCCCTGAGCGCACTGATCGGCGCATCGATGAAGCTCTCGAAATAATCTTCCGGCAGGCGCAGCGCCACGGCGAAGAGCCGCATGACGCGGGCGGCAAGATCCTCAAGCGCGGCATAATAGGCTTTCCAGGCCTCGATAAAGCCGTTCGGTTGTTCCGGCCAGATCGTCGGCGCGTAGCAGAAGGCAAGCGCTTCCGGATCGGTGATGGAGGTCGGTTGCCGGAGCGGGCCGCCGTTGAAACTTTCCTTGAGATCGGGCGGGCTATCGACATCGCGCGATTTCGCCAATGCCTCCAGTTCCGGCCCGAGATAGCCATAGGGATAGCCCTTATAGGGCGCGCGGGCTTTCTGCTTGTCGTCCGGGGAAAGGTCGAAGAACTGGTGCGCCTTCCGCCAGACGGCGTCGATCACCGTCTGCGGCACGCCATGATTGGAAATGGCGAGAAATCCGGTTTCGCGGCAGATCGCATCGACCCTGTCGCCGAGTATCCGTTTCGTGGCGCTGTCGGCCGTCTCGAAAGTACCGAGGTCGAAAACAGGAAAAGCGCGATCGGTCATTCAGCAGTCTCCGCATACGAGGGGTATCGCCCATCATGCAGCCGGAAAGCCGCGACGCAAGTCGCAGCTTTTTGCCGTCCTAAAGCATGTCGCGCAAAAGTGCGCAGCGGTTCTGCGCGGCATGCGATAAAACAAGAAACGAAAGCGCGAGAGCGAATCTGCAAGATCGCGACGCGCTTCAGTGCGCTTCATCCCAGTTATGGGCGGCGCGGGCGTCAACCTTCAACGGTACCTTCATGTCGAGCGCCGGCATGGCGGCATTCTCCATGACCTCGACGATCAACGGGATCGACTGCTCGACATCGGCATCCTCGACCTCGAAGATCAGTTCGTCATGCACCTGCAGCAGCATCCGGGCGCGCTGTGAAAGGCCGGCCTGTTCCAGCGCCGGCTCCATCTTCACCATGGCACGGCGGATGATGTCGGCAGCGGAGCCCTGGATCGGGGCGTTGATGGCGGCGCGTTCGTTGAAGGCGCGGTGCGAGGGGTTGGACGAGCGGATATCCGGATAATGCGCCCGCCGGCCGAAGATGGTTTCGACATAGCCGTTCTCGCGTGCGAAAGCCTTGGTGCTTTCCATATAGTCGCGGATGCCCGGGAAGCGCTCGAAATACTTCTTGATGTAATCGCCCGCCTCGGAGCGCTCGATCGACAGCTGGTTGGCAAGGCCGAAGGCCGAAATGCCGTAAATGATGCCGAAGTTGATCGCCTTGGCGCGTCTGCGGATTTCGCTTGGCATGCCCTCGACCGGTACGCCGAACATTTCCGACGCCGTCATGGCATGAATATCGATACCGTCCGAAAAGGCCTGTTTCAGCTGCGGGATCTCAGCCACATGGGCAAGCACGCGCAGTTCGATCTGGCTGTAGTCGGCCGATACCAGCTTGTGTCCCGGCGTCGAAATGAAAGCCGTGCGAATCTTGCGGCCCTCGGCGGTGCGAACCGGAATGTTCTGCAGGTTCGGATCGGATGAGGACAGCCGGCCGGTGGTTGTCGCGGCCAGCGCGTAGGAGGTGTGGACGCGCTTCGTCTCGGGGTGGACGAAGCCGGGAAGGGCGTCGGTATAGGTGGATTTCAACTTGGTCAGCTGGCGCCAATCAACGATCTTGCGCGGCAGTTCGTGGCCTTCGGCGGCGAGTTCCTCCAGCACCTGCGCCGAGGTCGACCACTGGCCGGTCTTGGTCTTTGCACCGCCGGGAAGGCCGAGACGGCCGAACAGGATGTCGCCCAGCTGTTTTGGCGAGCCGATATTGAAACTCTCGCCGACCAGCGCATAGATCTCGTGCTCGTGGCCGGCGGCACCCTGCGCCAGTTCGCCAGACAGGCGCGAGAGGATCTGCCGGTCGATGGTGATGCCGCGCTCTTCCATGCGCGCCAGTACCGGAACCAGCGGCCGTTCCAGCCGCTCATAGACCGTGTTGAGGTTCTTCGCCGCCAGCCGCGGTTTCAGCACCTGCCAGAGTCGCAGCGTCACGTCGGCATCCTCGGCGGCATAAGCCGTCGCCTTGTCGATATCGACATAATCGAAAGTGACGGAGGATTTGCCCGTGCCGGCAACGTCCTTGTAGGGGATCGGCTGGTGATTGAGCCACTTTTCGGACAGAGAATCCATGCCGTGCGTGCCGGCGCCGGCATCGACCACATAGGACATCAGCATCGTGTCGTCGAAACTGGCGATTGTGATACCGTGGCGCCGCATGACGAGATAGTCGTATTTGAGGTTCTGGGCGATCTTGAGGACCGATGGGTCCTCCAGCAGGTCCTTCAGTCGTTCCAGCGCAAGGGGAACCGGAATCTGGTTTTCCGCCAGCTTCAAGCCATCGCTGAACAGGTCGTTGCCGCCGGTCTTGTGGATCAGCGGCACATAGGCGGCGCGGATATCGGTGCCAGAGGGGTTCCTGCCGTTGTCGGCGATTGCAAGCGAGAAGCCGACAAGCTCGGCCTGCATGGCGTCGAGCGAGGTCGTTTCGGTGTCGAAGGCGACAAGGCCGGTTTCGCGGGCGGCGGCGATCCAGGCGTCGAGCGTCGCGACGTCGCGGATGGTCACATATGTGCTGCGGTCGATCCTGGCCTTGGCGAACAGTTCGGCGCGGGCCTGGGCAAGGCTTCCGGGCGTCGCGACCGGCGGTCCGCTATCGATTGCACCCGAAAGTGTCGCCGCTGCGTCTTCAGCGCTGCCGAGGGCCGCGGATTTTGCCGAAGACAGGGCAGAGGGCGGCGGCGGAGATGACAGCTCGCCCTTGTCGAGGTCCGGCCCGTGGGCGGCGGCTCCCCATTCGACGGGAACGCTGGCGACGTCGACCGCATCCGCATTCGTCTCGGTCGCGGCCGCGACGCGGCGCGTCAGCGTGGTGAATTCCATCGCCTTCAGGAAGGCGACGAGCTTCGGCCCGTCCTGTGGATGAAGCTCGAAATCTTCCAGCGGCACGTCGATCGGCGTATCGGTCTTCAGCATGACCAGTTGGCGGGATAGCCGGGCAAGCTCCGTATTGGCGATGATGTTCTCGCGGCGCTTCTGCTGCTTGATCTCGCCGGCGCGGGCAAGCAGCGTCTCGAGATCGCCGAATTCCGCCAGCAGTTGCGCCGCGGTCTTCGGGCCGATGCCGGGAATGCCCGGCACATTGTCGGTCGAATCGCCGGTCATCGCCTGCAGGTCGATCATTTTTTCCGGCGGCACGCCCCATTTCTCGATCACTTCCGGGATCGAGATCTGCTTGTCCTTCATGCTGTCATACATGGAGACATTGGCGCTCACGAGCTGCATCAGGTCCTTGTCGGAAGAAACGATCGTCACGTCGGCGCCGTCCGCCTCCGCCATCCGGGCATAGGTAGCGATCAGGTCGTCGGCCTCGAAGCCTTCTTTCTCGATGCAGGGTAGATTGAAGGCGCGGGTCGCATGCCGGATCAATCCGAACTGCGGAATGAGATCCTCGGGCGGCGCTGTGCGGTTGGCCTTGTACTGGTCATAAAGTTCGTTGCGGAAGGTTTTGGACGAATAGTCGAAGATCACCGCAAAATGGGTCGGCGTCACCCCGACGGACGTATCGCGCGCATCCGTCAGCAGCTTCCACAGCATGTTGCAGAAACCGGAGACGGCATTGACCGGCAGGCCGTCCGATTTCCGGTTCAGCGGCGGGATGGCGTGGAACGCCCGGAAGATGAATCCGGAGCCGTCGACGAGGAAGAGATGATCACCTTTTTTCATGGCGACAAGGGATAGCGCGGGCCGCGATGGGCGTCCATATTTCATTCTGGCAGGCAGCGACTTTTGTGCGGGTGAAAGAACTGAGGGCCCTCACGGGAATGTTACCAATTTGTAATGCGCGCTTCCTGCCGTGCTCCCTTGAAAAGCCACATTTGAGACCACAAATCATACCCAACGGCACCTGAACACGCCGTCATCTGGTCAAAGGCCTGTCCCCCGCCGAAGCCAGATGTAAGGACAAAGGCCTATCCCCCTCTCCGGGCCTTTGTCCAAATCTAACAAGACCGCCGTGGCTCCGCCTCCGCCATGGCGGTTTTTGTTTGCTGACAACGCCGCGCGCCAAATATGACGCGCAAATCATGCAGTAGGCGCGGGCCATCACAACAGCGTGAATCTTGTTTCCGGATGGTCCATCGCCTGCAATGCAACTTGTGTTCGAGGCAGGCGAGAGGTACCCATAGACATGGCCTTCGATCGTATGGATTCCGCGACATACCTGGCTAGTCTTCTGGCGAAGAGTTTCTCCCGCGCGCTGCAGGAGAGAGGCCAGAAACTCGGCTTTGCGCCCGGCCAGTTTCCCGTCCTCCTGGAACTTTGGAGCGAGGAGGGGCTGACCCAGAAACAGCTTCTTGACCGTATGGACATCGAACAGGCGACCATGGCCAACACGTTGGCGCGCATGGAGCGCGATGGTCTGATTGTCCGTTGCAAACATCCGACCGACAAACGCGCCCAGCAGATTTTTCTGACCGACAGGGCAAAGCAGATGGAAACGGCGGCGAAGGCAGCGGCGCAGGCCGCCGATCAATCGCTGTTTTCCGGCTTCCGGAGCTTCGAGCGCGAACTCCTGCTCGAATACATGCGCATGGCGATCGCCAACGGGACGCGCAATTGAGCCAACAGAATTGCTTCCGTTTGGATGTGAAACGCTCTAGGTTTCGCCCGAAACACGAAGGATTCGGACATGACAGAGACGGCCAGCACTCTCGCCCGCGCGAATGAAAACCTCCCCAAGAGCCTCGGCAGGCTTTTCGATCTCGTGCGCATCCAGTCGATCTCCACCGACCCGGCCTACAAGGCCCAGTGCCGCAAGGCGGCTGAATGGCTGGTGGCCGAACTGGTCAGCCTCGGCTTCGAGGCTTCCGTGCGCGATACGCCCGGTCACCCGATGGTCGTCGCCCATCATGCCGGCGAAAAGGCCGGCGCACCGCATGTGCTGTTCTATGGCCATTACGATGTCCAGCCGGTCGATCCGCTCAACCTGTGGGATACGGCGCCGTTCGAGCCGTCGATCAAGGAACTGGATGGCGGCCGCAAGGTTATCACCGGGCGCGGCACGGCCGACGACAAGGGCCAGTTGATGACCTTTGTCGAAGCCTGTCGGGCCTACAAGGAAACCACAGGTGCGCTGCCCTGCGAGGTGACCATCCTGTTCGAAGGCGAGGAGGAATCCGGCTCGCCATCGCTGAAGCCGTTCCTGGAAGCCAATGCCGAGGAATTGAAGGCCGACTACGCACTGGTCTGCGACACCAGCATGTGGGACCGCGATACGCCGGCGATCTCGGCCGGACTGCGTGGCCTCGTCGGCGAGGAGATCGTCGTCACGGCGGCGGATCGCGATCTGCATTCAGGTTATTTCGGCGGGGCTGCGGCCAATCCCATTCATATTCTGACGAAAATCCTTGCCGGCCTCCATGACGAAACCGGCCGCGTTACACTTGACGGCTTCTACGAGGGCGTCGAGGAAACCCCGACCCAGATCAAGGCTGCCTGGGAAACGCTGGGCCAGACGGCCGAAAAATTCCTCGGCGAAATCGGCCTGTCCATCCCCTCCGGCGAAAAGGGCCGCTCGGTGCTGGAACTGACCTGGGCGCGCCCGACGGCGGAGGTCAACGGCATCTGGGGCGGGTATACAGGCGAGGGCTTCAAGACCGTGATCGCGGCGCAGGCTTCCGCGAAGGTATCGTTCCGCCTCGTCGGTACCCAGAACCCGGACAAGATCCGCGAAGCCTTCCGCGCCTATGTCACGTCACAAATCCCGGCGGATTGCTCGGTCGAGTTCCACAAGCATGGCGGCTCGCCAGCCATCCAGCTGCCCTATGATTCGCCGCTGCTCAACACCGCGAAGTCTGCCCTGTCGGACGAATGGCCAAAGCCCGCCGTGGTCATCGGCATGGGCGGCTCGATCCCGATCGTCGGTGATTTTCAGAAGATGCTCGGCATGGAATCGCTGCTGGTCGGCTTCGGCCTGTCCGACGACCGCATTCATTCGCCGAACGAGAAATACGAGTTGCAGTCCTTCCACAAGGGTATCCGTTCCTGGATCCGCATTCTCGACGCGCTGGCTGCCTGAACGCCCCGCTGTTAACGGTTAGCACCCTTGACCCCATCGGTCGGGGGTGTTCTCATCGTCAAGATGACATTTTGCCTGCATTTTCCCAGAATCCGCGCCTCATGAAAACGGTCCGCAAATTTGCCTGGCCGGTCATCGGGCTGGCCGCCATCCTGTTTTCGCTCTACGGCCTGTATCACGAGCTGCGCGGTCTCTCGACCGATGATTTCCTTTCGAGCGTCGAGGCGGTGTCACTGAAGGCCTGGCTGCTTGCCGGATGCGCGACGCTGGGCGCCTATGCCGCGCTTGCAGCCTATGACCATCTGGCACTGGAGCATCTCGGCCACAGAATTTCCCTTTGGTTCATCACCGTCTCTTCCTTTACCGCTTATGCCCTGTCGCATACGGTTGGCGCCTCGGTGTTTTCGGGTGCTGTGGTTCGTTATCGTGCTTATGGATCAAAAGGGCTGACAGCCGCCGAAACCGGTGTTCTCGTCGCTTTTTGTTCGTTTACATTCGTACTCGGCACGTTGATGCTGTCTGCGATCGTTCTTCTGGTCGAGCCTGACATCACTGCCCGGTTTGCCAAGTTCCTGCCGGTTAGCGCGTCGATCTCCACCGGGCTGGTCCTCCTCGGCCTGATCGCGCTTTATATCGTCGGAAGCCTTGTCGGTTTCCGGCCGCTGAAGACGCGCTGGTTCAAGCTGGAATATCCCAAACCCTCGCTGGCCTTGCGGCAATTGCTGATCGCGCCGGTCGAACTGATCGCGGCGGCGGCCATTATCTATTTTGCGCTGCCTGAGGCCGGAAACCCGGGTTACCTGGTGATCCTCGGCGTCTTCCTCGCCTCGTTTTCGGCAGCCCTCCTGTCGCATGCGCCAGGCGGGCTCGGCGTTCTGGAACTGATGTTCATCGCCGGCCTGCCGGAGATGGACCCGGCCGGGGTGCTGGCCGGGCTGGTGATCTTCCGGCTGTTCTATCTTGTCATCCCCTTCGCCATGGCGCTGATCGTCGTCGTCATCTTCGAGCGCGAGCAGTTTCTTGACGCGCGTAAAGCCAAGCGGGCAGACGTCAAGGACCTCCGCTAAAGCGCGCGCGTCAAATCGGACGCGCAAAGGTCGCTGTAGCACTTTAGATATGCTGCATAATCTGATCCTTAAATCGATTTCGATTTAGGGAATTATGCAGTGGGCCAGCTGTCATGACGGCGAGTGGCAGACCTTCGGCAGGACCTTCTCCAGCGGTCCGTCGACCTCTTCGAGTTCGGCGCTCTCGATGTGCAGCGGTGAAAAAGGCGGCTCCTGGATCGCGGCATTGACGATGCGGGTAATGTAGCATCCGGCAAAGACACGTGCCTTTCCGCCTTCTTCAGTCGATTTGATCGCCACCGGCACCGGCGCGTAGATGCTGCCGGCTGCCCCTTCCGTCGTCACCTTGCCGGTTATCACTTCGACATCGACGGTCTTGGCATAACCCTTCACGAAGGATGGGTAGTCATCGAACGGCTCGCTGAAATAGCTGTAGGCGCGGGAAAATTCCCTGCGGTTGATGGCGTTGTAGAGCGACTTGACGAGCGCCGCCCCATCCGAGCGATCGTCGATATAGGGAATGTCCTGCGCCTGCGCCGGAAGGGCGCTCGCGAACAGTGCCGCCAGCAATGCGGTGGAAATCAAAATCGTCTTCATGCGCGTCGCTCCCGTGTTGAGAGCGCACCGTTCAACGCCGATGGGGCGATTTGAAGATCGGGAGGTGTCTTCGGGGAAATTACCCCGTAAAAAAACAAAAAGGCCGGGAAATCCCGACCTTTCACAATGCGCTTCGACACACTTTCCAGTACATCCGTGGTCAACCGCGGAAGCGCATTTCCCCGGCGCGGATCATCGCGCCAGATTTGGTATTAGGCAGCCTGCAGGTTGTCAGCAGACATCTTGCCGGACTTGCGGTCCTTGACCAGCTCGAAGCTGATCTTCTGGCCGTCATTGAGGCCGCGCATGCCAGCGCGCTCTACAGCCGAAATGTGGACGAAAACGTCCTGGCTGCCGTCGTCCGGCTGAATGAAGCCGAAGCCCTTTGTCGAGTTAAACCATTTTACTGTGCCAGTGGCCATAACGATCCCTTTCTCTAGCAAATTATAGTGACCAAGCCGTGGTATTACAGCGAGGCTTGATGTTCGAATCTGAAGGAAAGTTCGTCCAATTGCGCACAAAGTCGCAAAAACCAAAGTCATCTAACAAATATCGATCAAGGCTCAGATAGTTTACCGAGGTGGCGCAGTCAAGTTCTATTATTTTTATTTCGTCATCGCCGTTGTTTTCATTGGGTTTTGCGCCCGACGTGGCGGATTTTTTTCTGCCGGCGGCGCCCGACGCGAACCGACTGTCCTGAAAATGTCGGCCAATGCAGGCTGATTGTGCTTTCGCCGCGTTGATTTGCGCCGCTCCTGCATCATTTCCGATTCTGCCGATCAATCGGCATTTTGTTGGAGGAATGACGATGTCGAAAATCATGATCGCCTTGGCCTGCCTTTCCGTGCTCGCCCTTGCCGGTTGCGGCAACACGGTGCGCGGAATGCAGAAGGACGGCGTCCAGACCAGCCATGCCCTGGACGACGCAACGCACCGGATCGCTCGCGCGAATGCGAATTGAGGTGTGGCGCGCTTCGGTTGACGGGGAGCAGGCGCTACGCCGCGCCGGTCTCAGCGGAAGAGCGCCATGATATTTTCCGAATTCGAATTGGCGATCTGCAGCGCCTGAACGCCGAGTTGTTCCTGCGTCTGCAGCGCTTTGAGGCGGGTAGATTCCTCGTTCATATCGGCATCGACGAGGCGGCCGATACCCTTGTCGATGATCGACATCAACTCGAACGCGAAATCGGATTGCATGTCGATCCTGCTCTGGAAGGCTCCGAGCGCGGTCGCGCCATCCGTTATTCTCTCGCTGACGATGTCGATGTAGGCAATGTAGCTGTCGAGCTTGTCAGGGTTCTGCGCGATGTCGATATCGAGAAAATTGATCGTTGGGATGGGCTCGATGCTGACACGGATCTGATCAAAATTGATGTCCGTTCCGCTGCCCCATGTCCGGTCCAAAGCGGGATCTGACTTCATCATGACGGTCGTTGCGGAGTTTGCCGCGATGATGAGATCCGGCCAATCCGGCGCGAGCAGCGAGTTCAACAGCGTCGCCATCTCTCCGGCCGTCTCGACCTTTCCGCTGTCCTTTCCAAAGAGCGTGTTCACATAGGTTCTGTCGAACGAATATGACTTGGGCGGAGCGCCGTTTAGCGAGAATGAAAAATTGATGTTTACGCCGTCCTCGTTGTCTCCGTCCTCGTGAACAATGAACTGTTGGAAGCTCAGCTCCATCCCCGAGCCTCTCGTGCCGTATTTGAAACCGGTAGTCAGGCCACCCGTGCCTACGGCAACGCTGCTCAGGTTCGCAATCTCAACATAGGAACCGTCGCCGTGGATCTGGTTCGTGCTGATGGTCATCGTCTTTTTATCATGTACCCAAGGACCCGAGCCCGGAGGATCCTGTATGATGGCGTTGGCAGATACAAAAGCGCCTTCCGCATTCAGTACGGAGTTCAGAACGCCAGCGAAGTCTGTGTTCGTCGAGATGATTCCGCCCAATGCTGCATTGTACGCGTCGATCACCGCCTTGTTGATCGTGATGGTTTTTGAATACCCCGGATAATATGGGCCGGGCAGTTCATCGAGATCGGCCATCGTGCCCGTATAGCCGTGCGGGTTGGTGTCTTCCTTGTCCAGGATGATGTCGAAGCTGATCTGGGCACCCGGCGCATTGAAGTCCAGCGGTGATCCGACGGGAAAGTCGTTCAATCTGAAGCTGCCCGCCACACCCATTGAACGGCTGGGATACATCCAGCCGGCACCCTGGTTTCCATCGTAGGGCGTGGAATCGATAGCTGTCGGCGGAGTGGTGCCGGGGCTGAGATTGCGCATGCCGCCCAGCGTCTCAAGATCGCGCGCGTCGGCTTGCAACAGCCCGCCGCCGGTGCTGTTGAAAAGCGAAACGTCAGACAGGTGGATGTTCATGGTCTTCACGGAGACGCTGCCCGAGGCGCTTCGCGCGAAGGAGGCCGCGCTCGGGGCCGCGTTCAGATCGTAGTCGTATATGTTTGAAATGTCGGTAACGAGCCAGTTCTGGCCGCTGAAACTGGAAGATTGGGCGACGCTTTGAACCTGTTGCTTCAGTTCGCTCAACTCTTTCTGGATTTTTCCCTTGTCGACACCGGGTTCTTTCGCCGCAACGAGTTTGGCTTTGAAATCGCCGAGAATGTCGATAACCGCGCTCAGGCCCATATAGGCGGTGTCCACCTTCGCGGCCGCGAAGCCAAGTGCGTCGGAGATCGCTGACATTGCCCCGTTGTCCGATTTCATGGTCGTGCTGATCGACCAGTATGCGGCGTCGTCAGCCGCCGTCTGGATGCGCAGCCCGGAGGAGACCCGCGCTTGCGTGGATGTCACGTCGCTGTCGATCGAGCGCAAAGTCTGGAGCGCAGCAATAGCGCCCGCATTCGTATGGATGCTGGTCAAAATGGCACACTGATAAATGGATTGATTGCCCATCATGGGCGGATGATCTGCAGATAATAGACCGCCTTCTTGGTTAACAATCCGTTAATTTCAATATTTTTCTCAATAATCGCAATTAATTAGATAATTATTCAATTATGTATTATTCATCTTTAAATTATCGCCGGGCACTGATGTTGCCGGCAATGATGCCGAAGGGTTTTCTATGAGGCTGAGACGCCTTCGAAATCAAATGCCTTCCGCACCGTGCCGAATCTGTCCGTACGGTCGGGCCATCGCGGGAGCGGGACCGAAGTGCAAGCCCATGAACCGCCAGTGTTTTCTCCCGCCTGAATTTAACTCCCCCTTAAATCGCCGTATTTACACTTCATCGCACCGATTGAAATCGGCGCGGCCTTCGGCTTGCGCTCCTGAAACGCTCATCCGGAGCCGCCCCGTCCCGACATGGCAGGAAATCGCACATCATCGCAGAGGATCGAGCCTTCCTTCGAAGGCGGACGGGGAAGGCGTGATGATGGGGAACTGCGCGCGGATGCCCGCGATCGTGTTGCCGGCGGGGGCAAGAAGTCGGGTGGCTCGAGAAACTCGAAACCGCCGGCGCGGAAAGCCAGATCAAGGAGCGGCCGTCGTGGCTCGCGGGGCGGCGGCGGGATTACCGGGCTGATCCGCTCGCTGGTCTACTGGTGCGTGGTTCTCGGCATCTGGGGCGCCGTCGGCATCGGTTGTCTGGTGCTGTATTACGGTGCCCGCATGCCGAGCGCCACCAGCTGGGCCATTCCGGACAGGCCGCCGAACGTCAAGATCCTGTCCGTCAATGGCGAGATCATCGCCAATCGCGGCGCCACCGGCGGCGAGGCGCTGTCTCTCGAAAACATGTCGCCCTATATCCCGCAGGCGGTCATCGCCATCGAGGACCGGCGCTTCTATTCGCACTTTGGCGTCGATCCGCTCGGCCTGGCGCGCGCAATGCTGACCAATATCACCACCGGCCGCCTGGTGCAGGGCGGTTCGACGCTCACCCAGCAACTCGCCAAGAACCTCTTCCTCTCGCCGGAGCGCACGCTCGAGCGCAAGGTGCAGGAAGTGCTTCTGTCCATCTGGCTGGAGCAGAAATACACCAAGGACCAGATTCTCGCGATGTATCTGAACCGGGTGTTTTTCGGCTCGAACGCCTATGGCGTCGAGGCGGCGTCGAGGCGCTATTTCAACAAATCCGCGCGTGATGTGAACCTCGGCGAGGCAGCGCTGTTGGCCGGTCTGCTCAAGGCACCCTCGCGCCTGTCGCCGGCGCGTGATCCGAAGGCGGCGGAAGAGCGGGCGCAGGTTGTTCTCGGCACGATGCGCGAGGAAGGCTTCATTACCGATGCCGAGATCAAGACGGCGATGTCGCAACCTCCGACCAAGGCCAAGAGCTTCTGGTCCGGCGCGCAATATTATGCCGCCGACATGGTCATGGACCAGCTGCCGGGCATGGTCGGCGACATCAGCCAGGACCTGATCGTCGATACCACGCTCGATCTCGACCTCGAAAAGAAGGCCGAAGAGACGCTGGCCGCGAGCCTGGACGAATCCGGGCAGAAGCTCAATGTCAGCCAAGCCGCGCTCGTTTCGATCGACGGCACCGGGGCCATCCGCGCGCTGGTCGGCGGCCGCGACTATGCCGACAGCCAGTTCGACCGCGCCGTCAAGGCCAAGCGCCAGCCGGGCTCGGCCTTCAAGCCATTCGTCTATGCCGCGGCCATGGAAATCGGTCGCACGCCGATGTCGATCCGCAACGACGGGCCGGTGCGCATCGGCAACTGGACGCCGGAAAACTACGACCAGAAATATCGCGGCGAGGTTTCGCTTGCCACGGCCCTCGCCAATTCGCTGAATACCATCGCCGCCCAACTGGTGATGGAGGTCGGGCCGCGGAACGTCATCAAGCTCGCCCGCCGGCTCGGCATCGAATCGGAGATGCAGTCCAATGCCTCGATCGCGCTCGGCACGTCCGAAGTTAGCCTCGTCGAGCTGACATCGGCCTATGCACCGTTCATGAATGGTGGCTTCAAGGCGACGCCGCATGTCATCAAGCGGATTTCGACTGCCGACGGCACGGTGCTGTATGAAAACACCTATGACAGCCCGCCACGCGTGCTGGATCCCGCCATCGTCAGCGAGATGAACCGGATGATGGTCGGCGTCATCGATCATGGTACCGGCAAGGCTGCCCGGCTGAAGGGCTGGCAGGCGGCCGGCAAGTCAGGCACGACCCAGTCCTTCCGCGACGCGCTGTTCGTTGGCTTCACCAGCAACCTGACGACCGGCATCTGGTTCGGAAACGACGACGGCAAGTCGATGAAGAAGGTGACGGGCGGCGGTCTGCCGGCCAAGGCCTGGCACGATTACATGACAGCCGCGCATGAGGGCCTGTCGCCGTCGCCGATCTTCGGCACGACGGGCGTCCAGCCGGTGTTCGAGGACAATCAGGCATCCCCCGAAAGCATCGGGAACGTCATTTCTGGCGGTGCGATCGACGAGTTCCCGCAGGCGCCGGTTTCTGATGGCCAGATCGCCAATGGTCAGGGAGTGCAGCAGCCGGCCGATGCCGCCAATTCCGGCCTCCTGCCGCCGGCCGATGTCGGCGAGACGACGGGCGCCACTCGCCGGACGACGCTGTTCGATATCCTGACGGGCGGTTGAACCGCCGTCTTTCATCCCCATTTCTGGACATGAGGGTCAGCACTCGTTGCTGCCGGACGGCGCCTTTCAAGCGAGGCAGGCCGTGTGTGAAATAGAGCCTTTTGTTCGATGCGTGTTTTTCGTTGTTTTTGCGCCCAGTCGCTTTGTTTTCGCGCGTTTTCGGCCCGCGAGATGTCTTGCAGTCCGAAACACTGGTCCTTATATACGCCCCATCACCGTGGCTATCGCTGCGAACATCCCACAGACCCATCCCGTTAGGGGCTGTCAAATGAATGCCTGACCGGGTTCTGACAGTCCGCTTCAAGGAGAGAATGACATGGCAAAAGTAATCGGTATCGACTTGGGAACGACCAATTCCTGCGTCGCCGTCATGGACGGCAAGGACGCGAAGGTTATTGAAAATGCGGAAGGCGCGCGCACGACCCCTTCGATCGTTGCGTTCAACGACGACGGGGAGCGTCTGATCGGCCAGCCGGCCAAGCGCCAGGCCGTCACCAATCCGGAAAACACGCTGTTCGCCGTCAAGCGCCTGATCGGCCGCCGTTACGACGACAAGCTCGTGGAAAAGGACAAGGGCCTCGTTCCCTACAATATCGTCAAGGGCGATAACGGCGATGCCTGGGTCGAAGCGCATGCCGAAAAATATTCGCCGTCACAGGTCTCCGCCATGATCCTTCAGAAGATGAAGGAAACCGCCGAATCCTATCTTGGTGAAAAGGTCACGCAGGCCGTCATTACGGTGCCGGCCTACTTCAACGACGCCCAGCGCCAGGCAACCAAGGATGCCGGCCGCATTGCCGGTCTCGAAGTCCTGCGCATCATCAACGAGCCGACCGCAGCTGCTCTTGCCTACGGCCTCGACAAGAAGGACGGCAGGACCATCGCCGTCTACGACCTGGGTGGCGGTACGTTCGATATCTCGGTTCTCGAAATCGGCGACGGCGTCTTCGAAGTGAAGTCGACCAACGGCGACACCTTCCTCGGCGGTGAAGACTTCGACATGCGTCTGGTCGAATATCTCGCGGCCGAATTCAAGAAGGACCAGGGCATCGACCTGAAGAACGACAAGCTTGCCCTGCAGCGCCTCAAGGAAGCTGCCGAAAAGGCGAAGATCGAACTGTCATCCTCGCAGCAGACCGAAATCAACCTGCCGTTCATCACGGCTGACGCGTCCGGCCCGAAGCACCTGACGATGAAGCTGTCGCGCGCCAAGTTCGAAAGCCTGGTCGATGATCTCGTCCAGCGCACCGTCGCACCGTGCAAGGCAGCCCTCAAGGATGCCGGCGTCACCGCGGCCGAGATCGATGAAGTCGTTCTGGTCGGTGGCATGAGCCGCATGCCGAAGGTACAGGAAGTCGTCAAGCAGCTGTTCGGCAAGGAGCCGCACAAGGGCGTCAACCCGGATGAAGTCGTCGCTCTCGGCGCCGCCATCCAGGCCGGCGTTCTGCAGGGCGACGTCAAGGACGTCCTGCTCCTCGACGTGACCCCGCTGTCGCTCGGCATCGAAACGCTCGGTGGCGTCTTCACCCGCCTGATCGAGCGCAACACGACGATTCCGACGAAGAAGAGCCAGACCTTCTCGACGGCCGAAGACAGCCAGAACGCCGTGACCATCCGCGTTTCGCAGGGCGAGCGCGAAATGGCGCAGGACAACAAGCTGCTCGGCCAGTTCGACCTGGTCGGCATCCCGCCGGCACCGCGTGGCGTTCCGCAGATCGAAGTTACCTTCGATATCGACGCCAACGGCATCGTGCAGGTTTCGGCCAAGGACAAGGGCACCGGCAAGGAGCACCAGATCCGGATCCAGGCATCGGGCGGTCTGTCCGACGCCGATATCGAAAAGATGGTCAAGGACGCAGAGGCCAATGCCGAAGCCGACAAGAAGCGCCGCGAAGGTGTAGAAGCCAAGAACCAGGCCGAGAGCCTGATTCACTCGTCGGAAAAGTCGCTGAAGGAATTCGGTGACAAGGTGACGGAAGTCGAGCGCACGGCGATCTCCGATGCGATTGCTGCATTGAAGACCGCCGTCGAAGCCTCCGATCCGGATGCAGAGGACATCAAGACCAAGACCCAGACGCTTCTCGAAGCCTCGATGAAGCTTGGCCAGGCGATGTACGAATCCCAGCAGGCCGACGCCGCCAATGCCGATGCGCAGGCGGATGCGGCCCGCGATGGCGACATCGTCGATGCCGACTACGAGGAAGTCAACGACGAGGACGATCGCAAGAAGTCCGCATAAGTCTTCGACGACCGAACACCGAACCCGGGATGTGAAAGCATCCCGGGTTTTTTCATTTGAGGAACTGCGACGGCGGATTCACCTTAACGGATGATTTGCAAGACGCTGATATAAGAACCGTGCCAATGAACAGTGTCGCGACCATGTCGGCGGGGATTGTGTCATGCATTTCAGAATTTTCGAATCCTGGCGGCTCATGGCGGCCATTCTGGTGATGACCTACCATTTCCTGCGGTTCGGACCCGGCGATCCCTTCCAATATGACCTGAGCCACGTACTCGAGCGCCTGTTGCCGTTGATGGACATGTTCTTCATGATCTCCGGCTTCCTCATCCTGCTGCGCTACGGCGACAAGCTGAAGGACTGGCCCAGCTACAGGTCGTTCATCGTCCGCCGCCTTGCGCGCTTCTATCCGCTTTATCTTGTTACCTTGACCTTCTTCGTCCTCGTCGGCGTGATGCTGCATCTGGGGCTGGTGTCATCGACGGTGCCGGAACGCTACGATTACAGCATCCTGCCGCAGAATATCCTGCTGCTGCAGGCCTGGGGGACGACGAAGGAGCTGAGCTTCAACTATGTCTCTTGGTCACTATCGGCCGAATGGTTCTGCTACCTGCTGCTGCCGGTCTATGTGTTCGTCATCCGCCGTGCCGGCGTGAGAGGGCTGGCGGCACTTGCCGTGGTCAGCGTCGTCCTGCTGGAGGTTGCGACGCGGGTTGGTCTCATCCCGTTCAAGAGCTGGCTGCTGGCCGATACCTGGGGCGCCTATCGCGCCTTTGCCGACTTCGCCATCGGCGGCTTGGTCATGCTGCTCGCTCGCGACAGCCGCCTCAAATGGCGCTCCCATACACTCGCCTGGGGTCTCTTCGCCTTCGCCATGGCCGGCATGATGATGCTGTGGCCTGCCTATGTCATCGTCGGGCTGCTCGGCATCGCCATGTTCGCCGCTGCCGTGGTGGAGCGCAACAATCCCGGGGGTGCGAAGATCCTGTCGTTCTTCTCGCCGGTCGGCAAGGTCTCGTTCGGCATCTATCTCTGGCATCCGGTGGTGGAGACCATCGTGCTCGCCCTCGTCTGGCGTCACGGTATCGAGCCGCTCGGCATCATCAGCTTCTACCAGTTCCTGATCGTACCGATGATCATCGCCGTTCTCGTTGCCATGGGCTCCGATCGCTACTTTGAAAAACCGGTGAGCGAGCGCATCAATCGCCTCTGCGGCTGGGACAGGAGCGCACGCAAAGCGCATGCGGGCGCAGCCGCGACCTGAAAGCCGCGGGAACCCGGTCTTTTCCAATAAAAAACGGCAATGATGCTGTATTGCCTATGGTATCGCGGGTGAAGGTTCACTAAATCCTGTGCAAGGAAATTTGGCGACCACCGGGCAGCCGGTTTTGACGCGCCTATTCAACGGGACAACCTGCAAGTATGAAACGTGATCTTTACGAAACGCTCGGCGTTGCGAAAACAGCGGATGAAAAGGAGCTGAAAAGCGCTTTCCGCAAACTGGCAATGAAATACCATCCGGACAAGAATCCCGGCGATGCGGAATCGGAAAAGACCTTCAAGGAAATCAACCAGGCCTATGAGACGCTGAAGGATCCGCAGAAGCGGGCAGCCTATGACCGATATGGCCATGCGGCCTTCGAGCAGGGCGGCATGGGTGGCGCCGGCGCGGGCATGGGTGGTGCCGGTGGCTTCTCCGACATCTTCGAAGACATTTTCGGCGAGATGATGGGCGGCGGCCGCCAGCGGCGGTCTTCAGGTGGCCGCGAACGCGGCGGCGACCTGCGCTACAACATGGAAATCACGCTGGAAGAAGCCTATTCCGGCAAGACCGCGCAGATCCGCGTGCCGACGTCGATCACCTGCGACCTCTGCAGCGGCTCCGGCGCCAAGCCGGGTACCAAGCCGACGACCTGCGCCACCTGTCAGGGCTCCGGCCGCGTGCGTGCGGCTCAAGGCTTCTTCTCGATCGAGCGAACCTGCCCGACCTGTCAGGGGCGCGGCCAGACGATCGCCGATCCCTGCACCAAGTGCCACGGCCATGGCCGGATCACCGAAGAGCGCTCGCTCTCGGTCAACATTCCGGCCGGTATCGAGGACGGCACCCGCATCCGCCTGTCGGGCGAGGGCGAGGCAGGCGCGCGTGGCGGCCCGGCCGGCGATCTCTATATCTTCCTGTCGGTCAAGCCGCACGAGTTCTACCAGCGCGACGGCGCGGACCTCTATTGCAGCGTGCCGATCTCGATGACCACGGCGGCGCTCGGCGGCAAGTTCGACGTGGCGACGCTCGACGGAACCAAGTCGCGCGTTTCGGTGCCGGAAGGCACGCAGGCCGGCAAGCAGTTCCGCCTGAAGGGCAAGGGCATGCCGGTGCTACGCTCCAGCCAGGTCGGTGATCTCTATATCCAGATCCAGATCGAGACGCCGCAGAAGCTGACCAAGCGTCAGCGCGAGCTGCTGAAGGAATTCGAAGACCTGTCCTCGAAAGAGAACAATCCGGAATCGGCGGGCTTCTTCTCCCGCATGAAGGATTTCTTCGATATCGAATGACTGTCGCGGCGCGACTGGTCGAACAGACGATCGGCGGTATATCCGGGTCGGGAGCAGCAATGCTTCCGGCCTTTTCATTTTCAGCCGCCGGCAGATGTGGACGGTCGCGGCGCGCGAACCGAACCCGATAGCGAGAGAGGTGCCCCTTGACCTACGAACTCTATTACTGGGACGGAATTCCAGGCCGTGGCGAATTCGTCCGGCTGGCGCTGGAGCAGGCTGGCGCCGATTATGTCGATGTCGTTCGCGAGGAGGGTGGCATGGCGCGGATGATGGCGGTGCTGAAGGGCAGGGCCAACGGTTTCGTGCCGTTCGCGCCGCCCTTCCTGAAAGATGGCGATCTGCTGGTTTCCCATGTCGCCAATATCCTGCAGCACCTCGGCGGCAAGCTCAGTCTCGCGCCGAAGGACGAGGCGGGCCGCCTCGAAGCCAATGGATTGCAGCTCAGCATCACCGATTTCGTGGCGGAGATCCACGACGTGCACCATCCGATCGGCGTTTCGTTGTATTATGAGGACCAGAAGGACGAGGCGTTGCGTCGGGCGGAGGATTTTCGCGACGAGCGCCTGCCGAAATTTCTCGGCTATTTCGAGAGACAACTCCGCAAGAATGGAAAAGGCGAGATCCACGCGGTCGGCGATGCGCTGATCTATGTGGATCTGTCGCTGTTTCATGTCGTTGAAGGCCTGCGTTATGCCTTCCCGAGAGCCATGGCGACGGCCGAGCCGGACTACCCGATGATGGTTGCCCTCCACGCGCAGGTGAAGGCCCTGCCGCGCATCGAGGCCTATCTGTCATCCGGCCGCCGACTCGCTTTCAACGAGGGCGGCATCTTCCGGTATTATCCAGAGTTGGACCGGGCATAGTTCGCTATTCCATCGCCGCGCTGTGGTCGATCACGGGGGGTGCCTTCGGCTTGCGCAACAGGAAGACCAGCGGCATGACGGCGAGCGACATCACCATCAGGAGCTTGAAATCGTCCATATAGGCAATGATCGTTGCCTGCAGCGTGACGATGCTGTCGAGCGAGGCGCGGCCGACGGCGGTCATGGGATCGAGAGCGGCTGCCGCCGGTGCCTGGAAGGCATGGTTGAACGGGGTCACATAGCTGGCAATGGCTTCATGGTTGGCCTGCGTGTTTTCCACCAGCAGCGCCGCGACCACGGCAATGCCGACACTCGAGCCGACATTGCGGGACAGGTTATAGAGCCCGGTGCCGTCGCCGCGCATGTCCGCAGGCAGGGTAGCGAATGCGATCGTCGTCAGCGGCACGAACAGGAAGCCGAGGCCGGCGCCCTGGACGAAACCGACCGATATGATCGTCCATTGGGAGACATCCGGCGTCCAGCCCATCATGTCGTACATCGCCCAGGCGGTGATCGCGAGCCCGGTGAACAACAGGATGCGCGTGTCGACCTTGCCGATCAGCCGGCCGACCACGAACATGCAGACCATGGTACCGAGCCCGCGCGGGCCCATGACGAGGCCGGCCGTGATGACCGGATAGCCCATCAGCGACTGGAGATAGGGCGTCATCAGCGCCAGCGATGCCAGATAGGTGACGCCGACAACGAAGATGAACAGCATGCTCACCGTGAAATTCTGGTCGCGGAAAAGGCGCGGATTGATGAAGGATTTTTCCGTCGTCAGCGTGTGGATCAAGAGCAGATAGAAGGCACTGGCGCAGACGACCGCCTCGACGATGATCTCGCCGGAGGAAAACCAGTCGAGCTGGCCGCCGCGATCGAGGAAGAGCTGCAGCGAGGCGATGCCGAGGCTGAGCATGCCGAAGCCGAACCAGTCGAGTTTCGCCTGGGCGTCGATCTTGGTTTCCTTGACGAAGATACTGATGCCGGCGAAAGCGAGCGCGCCGATCGGCACGTTGATGTAGAACACCCAGCGCCAGCTGATATTCTCCGTCAGCCAGCCGCCGATCACCGGCCCGAGCACCGGGCCGACCATGACGGAGACACCGAACAGCGCCATGGCCGAGCCGCGTTCCTCGACGGAATAGATGTCGAGCAGGATGCCCTGCGACAGCGGCACGAGCGCTGCGCCGAACAGGCCCTGCAACAGCCGGAAGCCGACGATCTGGGGCAGGGACTGGGCAAGGCCGCAGAGAACCGACGCGACAACGAAGCCGACGATCGCCACCAGCAACACGCGCTTGCGGCCGAATTTCTGCGACAGAAATCCGGAGGGCGGCGTCATGATCGCGGCGGCGACGATATAGGATGTCAGCACCCAGTTGATCTGGTCGGCGCTGGCCGCGACGCTGCCCTGGATATAGGGAAGCGCCACATTGGCAATCGTCGTGTCCAATGCCTGCATGATCACGGCAAGGATGATGCAGGCCGTGATCGCGCCGCGATTGGCGACCGGCGTCGTGGCCGCGGATGGGGTGCTGCTCATGACAGTGCTTACTCGTGCGCCTGCGCGGTCGAATGATCGAGCAGATTGCGGATCGAATCAGGCAGGCCGCGGGCATGGCCGGTATCGACGGCGATCAGCGTGCTCATGCCGACGCGCAGCGGCGGCTTGCCCTCCGTATCGTCGAGCGTCACGCGCATCGGAATCCGCTGCACCACCTTCACCCAGTTGCCGGATGTGTTCTGTGCCGGAAGCAGGGCGAAGCTCGAGCCGGAGGCCGGGCTGACGCTTTCGACCCTGCCCTTCCATTCGACGCCCGGATAGGTATCGACGGTGATGCTCACCGGCTGGCCGGGCTTCACATAGGTCAGCTCGGTTTCCTTCGGATTCGCAGCGATCCACATATTCCTGGTGGAGACCAGCGAAAACGCCTGCTGCGCCTCGTCGAGATAGCTGCCGACTTGCAGGGCGTTGACATTGGTGACGACCCCGTCGAAAGGCGCCCGGACCGTCGCATTGTCCAGCTCGCGCTGACTGTCGTCCACCGCCGATTTCGCTTCCAGGTAGAGCGGGTTCTTCTCGACCGGCTGATCGGCATCGCCGCCGAGCTGGGCCAGCGTGGTTGCCGCCTGGGCCTTGGCAACCGAAACCTTCTGCTTTGCGGCATCCAGATTGTGCTTGGCCTCGTCATAGGTCGCATGCGATGCCGCCGCATTCGAAATCAGCGTCTGCTGCCGGTCGAAGACGGTCTGGTAATAGGGGATATCGGCTTCGACCTGTGCGATCTGCGCAAGTGTCTGCGCATAGCTCGCCTTCAGGTTCAAAAGCTGGTTACGGGCAGCGGCAAGCTTTGCCTCAGCGCCCTCAAGCGCGATGCGGAACGAATCCTGCTTCAGGCGAAACAGCACCTGCCCTGCCTTCACCTCTTCGTTCTCGTGCACATCGACCGAAGCAACGATACCCGCGACGTCGGTGGAGACGCCGACCATGTCGGCCTGCAGATAGGCATTGTCCGTCTCCATGATCTGGCCGCCGGTGACGTAGTAGTAAGCGCCCGCTACGAGGGCAATCGGCAGCAGGGCGAAGAGGATCGGTCGCTTGAGGCTGCGGCGCCGCTTGGCAACGGAACCGGAACCAGGCTCGGCGGCTGTCGGCACGGCGATCCTGGCTTCCGCCGTCGGGGGCTCCGAGGGCTCCAGAGCGGTGACATTGGCATTTGCGGGGACGCGAAGAGAAGATGTGTCAGCCATTTTGCGTTTCTTTGTCGGCCGGCGCGCGGCAGGCCTGCAGGAGGTTGGATTTCATCAGGTCGAGGATGGCGAGCAACCGTTCCCGGTCGTCGTCGGAAATGCCCAGCAGCGCCTCGCTGCGGGTGGCGTCGCCGATGGCGCGCATGTCGGACAGCAGCCCGCGCGCCAGTTCGGTTGTGTAGAGAAGCGAAATGCGGCGGTCGGTCTCATGCCGCCGGCGCTCGATGAAGCCGCGTTCGGCCAGCTTGTCGAGAACGCGCATCAGGGTAATCGGTTCGATTTCCAGAAGCTCCGCCAGGCCGCTTTGATGGATGCCTTCATTGCGCGCCAGATAGGCGATCGTCTGCCATTGCGAGCGGGTCAGACCCATATGCTTCGCCCGCTGTTCGAACCGCTTGCGCAGCAGGCGCGCAACGTCGTGCAGCAGGAAGCCAACGGTGGGAGCAAGGTTCATGGGGAGGGCGCCATATAGTAAGCATGCATAAGATAAGCATTCTTATTTGAATTTCCGCAGATGCGCAATAAGGGTATGTGCGTTGCGGCAATCTTGCGTGAAAAGCCTCGGCATCGAATTGAGCATATCGAAAAACAACGTTCCATCTTGCCATTGGCGGTTCGCGCGCTTAGCTCTCGGGCGACACGCAACCGGATTCTTCATGCCGCACAAGGTTTCCCTCTCTCGTCTGAAGCTGAGCGATTTCCGCAATTACGTGGGCCTCTCGCTGGACCTCGACGCGCGCCATGTGGTGCTGACCGGCGAAAACGGGGCGGGAAAAACCAACCTGATGGAAGCTGTCTCATTCCTCTCTCCCGGCCGGGGACTGCGCCGCGCCGCCTATGCGGATGTTGCACGCGTCGGCGCCGAGACGGGCTTTTCCGTCTTTGCGGAACTGGAAGGCATGGACGGACCGGTGGAAATCGGCACGGGAACGGCCGGTGCGGAGGATGGACAGGCGCGCCGTTTGCGGCTGAACGGCACGACGGCAAAAACCGTTGACGAACTGCTCGACCATGCCCGTGTGCTCTGGCTGACGCCTGCCATGGACGGGTTGTTTACCGGGGGCTCCAGCGATCGCCGCCGCTTCCTCGACCGCCTTGTCCTGTCGCTTGATCCCGAGCACGGCCGCCGCGCCACCGACTACGAGCGCGCCATGCGCAGCCGCAACAAGCTGCTGTCCGAAGGACGACCCGATCCCGTCTGGCTGACAGGCCTGGAGCGCCAGATGGCGGAGCTTGGGATTTCCATGGCGCTGGCGCGGCAGGAAATGCTCGGCCTGCTGGCCGGGCTGGTAGAGCGCAATCAGGAAGGCGGCGTGTTTCCCGTCGCCGATCTCGCGCTATCCGGCTTTCTCGACGGCGAATGGAACCGCCCGGCCTTCGATCTGGAAGAACAATATCTCGACATGATGAAAGCGGGGCGTTACCGGGATGCCGCGGCCGGGCGCACGCTCGATGGCCCGCATCGCAGCGATCTTTTGATCCGTCACCGCACCAAGAACATGGAAGCCGCGCGCTGCTCGACCGGAGAGCAGAAGGCGCTTCTCGTCGGCCTTGTGCTTGCCCATGCCCGCCTCGTCGGCAACATGACCGGCCATGCGCCGATCCTGCTGCTCGATGAAATCGCCGCCCATCTGGACGAGGGCAGGCGGGCGGCTTTGTTCGATCTGGTCGATGGTCTCGGTGGCCAGGCCTTCATGACCGGCACGGATCAATCGATGTTCTCGGCGCTCGGGGCGCGGGCGCGGTATCTGACGGTTGCCAATGGCAGCGTTTCGGGGTGACATTCCAGCATGAGCACACTCAATTCCGAAGAGATCGAACGCTATGCGCGCCATATCATGCTGCCGGAGATCGGCGGTAGCGGCCAGCAGGCGCTAAAGGCTGCCCGTGTACTGGTCATCGGGGCCGGCGGCCTCGGTGCGCCGGTGCTGCAATACCTTGCCGCCGCGGGGATCGGCACCCTAGGCATCGTCGATGACGATACGGTCTCGCTGTCGAACCTGCAGCGGCAGGTCATCCATGGCACGCCGGATATCGGCCGACCGAAGATAGACAGCGCTGCGGATACCATCCAGCGAATCAACCCGCATGTGACGGTTATCCGCCATGCCGAAAGGCTGAGCACCGACAATGTCGAACAGCTTTTCAGCGGTTACGAGATCGTCGTCGATGGTTCCGACAATTTCGAGACTCGCTATCTCGCCGCCGATGTCGCCGAGCGGATGGAGGTCACGCTGGTGTCGGCAGCCGTTGGTCGCTTCGATGGATCTCTGACCGTCCTGCAGCCCTGGAAGACCGCACAGGACGGACGGCAGAACCCGCGTTACCGCGACCTCTTTCCAGAGCCGCCGCCGCCGGGCGTCGTCCCATCCTGTGCCGAGGCCGGCATTGTCGGGGCGCTGACCGGCGTGCTCGGCACATTGCAGGCTATGGAAGTGATCAAGATCATCAGCGGCGCCGGCGAACCACTGATCGGGCGCCTTTTGATGTATGACGCGCTCGCCGCGCGGTTCGAGACGATCAAATACAGCCGTAAGAAAGCGCCCGATGCAGCTCCTGGCGATCGATGAAACGTTCAAGGATTGGGGCGCGCTGCTGGCGCTGATCCTCGATTCCTTCGCCTACATGCGTCCACGCATCGATCCGCCGTCATCGGCCTTGCGGCTGACACTCGCTTCCTTGCGAGAAAAGGCGATGGTCGAAAAATCCTATGCCGCGGTCGAGGATGGCAGGCTGCTCGGCTGTATCTTCTGCAAGCCGGAACCGCCGGA
>NZ_DATJDJ010000245.1:0-4151 GCF_035497515.1 Pararhizobium sp. | reverse complement strand
ATCGTCGGACTAAACCGCAAAACTGAAAATAATTTTTATTATCAGATAATTAGATGGTTAATAGCAGCGGCGAAGAATAGATCCTGCAAGCTGTGATCGCGCCTCGGCATAAGTTTCGCAGCCATTTGATGACAATGGGACCAGTGGCAATCCATATGTCGGATCGCCACCGGCCCATCGACATCAGAGTGCCTTCGCCGCTCTTTCGATGACGTCAGCAACCTTTTCGGGCTGCGAGGCGAAAACGGCATGACTGGATTTTATCTCCGTCACCGCGCTACCGGCTCGCTTCGCCATCTCACGCTCAAGTTCGGGATTGATGGAGCGGTCTTCAGTCGCGACGATGGACCAGCTCCGCTTCGTCTTCCAGGCGGGATCACCAACCTTCGTGGAAAAGGCTTCCTTCGAGGCGAAAACCTGCGACCTCGCGAGAAATGCGGCGTCGTCTTTCGGCAGGTCGGCGGCGAAATCCTTCGCAAAAGCAGCGGGGTCGAGATAGAGATATTTTCCGTCCTTTGTTTCGCGGATATTCATTCCGCCAGCCGGTTTCGAGCTTGCGAGGCTGAGCAGACTTTCGCCTTTGCCCGGCTGGAAAGCTGCGACATATACGAGACCGGCGACAGCCGGGCTGTGGCCGGCTTCGGTGATCACCATGCCGCCATAGCTGTGACCGACGAGGAGCGTCGGGCCGTCCTGCAGGTCGAGAACCCGATTGGTAGCCGCGACATCGTCGGCAAGCGAGGTGATCGGCTGCTGCACGATCGTGACATTGAAGCCTCGCCGGACGAGGATATCGGATGCCCTGCGCCAGCCCGAACCATCGGCGAGCGCACCATGGACGATGACGATATTTTTGACATCGGCGGCCTGCGCAGCGAAGGCGAGGATACTGGTAGCGAAAGCGAGCGCGAGGGTCGAGATGTAATGACGGTTCATGCGTTTGACTCCTGTTTTCATGGTTGATTTTAAAGGGAAATGAGGTTTCAGCCGAAGGTGAAGGCGTATGCTTCGACACCCGGATCGAGGAAACGGATTTCGAAAGTCCGGGCCTCCACATCGCCGGATTGGCGGACCAGCTGATAGAGTTTTGTCGAGGTCACCGTGCCGTATCCGCCGGCATCGGTATCTGCGCCATGGCTGGCCCCGGGCGCCTTGCCGTCGATCGTCACCCGGAAGCGAACAGGTTTGCTGGCGGCGCCAGGTCCGAGGACCAGATGCAGGTCGCGGGCGCTGAAACGATAGAGGATGCTGCCATCCGCTCGATCCAATACGGCGTGCTCGGCGCCGACCGTCCAGCTTCCGGAGAAGCCCCATTCGTTCAGGCCCGGCTGGTCGATGGAATATGTGTTGGCGGCGTCGGCACGCAGGTTTTCCGGAGAGACGAAGCCGGCGGCGCGTTTGTAGCCGAGATAGCTCTCGCCGGAGCGGATGTTCTTGAGGTCCGGGCTCGCCTCGGCACCTTTTGCCTCCGGCGTCACTGGCGCAGTCGAGGCCATCTCGCTGCCGGCTTCGCGCAGCAGATCCTGGATTGCCTGTTCGGTCTGGGGGTAGTTGCCTTCGCCGAAGTGGTGGTAGCGAATATTGCCTTTTGCATCGATCAGATAATGGGCCGGCCAGTAGCTGTTTTCAAAAGCCCGCCAGATCCTGTAGTCGTTGTCGATCGCGACCGGATAGCCGATCTTGAAGTCGGCGACCGCCTTTTTGACATTGTCGATCTTCTTCTCGAAGGCGAATTCCGGGGCATGCACGCCAATGACGACCAGACCCTGATCCTTGTATTTTTCGGCCCAAGCGCGCACGTAAGGCACGGTGCGGATGCAGTTTATGCAGGAATAGGTCCAGAAATCGATGAGGACGACCTTGCCGCGCAGCTCTTCCGTTGTCAGAGGCGGCGAATTGAGCCATTCGACGGCGCCGTTCAGCGATGGCGCACGCCCTTCCGTGGGAAGATCGCTGAGGAAGGGACTGCCGGTATCCAGGGCGGCAGCCGACGTACCGTTGGCGGCAAGATCGGATGATGATCCGACGGCAGGCTTTTCATGGAGCTGGTCAAGCACAGCCTGTTCGAAGGCAGACGTGCTGGCATAGGAAAGCCGTGCCAGGAGGCCGGTGTCGAGACCCAGCGCGATGACGGCAACGCCGGCCAGAACCGCTGCACCCAGCACCTGGCGAATACGCTCGCTGACGCCCAGCGACCGCTTCATGCCGGCAAAGATCCTCCCGCCGACAAGAAGGGCAACGGCAAGCGACGTCGCCGCACCCGCAGCATAGGCGACCAGCAGGAAGGTCGTTTGCAGATTGGCGCCTTGCAAGGCCGCGCCCGTTAGCACGAGGCCGAGGATTGGTCCGGCGCAAGGCGCCCAGAGCAGCCCGGTCGCCACGCCAAGGATGAAGGCGCTCGCCGCCGCCGGTACGGAGCCCGGCCTGCCGGATGCATTCAGCAGCCTGTTGCCAAAATCGACGACCGGCTGGGTGACGACGCCCGCAATGCGTGGCGAAAGAAGGCTGACCCCGAAGACGGCAAGCAACAGGATCGCAGCAAGACGGCCGTATTCATTCGCATGGATCGCCCAGCTTCCGCCGACCGCTGCAAGCGTCGCGACCAGTGCGAAAGTCACGCTCATGCCAATCAGCATGGGCAGCGTGCTTCTGATGAAGGGCTGTCCCGCGCGGGCAAAGACGAAGGGGAGAATGGGAAGGATGCACGGGCTGAGAATGGTCAGCGCGCCTCCGAGATAGGCAATGATGAGAAGTGTCATCGTCGTTTCCTTGAAGCCGATTGGTGGATTCTGGACGGCGATGGGCGCGACCAGGAACGGTGCCAATCTGGTCGGAGCGACGTATCCCGGATGTGTCCGGCTTCATTGAGAAATGTACCGCAATGTAGGAACCTTTCGGCTCCACGACACGGTGACGCAATCGCCAGCAGCGCTGACCAACAGACGGAACGGATTGTATCAAAACGTATCGAGGACGCCCGATGCTACATCCGCATTCAATCGCGCGCTTGGCGCGACACATGGGGGATACATGCTGCCAGCCTTCTTGCCATCAACACCAATCGAGATGGAGAGAACGATGTCACCCGCATTCAACCACCAGCGTCGCCGCTTCTTCGGTATCGCCGCCATGACCGTGGCTGCCGCCGAATTCGGCATGACCGCGATCGCCAATGCCCGGTCACCCGCCGCATCCCTGGCGGCGGTCAGGGCAGGAGGGAACACCTCCTTCGCAGCGCTGAAGCAGATCAAGGCCGGTGTGCTCGATATCGGATACGCAGAAGCCGGCCCAGTCGATGGTCCCGTTGTCCTGCTCGTTCACGGCTGGCCTTACGATATCCGTAGCTATGTGGATGTCGCACCGATCCTGGCCGATGCAGGCTACCGCGTTATCATTCCCTATCTGCGCGGCCATGGCACGACCCGCTTCCTTTCGGACGAAACGCCGCGTAATGGCCAGCAGGCAGCGCTGGCGGCCGACATGATCGCGTTCATGGATGCACTCGGCGTCGAAAAGGCGATCCTGGGCGGATATGACTGGGGTGCGCGCACCGTTAGCATCATGGCGGCTCTCTGGCCGGAGCGCTGCAAGGCGATGGTTTCGGTCAGCGGCTATCTCATCGGCAGCCAGGCGGCCAACAGCACGCCACTTCCGCCGGCGGCGGAACTTTCCTGGTGGTATCAGTTCTACTTTGCGACGGAGCGGGGACGGCTCGGTTATGCCGCCAACACGCACGAGTTTGCAAAGCTGATCTGGCGGACGGCATCGCCGACATGGAAATTCGACGACGAGACTTTCCATCGCTCGGCTACCACATTCGATAATCCGGACCACGTGGACATCACCATTCATAATTACCGCTGGCGGCTGGGTCTCGCCGAAGGCGAAGCAGAATACGATGCCTACGAGAGGCAGCTGGCGATGCGGCCAATCATCACTATTCCGACGATCACCATGGAAGGCGATGAAAACGCCGCGCCGCATCCGGAACCATCCTCCTATGCAAAGAAGTTCTCTGGAAGATACGAGCACCGAAATGTAGCAGGTGTCGGGCATAATCTGCCCCAGGAGGCGCCGCAGACATTCGCTAAGGCCATCCTTGACGTTGCGAAATTCTGAACGTCAGCCGCCGCGAGAAACTCCTTTACTCG
>NZ_DATJDJ010000244.1:0-12619 GCF_035497515.1 Pararhizobium sp. | reverse complement strand
TCCGCTCGACGCGAACCGGCACCCCCGCCTGTGCGAACGCATCGATAAGGCTCGGCAGTTCGGTCGTTTCGTTCGCAAGGATCAGCAGCACAAAAATGTCCCCTACGAGATCGAGCGTGCTGCGCCCATCGTCAAGCCAGGCGTGTGGCGCACGCGATCCCGGCCAAGTGGATGGCGTGAGCCGCGACGGGTCGTCAGCGGGCTCGAGCGTGCCATCGGCGACAATGATATCCGAGGCCACATAGCGATACCCCAGATGAACGCCAGCGCTGCTAAACTGGCGCGAAAGCCAGCGGATTTTGCGCCCGAGTTCGGCGCGATCGAGCGCCGCGGCTTCGCCCGGCAGGTCAATGCCTTCGGGCGTCTCGTCCATCACCATGTCGGTCTTGTCGGAATTGGTCGCCGACACGATGCTGTTGCGGACCGCGATGGGTTTGCGCTCGCGCTCATAGCTGTCGAGCAGGCGAGGCCCGCCCCAGCCCTTCAAGACGGCCTCCAGTTTCCAGGCCAGGTCGCACGCATCGCCGATGCCGGTATTCATGCCGACGCCGCCGGTTGGCGCAAACAGATGCGCGGAATCGCCGAGCAGGAAGACTCTATCGTCCCGCCACTTTCGGGCCACGGATTGATGATGGCTCCAGTGCGTGATGTTGAGCAACTCGAAATCGAAGGGCTTGCCCATGGCGCGAAACAGGATCGCCTCCGGATCGATCGGTTCCGCCTGTCGGGCCGGGTCCAGGAAATAATATTGAAAATTCCATAGCTCCTCACCGTCGATGGCCGTGAAAACGCCGAAACAATCTGGTGTGAAGACGAAATAGAGATTGGCCAGGCCGCGGCCATGCACTTCGAGAAAGTCCTTGCTGCGGAAAAACAGACTCACATTTGAGCGCATCTTGCCGCGCCCGTTGCGGCGAATGCCGAGCTGGCGACGGATGGGGCCGACGCCGCCCTCGCAATTGGCCAGATAGAGTGCCCTGATGTCCTTTTTCACGCCGGTTTCGATATGGACGACATGGCCGGTCACGCCGTCAGCATCCTGCGTGAACCTCTCGCAACGCCAGCCCTGGCGAAGGTCGATGAACGCGCCGAGTTCGGCGACCTTGGCCAGCAATACGGGCTCCAGCGCCTGCTGCCCGATCTGGGTTTTGCCATAGGGCGACCAGCGCATTTCGGCGAAGCGCGCCGCAGCGACCGGATCGCGCGTCATCATTTCGCGGATGGAGGGAGACTGCACACGGTACAGTTCCTGGCCCGCCAGCCGGGTCGTGAAGATGATATAATATGGATTGTCCGCTGGAATCGCCGCGTCATACACCGACCGGTCCATCCCCCACCGCCGAAACAACTCCATCGACCGCGCGCCAAGCAATGTTGCCTTGGGGTGCGCCATCGGTTCGGAGCGCTCCTCGATAACGATGCTCTTGATGCCGCGATGCGCCAGATCGATTGCCAGCGTGAGCCCGACTGGGCCGCCTCCAACAATGAGAACGGGTGTCATGATGCTGGAAGCGCCCATCTAGGAACCAACGTCCGATAATGGCCGCCCAGGTTTGACGCGCAAAGACACGTCACAGCTCGTAAAAGGCTCCACGCCGGTCGCCGTGACCCGGAGTTGGTCCTCGACGTGGATCGCGCCCCAGCCAAGCTCGCGATAGGGCATGTCGATGGTGAAAACCATGTTTTCCAGGAAAACGAACTCGCCCTGTCCGCCGGGGAGCTGCGGGCCAACGGGAAGCGGGTGGTCCGAATGTTCAAGGCCGACCGAATGCGGTGTTGCAAACAAATAGCCCGGAAAGCCCGCTTTGTGGATAGCATCGATCAGCGCGGTCGTAACCGCGTTGCCCGTGACGCCGGGCTTAATCATCTTGTACGCGACCTCGCAGCCGATCTCGACCGCTCGCATCCGCTGCAGCAACTCCGCGCTCGGCTCTCCACAAATAGCCACCCGGCCGAGATCGCCATGGTAGCCGCGCAGTTCGCACAGCGCATCAAAGGTAATCGAATGGCCTTCGACAACCACGTCGGTGGTTTGCGATGGGACGAGCTGGCCACAGGCGAGATAGATCGCGCGGCCGCCACCGCGGGCAATCTCGACATTGTAGATGGATTGCAATTCGGTGAAGGTCATGCCCGGCGATAGGGCCGCCAGCACGGTCTCCATCGCCTGCTCGTTCAGCCGTGCCGCTGCACGCAACCGGTCCAATTCATCGCGCGATTTAACCATCCGCACCTCGCGGAAGATATTGAGCGCGTCGCGGACCTCGACATCCGGCATCCCTATCTCTTCCAGCCACGGGCCGATGCGTGGATCGTCACATCCGATGACGGCGCGCTCGAGGCCGGCGTCTCGCAGGGCCTGCTTGAGCGCGTAGAGCGGATTTGCCGCGTGGCCGCCGCGCGCGGCTTCGATCCGGCTGAGATAGGCTTCGTCGGATTGGGAGATGCCTTCCGGCCGGATTGGCCAGCGCATGACGTCGTCGACCGCTTCCGGATCCTCCACATCGGGATCAAAATCGCGCCGGTCCTTGTGGATTGGATGGAGATAGGCCCGGATATTGGGCATCCAGGTCGCATCCGGGCTTCTGGCGAGGCGATGATATTCGATGCCGTTGACGATCAGCGCGGCTGGCGCCTCCGCACGCCGCGGCAGCAGCGCATAATTGTAGAACAGTCGCCCCATGCGCATCAGGGGCCCTCGATAGTCACTGAGATACTCGATGTTGATCGGCGTGACCGCGACGAGTGCGTCCAGGCCATGGCGGTCCATCACCTCATTGGCGCGTTCCCTGTTAATCAGCATGTTGCAATCGAACTCCCAAATTCGAGTTGACTTAATAGTAATACATCTAATATGTCAATGGCCAGGGCTGCGGCGCACGTTAGGGCAATATTTATGGCGCGACTTGGGAACGCAATCGCCTTGGGCGCGGCTTCCGCGGTGCCGCAGGTGCGCGGGATGATATGGCCGCAATGATGCCCGAAGATGTCCTCCTGATGATCCGAAAGTGCCCACGCGTTGCGTAATCCGGGGGGCGTTTTGTCGAACTTGCTGCGGCGGGCAGCAACAGGTGTCCGCGATCTCGCCCTGGTCACCTTGGCGACGACGACGGTTCTGTTCTTCCTCATTCGCCTGACCGGCGACCCGTCGGTGATGATCGCCGGTGAAAGCGCGACCCCGGCGCAGCTCGCTCAAGTCCGCGCGGCATATGGTTTCGATCGCAGTCTGATCGAACAATATCTGGTGTATGCAGGGAAGATACTGCATTTCGATATGGGCGTGTCGTTGCAGGACGGCCAGTCGGCAATCCACAAAGTCTTGCAGGCCTATCCGGCGACTCTCATGCTGGCGGCAGCGGCGATTACCGCCAATATCGTAATTTCCGTACCTATCGGCGCTTGGCTTGGTCAGAGCAGAGGCGCGGCAGCGCGGGTCGTTCGAATTGCCTTGAATGTCCTGCAAGGCATGCCCGGATTTGTCTCCGCTCTGTTGCTGGTGAATATCTTCGCGGTCGGCCTCGGATGGCTCCCGTCGGTGGGATATGGTCGACCCGAAACGTTGATTTTGCCGGTAGTTTCGGTCGTCTCGTTCATGGCGCCGAAGCTCATTCGCGTCATTGAAGCCAATACCAGCGCTGCGCTGCGCTCCAATTTCGTACGTACGGCACGATCGATTGGCGCGTCAAACCGACAGATCCTTTGGCGCCATGTCCTGCCGAATGCCTTATTGGGGGCCATCGCCCTGATCGGCGCCGAAATCGCCGCCATGCTGACGGGCCTCGTGATCATAGAAACAATTTTCGCCTGGCCAGGTATCGGCTGGTTGCTGGTGCAATCGACGCTCAACCTGGATTTTCCTGTGGTTCAGGCGATCGCGCTGGTGATGGTGGTCAGCGTCTTCCTGGCCAACGCGGCGACCGAAGCCCTGCAAACTCTGGCGGACCCGCGCCTGCGGACCAAGGGGCGACCGGAATGACGATCCGCCCGCACTGGACGACCCTTTTAATGGCGATCGTCGCAGGATTCTGTCTGTTGGTCATCCTGTTCGGCGGGCTGATCGAGACCGTTCTCGACCCTCGGGCCATGGACCTCGACTGGCGGTTGAGTCCGCCCCTCACCCATGGCTTTCTTCTGGGCTCCGACGCCTTCGGCCGCGATGTTGCCGCTCGAATGCTTGCGGGTCTGCGCTGGTCGGTCAGCATTGCCACGCTGGCGACGCTCATCGCCTCCGTGATTGGCGTCACGCTGGGTCTCGTGGCCGCGCGGCGCGAATCCTGGCTCAGCACATTGCTGCGCCAAATCACGACCTTCACACAAGCCTTTCCAGCCTTCGTGCTGGCCGTGACCGTCATCGCCATTCTTCGCGGCAATGGAATCCAGGCGGTCGTGCTGACACTCGGGCTGATCACCTGGCCGGTGTTCGCGCGCGTCGCCTATGCCGAAGGCCAGGCCATTTTTCAGCGCGAATATGTTCTGGCTGCCGCAATGATGGGCATGTCGCGCATGAGGCTATATCTGCGTCACGTGTTGCCGGGTCTCGTTCCGTCGCTGTCGGTGCTGATCGTCTTCCACTTCGCCGAAATGATCATCGCCGAAAGCGCGCTTTCGTTTTTGGGGATCGGCACGCCGATGGGCGCACCCACTTGGGGCGTGATGTTGAGCGAGAGCCAGACCTATATTCGCGATGCGCCCTGGCTGCTGATTGCGCCCGCAGGTGCCATCGTCACCCTCATCATGACCGCCCATCTCTTTGCCCAGCATCTGCGGACGCGCGCGCCATGACGCTGCAACCTTTCCTGGAGGTGCGAGATCTGACGATTGCGGTCGACACGCCCGCCGGCCCGCACTCACTGGTTGATGGGCTGAGCCTGGCGATAGACAGCGGTGAGATTCTGGGCTTGGTGGGTGAGAGCGGGTCGGGCAAGACGTTGACTGCCTTTGCGGTTGCCGGACTCCTGCCATCGTCCGTACGGGTCGCCGCCGGCGAAATCATTCGTGCCGGAGTGCGAGTGGACAAGCTGAGCGAAGCCCAGGGGCGACCCATGCAGGGCCGTGACGTCGGCGTGGTGTTCCAGGATCCGCTGTCCTCCTTCAATCCGGTGCGGACGATTGGCTCGATCTTGATCGAATCTGTCCGGCGGCATCAGGGGTTGGGGGCGGACGAGGCCCGCGATCGCGCGATCGTCGCGCTGCGGGATATGCGTCTGCCCGGTGAGAACGCCTCTATCGACTGTTATCCGCACATGCTGTCGGGTGGCCAGCGCCAGCGCGCCATGATCGCATTGGCGCTCATCAATCAGCCGGGCTTGCTGATCGCCGATGAACCGACGACGGCGCTTGATCCAACGGTTCAACTCCAGATTCTTGCCGTGCTCAAGCGCGAGAGCGCCGAACGCGCCTGCCTCCTCATCACCCATGATCTCGGCGTTGCCGCGGCCATTTGTGACAGGATCGCGGTGCTGAAGGACGGTCGGCTGCTGGAAACTGGTCCCACCGAGCGCATCCTTTCCGCGCCGGAACATCCCTTTACCCGTGAACTTATCGACAGCGCTCCATCCCGGCGCAGCCTGATGGAAAAGCTATGAGAGATCCGCTGTTGGAGGTTGAGGCGCTCAGCATCGTCTATGGCCATGGAAAGAACGCCCACGCGGCGGTGGACGATGTCAGCTTTCGCGTCATGCCGAGCGAAATTTTGGCCATCGTCGGTGAATCGGGTTGCGGAAAGTCCAGTCTCGCGCGCGGCGTTGCCGGAATTGTTACCCCGGCGTCGGGCAGGATATTGCTCGACGGCCAACCGATCCGCGATCTTGAAGGTGCAGCCGCCTTGGCCGCGCGCCGAGCCGTGCAGATGGTGTTCCAAGACCCGGATGCCAGCCTCAATCCAAGCCATACCGTCAGCGCGATCCTGCACGAACCGCTGATCGTCACCGGTTTTGGCAGCCTGGCATCGCGGCACGCCCGCGTTGCGGAGCTGATGGCACTGGTGCGGCTCGACGCTTCCTTGCTGGAACGCCGTCCCTCCGGACTGTCGGGCGGCCAGAAGCAGCGGGTGGCGATCGCCCGTGCCTTGGCCATGGCGCCGCGCCTATTGATCGCGGACGAGGCGCTTTCGGCACTCGATCTTACGGCGCAAGCGCGTATGGCGGCGTTGTTTCTCGACATTCGCGACAGGCTGGGCGTCGCTCTGCTATTCATATCGCATGACATGCGCATGGTCGCGCAAATCGCCGACACCGTCTGCGTCATCAAATCCGGCCGCGTCGTGGAATATGGTCCGGTCAAAGATGTGATGATGGCGCCCAAATCAGCATATACGCGCCTGTTGCTCGCCGCGGGGCTCGATCCAAAGGCGGCGCTCGGCGATCCAGTCTTGCTCGCCGCGCTCGCCGCAGGTGCTTTGGATGATGTCGACTCGGCTGTTGCGCGGCTGCTCGAAAGCCCCGGAGAGGCTGGTTTATGAACGACCGTCTTCGCTGGCCGATCTGCACTTTGCTCGCGTGCATGGCGCTGCTCTTCGCAAGCTGTTCGCCCAATCCGCCCCCACGCATCGACGAGGTGCGCATCGCCGTCGGCTCGCTGCCGCCCAGCCTTGCCAACCCGTTTCGCGGCAACGGCCGACCTGGTTCGCTCGTCTGGTCGGCCGTTTTCGATGCTCTGACTCGCTTTGACGAGAAGAACCAATTGCAGCCGGGGCTGGCAACGCATTGGGAACTGGTTTCGCCAACGGTTTGGCGCTTTACCCTGCGCGACGGCATTTCCTATTCCGACGGCTCCGTCTTCGACAGCGCAGCCGTGGTCGCCGTGATGGATTGGCTGAAATCCCCGGCCGGACAGCGGACCATGATGGGCCGCGAACTGCGCATCGTGAAGAATACGCGGGCGCTAGGACGTCTCGCAGTGGAGATCGAGACCGAGGTGCCCGACCCGATCCTGCCGCGACGCATGACGGCGGTCTATATGGTAGAACCGAAGGCATGGGCAAAGCTTGGTCCAGATGCGTTCGCCCAGCGGCCGGTCGGCACCGGCGCCTTCATGCTGACCGATTGGAACCCGCGGCGCCGTCAGCTGACCATGAGTCGCAATCCGACGAGCTGGCGCAACACCGTTCTCCAACGTGTGATCCTTGTCGAATTGCCCAACGGGGCCTCTCGAACGCAGGCGCTTTTGTCGCAGGATGTGGATGTCGCATTCGTTGATCTGGAAGACACGCCAAGGTTGAAGCGCGACGGTATGCGCGTTCTGACAACGCCGTCAGACCAAGTGAAGGCCTTTACGTTCCGGATTACGGGCGGCGACCCCAAATCGCCCATTCAGGATGTGCGCGTCCGCCGGGCGCTCAACTATGCCATCGACAAGGATGCCATATCGAAATCGCTGCTCGATCGGCCGGCACCGTCCGGACAGCCCGCTTCGCGTGGATCATTCGGTTATGACCCGACCATTCCGCCCTATCCCTACGACCCGTCCAGAGCCCGCGCGCTGCTTGCCCAGGCCGGTTATCCCAAGGGCTTTCCGCTTGTCATGAGTGTGTTGAAGAACACCGCGCCGGGCGATGACATGGTTGCGCAGGAGGTCGCGGAATATTGGCGTCAGGTTGGCGTGCCGACCACTCTGAAGGTCATTACCTACCCCGAATTCAGCCGCAAATATGCCATGAATGGCTGGACCAGCGATGTCATCTCGGTCTCGTGGAACACATATCAATATCACGACGTGACGCGGCCGATGGAGGATTTTTCCTGCAACCGTGCCAAACCTTTTTTCTGCGACCCGAAGATCACCGCCCAATTTGAAGTGGCCAAACAGATCCTTGACGATCGCGAACGCCTGATCGCTTATCAGGCGTTAGGCCGCGCCTATCGCGACGCCGCACCGAGCGCCTTCATCGTCGAGCATCGCGACGTCATCGCGTTCAACCCCCGCCTGACGAACTTTCGCATGCGACAGCGGGTGCCGGATTATGAGATAATGCGATGGACGTCGCGGCGCGAGCGCTGATCCGCCCTGCCAGTCCGCGCGCAATCGTTGCCCCATGACCATGTTTATCGACGAACCTAATGGACATGGCGCCAGTGCGGACCGGTCGCGTTGCGGTCGCGCCTCAGCATCATATGATATTCATACCGGCTTGGGACGTACAGGCTTTGCTGAAACAGCAGGCCCGCGCCATCTTCTCGTTTAACCGTTCGATTCAGCCGGATCAGCGGTGCGCCGATGTCCACGCCGAGGGCGGCGGCAGCGGCATCGTCCGCGGCGACGGCGCTCAGCGTTTGCTCAGCCGAATGCGCGTGCACTCCATTCTCCTCCAGAACTTGTATCGACAGCTTACTGGAAATATCCACTTCATTGAAATATTTGCCGAAACTTGGCGCAATCCATACGGTGGTCAGAGAAAATGGCTCGCCATTGTTAAAGCGGAGGCGCTCCAGGCGCAGCGCGACATCGTCCGGCCCGAGTCCAAGCGCCCGCTTGGGGAGGGTGGGTGGCACGTGCCACCCGAAGGACAGCGTCTTCGCCGTCGTATGAACTCCGATCGTGATCAGGTTCTCGAGCACGCCGTTGAGCGATTTCGGTGAATGATCGTCCGTCCGCTCGACTGGATAGGTGCCGACGCCCCGTCGACGACTGACGAGGCCGTCATTTTCGAGGAGCGAAAGCGTTTTTCGGACCGTGACGCGCGAAACGGCAAATCTGCGGGCCAGTTCGAGCTCCCCGGGAATCGGCTTCCCCGGCGGAAACTCCCCGTCGAGCAATTTCCGGGACAGCACGACGTGCAGTTGTTGATAAATGGGAAGGTTGCCGCGCTGGCTGAATGAATATTCGGACTTTTCGTCAACAGTATCCGCGTCCACCGCCGGCTTCTGGAATTCTTTCGTCATATTCGCTCCTAACGTCCGGAGGTAAATATACATAGAAGTGGGGAAACGCCATGAACAACGCACGCATGGCCATGGCAAGGTGGCAACCCGGCGCTGCGCTCGATATCGGCCTGGATAAGCCGAAAATCGAGAGCAGAACGGCCCGGCCCGTTTCGTCGCTTTCTCTCATCGCTTGAGATATTCCGGCTGTGGCACAGGCCGGTCCATCGATAACCAGGCGGGGCTGAGCATCACAGGGTCGGGGATATGCTGGCGCTCCGACCTACGCAGATTCCCTGCCATCTTGCGTGGCATATCGACCCGCTCCGCTGCCGGGCGCAGAAAACTGACACCCGCCGCAGGCGGGATGGCGCCGCTTATGCGTCGCGTTCCAGATAAATCCATGGGCGCTCTGCACGGTCCGCGTCGCGCCAGGCGGTAATGCGGTCACGATATTGCAGGGTCAGATCAATCGCGTCCCAGCCGTTGAGAAGCATCAGGCGACTGTCGTTCTCCAGTTCAAAGGGGAACGGGCCGACGCCGGGTGCGCCAACCGTCATCGCATCCAAATCGACGGTGACGCTCGCTTCACCGACATCGCCCAGCGCACATAGCTGTGCAAACGGCAATTGCACCGGAACCAGACCATTGCGAATGCAATTGCTTCGAAAGATCGGATTGAACGACGGCGCGATCACGGCGCGAAAGCCATATTCGCGCAGCGCCCACACGGCATGCTCCCGGCTCGACCCGCAGCCGACATTCTGACCCGCGAGCAGGATTTGTGCAGTGTCATAGGGCGCACGATTCATCAGGAAATCGGGTGATTTTTCGCGGCCGCCCACTGACGTGTAGCGCCAGCCCGCGAATAACCCATCGGCAAGACCGGTTTTGCCCACCGTCTTCATTTCTCGCGATGGTATGATGATATCGGTATCGATGTTATCGAGCAGCAACGGCAGGGAGACCGCTGTCAATCGGGTAAAGGCCTCGCTCATAGGGCGACCTCATTCTTGAACGAACGCGGATCGACGATATGCCCCGCAATCGCCGACGCCGCGACCGTTTCGGGAGAGGCGATATGGGTGCGCGTGTCCGGCCCCTGACGACTCTCGAAATTGCGATTGGTGGTCGAAATCACCCGCTCGCGCAGGCCAAAGCTTTCGCCGCCGGCAAAGAAGCACATCGAGCAGCCCGGCTCGCGCCATTCAAAACCGGCCTTAATGAGCGTTGCCGCGATACCTTGCTGTTCGGCGGCAAGCTTGACCGCTTTGGATCCGGGGACACAGATCGCGCGGACGCCTTTGGCGACCTTGCGGCCCTTTACGATCGCTGCGGCGCGGCGCAGGTCCGACAGCCGGCTGTTGGTGCACGATCCGATGAACGCCGCATCGATCGGCTCCCCGGCCACCGCCATCCCGTCCGCCAGCCCCATATAAGCCAGCGAGCGGCTGTGGTTGGCGGCGGTTTCGCGCGGATGGCCGACATTGTGTAGCGGGATCGAAGCGGTGACGGGAATCGATTGTTGCGGGCTGGTCCCCCAACTGATCATCGGCGCGACGGTCGCGGCATCAATCGTGATCTCGCGGTCGAACGTCGCATCGGGGTGGCTTGCCAGCGTGCGCCAATGCGCCACCGCCTGCTCCCACAGCGCATCCCTGGGGGCAAATGGGCGGCCCTTCAGCGCGCTGAGGCTGACATCGTCAGGCGCGATGATCGCGCAAAAGGCGGACATTTCGGTGGCCATGTTGCACAGCGTCTGGCGCTGTTCGATATCGAGCGCGGTAATTCCCTCACCCGCGAACTCTACCACATGGTCCTGCGCGCCTTGGGATCCGATCAGCACGATGATGTGAAGCGCAAGATCCTTTGCACCGACTCCGTCCGCCAATCGGCCCGTCACCGTGACGCGCATCGTCGCGGGCTTGCGAACCCGCAACGTGCTGGTGGTCAAAGCATGTTCGGCTTCGCTGGAACCGATCCCCCAGGCCAGCGCACCAAAGGCACCCTGGGTGCCTGTATGGCTGTCCGGGCAGACAAGGGTCGCCCCCGGCAGCACGATCCCCTGTTCGGGCGAGATGACGTGGCAGATGCCCTGGCGGTCGTCATGAAGGTCGAACAACCGGATTCCGGCAGCCTTTGCGGCGGCGCGTGTTTCGGTGATGAACGCCTTGCCGGTGGGCATCAGCGTGTCATCGGACCGGCCCGGCAACGTATCGACAATATGATCCATGACCGCAAACGCCTGCGCGGGGGCGAGTATGTGCCGTCCGGCAGCGGCCAACCCCTTCAGCGCGACGCCGCCGGTCCGCTCATGCAACATCACCCGGTCGATCGCGATCAAGCCGATGCCATCGCCGATGTCGGCGATCTGATGTTGCCGCCATAGAATTTCAAATAGCGTGTCCATTCGATTTCATCGGTCCGTTTATTTGTTATATATTTATACCAATTATGGCGTTCGACCATGTTTCGTCAAGACGTCGGCAAAGGAATGGGACCGGCGGATCAGCCAGTCAGGCCATCAATGTAAAAGCCGAACTACATCCTCCGGAGGCCGATCCGCATTGGATTGAGATTCGCCCGGTGATCCGAACCGACAAACTGCAATCTCGTTCAATTCGCCAGCCCAAGCTTCCTGAGTGTCAACGGGCGGCGGGGGATGCTCACAGTTTTCTGGCGCGTGTAAAACGCCTCGCATGCCTTGCCGCCATCGGCGCCCACGCCCGAATCCTTGTATCCGCCAAAGGGCGCGCGCAGTTCCCGCATCATCGGCGTGTTGCACCACACGATGCTTGCCTCGATCCGCTCCTGCGCTTCCATGATCCGGGCGATGCTTTGCGACCAGACATAGGAAACCAGCCCAAAGCGGCTCTGATTGGCGATATGATAGGCTTCTTCATCGGTATCGAAGACGATGAACGCGGCAAATGGACCGAAAATTTCTTCCTGAGCGATCCGGCTGTCATTCGTGGTTTCAACCAAAGTCGGCTCGAAATAATAGCCCTTGTCGAATCCCGGCATCCGGCGTCCGCCCGTCAGCACGCGATCGGTGCCGCCCGCATCCGGCACGAAGCTCATCACATGTTGCATGTGGCGCTGCGACACCAGCGGCCCCAATTCGGTTGCCGGATCGCGCGGGTCGCCAATGCGGATTGCCTCCGCACGGGCAATGAAAGCTTCGACGAAACGCTTGGCAATTCCGCGCTGCACCAGAATACGGGAACCCGCCAGGCATTGCTGGCCATTGTTGGAGAAGATGCCCAGCAAGGCACCGTCCAACGCCTGCTCGAAATCGGCATCGTCAAAGATGATGTTGGCGGATTTCCCGCCCAGTTCCACCGTCGCCGGCTTCAAATGCTCGCCCGCGGTTCTCATGATGATCCGGCCCGTCTCGGTGCCGCCGGTAAAGGTGACGACATTGACATCGGGATTGCGGATCAGCCGGTCTCCCGTCGTCATTCCGCGGCCATTCACCAGATTGACCACACCTTCCGGGATTCCGGCGTCACCCAGAAGAGAAACGAGCAGACTGATGCCCAGCGGCGCTTGCTCGGATGGCTTCAGAACACAGGAGTTTCCAAACGCGATCGAAGATGCAATTTTCATGGACCCAAGCGCGATGGGCGAGTTCCAAGGCGAAATCAGCGCCGCGACACCAACCGGCTCACGGCGCACCATCGTCAGATAATCCGGGTTTTGCTCATAAAGTTCCCCGACATTTTGCCCTATATAATCCGCGAAGAAGCGGAAGTTTTCGG
>NZ_DATJDJ010000243.1:0-7316 GCF_035497515.1 Pararhizobium sp. | reverse complement strand
TGCCCGAAATGGAATTTCGGCCTTGGCGCGTTGATGAAGAACCTTGCCCGGCGCGGGCTTCTGTAAGCGTAAAGGGAAGCGCAGATGCAACGAGCGATCGACATCTTCTACAAATTTCTTGAGGTGCTGCTGATCCTGCTGCTGGCGGGCATGGCTGTCATGGTATTCCTGAACGTCGTGCTCCGTTACGGCTTCAACTCCGGCATCAACGCGTCCGATGAACTGTCGCGCTACTTCTTCGTGTGGCTGACCTTCATCGGCGCGGTCGTGACCTTCCGGGAGCACTCGCATCTGGGCGTCGAGACACTGGTCATGATGTTCGGGCGCAAGGGCCGGATCATCTGCATGATCCTTTCCAATCTCATCGTCCTCCTATGTTGCTCCATCTTCTTCTGGGGCGCGTGGATGCAGTCGGGCATCAATTTCAGCATGAAGGCGCCCGTCACGGGACTGCCCATGCTCTTCGTCTACGGGATCGGCATGTTCACGGGGGCCGGGATTGCCATCATTGCGATCGAGCGCCTGGTCCGTTTGGTGACAGGCCGCGTCACGGAGGAGGAGATCGCTGCGTTTGCCGGAGAAAACCTGACCATCGAGCAGCTGGCGGAGCGCACCTGATGACATTGTTGATCTTCATATCGTCGCTCCTCGGATCGATGGCAATCGGCGTACCGGTCGCTTTCTCCCTGATGTTCTGCGGCGTGGTGCTCATGGCCTACATGGGCATGTTCCATCCGCAGATCATCGCCCAGAACATGATTGCCGGCGCCGAAGAAGGCTTTACGCTTCTGGCGATCCCTTTCTTCATCCTTGCCGGGGAGTTGATGAATTCCGGCGGCCTGTCGCGCCGCATCATTGACTTTGCAATCGCCTGTGTCGGCCATATGCGCGGCGGCCTGGGTATCGTTACCATCATGGCCGCACTGATCATGGCCAGTATTTCCGGTTCGGCCGCGGCCGATACAGCCGCACTGGCGGCGATCCTGATCCCAATGATGGCAAAAGCGGGCTACGACGTGCCCCGCTCCGCTGGCCTGATTGCGGCCGGCGGCATCATCGCGCCGGTTATTCCACCTTCCATGGCATTCATCGTTTTCGGTGTCGCCGCCAACGTATCGATTACCCAGCTGTTCATGGCCGGCATCTTTCCTGGCGTTCTGATGGGCCTCGCCCTGCTTGCGACCTGGCTGATTGTGGTGCGGAAGGACAAGATCGAGCCGTTGCCGAAGGCTTCGTCGCGTGAGCGTGTCACGGCGACCGCGCGTGCCGGCTGGGCGCTCGGAATGCCGATCATTATTCTCGGCGGCATCAAGGCCGGCGTAGTGACGCCCACCGAAGCCGCCGTCGTGGCCGCGGCCTATGCTCTTTTCGTCGGCATGTTCATCTACCGCGAATTGAAGCCGAGCCAGCTGCCGCGTGTCATTCTGGCCGCTGCGAAGACGACATCGGTGATCATGCTTTTGGTCTGTGCGGCATTGGTGTCCGCATGGCTCATCACGGCCGCCAATATCCCGGCTGAGATCACCCGGTTCATCGAGCCTCTGATCGATCGGCCCACCCTGCTGTTGTTTGTGATCATGCTCCTCGTGCTGGTGGTGGGCACTGCCCTCGATCTCACGCCGACGATCCTGATCCTGACGCCCGTCCTGATGCCGATCATCAAGCAGGCGGGCATCGACCCGATCTATTTCGGGGTCCTGTTCATCATGAACAACTGCATCGGCCTTATCACGCCGCCCGTCGGCGTCGTTCTCAACGTCGTCAGCGGCGTGGGTCGCATACCGCTCGGGAAGGTGACTATCGGCGTTTGGCCATTCCTGGTTGCCCAAACCATCGTGCTGTTTCTTCTGGTCCTCTTCCCGGACCTCGTCCTTATACCCGCACGCTGGCTTTACTGATTACCCTTCAACCGCTCACCAACTGTATCCAAGGGAGGATATTATGAGAAAACTACTTCTTGCCACCACCGCCATCGCATTCGGCTTTTCCGCCGCTGCCCCGGCCTTCGCCGAGTTCAACGAGCGCACGATCCGCGTCTCGAACGGCATCAACGAAGACCATCCGGTCGGCAACGGCATCAAGGCCATGCAGGCCTGCCTCGACGAAAAGTCCGGCGCGAAGCTGAAGCTGACGGCCTTCTGGGGCGGTGCGCTCGGTGGTGACCTTCAGGCAACCCAGGCTCTGCGCTCGGGTGTCCAGGAAGCCGTCGTCACATCCTCGTCGCCGCTGGTCGGTATCGTTCCGGCGCTCGGCGTCTTCGACCTGCCGTTCCTGTTCACCAGCCCCGAGGAAGCCTACAAGGTCCTCGACGGCGACTTCGGCGACATGATGAACACGAAGCTCGAAGAAGCCGGCCTGGTCAATCTCGCCTACTGGGAAAACGGTTTCCGCAACCTGTCGAACTCGGTTCGCCCGGTCACGAAGTGGGAAGACTTCGAAGGGATGAAGGTTCGCGTCATGCAGAACAACATCTTCCTCGACACCTTCCAGAATCTGGGCGCAAACGCGACCCCGATGGCCTTCGGCGAAGTCTTCTCCGCCCTGGAAACCAAGGCGATCGATGCGCAGGAAAACCCCTATGTGACGATCGACACTTCGAAGTTCTACGAAGTGCAGAAATACGTCACCGAGACGAACCACGCCTATACGCCGTTCCTCTTCCTGTTCTCGAAGGCGATCTTTGACACCTATACCGCCGACGAGCAAGCAGCCCTTCGCGAATGCGCGGTCGTCGGTCGTGACGAAGAGCGCAAGGTCATCCAAGACCTCAACAAGAAGTCCCTGGAGAAGATCAAGGAGGCCGGTCTCGAGGTCAACACGCTTTCCGCTGAAGAGCAGGCGCGTATCCGCGAGAAGTCGATGGTCGTCTACGAGAAACACAAGGCCGAGATCGGCGCCGACGTCGTCGACGGCATTCTTGCCAATCTTGCGGAAATCCGGAAGTAAAAAACAGGTTCGGGCCGTCCATCGCGGGCGGTCCGATTGCCAACAAAAAATGCCCGTGGCCGCGTGCCACGGGCATTTTTGTTGGAGAAGGAGATGTTGCGGTCGAACGGAGGAGAATTCGGCGGAATGGTGAAGAATCTGCTGCCGAAGCCCTGGTGCTTATGGCACCTCAATCGGCGGATCGGCCTGGCGCCTCTTCAGCATTTGTTCCCGGATGAAGATGAACAGCCCCGATGCGACGATCAGCACGGCGCCGATGATCATGGTCAGGCGGGGAACGTCGCCGAAGAACATCCAGCCGAAGATGACGGCGTAGAGCAGCAGCGTGTACTGGAGCGGTGCGACGGTCGCGGCGTCCGACATCTTCAGGGCCCGGTTGACGAGCATATGCGCCGCCATGGCCACGACGCCCAGCAGCCCGAGCAGCAGGAGATCCGTCTGCGACTGGATCGGTGACCAGTCGAAGGGCACGAAGAACAGGCCGGCGATCCCGGCGCCCGTGATCTGGAAGAACACCAGAGTGCTGTCCGGAGTGCCGCGCAGGAACCGTCCGGAAATCATCATGAAGGCGAAGGCGGCGCTGCCGATGATGGAGATCACGGCCGGCATGGTGAACATGGCGCTCGACGGTTCAAGCGTGATGATGACGCCGACGAAACCGACGGCGATCGCGCTCCAGCGGCGCCAGCCGACCTTTTCGCCGAGCAGGAAGGGGGAGGCCGCGGCGACATAGATCGGGGCCGCCAGCCAGTAGGTCATGACATCCGCCAGGGGCAGATACATGACGGCGTAATAGAAGCAGAAGACTTCGACGGTCGAGAACATCACCCGCGCCAGCTGCATGCCCTTGCGCTCCGCGCCGACGATCGGAGCAAAACCTGCCTTCCATAGCAGCGGCGACAGGATGATGAGCGCCGCGACGCTGCGGATCAGGATGACCTGGCCCAGGCCATAGGACGATACCAGCCATTTGCCCATGGCGTCGTTGAGCGCGAACATGAGCATGCCGAGCAGCATGACCAGCGGTCCGGCTGCGGACGAGGCTCCAAAACCGGCCGCAGCCGAAGCAATCCTGGTCATGATTATTCCCTGGTTCCTGAATGAAATCAGACGCTCGAGGCGTCTGAGACTCGACGGCTGACGGTAAAGGTCTTCTCTAGCTCCGGATGCAGCTCCATGCCAAGCCCCGGCCCGGGCGGAACGGTGATCATCCCGTTTTTTACCTCCGGCAGCGCGGTGACGAGATCCCGGTACCAGGTATTGTAGAAGGCGCGCACGCTCTCCTGGACGAGTGCATTCGGCGCGTTCAACGAAAGATGGGTAGAGGCGCAGAGGACGACGGGGCCGGTGCAGTCATGCGGTGCCACCGGCAGATGCCAGGCTTCCGCCATCGAGGCGATCTTGCGGGCCTCGGAAAGACCGCCGCACCAGGAAATATCCAGCATGACGATGCCGGCAACTCCGGTTTCGAGATAGTCGCGGAAGCCCCAGCGGGTGGCGAGCGTCTCGGAGGCTGAAATCGGCGCCGGAGAGACCTCCGCATAGCGCTTGAGGCTCGACAGGCTGTCCATCTTGATCGGGTCCTCGTGCCAGAATGTCTGGTACGGGGCGAGCGCCTTGGCGATCTGCATGGCCGGCAGCAATTGCCACATGGAATGGAACTCGACCATGATGTCGATCTTGTCGCCGACGGCCTTGCGGATCTTCTCGAACGGTTCGAGCGCCGTCTTCAGGTCCGGCATTGAAATATACTGGCCCCGGGTCTTTTCCGCGGCTGCGTCGAAGGGCCAGATCTTCATGGCGGTGATGCCGTCGGCAAGAAGCGATTCCGCAAGTTCATCGGCCCGGTGCAGGAAGCCGTTCAGGTCGTCATAGGCCGTGCCGCCGGTCAGGCCGTAATTGCCCGTCGTCTGGCCGGTGCTCTTCTTGATATATTCCGTTCCAGCGCAGGTGTTGTAGGTGCGGATTTCCTTGCGGCTGAAGCCCCCGAGCAATTGCGCGATCGGCTGGTTGGTCGCCTTGCCGAAAATGTCCCAGAGGGCAATGTCGAAAGCGGAATTGCCACGCACTTCGGCGCCGGAGGAACGGAAGCCGATATAGCCGACCAGATCGCTTGCCAGAAGGTCGATCTGCAGCGGATCACGGCCGATCACGCGCGGCGCCACATATTCGTGCAGATAGCTTTCCACCGTCTCCGCTCCGAAGAAGGTTTCGCCAAGCCCGGTAATGCCCTCATCCGTATGGACGAGAACCCACAAAAGATTGCTGCGTTCGGCGATGCGCACGGTTTCGAGTCTGGTGATTTTCATCTTGGTGTTCCTGGTGATTAGATAAGGCCGGCGTTCAGGAGGGCCTTGATGCTCTGGTCGAAATGCTCGCCCATCAGGGTGGAGGACGCTTTGGGATCGCCAGCGGCAATCGATTCCGCGATCTTCATGTGAAGCGCATTCATCGCCCGGCGTTCGTCGTCGCTTTCCCGGCTCTTCCAGCCGATCGGCCATGTTTGCCGGGTGATGCCCTGGAAGGCGCCTATGATCAGGACAAAAACCGGATTGCGCGAGGCGCGGGCAATGGCGATATGAAAGGCGATGTCATGCTCCATCACCGCGTCCGGGTGATCAAGCTGATCTTCCATCGCCTGGGCATGCGAAAGAATGGCCCGGCATTCCGCCTCGCTACGGCGCATGGCCGCCAGGGCTGCGGTGCGCGTCTCGATCGTGCGGCGGGCATCATAGATTTGCTGGATATCGATCTGGTCCGTCACGACGCCGTGCTCGAACATCAGGGAGAACGCGCCATCGTCGAGTTCGGCCACGGTCGGACGCCTGCCGGCTCCCAGCCGCACCAGATTCAGGGCGGCAAGCGACCGAAGCGCCTCGCGGATGACCGTGCGGGAAACCTGCAATTCCTTCGACAGCAGCGCTTCGGCCGGCAGGCGATCGCCGGGCTTGAGATCCCGTTCACGCATCAGCCGCGCGATCGCCGTCACCGCTCCGCCGACAAAGTCCTCGGGCGTCGCTGATGGATTTGCAATCATGTCTTATTGCTTTCGAAAACCTGTCATACAGGTTTCCTATAGCAATGGATTGCGCCGATCAAGCCATTGGCTTCAACGATGCAGGAACTCGCTCATGCATCCAGATGCGATTGAGCGACATCCCTGGCTGTCATCCCATGAGCGGACAAAAGGGGATTGTCCGCCAAGACAGTCAATTCGAGGGCTTCGATCTGCTGGCGGACGTCAATCAATTCCGCCTGCCGGCTGGTCGTCTTCATCGGCATTTTCGGGGGTTACGTCGAGGATCGCGGCATGCATCTTGATCGTCGCCTTGCCGGGGATGCAGTTCGTCATGCATGGTTCGGATTTGCCGGCATAGAAGGGTTCGTCCGTCCGATCGTCCTCGATGAAATTGGCCTCGTTCGGCAGCCTGATATCGGTGAAATTCCTGTCCGAAAGCTCGAATTCCTCGTCGGTGACGACGTCGTTGAGATAGAGCAGATAGGCGGTCAGTGCATAGACGTCGTCGTCGGACAGCGAGCGGGCATTGCCGAATGGCATGGCGCGGCGCACATAGTCGTAGACGGTCGAGAGATAGGGCCAGTAGGAGCCGATGGTCTTTTCCGGCCGGTCGGCCCGAAGCGTGCCTTGTCCACCCGCGAGGACCGGCCAGCGGCCGACCCCTTCGCCGAAATCGCCGTGGCAGGACGCGCAGTTCTGGTCGTAGATCTCCATGCCGTGGGAAACGGTGCCCTTGCCTTTCGGCAGGCCGAGACCGTCGGGACGGATGTCGATGTCCCAGGCGGCGACCTCCTCTTCCGTGGCAAGACGCCCGAGTTTCAGGTGCAGGCCATCACCGGCCCCTGGAGGGCTGGCGGCCTGGCTGCTTGCTTTGTCCGCCGCTGCGGGTGCCGGCTCTGCTGCGGCCGCCTTCGTATCCGGCTCCTCTTTCTCGACAGCCGCCGCCTTTTTCGAGAAGGACGCGAGGTAGCCGATGATATTCGCCAGTTCGTCTTCCTTCTTGAGCCCGGCAAAGGCCATTTTCGTGCCCTTGACCAGGTCACGCGGCTTGGTCAGGTAGGCGCGAAGATTGGCCTCGTCCCAGACAAGCCCACCGGCTCCGGCATCGATCATCGCCTTGGAATATTTGTAGCCCTCGACGGTTCCCGCAGTGCGGCCGATCAGGTCGTTCAGCTCTGGGCCGACCTTGTTCTTGGCATCCTCGCCCACAGCATGGCAGGACGCGCATTTGCCGAAGACTTTTTTTCCGGCCGCGAGATCGACTGCCCCGGCGCTCCCGGCACCGGCTGCGACCGAAAGGCCAAGAAGGAAAACGAGCTTAGGAAATCTCGACATTTTCGATGCCCCCGTC
>NZ_DATJDJ010000242.1:0-13774 GCF_035497515.1 Pararhizobium sp. | reverse complement strand
GAATCTGGGCATCGCCGGTCAGCGCCCCTTCCTGACCGCACGTCCCAACGGCTCGCTCCTGATCACCTCGCACAATGACGCCATCGGTCGCGACCGATGGGAGCAGAAGCTGACCGTCGCCTATCGCAACTCCGATTTCGTCGTCGCCGGCTACACCTATACCTCCTACGACACGCTCGATCCCGACAACCAGTCGGACTGCGACTTCAACGTGCTGACAGGCAAGGGGACGGCAGAGGGCAAGCCGGCCGCCAAGGGCGAAACCGTGCTTTTGCGGGACTGGTCGGATGACCGCGGCCAGACGGCCTGCGGCAACGGCTAGACGGGGCAACCATCGGCTGTGGTCGCCCGTTCTGCCTAGAGCACCTAGAGTTCGACGACCTTGCCGTCCTCGATGGTGACGCGGCGGTCCATGCGCGAGGCGAGTTCGTAATTGTGGGTGGCGATCATCGCCGCAAGGCCGGACTGACGCACCAGCGCCTCCAGCGCCTCGAAAACATAGCCGGCCGTTTCCGGATCGAGATTTCCCGTCGGCTCGTCGGCAAGCAGGACCAGCGGCGCATTGGCCACCGCCCTTGCGATGGCGACGCGCTGCTGTTCGCCGCCCGACAGTTCCGAGGGGCGGTGTTCGGCGCGATGGCCGATACGCATGTAATCGAGGAGCGCTGCGGCCCGTTCGCGCGCCTCGGCCTTGTTGAGGCCGGCGATCAGCTGCGGCATCATGATGTTCTCGATGGCGGTGAATTCCGGCAGGAGATGGTGGAACTGGTAGACGAAGCCGATCTCGTTGCGGCGGATTGCCGTGCGCTGCTCGTCGCCGAGCGCGCCGCAGGACTGGCCGTTGATCAGCACCTCGCCCGCATCCGGCCGCTCGAGCAGACCCGCCAGATGCAGGAGCGTCGACTTGCCGGTGCCGGACGGCGCCACCAGCGCCACCGTCTGGCCGCCATGCAGCTTGAAGTCGGCCCCTTTCAGGATCGACAGGGTCTCATCGCCCTGGTTGTAGTGGCGTTCGACGCCGGAAAGCTGCAGTGCCACGCGCGCATTCATCGTGTCTGTATTCCTTGGTTATTCGTAGCGCAGAGCCTGAACCGGATCGAGGCGCGAGGCGCGCCAGGCCGGGAAGATCGTGGCGAGAAACGACAGGCCGATGGCCATGGCGATGACCGAGACGGTTTCGCCCAGGTTCATGTCGGCCGGAAGCTGGCTGAGAAAATAGAGTTCGGGATTGAAGATCGTCGTACCGGAAATCCAGGAGAAGAACTGGCGGATGGATTCGACATTGAGACAGACGATGACGCCGAGAAGGACGCCGGCGAGCGTTCCGACAATGCCGATCGCCGCCCCGGTCATGAAGAAGATGCGCATGATGGCGCCGGAACTGGCGCCCATGGTGCGCAGGATGGCGATATCACTGCCCTTGTCCTTCACCAGCATGATGAGGCCCGAGACGATATTGAGCGCCGCCACCAGCACGATCAGCGTCAGGATCATGAACATGACGTTGCGCTCCACCTGGAGGGCCGAGAAGAAGGTCTTGTTGCGGTCGCGCCAGTCGCTGATCAGGACCTGCCGGCCGGCTGCATCCTCCACCGGCTGGCGAAGCTCGTCAACGAGATCGGGATTGGCAACGAAGAGCTCGATCGACTGGGCGATGCCTGGCGCATTGAAATAAAGCTGCGCTTCCTCGAGCGGCATGAAGATGATGGTGGCATCATATTCCGACATGCCGATCTCGAAGATCGCCGAGACGGTGTAGGACTTGACCCGCGGATTGACGCCCATCGGCGTCACGTCGCCCTCCGGCGCCACCAGCGTGATCGTGCCGCCGGCGGTGATGCCCAGCTGCTCGGCCATGCGCGAACCGATCGCCACGCCGCTGCCGGCGGCAAAACCGACGAGATCGCCGGACTGGATGTGATCGGAGATCGACTTCATCTTGGCGAGGTCCTCGGCGCGCACGCCGCGCACCAGTGCCCCGGTCCCTGCCCCTCCCGGACCGGAGGCAAGCGTCTGCCCCTCGATCATCGGGATCGCCATGGTGACGCCTTTGACGCCGGAAAACCGGGTGGCGAGGTCGGCGTAATTGTCGAGCGGGCCGTCGAGCGGCTGGACGATCATATGGCCGTTGATGCCAAGGATGCGCGAGATAAGCTCGGTGCGAAAGCCATTCATCACCGCCATGACGATGATCAGCGTCGCCACGCCCAGCATGATGCCGATGAAGGAAAAGCCGGCGATCACCGAGATGAACGCTTCCTTGCGGCGCGAGCGCAGATAGCGCCAGGCCACCATCCGTTCGAAGATGGAAAACGGGCGGCTCGCTGGCGGCTGGGCGGCCGCTGTCTTGTCCTGGTCCTTCGTCGCGGCGCTCATGGCCTATCCCTTATTTCGAGGCGGTCAGCTTGTTGATGGCGGCCTCGACGGTCATTGTTTCGCGGGCACCGGTCTTGCGGTCCTTGAGTTCAACCTCGCCGCTGGCCACCGAACGCGGGCCGGCGATCACCTGCACCGGCACGCCGATCAGGTCGGCGGTGGCGAACTTGGTGCCGGCACGGTCGTCCTTGTCGTCATAGAGCGGATCGAGGCCGGCCTTGTCGAGGGCCGCATAGATGGTTTCGCAGGCCGCATCGCAGGCGTCGTCGCCCGTCTTCATGTTGATCACCACCGCATCGAAAGGCGTGATCGAGGCCGGCCAGATGATGCCGTTCTCATCATGCGACGCCTCGATGATCGCCGGCACGAGCCGGGTCGGACCGATGCCGTAGGAGCCCATATGCACCGTATGCTCCTTGCCATCGGGGCCTTGCACCTTGGCGCCCATGGCTTCGGAATATTTGGTGCCGAAATAGAAGATATGCCCGACCTCGATGCCGCGTGCCGAAACGCGGGATGTCGCATCGACTGCGTTGAACGCAGCCTCGTCGTGCATTTCCGAGGTCGCCGCATAGAGCGACGTCCATTTGTCGAAAATCGCCTTCATCGCGGCCGCATCCCAGAAATTCGTGTCTTCCGCGGGAATGTCGAAATCCAGGAAATCCTTGTGGCAGAAGACTTCCGATTCACCGGTATCGGCCAGGATGATGAATTCATGGCTGAGGTCACCGCCGATCGGGCCGGTATCGGCACGCATCGGAATGGCGCGCAGGCCCATGCGCGAGAAGGTCCGCAGATAGGCGGCGAACATGCGGTTGTAGGAATCGACCGCGCCTTCCCGGTCGAGGTCGAAGGAATAGGCATCCTTCATCAGGAATTCGCGCGAGCGCATGGTGCCGAAACGCGGCCGGATCTCGTCGCGGAATTTCAGCTGGATATGATAGAGGTTGAGCGGCAGGTCCTTGTAGCTCTTGACATAGGAGCGGAACACATCGGTGATCATCTCCTCATTGGTCGGACCATAGAGCATCGGCCGGTCCTGCCGGTCCTTGATCCTCAGCATTTCCTTGCCATAGGCATCGTAGCGGCCGCTTTCCTGCCAGAGCTCGGCCGATTGCAGCGTCGGCATCAGCAGCTCGATGGCGCCGGCCCGGTTCTGTTCCTCGCGGATGATCGCATTGACCTTGTCGAGAACCCGCTTGCCCAGCGGCAGCCAGGTGTAGATGCCGGCCGATTGCTGGCGCACCATGCCGGCCCGCAGCATCAGCCGATGCGAGACGATCTCCGCTTCCTTCGGGTTTTCCTTCAGAATGGGCATGAAAAAGCGGGACAGGCGCATGAACGGGTTCCGGAACTTGAAGCACTTCGCACTATCGCTGGATTCGGGCGAAATAAGGTTGAGCTTGCAGGCCCCGCGCGACCTATGGACGCGCAAACCGGGCACTGCCGTTTGACTGCTTGCCGCGACGGACCGACCGATTGATTCCACCGGCAGGAACATCGCGCACAGGCGTTCATAGACGCTTCGGAGGAGGAAGAAAACCCGTCATCTCCGGATAGGCGGGACTGGCTGACGACCGTACTGCGCCCGCAGGGAAGAACATCGCGACGACCCGCGCATCTGCGTCAAAAAGGCACGCTAATAACAGGAAACACGAATATGAAGTCAACTTAATAATTTTATGCTACTGTAGCAAAAATGCAAAAATATGGGATGACATTGCCTGTTCTTTGGGCTAGTTTCGGCCCAGAAAAGAAGCAGGGAGATTAAATTCTTGTCGATTTCGCGGTCAAGTCTTGGGAGGATAAGATCTTAGGCGCGCTTTATGCGCAGCCACCGGAAACGGATAAGGATCACGCGATACTTTAGAGAACAAGGCTTCTGGCCTTGTTTTTTTTTGACATTTTTCCGGGCAAATCACGTGCAGAACCGTCTGCACTCCCTAATCGTGTCAAATATGTGGCACGTATATCAGCGCTGGAAGCTGACTCTGCGGAAGCCGTCGCCATCAGGTCAACGGACGTCGCAAATGAAACATCCATTTCGATCAATAGAATTTCGGGGCAAAGTCCGGGATAGCGTCGATGCCGTAGCCCAGGCGGACGGAAGCGATGTACCAGGCCAAATGGATGATCGCCGCCAGCACCGACGTCGCCAAGAATATCTTCAGAGGCCGGAAGTGCGCGGGTGCGCTTTCCACACTGCCGGGCACCACCTCGTTCTCCTCGGCCTGAGTCCTCAGACCGATCGGCAAGACGATGAACAGCGATAGCCACCAGATGATAAAATAGATCGCAAAGACGGAAAAAAGCGGCATCTTGTTTTCTCGCAATGAAGACTGAGTGAACAGTTCTTCGGTAACATGCGGCCTTATAGACCTTTCACGCGCGTCGAACAAACGCGCCTATCTGTCACACCTGTTCCAGTTCGATCAGCGTTCCGAAGAAATCCTTCGGATGCAGGAAAAGCACAGGCTTGCCATGAGCGCCGATCTTCGGTTCCCCACTGCCGAGCACCCTGCCCCCGGCGGCGACCAGGCTGTCGCGAGCCGCCAGGATATCGGCAACCTCATAGCAGATATGGTGCATGCCGCCGGACGGGTTCTTGACGAGAAAGGCAGCAATCGGCGAGTCTTCACCGAGAGGTTCCAGCAGTTCGACCTTGGTGTTGTCGAGCGTGACGAACACAACCCGCACGCCATGCCCCGGCAAAGCGTCGGGTTCCGTCACCGAGGCGCCGAGCATCGAACGATAACGGTCAGCCGCCGCTTCGAGATCCGGCACGGCAAGAGCGATGTGATTGACACGTCCGAGCATGGATTGCCTTTCGCGCTGTCGTTTCCTACTGCATGTTCAACTGTTACAACGCCCGCCGCATGGCCAGCGGGCGCCGGGCAGCATCAAAGCTTGTTGATGAACACCGTGACGACCGGCTTCTTGCCCCAGACCTCGTTGGCGGTGCTGCGGATCGCGCGGCGCACGGCTTCCGTCACCATCGCCAGATCCTTGCGCTTGCCACGCGGAATGCTTTCGACAGCGCCGAGCACGGCATCGTAGAGCGTGTCGTTCATGTCCTCGCCCTCGTCATCGAACTCCGGCAGGCCGATCGGAACAACGATCGGGTCCGCCGCGAAATCGTAGCGCGAATCAAGAACGACATTGACCGAGACATGACCGGCAAAGGAGAGCTTGCGGCGTTCGCCGATGCCCATTTCCTCGAAATCGCCGATCAGGCTGCCGTCCTTGTAGATGCGGCCGTGCGGCGCTTCGCCGATGACGGTCGCGGGGCCGGGCGCCAGCCGCAGGATGTCGCCGTTGCGCACCCTTGGAACGGTCTTGATGCCGGACTGCAGGCCGAGTTCCGCCTGCGCGGTCAGGTGAGCCGCCTCTCCATGCACAGGCACGAGCATCTGCGGCCGCGTCCAGGCATACATCTGCTGCAGTTCGTTGCGACGGGGATGGCCGGAAACGTGAACGAGCGCCTCGTTGTCGGTGACGATATGGATGCCCTGCTCGACCAGACCGTTCTTGATGTCATTGATCGCCTTCTCGTTGCCGGGAATGGCGCGCGAGGAAAACACGACGGTATCACCGGCCGTCAAGGCGACATTGCGCATTTCGTCGCGGGAGATCTTGGCAAGGGCGGCGCGGGATTCACCCTGGCTGCCGGTCAGGACGACGACGACCTTGTCACGCGGGATATAGCCGAATTCATCTTCAGCGATAAACGGATTCAAGCCTTCCATGAGACCAACGTCGCGCGCGACATCGCAGACGCGCTTCATCGAACTGCCGAGCAACAGGACCTCGCGTCCGGCGGCGGTCGAAGCCTTGGCAATCGAGCGGATACGGCCGACATTCGAGGAGAAGGTGGTGATCGCCACGCGCCCCTCGGCTTCCTCGATGATTTTCGTGAGGCTGGCGGACACTTCCTCTTCGGAGGGCGAGACGCCGTCGCGCATCGCATTGGTGCTGTCGCACATCAGCGCCAGCACGCCCTCGTCGCCAATGGCGCGAAAGCGCGCTTCGTCCGTGAACGGCCCGAGCGACGGCGCATGGTCGATCTTCCAGTCGCCGGTATGGACGACATTGCCGAGCGGCGTGCGGATGACCAGCGACATCGGCTCGGGGATCGAATGGTTGACGCCGACCGCTTCGATTTCGAACGGACCGACATTGATGCGGTCGCCTTCCTTGAAGATGGTGATCGGCACTTCGGCGCGGCTGCGCTCATAGCTGCGCTTGGCTTCCAGCATGCCGGCGGTAAACGGCGATGCATAGACCGGCACGTTGAGGCCGGGCCACAGATCGGCGAGCGCCCCGTAATGATCTTCGTGGGCATGGGTGATGATGATGCCCTTCAGGTTCTTGCGCTCTTCAGCCAGGAACCGGATGTCGGGAAGCACCAGATCGACGCCGGGCAGATCGAGCCCCGGGAAGGTCACGCCGCAATCAACCATGATCCACTGGCGGTGGGACGGTGCGCCATAGCCGTAAAGGGCCAGGTTCATGCCGATTTCCCCAACCCCGCCCAGCGGCAGGAAGACGAGTTCGTCTTGTTTGCTCATTGAAAGATTGCGCCTTTTTATCCAAAAAATACATCGCCGGCGGCGATGCGCTGAATCATGCCTGCTCCGAGATCGAGCATCAGTCGGCCGTCTTCATCTATGCCTTCGAACCGTCCGGAAAGCGAGCGATCCGGCAGGTTGACGGTAATCTTTTGTCCGATGCCGCCAGCGGCGGAGCGCCATTGTGCGATGATGCTGGCAATGCCTTCGCCACGGTTCCAGACCTGCAGGGCGTCTGCCATGCTGACGAACAGACGGGCAAACAGGTCATCGGGCGAAACGGATACCCCCTGCGCATGCAAACTCGTGACAGGATAAAGTCCGTGGTCCGGTGTCAAAGCCACATTGATGCCGATACCGATGACAAGAGCGTGATGGCCATTCGGCAGGCCTTCGCCCTCAAGCAGGATACCGCAGCACTTCTTGCCTTCAATCAGAATATCGTTCGGCCATTTGATCATCACCGGCTCCGAACCCGGCGGCATGACCGACTGGATAGCGTTTTGCACCGCGACGGCAACGGCGAGCGGCAGCGAATGCAACTTCTCCATCGGTGCCGGATCAATCAGCAGCAGCGACGCGTAGAGATTGCCGGCTTCCGACGTCCAGGACCTGCCCCGACGTCCCCGACCGGCAATCTGCCTTGTCGCCGTGACCCAGTGCAAACCCGGATCGCCGGCGCGGGCACGGTTCAGGCATTCCGTATTCGTCGATCCGACATCACCAAGCACGGTGTGTCTGATGTCATCGAGCCTGATCCGGCCCCCTCCGGTCAAAAGAAGGTCCGGGCAGCGACTTCCGCCGCGGTACCGATCCAGCCGCCGACCAGGACATAGGCCAGCACGAACAGACCAGACAGGCCATAGACGAGCCGCAGCACACCGGACGGACGGGCAAATTCGCCCTTCGGATCATCGAACCACATCAGCTTGACGACGCGCAGGTAGTAGTAGGCGCCAACGACGGAGGCCAGGACACCGATGATCGCCAACGCATAGAGATGCGCCTCGATCGCCGCCATGAACACGAAATACTTGGCGAAGAAACCTGCGAGCGGTGGGATGCCGGCCAGCGAGAACATCATCACCGTCAGCACGGTCGCCATCAGCGGATTGGTCTGCGACAGGCCGGTGAGATCGTCGACATTCTCGACGTGGTTTCCGTCCTTGCGCTTCATCGCCATGATGCAGGCAAAGGTGCCGAGCGTCATGACCATATAAACCAGCATATAAATCAGCACGCCGCGAATACCGGCCATCGAACCGGCCGAAATGCCGACCAGCGCGTAGCCCATGTGACCGATCGAAGAGTACGCCATCAGTCGCTTGATGTTGGTCTGGCCGATGGCGGCGAACGAACCGAGCAGCATCGAGGCGATCGAGATGAACACGATCACCTGCTGCCAGTCGTGCATGATCGGCTGGAACGGCGCGATCACCAGGCGGATCAGCATGGCCATGGCAGCCACTTTCGGTGCGGCCGCGAAGAAGGCGGTCACCGGTGTCGGCGCGCCCTCATAGACATCAGGCGTCCACATGTGGAACGGCACGGCCGAGATCTTGAACGCCACGCCAGCGAGAATGAAGACCAGGCCGAAGACGAGGCCGAGCGAGCGGGTCTCCGCCGAAAGCGCCGCGGCAATGCCTTCAAACCCGGTATGGCCGGTGAAGCCGTAGACCAGCGACATGCCGTAGAGCAGCATGCCCGACGACAGGGCGCCGAGAACGAAATATTTCAGGCCGGCTTCCGTCGAGCGGAGATTGTCACGGTGCATCGCAGCGACGACATAGAGCGCCAGGGACTGGAGTTCGAGCGCCAGATAGACCGAGATCAGGTCGTTGGCCGAAATCATCAGCAGCATGCCGAGCGTCGCAAGGACGATCAACACCGGAAACTCGAAACGGTTGATACCGGCGGAGCGCGCTTCGCCGGCCGACATGATCAGCGCGACGATCGAGCCGATCAGCGTCAGGATCTTCATGAACCGGCCGAAGGCATCCGACAGGAAGGCACCGTTATAGGCCTGGCCATCGCCGGTCTGCCAGACGAACGCCCCGGCAACGGCAAGCAGGATAACGGCCAAGCCGGTGACCATCCCGGACGATTTCTCGCTCGAGAAGACACCGATCATCAGCAGCAACAGGGCACCGACCGCAAGAATGAGTTCCGGCGTCGACAGATGCAGGCTTGCGAGGAATGTATCAGCAGTCATTTCGATCCCGTCCCGTCATCATTCCGCCGAAAGCGCAACATCATGCGCTGCCTGCACGGCCGCAGTGTAATTGTTTACCAGTACGTCCACCGAAGCAGCCGTCGCATCGAATACCGGAGCCGGATAGACGCCGAAGAAGATGGTGAGCACGATCAGCGGATAAAGCAGGGCTTTTTCACGCCCCGAAAGGTCGAGCAACGACTTCAGGCTGTCCTTGTCCAGTGCGCCGAAAATAACCCGGCGGTAAAGCCAGAGAGCATAACAGGCAGACAGGATAACGCCGGTCGTCGCGAAGAAGGCAACCCATGTATTGGCACGGAAGACGCCGAGCAGCACGGTGATTTCGCCGACGAAGCCCGACGTGCCGGGAAGACCGACATTGGCCATCGTGAAGATCATCAAGGCGACCGCGTATTTCGGCATGTTGTTGACGAGACCGCCATAAGCGCTGATCTCGCGGGTATGGGTGCGGTCATAGACCACGCCGACGCAAAGGAAGAGCGCGCCGGACACAAGGCCGTGCGACAGCATCTGGAAGATCGCGCCCTGGACCCCTTGCGTATTGGCCGCGAAGATCCCCATCGTCACGTAACCCATATGGGCGACCGAGGAATAGGCGATCAGCTTCTTGATGTCGGACTGCATCATCGCCACCAGCGAGGTGTAGATGATCGCGACCACGGACAGCGTGAAGACGAAGGGCGCGAAATAGTCGGATGCCAGCGGGAACATCGGCAGCGAGAAGCGCAGGAAGCCGTAACCGCCGAGCTTCAGGAGAACGCCGGCCAGGATGACGGAACCTGCCGTCGGGGCCTGAACGTGCGCGTCCGGAAGCCAGGTATGGACCGGCCACATCGGCATCTTCACCGCGAACGAGGCGAAGAAGGCAAGCCAGAGCCAGGTCTGCATCTGGCGCGGGAACTGATAGGCCAGCAGCTCGGCGATATCCGTCGTTCCGGCCTGCCAATACATCGCCATGATGGCGAGCAGCATCAGCACCGAGCCGAGCAGCGTGTAGAGGAAGAACTTGTAGGATGCGTAGACGCGGTCCTTGCCACCCCAGACGCCGATGATGATGAACATCGGAATGAGGCCGGCTTCGAAGAAGACGTAGAACAGCACGATGTCCAGCGACACGAAGACGCCGATCATGAACACTTCCAGGAGAAGGAAGGCGATCATGTAGGACTTCAGGCGCTTTTCAACCGTGACCCAGCTGGCCAGAATGCAGAACGGCATGAGGAAGGCCGACAGCACGACGAACAGCACCGAAATGCCGTCGACACCGAGATGATAGGAAATGCCGGTGCCGAGCCAGGCATGCTTCTCGACCATCTGGAAGCCGGGGTTCGACTTGTCGAAATTCCACCAGATCCACGCCGAGACGATGAACGTGACGATCGTGGTCAAAAGCGAGATGTTGAGGATGTTACGGCGACCGGAAACGCTGTCTTCCCGCGTGAGCAGCAGAAGGACAACGCCGACGAGCGGCAGGAAGGTGACCGCGGAGAGAATGGGCCAATCGGTCATCAGAAGGAGCTCCCGAGCATCATCCAGGTAACGAGCGCCGCGATGCCGATCAGCATCACGAAGGCGTAGTGATAGAGGTAACCGGTCTGCAGGCGAACAACGCGATCGGTCACGTCCATGACACGGGCGGCAATGCCGTTCGGGCCGTAGCCGTCGATGACGCGACCGTCACCTTCCTTCCAGAGGAAAGTTCCGATGCGCTTGGCCGGGCGAACGAACAGGAAGTCGTAGAGTTCGTCGAAGTACCACTTGTTGAGCAGGAACTGATAGAGGCCACGATGCTGCTCGGCCAGATACTTCGGCGTTTCGGGCGAGCGGATATACATGTACCAGGCCGTGACAAAACCGAGGACCATGGCGATGAACGGGCTCAGGGCAACCAGGGCCGGAACGTGGTGGAAATGCTCCAGGATCTCGTTTTCCGGTCCCATGTACAGCGCACCCTGCCAGAACTCGGCATAGTGATGGCCGAAGAAATCACCTTCGAACACCATACCGGCGGCAACCGCACCAATGCCAAGAATGAACAGTGGCACCAGCATGACCATCGGCGATTCATGGACGTGATGCATGACGTCATGGGAAGCGCGCGGCTTGCCGTAGAAAGTCATGAAGATCAGGCGCCAGGAATAGAAGCTGGTGAAGCAGGCGGCGATGACGAGCAGCGTGAAGGCAAAACCCGCGACCGGCGAATGCGCTGCATAGGCGGACTCGATGATGATGTCCTTCGAGATGAAGCCAGCGAGACCGATACCCGAGAACGGAATGCCGACGCCGGTGATGGCCAGCGTGCCGATCATCATCATCAGATACGTCCATTTGATGTGCTTGCGCAGACCACCCATGTAGCGCATGTCCTGCTCGCCATCGACGGCATGGATGACCGAGCCGGCGCAAAGGAACAGCAGGGCCTTGAAGAAGGCATGCGTGAACAGGTGGAAGATACCGGCACCATACGCACCGACGCCAAGCGCCACGAACATGTAGCCGAGCTGGGAACAGGTCGAATAGGCGATGACGCGCTTGATGTCGTTCTGGACGAGACCGACCGTCGCCGCGAAGAAGGCGGTGACCGCGCCAACGATGGTCACGACCATCAGGGCGGTGTGCGACAGTTCGAACAGCGGCGACATGCGGGCGACGAGGAAGACGCCGGCGGTGACCATGGTTGCGGCATGGATGAGCGCCGACACGGGCGTCGGGCCTTCCATGGCGTCCGGCAGCCAGGTGTGCAGCAGGAACTGCGCCGACTTGCCCATCGCGCCCATGAAGAGCAGCAGGCAGATGGCGGTAATCGCATCGGCCTTGTCGAGATGCATGCCGAAGAGGTTGATGACAGCTTCGCCACCTTCGGCAGCGCCTTCAGCCGGCAGGTAGCTCGAGGCAGCGGCGAAGATCGTTTCAAAGCTGATCGAGCCGAACAGTACGAACACACCGAAGATGCCGAGCGCGAAACCGAAGTCGCCGACGCGGTTGACGATGAACGCCTTCATGGCGGCGGCCGATGCCGACGGCTTCTTGTACCAGAAGCCGATCAGCAGATAGGAGGCCAGGCCCACGCCTTCCCAGCCGAAGAACATCTGCAGCAGGTTGTCGGAGGTGATCAGCATCAGCATGGCGAATGTGAACAGCGACAGATAGGCAAAGAAGCGCGGCCGATGCGGATCGTGATGCATGTAGCCGATCGAATAGATGTGAACGAGGCACGACACCGTGTTGACGACGACGAACATCACCGCCGTCAGCGTGTCGACGCGGAACGCCCATTCGGCGTCGAAGCTGCCAGACTGGATCCAGCGCATCACGGTGACCTTGACCATCTCCGTCTCGCCAAGCGCGATGTTGAAGAAGACGATCCAGGACAGGACCGCGACAATGATCATGAAACCGCTGGTGACGTATTCCGAAGCCTTGGCGCCGATCGACGTGCCGAACAGGCCCGCGATCAGGAAGCCGATCAGCGGCAGGAAAACGACAGCTTGAATAATCGTATTCATAGCCCGATCAGCCCTTCATCATGTTGACGTCTTCCACGGCGATGGAGCCGCGGTTGCGGTAGAAGACGACGAGAATTGCAAGCCCGATAGCGGCTTCCGCAGCCGCGACGGTCAGAATGAACAGGGCGAACACCTGGCCGGTGATGTCGTTCAGGAACGACGAGAAGGCGACCATGTTGATGTTCACCGCAAGCAGGATGAGCTCGATCGACATCAGGATGACGATGACGTTCTTCCGGTTGAGGAAGATGCCGAAGACGCCCAGTGTGAACAGGATGGCGCTGACGGTCAGATAGTGGGAAATACCGATTTCCATGATGATGTTCCTTGACCCCGTCCGTCTTAAAGGCCCTGCCCCGACTTGACCTTGACCACTTCGACAGCGGTTTTCGGCGTCCGGGCAACCTGTTGCGTAATATCCTGGCGCTTGATGTTTTCGCGGTGGCGCAAAGTCAGCACGATCGCGCCGATCATGGCGACCAGCAACACCAGGCCCGCGATCTGGAAGAAATAGACGTAATGCGTATAGAGCACGTCACCCAGCGCTGCCGTGTTCGTGCGATCCGCCACGGCCGGGATCGGCATGGAGATCGTCTTGGCGATTTCCGGCGAGAAGCTGCTGCCGCCGACGACGATGACGAGTTCCGCCGCCAGAATGAGCCCGATCAGCGCGCCAACCGGTGCATATTCAAGCACCCCTGCCCTCAATTGCGTGAAATCGATGTCGAGCATCATCACCACGAAGAGGAAGAGAACGGCGACCGCGCCGATATAAACCACCAGCAGGATCATTGCGAGGAACTCGGCGCCCGTCAGAAGGAACAGGCCGGCCGAATTGAAGAAGGTCAGGATCAGGAACAGCACGGAGTAAACCGGGTTGCGCGCAGAAATGACCATGAACGCCGACGCGACCGCGACGAATGAAAAAAGATAGAAAAAAAGAGCCTGCAGACCCATGATCGGTGCCTTTTTCGTCTTCCCTGGGCAATCTGGCAATTGCCATTTCCCATTCGGCGGACCGGTCAACCCGGCCGACGCCCTCAATCTGTTTCAAGCCTGCCCGGCCGGGCAAGCGCATAGCCGCTTCTCAG
>NZ_DATJDJ010000241.1:0-35181 GCF_035497515.1 Pararhizobium sp. | reverse complement strand
GGAATGGTTCGATGCCTGGCCGAAAGCGGCCTACTGGACGGAGGTGGAGAGTTGGCGCCTGCTCGATGGCGACCAGATCGAGTTCACCATGCGGCGCTTGCCGACAGCCTATTAGTATTCGTCACATTGCCTTCGCGAGGTGCCGCGCCATAGCGACGGCGCTTATTCCCCGCTCGATTCGAGCCTCGACACGCTTGCCAGCATGGTGGGTTTGAGCAGGCTGGCGAAATCCGATGGATAAGCTGCGGCGGCTCGCTGATCAACCAGCGCCGCTATTCGTGGGATGCTCGAGCAGGTAGGCGCCGGCGCCTTTTTCCGACAAGGCGTCATAGGGGTTGCGCAGCGGACAGTCATTCATCGACAGGCAGCCGCAGCCGATGCAGGAGGTCAACTGGTCGCGAAGCGCCGTCAGCTTGGCAATCCGTTCGTCGAGATCCGCCTCCCAGTTGCGCGACAGGCGCTCCCAGTCACTCGCCAACAGCGGTCGGTCGTTCGGAAGCGACGACAGCGTCTTCTGGATATCGGCGAGCGGGATGCCGGTGCGTTGGGCGATCTTGATGACGGCGATGCGGCGCAGCACGCTGCGCGGGTAACGTCGCTGGTTTCCCTGGCTGCGCATGCTCTTGATCAGCCCCTTGGTCTCATAGAAATGAAGCGTCGAGACCGCTATGCCGCTTCGGGCGGCGACCTCTCCGACGCTCAACTCACGGCGCAGATTTTCAGGATGAATTTTTTCCGCCATTCGGCTTGACCTCAACTTTAGTTGAGGTTTTATAACATTGGCTCCATCGGATCCGCAACGGAGCTTGCATAGGCATGAACGAGAAAATGACCATCGCCGTCGTCTACGGCAGCGCCCGGCAGGGCCGATTCTGCGAAACCGTCGTCAACTGGGCCTTGACCGAGCTTTGGGCCGAGAGCGGTTTTCGAGTGACGCTGATCGATCCGCTCCAGTTCAAGAACGCCAGCGAAAACCCGGCCGAAAACGAGGCTTCGCTGGAAGACAGGATCGCCGAGGCCGACGCCTTCATCGTGGTAACGCCGGAATACAATCACGGCTATCCGGCGGCGCTCAAGGAGTTGATCGACAGCACCTATGAGCCTTGGCACGCCAAGCCGGTCGGCTTCATTTCCTATGGCGGTGTCTCGGGCGGCTTGCGTGCTGTCGAACAGTTGCGCCAGGTCTTTGCCGAACTTCACGCCGTCACCATCCGCGACAGTGTCAGCTTTTCCAATGTCTGGGCACAGTTCGATAGCGCCGGCAATCCCTTCAAGGCGGCGGAAGCCAAGGCGGGGCTGCAGGTGATGCTGCGGCGGCTGAAGTGGTGGGCGAGGGCGCTGAAAACCGCCCGGACCGATAACGCCTATGGAAACGTTGCGGCGTGAGGCGCGTTTTTGACTTCAGAGCGTGATCTGGCGGATCGCCTCGCCTGATATCATCGCGACCGACATGGCGATGTTCAGCGAGCGCTGGCCCTCGACCATCGGCACGATGATGCGGGCGTCGGCCCGTTCATGGACGTGGTCGGGCACGCCTGCGCTTTCGCGGCCGAACAACAGCGTGTCTCCGGGCTGGAAGGCAAAGCGCGTATAGGGATCGGCGGCCTTGGTGGAGGCCAGCACCAGCCGCCGTCCTTCATCGAGCCTCGTCTCCTCGAATCGCTCCCAGTTGACGTGCCGCCTCAGCGTGGCGGCGGCGATGTAGTCCATGCCCGCCCGTTTCAGGTTCTTGTCCGAAAGGTCGAAGCCGGCCGGTTCGATGATATCGACGGCGAGGCCCAGGCAGGCGGCAAGGCGCAGGATCGTGCCGGTATTGCCGGGAATATCGGGCTGGTAGAGGGCGATGCGGATCGGATGCACGGACATATCAACGGCACTGATGGAGGTCATCAATGCCCGTAATCAATCTGTGCCGTTCTGGCAACAGAAAGCATCCGGCGCCGGAAATGATGAAAAAAGTGCCTGCGACAATCTGGCATATCGGCGCAAAAGGTTCTAAGCCTTGCACATCTTCAACGCGAACCGACGGAGGCATGCATGGATATCCCTATGGTCATCAGCCTCCAGGCTGCGCCTCCAGTCCGCATGGACTGACCGGTTTCGCGCTTTTCCTTTATTGGCTTATCCGCACAACCGACCGCTTTCCGGCCGAACACGTCTTGTGCGCAAGAACGGCGTTTTCCGGGGCGAAGACTTCGAGACAATGAATGCGGGGTGCCCGCCTTCCTTTAAGGTTTCCTCAAGGAGCTAGACTATGTTCGGCTGGTTTGAATCCCGCCTCGATCCTTATCCCACCGAGGAGCCGAAGGCTCCGCCGCAGGGACTGTTCGCCTTCTGCTGGCATTATACGAAGCCGGCCGCACCATGGCTGATCACCATGTCGATCTGCACCATGCTGATCGCTGTCGGTGAAGTCGCATTGTTCCAGTTCCTCGGCAACGTCGTCGACTGGCTGTCCTCGGCGCAGCGGGAAAACTTCCTGCAAAGTGAAGCCACGCGGCTGTTCTGGATGGGGGCGCTCATCCTGATCGGGCTGCCGGCGCTCGTCACCTTCGATTCGATCATCATGCACCAGGTGCTGCTCGGCAACTATCCGATGATCGCGCGCTGGCAGATGCATCGTTACCTGCTGCGGCAGGGAATGACCTTCTTTGCCAACGAGTTCGCCGGCCGCGTCGCCACCAAGGTGATGCAGACCTCGCTTGCCGTGCGCGAAACGGTGATGAAGATCCTCGACGTCTTCGTCTATGTCGTCAGCTATTTCATCTCGATGCTGGTCGTGGTGGCTGCCGCCGACTGGCGGCTGCTTGCGCCGCTCGTCGTCTGGATCCTGATCTATGTGTTGATCGTATCCTATTTCGTCCCGCGCCTGCGCAAGATTTCCAAGGATCAGGCCGACGCGCGGTCGATGATGACGGGCCGTGTCGTCGACAGCTACACCAACATTTCGACCGTCAAGCTGTTCTCGCATGCCGGCCGCGAGGAGGTCTATGCCAAGGAAAGCATGGATATCTTCCTGCAGACCGTGCACCGGCAGATGCGCAAGGTGACGCTGTTCCATGCGCTCGTCTATGCCAACAACTGTATCGCGCTCTTTGCGATCTCGGCGCTCGGCATCTATTTCTGGATGACCAGCGGCATGTCGGTCGGCTCGATCGCGATTGCGGTGGCGCTCGCCATGCGCGTCAACAGCATGTCGCAATGGATGATGTGGGAAGTTTCGGCGCTGTTTGAAAACATCGGCACGGTCTATGATGGCATGAGCATGATGACCAAGGCGCACGACATCGTCGACAAGGACGATGCCAAGGTGCTGAAGGCGCCTGAGGGTGCGATCACGTTCGAAAACATCCGCTTCCACTATGGCAAGGACAAGGGTGTGATCGACAATCTCGCGCTCTCCATCAAGCCGGGTGAGAAGATCGGTCTCGTCGGACGCTCCGGCGCCGGCAAGACGACGCTGATGAACGTGCTCCTGCGCTTCTACGATCTGGAAGGCGGGGCGATCCTGATCGATGGTCAGGATATCGCCACGGTGACGCAGGACAGTCTGCGCGGCCAGATCGGCGTGGTGACGCAGGATACGTCGCTGCTTCACCGCTCGATCCGCGACAACATCGCCTATGGGCATCCGGAGGCTGATGATGCCGAGATCATGGCGGCCGCCAAGCGGGCCAATGCCTGGGAGTTCATCGAGCAACTCGAGGACAACCAGGGCCGCAGGGGGCTGGATGCACAGGTCGGCGAGCGGGGAGTCAAGCTCTCCGGCGGTCAACGCCAGCGTATCGCGATCGCCCGCGTCTTCCTGAAGGACGCACCGATCCTGATCCTCGACGAGGCGACCTCGGCGCTGGATTCGGAAGTCGAGGCCGCGATCCAGGAAAACCTGTTCGCGCTGATGGCGGGCAAGACGGTGATCGCGATCGCCCACCGCCTGTCGACGCTGACCGAGATGGATCGGCTGGTGATCCTGGAAGCCGGAAAGATCGTCGAGACCGGCAGCCATGCTGAACTAATCACGCGGCGAGGGCTCTACGCCGATCTCTGGTCGCGGCAATCAGGCGGGTTTCTCGCCGACGATCCGGAAAAGGAAGAAGCAGCCGAGTAGGCACTTATCCTCCCCACTCAAGGTGGGGAGGATACTTTTGCGATTTCCGACCGCGACATGCCCGGATTGCCGATTTGTAATCTCGCCCGCGAACATTTTGCATTGCCGCATTTTTCCCAAGGCCTATATCTGAGCCATGTTGCGCGCCATTTTTGCCCTGTTTGAAAACTGGATATTGCCGTTTGAGGCGCGCGACGGCCTGCAGCCGCCGGAAAGGCTCATTCCCTACATCTGGTTTTATATCCGCCAGGCGAAAGCGCCGTTCATTGCCATGCTGGTCCTCGGCGGCGTGACGGCGGCGATCGAGGCGACGTTGTTCTGGTTTGTCGGCCGGGTCGTCGATATCCTGGCGACAGTCAAGCCGGGCGATGGCTGGAGCGGACTGCTTGCGGCGCATGGCGCCGAACTGTTCGGCATGCTCGTCCTGATCGGCGTCGTGCGTTTCGTTGTTTCATTGCTGATGTCGCTGGTCGATCAGCAGGTGATCACGCCCGGATTCTACAACCTGGTTCGCTGGCAGTCCTATCTTCATGTCGCGCGTCAGTCGTTGTCCTTCTTCCAGAACGACTTTTCCGGCCGGATCGTCACCAAGGTCTGGTCGGGAGGGCAGGCGGTGGGCGACGTCGTCACCTCACTGATGGAAAGTGTCTGGTTTGTCGGTATCTATTCCGTCTCGACGCTGGTGCTGGTTGGTCAACTTGACCTGTCGCTTGCCATCGTCGTGCTCTTCTGGCTGATCGGCTTTGCCTTTCTTGCCCGCTATTTCGTGCCGCGCATCCGCCAGCATTCGAAGGAGACGGCAGAAGCATCCTCCATGCTCAGCGGCCGGATGGTCGACGCCTACAGCAATATCCAGACGCTGAAACTCTTCGCCCGCGACGAGGAAAACGACCGCTACATGCGGCAGGGCTTCGACATCTTCCAGGACAGCATCATCCGCTTTACCCGGTTCATCACCGGCGTACGGGCCTCGATGGCGTTTCTCTCCGGCATCATGATCGTCACCATGGCGGGCCTCAGCGTCCATCTCTGGCTGCATGGCCTGATCAGCGCCGGCGCCGTCGCCTTCACGCTGGCGCTCGTGTTGCGGTTGAACTTCCTGCTCAGCCGCATGATGGTGCAGTTCAACGGCATCATGCGCAATATCGGCACGATCCAGAATGCCGCCGAAATGATTTCGCAACCGGTGCAACTGGTGGATATTCCCGGCGCCGGCAACCTGACTGTCGAAACGCCCTCGATCCGCTTCGAAAACATCCGCTTTCACTATGGCCGGGACAGGGGTCTCATCGACAATTTGTCGCTCACGATTCGTCCGGGCGAGAAAGTCGGTATCGTCGGCCGCTCAGGCGCTGGCAAGACCACGCTCGTCAACCTGCTCCTGCGATTCTACGACCTGGAGGGCGGACGTATCCTGATCGACGGACAGGATATCGCGACGGTGCGGCAGGAATCGCTGCGCACGCAGATCGGCGTCGTCAGCCAGGACACCTCGCTGCTGCATCGCTCGATCCGCGATAATATCCTGTTCGGCCGACCCGACGCGGACGAAGACCGTCTGCGGGAGGCGGCGAGAAAAGCCGAGGCGCTCGGTTTCATCGAACGGCTGCAGGACCAGCGTGGTCGTACGGGATTCGACGCCCATGTCGGCGAGCGCGGCGTCAAGCTGTCCGGCGGCCAACGCCAGCGGATCGCCATCGCCCGCGTCATGCTGAAGGACGCGCCGATCCTGGTGCTGGACGAGGCGACGTCGGCGCTCGATTCGGAAGTCGAGGCGGCAATCCAGTCCAATCTCGACCGCCTCATGCACGGCAAGACCGTGCTCGCCATCGCCCATCGGCTCTCGACCATCGCGGCTCTTGACCGCCTGATCGTCGTCGAGGAGGGGCGGATCGCCGAGGATGGGACGCATGACCAACTGATCGCCGCCGGCGGTCTTTACGCTGATCTCTGGAGGCGCCAGTCCGGCGGCTTTCTGGCGCCGGATGCCGCCGCCGAATAGCGGTGACAAAAGGCCGCGCCGACAGTTCCCGAATCTCTGTTTTGCATGCGGGCAAGCGTGAAAAGCGGTTTGCGAACATTGGCTTCGGTTTTCCCGCGACATTGTGGCTCACCTCTTGTGCCTAAGGCTGGACATCCCATGCGATCAAGCATAGAACCCGCCGGATTGCCGGGGAATCTGCCGTTTTTTGTGCGTGCGAGGTTCGCCCGGTTTTGATGCATGAGACGGAAAGACGAAAGTTTTCGACGAATCGTGTATCGGCTTATTGATTTGGCGGTGTTCTTTCGCTCAAGTGGCATCACGGGACGCGGATCGACACCGGGGGATTGTGCGGTTACCGCAAACATTGCGTGAGAGGATGGTTTAGCCGTGAGCGAACACGAGATATCAAGCGAAACCCTGAGCGAGCCTACTCGCCGTGACTTCCTGTATCTGACCACCGGCATGGCCGGCGTGGTCGGCGCCGCTGCGGTTGCCTGGCCGTTCATCGACCAGATGCGCCCCGATGCCTCGACGCTGGCCCTTGCCTCGATCGAAGTGGATGTCTCCAGCCTGCAGCCCGGCATGTCGCTGACGGTCAAGTGGCGCGGCAAGCCGGTGTTCATCCGCAACCGCACCGACGAGGAAGTCAAGGAAGCCGACGCTGTCGCGCTTGCCGACCTCAAGGACCCGGTCGCGCGCAACGCCAATCTTCCGGCCGACGCACAGGCGACAGGCGTTGACCGTTCCGCCGGCAAGGGCAAGGAAAACTGGATCGTCATGATCGGCTCCTGCACCCATCTCGGCTGTGTGCCGCTCGGCCAGTCCGGCGAATACAACGGATGGTTCTGTCCCTGCCATGGCTCGGTCTACGACACGGCCGGCCGTATTCGAAAAGGCCCGGCACCTGAAAACCTGCCGGTTCCGACCTTTTCTTTTGCCACTGACACAGTCATCAAGATCGGCTGAGGGGAATACTGAATATGAGTGGGGATCATTCAACCTACACACCGACGACCGGTATCGAGAAGTGGATCGACTCGCGCCTGCCGCTGCCGCGGATGGTGCACGACAGCTTCATCTCCTACCCCGTCCCGCGTAACCTGAATTACGCCTATACCTTCGGCGCGATGCTGTCCGTGATGCTGATCATCCAGATCCTCACGGGTGTCGTGCTCGCCATGCATTATGTGGCTCACACGGCCTACGCTTTTGAGTCGGTCGAAAAGATTGCGCGCGACGTGAACCATGGCTGGCTGCTGCGCTACATGCATGCCAATGGTGCATCCTTCTTCTTCATCGCGGTTTACCTGCACATTGCCCGCGGCCTCTACTATGGCTCATACAAGGCACCGCGCGAAATCCTCTGGATCCTCGGCGTTGTCATCTATCTGCTGATGATGGCAACCGGCTTCATGGGCTACGTTCTGCCCTGGGGTCAGATGTCATTCTGGGGCGCGACCGTTATTACCGGCTTCTTCTCGGCCTTCCCGCTGGTGGGCGAGTGGCTGCAGCAGTTCCTGCTTGGTGGCTTCGCCGTCGATCAACCGACGCTCAACCGCTTCTTCTCGCTGCACTACCTGCTGCCCTTCATGATTGCCGGCGTTGTCGTCCTGCATATCTGGGCCCTGCACGTGACCGGCCAGACCAACCCGACCGGCGTCGAAGTCAAGACCAAGACCGATACCGTGCCGTTCACGCCCTACGCGACGATGAAGGATGCGCTCGGCGTTTCCGTCTTCCTCATCGCCTATGCCTGGTTCGTCTTCTACATGCCGAACTATCTCGGCCACCCCGACAACTACATCATGGCCAACCCGCTGAAGACGCCGGCCCATATCGTTCCGGAATGGTACTACCTGCCGTTCTACGCGATGCTGCGCGCCATCACCTTCAACATCGGCCCGATCGACTCCAAGCTCGGCGGCGTTCTGGTGATGTTCGGCTCGATCATCATCCTGTTCTTCCTGCCCTGGCTCGACACGTCGAAGGTCCGCTCGGCTGTCTACCGTCCCTGGTACAAGCTGTTCTTCTGGCTCTTCGTCGCGAACGCCATCCTGCTCGGCTGGCTGGGCTCGCGTGCACCGACCGATCTCTACACTTTGATGGCCCAGATTGGCACGCTCTACTACTTCGCGTTCTTCATCGTCATCATGCCGGTTCTCGGCCTGATCGAAACCCCGAAGCGTATTCCGAATTCGATCACGGAAGCGGTTCTGGAAAAGCAGAACAAAAAGTAAGCGCGGCTGAGAGGAACTGAACCGATGAAAAAGCTTGTTACAAGCATCCTGTCGCTCGCACTTGCAGCCGGCATTCTGGGCGGCACGGCATATGCCGCCGAGGAAGAGCACGGCCTGAAGGAAGCGACTGAGCACGCCGTTGCCAACGCACACTTTCCGATCCTGAAGCCGAAGAACATCGACTGGAGCTTTGCCGGTCCCTTCGGTCACTACGACAAGGGTCAGTTGCAGCGCGGCCTGAAGGTCTACACGGAAGTCTGTTCCGCCTGCCATTCGATGAATCTCGTGTCCTTCCGCACACTGGAAGGCATGGGCTACTCCGAAGCGCAGGTGAAGACCTTCGCAGCGAACTACGAAGTGCAGGACGGGCCGAACGGCGATGGTGAAATGTTCACCCGCAAGGCCGTTGCATCCGACCACTTCCCTTCGCCGTTTCCGAACGTGGAAGCCGCCGCTGCCGCCAACAATGGTGCGGCTCCGCCGGACTTCTCGTTGATCGCCAAGGCACGCGGTGTCGAGCGCGGTTTCCCGCTGTTCATCCTGGATATTTTCACGCAATACCAGGAAGGCGGACCGGACTATATCCATTCGCTGCTGACGGGCTATCAGGAGCCGCCGGAAGGCGTCACTGTTCCGGAAGGCACCCATTTCAACCCGTACTTCAACGCTGCCATGTCGCTTGCCATGGCCCAGCCGATCACCGACGACCAGGTCACCTATGACGATGGAACGCCGCAGACGGTCGACCAGTATGCAAAGGACGTTTCGGCCTTCCTGATGTGGACGGCCGAACCCCACCTCGAAGAACGCAAGCGCACCGGCTTCATGGTCCTCATCTTCCTGGTGATCTTCACCGGTCTCCTGTACCTGACGAAGAAGTCGATCTACGCCAACAAGGAACACTGAGGCTTTCAAGGCTTCAGACGACAGAAGGCGGCCCGGGTGGCCGCCTTTTTCATGCGCTGATGCTTGTTTCACTGCCGTTGGTTTCTCTGCACACTCATTGGGTAGAATGAGTGAGTCGAACCCTCCGGGAGGCCTGATGAAATTTGCGACGGCACAGACAGTCGTTTCCTCGGATATCGCAGCCAACGGCAATGCCATCCGCACGATGATCCGCGAAGCTGCTGCCAGCGGTGCCAGATTGATCGGCTTTTGTGAAGGCGCGCTGTCCGGGTACGCGAAAGCACAGATCACAGACTGGGCGACGTTCGACTGGATCGCACAAGAAGCCGAGCTTCGCTCTGTCGCAGCCTTGTGCGGCGCGCTTCATATCCATGCCGTCGTGGGTGGGGCGCATCGGCTGGCGGACGGCAGCCTGCCGCACAACAGCCTTTATGTCTTTTCCGATCTCGGGACATTGACGACGCGATACGACAAGAGATTTCTGTCCAACAGTGAAGTCAGTGACTGGTATGCGCCGGGCAGTGTGCCAGTGGTCTTCGAGGTCGATGGTTACAGTTTTGGCTGCGCGCTGTGCATCGAATGCCAGTTTCCCGAGATATTCGGTGACTATGAGCGGATGGGTGTCGATGGCGTGATTTTTGCTTCCTATGGCCTTCCGGAGCATTTTGAGATCGCACTGCGCGCGCATGCAGGGCTGAACTGCGTGTGGATCGGCGCGGCCACGCCGGCCCAGAAGGCTCCGAAGGGGCCGGCCGGGAACATCGGACCGGATGGGCGGTGGATCAATCGATGTTCGGCCACGCCTGCGCCCGGCATGGTCATGGCGAGACTTGATCGCAAGGACCCGCTCTATGACGTTGCGCTTCAAAAGGCCCGGCCATGGCGCGCCAAGGCAAGGCAGGGGGACATCTACCGCGAAAGGATGACCGACCACCGTCGCACCCGCAACAGGCAGGATTATTGAGGGCGCTCGCCGTCGCCGGTCACATCGGCAGTTGTCGACGACAGCGCTGGAAAACTGCCGCCAAGTCGACAAGAAAAAGGCCCCGCAGATGTCTATCTACGGGGCCTTCTGAAATCCGGGTTCTTAGCTGAACCGGCCGGCCGCATGCGCCAGCATCGTATAGACCTTGCCGGTGTCCGAGGTCAGGTAGGTCTGGGTCATCGCCTTGTCGCGATCGTTGCGAGCCACGTCGCCGAGCAGCTTTTCGAAATCGGCGATGTAGCGATCGACGGCGGTGCGGAATTCCGGCTCGCGGTCATACTTTCGCTTGATCTCGTCGAAGGTCTGCTGGCCCTTCAGCGTATAGAGGCGGCGCGTGAACACGTCGCGTTCCCCGCGCTGATACCGGCGCCACAGGTCGACCGAGGCGTCGTGGTCGATGGCGCGGGCGATATCCACGGACAGCGAGTTCAGCGATTCCATCACGTGGCGCGGATTGCGATTGTCGCCGGAGCGCACGGCCGGCTGGGGCTCATTGGCACGTTGCACCGGCGGCGTGACCACCGGCTCTTCCTCGCGCGATGCGCCGCGCAGCAGGTCCCGCATCCAGCCGCTGCCCTCTTCGGATCGCTGGCGCGTCTCGGATGTTGGCTCAGGCTGGCGGATGGCAGGCTGCTGGGCGATGGGACGTGGCTGCTCGATACCGAGGCTGCCGCGAAGCAGAGGCTCGGCTTCCTGACGGCGCGGCTGTTCCATAGCTGGCTGCTGGGCGACCGGCTGCTGGACCGCGGGTGTCTGGATAGCAGCCTGTTGCGCAACGGGCTGCTGCACGACGGCGTGGACCGGCGCGGCAGCGACCGGCTGCTGGGCAGCTTGCTGGCGTGCCACCGGCTGGGAAATTTCCAGCTGGCCGGACGACTTGCCGATGATGTCGGACAGTTCCTGCAGGGCCTTGATCTGCTCGGCAACGGCGCGGCGCATCACCGAGGCGTTTTCCTTGGCTTCCTCCGGCAGGTCGAAGGCACCGCGCTTGAGTTCGTCGCGGGTCATGTCGAGTTCCTTGCGGATCTCGTGGGCCGAACGGCGGATTTCGTCCGTGGCACCGCTGAAGCGGGTGACGGCGTCCTCGACAGCCTGGCGAATGGCTTCGCCCATCTGCAGGGCGGCACCGTCCGACTTCTTGCTCGCGTCGTTCATCAGGCGATCGATATCCGACAGCGATGCACCGACGCTGCCGCGCAGGCGCTGGGCGACTTCCTTCGAGCGTTCCTCGGCGCGGGCAAAGGCACCTTCCACCGAGAGCCCGGCGTCTTCTCCGGCCTTGGTGACGGCAGCCCGCATGGCTTCGCTCGCCGATGCAGCCCGTTCCTCGGCTTCCGACAGTGTCTTGCTGACATTGGCGAAGGAAGCCTGGACGCCGGCGCGCAGGTTGGTGGCAATCTCGTTCGAGCGTTCTTCAGCGCGGACGAAGACCGATTCCACCGACATCGAGGCATCGTCACCGGCCTTGACCACGGCGTCGCGCATCGCGTCGGCCGCGGCTGCTGCCCGTTGTTCGGCGTCGGTCAGGATACGGCCGACATCGCTGAAGGACGACTGGATGCCTGAACGCAGGTTGCTGGCGACCTGCGCCGAGCGATCTTCCGCCCGCTGGAAGGCGCCGTCGACGAAGCCTTCAAGCGCATGCATGGTCTTCTCGATTTCTTCCGAGCGGCTGACAAGACCGATGGAGAGGGTGCGCAGCGCGTCCTGTCGCTCCTCGAGCGTGCTGACCAGGTTCGACTGGGCGGCGGCCAGAAGATCGGATGCCTGGCCGAGCACCTTCGAATGATCCTCGAAGCGGCCGACAATGCCACCGATCTGCGACAGGGTGGTGCCGGAAATATCCACCAGCTTGTCGACCTTGCCTTCGAGCAGGCGCGTGGTCGTCGATAGCATGTCGGAGGCGCGCGTCGCTGAATCGGAGAACCGCGCAGTGGTCGATTCCAGCTGCTGGTCCATCGCGCCGAGATTGGCGCTTGCCTGTTCGATGACGCCGGCGATGGAGGCGTTGCTGGCCGAGAGCTGCTCGATCAGACCCGAGGCCGTCGACTGCAGACGGTGCTCGACCATCTTCATGGCCATGGCGGTTTCTTCGGCGCGGGTGGAAATCGCGTTCAGCGTTTCGCCGGTGCGGGCCGTCAGGCTGTCGAGCAGGTTTGCATTTTCGGCGCGAAGACGCTCGGCGCTCTCGCGGGCGGCACCACTGATGCGGTCGGCAGCTTCCTTGCCGGTTGCGGCATACTGGTCGATGATCGGGCGGGCCTGCTCGTCGATCAGGCGCGACAGTTCGGCGGAACGGCCGGCAAGCATCGAGTTCAGTTCGCGCGTGCTGTCGTCCAGCGTCGTGCGGATCGTGTTGCCGCGGGCCTCCAGCGCCTTTTCGACGTCGGAGAGGCTCTGCTGCAGCGAGGAGGTCTGCTCGGCGACACGGCTCTGCGTCTGGGCGATGCGGGCAGCCGCGCCATCCGAGGCTTCACCGACGGAGCGGGCAAGTTCCGCGCTGCGCATCGCGGCGGAAGCGGCCGTCTGTTCCACGGCGCTCTGGAAGTCCGCTTGGCGGGCCGCCATCGCTTCCGCGAAATCCTGGCCAGCCTTGGCGAGCATCTCGGCCGAACGCTGGGCTTCCGAATCGATGCCTTGCGATGCGTCGCTAACGGCGCCGCGCAGGCTGGTGACGAGGCCGGCGGCCTTGCCCTCGATCGTGCGGCTGACATTGTCGAGACCGATGGACAGGGCGCGGTCCATGGTACCGAGACGTTCCTCGATGCGGCCCGTGCCGCCTTCGATGCTGGCCTCGATGCGGGTTGCGGCTTCGGCGCTGACGCGGTCGAGCTCAGCCGTATGGCTGCCGAGCGTTTCGGCGATCCGCGTCGCGGCGGCGCCGCTGATCCGGTCGATCTCTTCGGTGCGGCCGCTGAGGCTGTCGGAAATGCGGGCGGCAGCGGCGGCGCTGACCTGGTCGAGTTCGGCGGTGTGGCCGGACAGGGCTTCCGCGATCCGCGTCGCGGCAAGGCTGCCGATCCGGTCGATCTCGTCGGCGCGGCCGGCAAGGCTGTCGGCGATGCGCGCGGCTGCCTGGCCACCGGCTTGATCCAGCTCGAAAACCTTCGACGACAGGCTGTCGGAAATGCGCTCCGCCGCCCTGTCACTGACCTGGTCAAGCTCGGAAATCTTTGTCGAGAGGGTGTCGGCGATGCGCTGGCCGGCGTTGTCGACGAATTCGCTGACGCCACCGACACTTTCGCGGATGCGGCCTTCGAGCACGCCAAGACTGCTCTCGATGCGTGCGCCGGTACCATCGACGCTGTTGTTGATGTTGGAGAGCGATGCATCCATGCGCTGGGTCAGCGTATCGGCGGCACGGCCGATCTGATCGGCGGTCTGGCCGAGCTGGGACGCGACATGGCTGGTGCTTTCGACCATGCGCTGTTCGAGCGCCTCGGCGCTACGGTCGATGATGCCGCTCAGGGCTGCCTGGCGTTCTTCCAGCGACATTTCGAGCATGCTGGAGCTGGTGGCCATCGTGGTAGCGATGGAGAGCGCCTGCTCATCGAGAAGGTCGGAAAGCTGGGTCTTGCCATGCGTGACCGCAACGTTGATCGCGTTGATACGATCATCCAGCGTCGCGCGGATCTGGTCATGGGTGGAGGCAAGCGACGTGCTGAGCTGATCGGCGCGGCCAGCGAGCGTCTGCTCGATATCGGAGGCCTTGCCGACCATTGCCGCCGCCATGTCCGAGGCATGACCGGAGAGCACGGTGGCGATCTCGGCCGATGTGTGGGTCATGGTGCCGGCAATGTCGGTGACGCGGCTGGAGAGATTGTCGGCGATCTCGGCGACGCGGCCCGAAAGCTGCTGCTCGATGTCGCCGGTGCGGTCGGCCATGGCTTCGGCGATCGCGGTGACGCGGAAGGACAGGCTGTCGGCAATCTCTTCGGTGCGGGTGCTCAGGGTGTCGGCCATTTCCGTAGCGCGAGCGGTCATCGTGTCGGCGATTTCGGACGAGCGGTCGCTCAATAGGGCATCAAGCACCGAAGTCTGCGTGGCGAGCGTATCGCCAAGCGCCCGGCTGCGTTCCGAAAGGATGACGTCCAGACGTTCCGTCGTGCCGCCGATGGCGTTTTCGATCGCGCCGGTCGAGGATGAGAGAACGGCGGAAAGGGCGCCCGTGCGTTCCGACAGGATACCGTCGATCCGCTCGGCAGTCCCCTCGAAGGCGCTGTCGATGGCAGCTGTGGAAGACGCCAGTACACCCGCGAGCACACCGGTTCGCTGCGACAGAATGCTGTCGATGCGTTCCGCGGTTCCGTCGAAGGCGCTGTCGATGGCGGTCGTGGACGACGCCAGTGCGCCGGTCAGCGCATCCGTACGCTGCGACAGGATGGTGTCGATCCGCTCGGCTGTGCCTTCAAACGCGCTGTCGATCAGTTCGGAACTCGTGGCCATCAGGGTCGACAGTTCCATGGTCCGTTCAGACAGCGTGTTGTCGAGACGGTGCTGGCTGGTGGCGATCGCGCTGGTGATCTCGTCGGCGCGGGTGGTCAGGGTGTCTTCGATCCGGCCGTGGATGGCCTGAAGGCCGTCGATGAAGCCGCTGGTGCGGCTATCGAGATTGTCGGCGAGCTGGCGGTTGCTGTCGGCGATCGCGCTGGTGCGGGCTTCCAGCGTATCGGCAAGCCGCTGCTGGCTTTCGGTGAGGACGGTTTCCAGCGAGCCGGCGCGCTGCGAGAAGCCGGATTCGATCCGGTCCTGCGCTGCGGTGAGCGCGCTCATCAGGGTGCCGGAACGGTCCGCAAGCACGCTGTCGATGCGGGTGTGCGCGTTGCCGATCGCATCGCCCAGTTCGGCGGTCTTGCTGCTGATCGTGTTTTCGATGAAATCCTGCGTCGTTCCGAGCGTCGTTGCAAGCGTCAGAGACTGTTCGGAGAGCGCCGATTCAAAGCGCTCGATACCGCCGTCGAGTATGCCGCCGATGACGTCCGAACCGCCGGTCACCGACTGGTTGATGCGGGCAAGGCTTTCCATCAGCTTGGAATCGAGCATGCCGGCACGCTTGTCGAAGGCGGTGGCAAATTCGTGGAAGCGGGAATCGAAGGCGCTCGCCAGCTGGCCGACGGTGGTCGTCAGCTTCTCTTCGAAGAAGCCCGACCTAAGGTCGAGATCCATGATCGTGTCGTCGGCGCTGGTTTTCAGGCTCTGGCGGAAGCTCGCGCCCTTTTCGTCGAGCGTGGCATTGAGCGTGTTGAGAATATCGTCGAGACCGCCGACGATGGCCTGCTGGCCGACATTGAGGCTCTCGTTCAGATCGCGCGTGCGGGCGATCAGCGTTTCGTTGAGCTGGCGGGCGCGCTCGTTCAGCGCCGCGTTCAACTTTTCGGTGTTGGTATCCAGCGTCGAGGCGCGGGTCTCGAACTGGCCGAGCAACTGGTGGCCGCGCTTCGCCAGCGTCTGGCTCAGCGTCTCGAGGCGAATGTCGAACTCGTTGCCGAGCGCGACGCCGGCCGTTGTCAGGCCGGAGAGCAGGGCGTCGGTGCGCGTCGACAGCATGGCACCGATTGTCTGGGTGGCGCTGTCGGAGCGTTCCATCAGGGCGGCGGCGCGCGTCTCGATCATCGAGGCGAAGGCTTCGCCCGATGTCGCGATTCGGCTGGAAATGTCGTCGCCGGCAACTGCGAGTTCGTCCTTCAGTTGGGTATGGGCGCCTGAAATCGACGAGCGGATTCGCTCGGCATGGCCGACAATGGCTTCGCGCTCCAGGCCAAGCTCCTGGACGAGGGTGCGGACACGCAATTCGTTGTCGCTGTAGCTGCGCTCCAGTGCATTGACTTCCGAATGGACCAGCGTCTCGAGTTCGGTGGCGCGGGCGATGGTGCGCTCGATGCCTTCGTTCATCGCCGAGACTTCGCGGCGCACGGCCTGGCCGACCGTCATGATGCGCTCGGAGGCGGCGGTTTCCGGCTCGGCGAGGCGAAGCGCGACTTCCGCCATGGAGCGGGCGGCATTGCGCAATTCCTGGGCACGCGAAATCATGATCGCGAAGGAGAAGAACAGCATGACCGGCAGGATGATGAAGATCGCCACGCCGACGGCGCCCGGCATGGCCGAGAGGTCGGCAAGCGAGCGGATCTGCCAGATTTCAGGTCCGTAAAGGAGATTGGCGACACCGAGGCCGCCAACGATCCACAGAAGAGAGATGGCTGCGGCAATGCGCATGGCCGAGCGGCTGGAGCGGACATCCAGCGAACGGAGAATGGCGGCCGGGGTCTTGCGACCGTCATCATTGGCCGGAGCGAAGGTGGGCGTCTTGGGGGCAGGCTCGGGAGAGAGGCTTCTTGGCGCCTCGGCGGAGCGAGCCGTCCGGTTCGCCTGTTCCGGCTGGGGCTTTGTCCCGGCCTGGCCGGCCACGGGTGCCTGCTTTGCGGGGGCCGACGCCTTTGTCTCCGGACCGTCCGACGACGCCTTGTCGTTCAGGGCAGACTTAAGCTCGTCAAAGTCGATTTTCAGGGCATCTTCCAACGCCTGGAACGCTTTGTCGTCGATCGACTCGTTGCTTTTATTCGTCGCCATGCGGATACGCCTCGTTACCAAACTGTCCTTTCGGAAGGACCCTCCGCAACACCGCCTGCATTGGGGAGCACCTCCGATACCCGGACGGTGACAGCAGGATACGCGCACTACATCGACGCAGAACCCTACATGCACCCATTTCTACACGTACCGACGGATAACGCATTGAGACCCTTGGGTACTTCATTCAACACAGTTTTCCGTCAGGATCCTTCCAGCCTGTCAGCATGAATACATCCCTCAACGTACCGTAGTGACACATTCACCGGTTTCTTACAATTAAGGGTGTCCCGCATTCGTTAAGATCCTAACAAGTTCTTAATGAAAAATGCGCCTAACTTCGGTGCAAACCCTTGGAATCCGGCAGTTTAAAGACCGTTAACCATGCCGAACGAAAGCTGCCCTCATTGTGCCTCGTTTTAATCAGATAGCAGCGCCGCTCGCACCTAATAAGCCCAGCATGAGAGCGGAATGAAGGCGGAACAGGGGACGGCGACAACGAAGCCGGAACCATTCCAAAGCCTGATCATAGCCGACAATACCAGCGTTTCGAGATTGCCGCCGGGAAAATCGGAGTTTTCACGAGGCGTAAAAATATAAAAAGCGGTCAAGCGGTTGCACGCCGTTTGCGCCAGAAAAAAACACCAACAAGGATATTGGCACATGGCTGCCCTCAAAATCGCATTCGAAGCACCGGACAATTTTGGAGGCGCTTGCCCGTCCAAGTCGCGGCCGATCGATCTCGTTCACCTGGCGACACAGACGATGGGGGACAAGCTGCTCGAAATCGAGGTGCTGCAGATGTTCGCGCGCCAGACCCGACAGCTGATGAAGGAGCTTTCGTCCGATGATGCCGAGATCCGCGGCGCGACGGCACATCGCCTGAGGGGAGCGGCACTCGCGGTTGGCGCCTTCGGCGTCGCACAAGCCGCCGGTGCGGTCGAAACGCATCCTCGGGATGCAGGCAATCTCGCGGCGCTCAGTGCAGCTGTCATCGAGGCCGAACTGTTTATCCTGAAACTCTGCCGGTAATTTCGCAGGATACCGTCCTTCGGGATGTCTCAGCGACAAACGGTCACGGCCAGCGTCGTGCCTTGCCAAACGCCCCTTGTGTTGACTGGCGAGGGGAATTGTTGGAAGAAATCGGATGAATTCGCCGCGATCCGCCGCCGCCTCCGTTTCGAGGCGGCGCATTTGTTCCTGCGGCATGCCAATCCAACGCCAAGCATCCGGAAGCCATCATGCCCAAACTGACCATCATCGCCTTTGACGGCACGCGCCACGACCTCGACGTCCAGAACGGTTCGACCGTGATGGAAAATGCCGTGCGCAATTCCATTCCCGGCATCGAGGCCGAGTGCGGCGGCGCCTGCGCCTGCGCGACCTGTCATGTCTATGTCGACGAGGCGTGGTCGGCGACGGTCGGCGCTCCGGAAGCGGTGGAAGAGGACATGCTCGATTTTGCCTATGACGTGAAGCCGACCTCGCGTCTCAGCTGTCAGATCAAGATGAAGGACGGTCTGGACGGTCTCGTCGTTCACGTTCCCGAGCGGCAGGCCTGAGGCCAGCCACCGTTTGATTGCGCAAAAAAAGCCCCGCCTGTCGCAATCGACGAGCGGGGCCAGGAGGGCGCATCGCATACAGATGAGGGAGGGAACACCTGCTGCAAAAGGATACGCCAGGAGAACACAACATACGCGATCATTTCGGGCGGTCGATCATCAATCCGACCGAAACAGCCAAGCGCGAAACAATACTTCCGGTTCACGGCATCCATCATGGAGGCACAAGCGGTAGAGCCGGGTAAGAGTGAGAAAGGATTTCTTTCCGGTTCATCACTCCATGTTTTGAATCTACCTGAAATTGCGGCACTGTTCTATCGCTAGAAATCACCAATAAAATACTGTTGACGCGCAAGGTTTGCACCAGCGTGATGATTCATTCCTTCATGCTTTTATGATTTGAGGCTGACGCGCCTGATATCAGCGCTTCGTCATCGTATCCAGCCGGTACTGCAGAAGCCGGACCATGCGGCGATCGAAATTGGCTGCCTCCCTCCGGTCGAAACGAGCCTGGTCACGGTCATGGTCCTGGATCGCCGTCTCGCTGAGGCGTGCGACGCGCGCCTGCATGCGTTCGCAGTCCGCTTCCGGCTTCAGCGCCAGGAAATCTTTCTCCAGCTTGCGGGCATGGTTGCGGGCGATCTCCGCGTGACGTTCCTCATGGCGCTTGATATCGCTTGCCAGCGTATCCCAGACGAGAGCGAGATCGCGACTGGCCTTCCGGCGGTTCTTCCAGCGCGGCAGGATCAGCTTGGTGTTCAGCGTCACCTTGGCGCTGCCGACGGCGCAGCGCTTGCCATGCTTCACATAGGTGACCGTGCCGCCGAACTTGATCTTGGTCGCGCCGGGATGGCGCGTGCCGGTCGAGTTCATCATCGGCCCGTGTTCGGACAGGGCCTTGTCGAGTTCTTCGGCCGTGCGGCCACCGACGGAGAAGTAGGTAATGGACTTGTTCACGATGGTATCGGCAAGGGCCGGTGTCGTGTTGCTCGCCGCGATACTCAAAAACAGGAGCGGGGCGATGGAAAGGCGGCCGATCGGCATAATGGGACGGGTCTCGGGTGTTGAACTTCGACAGAGCTTGGGGCATAGCCAGCGCAAGCGCAACAGCAAATCACCGATCATCGCTTTCAAACGGGAAACACAATTCATTCCGCGCCTTTGAGGCAACAGGTGGCAAATTGTTCAAGGCCCGTCCGTGGGCGACAGGGCAGCAGAGGGAATAGGCCATGTACGACCCCTTTCAGCCTTTCGAGTGGAAACTTGCGCATGGGCGGAAGCTGACGCTCGGCCCGGTCGGCCTGTTGATGGCGATCATCAACGTGACGCCGGATTCCTTCTCTGACGGAGGTTCCTACACCGAAACGGACGCGGCGGTGGCGCAGGCGAAGCGCTGCCTGGAGGCGGGAGCGGCGATCGTTGATATCGGTGGTGAATCGACCCGGCCGGGCGCCGAGATCGTGACCGCACGGCAGGAGCAGGATCGGATACTCCCCGTCATTGCTGCACTTGCGCGCCAGACGAACGCGATCATCTCCGTCGATACCTACCGGGCGGAAACGGCGAGGCTCGCGATCGAGGCGGGCGCTCATATCGTCAACGACGTGCACGGACTGCAGCGCGAGCCGGATATCGCCGGTGTGGCGGCCGTGGCCGGGGCCGGGCTGTGCATCATGCATACCGGCCGCGACCGCGAAAAGCTTACCGACGTCATCCGCGACCAGTATCAGTTTCTCGATCGATCGCTGGAGATAGCCTCTGATGCCGGCATCGCCCGAGACCGGATCGTTCTCGATCCCGGTTTCGGCTTTGCCAAGGATGTCGATGAGAATGTCGCGCTGATGGCCCGGTTTTCCGAACTGCAAGGTTTCGGACTGCCCTTGCTCGCTGGTACCTCGCGCAAGCGGTTCATCGGCACCATTACCGGGCGCGAGGCGCAGGACAGGGATGCTGGTACGGCTGCGACGACCGCCTTGCTGAGAATGTCGGGTGCAGCGGTTTTCCGGGTACACGATGTCGCAATCAACAGGGATGCGCTTCTCGTCGCGGATGCTATGCTTGCCGCAAAAAGACAATGACGGCAGGACTTGGGAAGGGATATCGACCATGACAGCCACCTATACGATCACGCTCAAGAATTGCGCCTTCTTCGCCCGCCACGGTGTGCATGACGAGGAGGAGTTCCTGGGGCAGCGCTTTTTCGTCGATGCTGAACTGGACGTGGAGCAGGGCACCGCGCTGGTCGAAGATTCAATCGACGATACCGTGCATTACGGCATCGCCTTCACGGAGATCGAGCGGATCATCACCGGCCGCAGGCGTTACCTGATCGAGGCCCTGGCGCTGGAAGTGGCAACGACGCTCTGTTCGCGTTTCCCGCAGATCCGCCGGGCGAAAATCTCGATTCGCAAGCCGAACGCGCCGGTTCCCGGCGTTCTCGACTATGTCGAGGTCACGGTCGAGCATTTCGCCTGACATGATCATGCATGAAGCAACGCTCGGCCTCGGCGGCAATATTGGCGATCCCGCAGCTTCGATGGCACGGGCGCTGACGCTGCTCGACGCGCGGGAAGATTGCGCCGTCACTGCCGTCTCGCAGCTTTACCGCACGCCGCCATGGGGCAAGACCGATCAGGCCTGGTTTTTCAATGCCTGCGCACAGGTGCAGACATCGCTTTCGCCCGAGGAACTGCTGGAAGCCTGTCTGTCGATCGAGCGGCAGATGAAGCGGGAGCGTCTGGAACGCTGGGGTCCGCGTACCATCGATATCGACGTCCTGACCTTCGATGATCTCGCCCAGCACACGGAGACGCTGCAGATCCCGCATCCGCGCATGACCGAACGCGGCTTCGTGCTGATGCCGCTCGCCGATTTCGCCCCCGGTCTCGTGGTGTCGGGGCGGCCGGTCAGGGAGTGGTTGAAGCATGCCGATTTGACGGGTATCGAGGTCGCCGCTGCCGACAGCCGCTGGTGGCGGCGGCGTGATTGAGCCTTCGTTACAACGCAAAAGAGCCGGGCAGGCCGGCTCTTCGGTAGTCTCTGAACGCAATCGTTACTGCTTGATCGAGCCAACGGCGATATTGTCGACCTGGCGGTTGAGGCTGACGCCGATGACTGGCACCATCGTGTCCTCGACCTTCACCGAAATGGTGATGTTGAGCGTCGAATCGCCCTGCATGCGGGCAATCATCGCGCCGTTCAACTTCTTACGATTGATACCGACGACGATCTTGTCGTTGGCGACGTTGCCGGAAATGATGTCCAGTCCCTTGCCGTTGGCGCCGTCGAGGAACTTGCCTGTATAGCTCTTGCCGGCCTGGGCGATGACTGCCGACATCGGTTGCTTGAAGACTCCGACGCGGCAGAAGCCATCGAGCTTGATGCCGGCTGAGGAGCCGCCAGACGGTTCGCCGGTCAGGTCGCAGGTGAACTTGGTGCCCTTGTACTTGCCGGCGACGATTTCGCCGGGACCTTTCCATTGGCCGGCCACCTGTTCAAAAAACGCCTTGTCGTTATTTCCTGAAAACGCAGGTGAAGCTGCGCAGGAAATGGCTGCAAGCGAGGCTGCGGCAATGCCGCGAGCGATCAAAGACGGGCGCGAAAACATGAACTATCCTTGATGGTCAACGTCCAGAATGTGAGGCTACATTTGCGCTTAAATGGTTAATGGAGCGTTGCATCAGCGGCTTTCCAAGCTGGCAAACATACTCACGAAATGTTTCATTTCGCGCCATGAAAATCCGAACACCATTGGAAAACATCGGCTTTCACGGGACTCTCACCACGATGTGTGCGGCGGTGACAGGATGTGCGTTTGAATCCCGATGCAGCTTTGTTACGTAAATTAGCAAAAGGGAGGCCGAGATGACCATCATAGACGACCTTGAGTCGCGTTCCGATTCTCTGCTGGCCACGGGCAAGGTCATCTATCGCCACAAGGTGGCGACCCGCCTTACCCACTGGACCTGGGCGATCGCGCTGTTTTTCCTGCTGTTGAGCGGGCTGCAAATCTTCAATGCTCATCCGGAACTCTATATCGGCAAGCAATCGGGCTTCGAGTTCGATAACAGCGTCCTGGCGATGCATGCGGCCCAGGCCACCGATGGAACGGTCGACGGCTATACCACCATTTTCGGACGCAGTTTCAAGACCACCGGCGTCTTCGGCATGAGCGGTCCGGCCGACAATCCGTCCTATCGCGGATTTCCATCCTGGGCGACGCTCCCTTCCTATCAGGACCTGTCGACCGGGCGTGTCATCCATTTCTTCTTTGCCTGGTTTTTCGCGGCGGCGTTTCTCGTCTGGTTCGTCAGCAGCCTGATCAGCGGTCACCTGAAACGCGATATTCTGCCGACCATGACGGATATCCGGGCCTTGCCGAAGAGCATTTCGGATCATCTGCGATTCCGTTTCCATCATGACGGCCGCTACAATGTCCTGCAGAAGCTCGCCTATGCCGGCATCCTGCTCGTCGTCTTCCCGCTGATCATTTTGACGGGCATCACCATGTCGCCGGGCATGAATGCCGCCTGGCCGTGGCTGCTGGATATATTCGGCGGACGGCAGACGGCGCGCACCATCCATTTCCTTTGCATGGCGGCGCTGGTGGCTTTCTTTCTCATTCACATCTTCATGGTGCTTGCGGCCGGGCCGCTCAACGAACTGCGCTCGATCATCACCGGCTGGTACCGGACCGATCCTGAGACGAAAGAGGAGCACTCTGCATGAGCCGGATCATCGTCAACCGCCGCAAGTTCCTCACCATCGCGGGGGTTGCTGCCTCTGCCATCCCGCTGTCGGGCTGTGATGCGCTTGATGGCTTCCTGTCCGGCCAGAGCCCTGTTCGCGATTTTCTGGCATCCGCCAACGGCCTGACCTACCGCGCCCATCGCATGCTGATCGGCGCCGATACGCTGGTGCCGGAATTTTCAGCGAGCGAAATCCGCCAGGGCCAGCGGCCGAACGGCTCCACCGATCCGACCGACGAGGCCTATCTGGCGCTCAAGGAAAAGACCTTCGCCGATTACCGGCTGACCGTCGGCGGGCTGGTGGAAAAGCCGCTGACCTTCAGCCTCGACGAATTGCGCAACATGCCGACGCGCACCCAGATCACCCGGCATGACTGCGTCGAGGGCTGGAGTTGCATCGCCAAATGGACCGGCGTTCCGCTTGCGACGATCCTCGACCAGGTGAAGGTGAAGCCGGAAGCGAAATTCGTCGTCTTTCACTGCTTCGATACGATGAATCTCGGCCTGTCCGGCGCCATCGCCTATTACGAATCGATCGACCTGATCGACGCGCGCCATCCGCAGACCATTCTCGCCTATGGCAACAACGACCAGGCGCTCTCCATTGCCAACGGCGCGCCGCTCAGAGTGCGCGTCGAGCGCCAGCTCGGCTACAAGATGGCAAAATACATCAAGGGCATCGAACTGACCTCGACGCTGGCCCCGTTCGGCCGCGGCAAGGGCGGATTCTGGGAGGATCTTGGCTATGACTGGTATGGCGGGATTTAGACGTTTGTATCGTCGAACGCTTTCGCCCTGGACCCGCCCGGCGTCAGGTCGCCAATGAAATCGCCGATACCCGGACGTTTGAGGGCCCGGAATGGCATGGGCCGGCACAGATCCATGGCGGCAATGCCGATGCGGGCGGTCATCAGGCCGTTGATCACGCCTTCGCCAAGACGGGCCGACAGTTTCGAGGCAATGCCGTGGCCCAGCACCTGCTGGATCAGGCTGTCGCCGACGGCGATCGAACCGGTGACGGCCAGGTGGGCGATGACGTCGCGCATCAACCGCAACAGGCCGAACGTACCCGGCCGGCCGCCATACAAGTCAGCCATCGCCCGGATCAATCGCGCGGATTCGTACATGACGTAACCGAGATCGACCAAGGCGCGTGGGCTCACGGCGGTGACGATCGAGACGCGCTTCGACGCGTTGAGGATCAGCATGCGGGCCTGCCGGTCGAGCGGAGTCAGCAATTCGCGCTCCGTGAGGTCAAGCAGATGCGGGCCATCGATGATCTCGGTTTCCGTTTCCTTCAACCGCAAACGCCCGCGCGCGGTCTGCGGCTTGGCGGCCAGGAGGTGAACGAGATGCGCCATGACCTGCCGGGCAGGCTTTGCCGTTGGCGCCGCGCTGGCGGCGGACGCTTCCTCTTTCAGTGACTGGACAGCGTTCAACCGCATGATGCCGGCCATCTCACGGCCGATGACGACGAGGAAGGCGATGAGGCCGACGGCTGCCGTGGCGATGGCGAGATAGCCAAGCCAGTCGGCGCGGGTGAAGAGATTGCGGATCAGGCTGTCGATCCAGAGGCCAACGGCCAGCGATACGAGCAGGCCGAGCGCGCCAAAAGCAAGCTTGCCGAAGGAGAAGCGGCGCTTGCGCGGGATGGCCTCCGGCGCTTCCGGAAGGGACGTCGTTGTCGCCGCGAAGGGATCGTCGGCATCCGCCGTCATCACGATGTTCTCGCCGAAGCTCGCGGGGGAGCGATTTGTCGGTTCCGGTTTTTTGAGAGAGCCGCCCTGATCGTTTTCAAGCGTGAAGACGGCGGGCTTGCGCTGGGGAATCCTGGGCGTGTCGCTCATGCCAGCCGGTCTCCGAACAGGAATTGCATGGCCCGGTCGAGGCGGATATGCGGCACCGACAATTTCAGGCCGCCGCCGGTCTCCTCGATATGGGGCGGACGAAACCGCACGAAGCTCAGGTTGGGAACAAGGCTCTCTTCCGGTTTTGATTCAAGGTCTTCAAAAAGTGAATCCGGATTTTGCGGTAAGTCACCGGTAAATATGGCTGTTTTTCGTTCTCCGTCGAAGGTTTCGCCGTTGATCGTCTCGCCCGCGATCGGTGTGCCGACGATCACCGGCAGGGCATGGCCGTCATGGTTGACGGCCGCTTCGCGGGTCGCGCGGACCGACGCGATCGCCATCACCTCCAGCCCCGCGCCGCTGACGCCGATCCGCTCGACGGCGCGGTGGACGAGACGTTCGGTGATCCGCTCCAGCCGGTCATGGCTCTCGTGGTGCAGGTGATCGGCCTTGGTTGCGGCGATCAGCACCTTGTCGATCCGCTTGGTGAGGAAGGACGACAGGAAGGAATTGGTGCCCGGCTGGAAGCTGGCGAGCACGTCAGCAAGTGCTCCCTCCAGATCCAGCAGCGATTCCGGACCGCGATTGATCGCCTGCAGCGCGTCGATAAGCACAATCTGCCGGTCGAGCCTCGCGAAGTGTTCCCGGAAGAACGGTTTTACCACATGCGTCTTGTAGGCCTCGTATCGCCGCTCCATCATCGCCCAGAGCGAGCCTTTCGGCGCCCGGCCTTCGGGCAGGTTGGCGAGTGGCGAAAAGGTCAGGGCGGGCGATCCCTCGAGATCGCCCGGCATCAGGAAACGGCCCGGCGGCAGAGTGGAGAGCGATCGTTCGTCGGATTTGCAGGCCTGCAGATAGCGGGTGAAAACCTCGGCCAGCCGGCGCGCATCGACTTCTTCCGCCGGCTGGGCGATGTCGAGGGAGGAGGCGAGCGACAGCCAGTCGGCCGACAGTTCGGCACGCACGCCGGTTTTGGCGCGCTCCACCGTCCGGTCGCTGAAGGTGCGAAAATCCTGCGTCAGCAAGGGCAGGTCGAGCAGCCACTCGCCGGGATAATCGACGATGTCGATCGACAGCCTGCCAGGTGAGAACAGTCTGTTCCAGCCGGATGCGCTTTCGTAGTCGAGGGTGATGCGCAATTGCGAGATGGCCCGGGTGGAATCCGGCCAGGTTCTATCGCGCACCAGCGCCGTGATATGATCTTCGTACTGGAAGCGCGGCACCGCATCGTCCGGCTGTGGCTCGAGCCGTATTTTCGAGACTCGGCCGGAGCGGACCGCTTCAAAAACCGGCAGGCGGCCGCCGTTCAGCAGATTGTGGACCAGCGACGAGATGAACACTGTCTTGCCGGCGCGCGACAGCCCGGTGACGCCGAGCCGCAGCGTCGGATGGACGAAGCCCGAGGCCCGGTCGGCGAGCGTATCAAGCGCAAGCCTTGCATCATCGGTGAAGCGGGTCAGGAATGGCGGCAAGGTATCGGGCCTCGGATATGCGTTCGATCTGGTCACGGGCGGGCGGGTCATCTGCGATATAGGGTGCGCAAGCGGCCGAAAAAAGGTTGCGGCCGCGTCTTGAGCGGGCTTACTCCATGTGCCCGTCGGGCATGATGAACGCCACCAGCCTGCCATGCGGCAAGGCATCGGCGCGCGGGCGGACCTCGAAATCGATGGCTGCGAGTGCGCCGGGCGGGTAGCCGACTGGAAAGACCTCGGACGCGGATTGCTCGCCGATGCTCTCGCGCAGGATTTCCTCGATCACCGGATTGTGGCCGACGACCATGAGGGACGAGAGGCTGGTATCCTGGCTTGCGATAATGTCCCGATAGACATCGGCGGTACCGGCGTAAAGAGCATCCACATGGCGGATGTCCAGGTCTTCCCGTACCGAGCGTCGGAAAGCGTCGGCCGTTTGGCGGCACCGGACCGCGGTCGAGCACAGCACCAAATCAGGCTTGAAACCGCGATCGGAGGCAAGGTCGGCGACGATCTCGGCGGCGGCAAAGCCGGTATCGTCGAGTGTTCGGTCAAAGTCCGTCTGACCGAGCAACGCCCAGCCGGCTCTGGCGTGTCGGAGAAGGAAGAGCCGGAAAACCGGGGCAGGTGCGGCGGACATGAAGCGGGATCCCGGATTGTGACACGACCGGCCGTGGGTCGGACCGTTCAGCTTTGTCCGCCGGAGCTTCGCAAAGATCAAGACACGGCGATCTGTTTTTCGAGCGTGGCATCGATCAACAGGCCGAATTCGTCACCGCTCAGGCGGGCGGAAAAGACATTCTCGTTGGAAAGCGCCCTGAGACGACGGGCCGCCTCGGTCAGTAGATGGTCGCCGGCCGCATGGCCGAACGTGTCGTTGACGGCTTTGAAACCGTCGAGATCGATAATCCCGACCGCGAGCTTGCGATCTTCCTCCGTCGCCCGCGCCAGACGGCGGACGAACTCGGCTGCGCCGGTTCGGCAGTTCCGTCAGGCTGTCGGCGCTGCACATAACTGCAATACCCACAAGCCGGCTGGCTTCCGCGCGGCGACATATCCCCGATGTCGGCCGCAAGTCAATTTCGTGCAAAAACCTGAACCTGTAATTTTGATGAAATATTAGCCTGTTAGCCTGCAATCCGAGCAAGGCTTAAAAAACGGTGCGCTGTTTTTCAGAGACTTGAAAGAGCGGATGCATAGAGTTATACACCGCCGCATATGAGATGTTCTTCAGGAGAATCGCGTTGAGTGAGAAGATCGATCTTAGTTCCTTCGTCCTTTCGGAGAACGAGGAATTCATGAATACCAATCAGCGGGCGTATTTTAGAGCAAAACTGAACGCCTGGAAAAACGACATCCTCCGTGAAGCCCGCGAAACGCTGGGTCATCTTGCCGAGGAAAGTGCAAACCATCCCGACCTTGCAGACAGGGCATCTTCCGAAACCGATCGCGCCATCGAGCTTCGGGCCCGCGACCGCCAGCGCAAGCTGATCTCTAAGATCGATGCCGCCGTGCAGCGGCTCGATGAAGGGACTTACGGTTACTGCGAGGAAACCGGCGAACCGATCGGCTTGAAGCGCCTCGATGCGCGGCCGATCGCGACACTGTCGATCGAGGCGCAGGAGCGTCACGAGCGTCGGGAAAAAGTCTACCGCGACGAATAAAACGTTTTGGCGGGACGTGATCCAACAAAAAACGGCGCGAGATCATCGCGCCGTTTTTTTTGTTCGGGTTTGTCCGACGGGTGTCGATCGGCTCGACCGATTCCATGCGAGAATCAGTTCTTCCGGGTGACGGCGATTTCGCTCAGCATGCGGTTCATCTCGTCTTCCAGAGAGGGTTCGTTGCGTCCGCCGGGTGTGGTGCCGAGCCGGGGCTCCTGTCGAACCGTGGCGTTGGCCGGACTGTTACGCTGCTCCGCTTCCAGACGAATGTCGTCCACCGTCAGCTTGCCGAGGTCTCCGGTGATTTCGGCATCGAGAATGCGCTCGAATTCGGCTGCCGACCTCTCCCGCTGGGCTTGAACGGCAGGCTGGGTTTGCAAGACCGGCTGTGTCTGGATGGCCGGCACCGCAGCCTGCGTTGCCGCAACGAGCGGACCGGGCTCCGTCTGAGGGCGCTGCACGGGAACAGTCTGATTGGCAGCGAGGACACGGTTCCTGGCGGATTCCAGAATATCCTCTGGCGTGCGGGCCGCGCCGCCGGGCGCGGGCTGCGGAATGGCGGACGACGCGACCGGTTGGGGGCGCGGCTGCGGGTCCGGGATTGCAACTGTGTGCTCCGGTCTAGGCTGGCGCACCACGGTTTCCGGCTGAGAGCGGCTCAGGGTCGGCTGGACTGCACGGACAGGCTGCGGGGCGGTGTCGGTATTGTCACCATAGAGCACCTGGCCCATGCCGGATACCGGCGCCGGCCGCGTTTCGGGTTGCGGTGCCACGCGACGCTGCTCTGCCGCCGGACGCTCGATCGGGCGTTCCGGCAGGGCACGTTCGGGCTGCGGTCGCGCAACACCGGCTTCCTGTGTGACGACGGCCGCCGTGGCTACCGGCGATGGCGTGGCGATCCGGCTTTCGATGACCACATCCGTCGGCCCGCCGATCATGATAAGGTGTTCGACATCGTCGCGCCGTACCAGGACCAGCCTCCGACGCGTGTCGATCGCGGCCGCGTCGAGCACGGCGAGCCTTGGCTGGCGGTTCTTGCCGCCGCGAATGAAGGGAGAGGAGGGCCGGTTGCGAATGAACCACAGCACGCCCACAAGGCACAACAGACCCAGAGCCACAGCGCCCGCGGCAATGATGAATTTGGTACCGTTGTTGCCAACGATCTCTTCGATCATGTGCTGTACTCCTTTGATACCGGGTTCCGCATTTATTTGACGGCTTTTTTCAGACCGAGGCAAGCAGCATCGCGCATTGTCCCGTTCTCATTCTTCAACCCGCATGTAGCGTTCGTATCCTGTTCGACGAGGGGATCGGGGACATTCCCTGTGAATTGACGGCAATGCCTTTCATGCAAGTGCTTTCTGCTATTCCCTCTGGCTGGTAAAGGTGATTCCTGCTTGGTGTTCCGCAGTCCGCCGGCGCGGATTGCATATCCGCCCCGGTTGTCGCCAAGCGGAGCAAACGAGCCGAAACCACGACCATTCCGGTTGTGCGTGTGGTGCGGTGGCAAACGAGGACCTTATGACGAAATTGCGGCAGGCGGGTGACTATCACATGCCTATAGTGGATCGTGGAACCCGGCCCGGCACGGTGCTGAGGATCATCCTGCTCGCCGTCGTGCTGACGGCCTCGGCGGTGTCCTTCGTCGTCTTCAAGAGCCAGCTCGAAAACGAGATCGTGCTCGGCATTCTCGGCGTGCTGGCCATGGTCGGAATCTTTTTCCTGGTCTCCTCCGTCATCGGCTTCATCGAGGTCATGCCGCAATCGCGCCCCGACGAACTGGCGCGCGCTTTCCTCGACGGCCATCAGGACGGGACGCTGGTCACCGACCGCAAGGGCCGCATCATCTACGCAAACGCCGCCTATGGCGGGCTTACCGGCGCGACCAAAGCGACCGAGATCCAGTCGCTCGAAACCATCCTGTCGCGCAATCGCGAGGCGACGGAGGCGATCTACCGCCTGACCAACGGTCTGCACGAAGGCAAGGCCGGCCACGAGGAGTTTCGCCTCCTGAAGCCGCTCAGCCCAGGCGGCGGCTCGGCCGGGTCCGGCGCACACTGGTTTCGCCTCAAGGCACGGGTGCTGCCGCTCGAGGACGGCGAACGCAACCCGCTCTACATCTGGCAGATTTCCGATATCACCTCCGAACGGGACGACCAGGAGCGTTTCTTCAAGGAATTGCAGAACGCCATCGATTATCTCGACCACGCGCCGGCCGGATTCTTTTCCGCCGGCAAGAAGGGCGAGATTTTCTATATCAACGCGACGCTCGCCGACTGGCTGGGACTTGATTTGACGAAATTCCACCCCGGCTCGATGACCATCGCCGACCTCATCGCGGGCGAGGGGCTGGCGCTTGTGCAATCCGTGCAGGCGGAGCCGGGGCTGAAAAAGACCAAGACGCTCGATCTCGATCTGCGCAAGGCCAATGGCCAGGGTTTTGCCGTGCGCATGGTGCACCGGGTATCCTCGGCGCGCGACGGTGCCCCCGGCGAAAGCCGGACGATCGTGCTCGCCCGCTCGAACGACGATGAAAGCGACCAGTCGGCCTCGATCGCCGCCATGCGCTTCACCCGCTTCTTCAACAATACGCCGATGGCGATTGCCTCGATCGATGGCGATGGCCGGATATTGAGAACCAACGCGCCGTTCCTCAAACTGTTTTCCGCCGTTGTTTCGCAGGACGACATGGAGCATGGCGCGCTGCTCGAAGCGGTCGTGCATGAAAGCGAACGGTCGCGTCTGCGCGAGGCGCTGGAAGCGGCCAAGGACCGGCAAGGCGATATTCCGCCGATCGATTCGCTGCATCCGACCGACGAAACCCGCCATTTCCGCTTCTACGTAAACGCCGTCATCGACCAGAGCGACCAGGCGCCGGAAGAGGCGGCGATCGTCTATGCCGTCGAGATCACCGAGCAGAAGGCGCTCGAGACACAGATGGCGCAGACGCAGAAGATGAACGCGGTCGGCACGCTTGCCGGCGGCATCGCGCACGATTTCAACAACGTGCTGACGGCCATCCTGCTTTCCTCCGACCACCTGCTTCTTTCCGCCCGACCTTCGGACGCAAGTTTTGCCGACCTGATGGAGATCAAGCGCAACGCCAACCGTGCCGCCGTGCTGGTGCGTCAACTCCTTGCGTTCTCGCGCAAGCAGACGATGCGCCCGACGGTGCTGTCGATGACCGATGTCATCGGCGATCTGCGCATGCTGGTCGATCGCATGACCGGCACGAACGTCAAGCTCGAGGTCGACTACGGCCGCGATCTGTGGCCGGTGCGCACGGACCTCGGGCAGTTCGAGCAGGTCGTGCTCAACCTTGCGGTCAATGCTCGCGACGCCATGCCGAACGGCGGCGTCATTACGCTCAGGACCCGCAATCTGCCGGCCAGTGAAGTGGCGGCGCTGAACCGCCGTGACCTCCCGGAAGACGATTATGTCGCGGTGGAGGTCTCGGACCAGGGCACCGGCATTCCGCCTGAAATCCTCGACAAGATTTTCGAGCCCTTCTTCACCACCAAGGAAGTCGGCAAGGGCACCGGGCTCGGCCTGTCGATGGTCTACGGTATCATCAAGCAGTCCGGTGGCTACATCTATCCGGAATCCGAAGTCGGCAAGGGCACGACCTTCCACATTCTGTTGCCGCGTTACATCGAGGAAACACCGCTGCCGGGTGAAGCCGCTGAAACGCAAGCTGCGACGGCACTCGCAGCCAGGGTTTCGGTCAAGGAAGAACCGACTGATCTCACCGGCAACTCTGCCGTGGTCCTTCTGGTCGAGGACGAGGAGGCGGTACGCCGTGGCGGCAAGCGCATGCTGGAGACCCGCGGCTACACCGTGCACGAAGCTGGTTCCGGGGTCGAGGCGCTGGATATCATGGAAGAGCTGAACGGCGCCGTCGATATCGTCGTGTCCGACGTCGTGATGCCGGAAATGGACGGTCCGACGCTCCTGCGCGAAATCCGCAAGAGCTATCCGGATTTGAAGTTCATTTTCGTCTCCGGCTATGCGGAAGACGCCTTTGCCAGGAACCTGCCGGCGGATGCGAAATTCGGCTTCCTGCCGAAACCCTTCTCGCTCAAGCAACTGGCCGTCGCCGTGCGCGAGATGCTGGACAGCTAACGTTCTGTCTCCATGTCGCGTATTTGCGCGTCATGGGAAGAATGGGAGATTGCCGCGTCTGTCGCGGCAATCTCCCCTGTTCCTTATTGGACGGTCATGGCAACGGCGATTTCGGCTGCCAGACGGGCGTTGTTTTCGACAAGCGCGATATTGGTTTCGAGGCTGCGACCGTCCGTCAACCCGAAGAGATTGTCGAGCAGGTAGGGCGTGACGGCCTTGCCGGTGATCTCGTCACGATCGGCATTGTCGAGCGCCCGGGTGATGTAGATTTCCATTTCCTCGCGCGGGATTTCGTTTTCCTCGGGAACCGGATTGGCGATCAGCATGCCGCCATCGACACCGAGCAGGTCACGCATCTTCTGGAAATTGGCGATCGCCGCCGGGCTGTTGAGCATCAGCGGGCTCTTCAGGCCGCTGTCGCGCGACCAGAAGGCCGGGAAGATCTCGCTGTCATAGGTAACGACGGGAACGCCGCGGGTTTCGAGCACTTCCAGCGTTTTCGGGATATCGAGGATCGCCTTGGCGCCGGCGCAGACGACGACGACGCCTGTGCGCGCAAGTTCGTCGAGGTCGGCCGAGATGTCGAAGCTTTCCTCCGCCTTGCGATGCACGCCGCCGATACCGCCGGTGGCAAAGACGCGAATGCCGGCGCGGGCGGCGGCGATCATCGTCGCGGCAACGGTGGTCGCGCCCGTGCGCCGCTCGGCGATGGCAAAGGCGAGATCGGCGCGCGACAGTTTCATCGCCCCTTCGGTCTGCGCCAGGGCTTCGAGCTGGGTTGCTTCGAGACCGATATGCAGCACGCCATCGATCACCGCGATCGTTGCCGGCACGGCGCCTTCCTCGCGGATGATCGCCTCGACGCTGCGGGCCATGTTCAGGTTGCCCGGGAACGGCATGCCATGGGTGATGATCGTCGATTCGAGCGCGACGATCGGTGCATTGCGCGCCTTGGCGGCCGCGACTTCGCTGGAATATTCCATCGGCAGGAACGGGGAGGCGGGTCTGGTCATCGCATGTCCTTTTCTTTTTTGAGGCGCGTTCATGACAGGATTTCGGCTGGCGGCACAAGGCCAATCACTTGCGCGATGGCCTCGCGCGACATTTTTTCCGAAACGGCAAGCGGCGAGCCGACAGTGATGACAGCGGCCGCGACCCCGGTGCGCAGGCATGTTTCGAGCGGCTGCCCGTCGAGGAAGGCCGACAGGAAGCCGGCGGCCAGCGCATCACCGGCCCCGGTGACATCGCCGAGCTGGTCGAGCGCCGGCGGAGAAACAGTGACGATCCGGTCGCCCTTGAAGGCGATGGCCGGTTTGCCGCCGCGGGTAATGACGCCGCCATCGAGCCCGGCAGCACGCAGGATCGCGGGCCATTGTGCCGAATCCTCGGCATCCCCGCCGGTCAGCGCCCGCATCTCCGCCTCGTTCATGAACAGGAAGCCCATGTCGGCAAGGCACGCGCTGAAACGCATGACCTTGGCCGGCGAGATCGCGATGCCGGCGGTGATCTTTGATTCCGACGCAGCCTTGCGGATGAGGACCGTGATGGTTTCCGCCGGCAGGTTGGCATCGGTGACGATCAGGTCGCTTTCGGACAGGACTTCGCGCATGGCGCGCTGCTGCAGCCGGCGCGGCGAAAACAGCCGATAGAGATCCATATCGGCAAGCGCGATCACCAGATTGCCGTCGTTTTCGAGGATGGCGGTGTAGCTTGGCGTCTTGCGGTCGAGGAAGATGAAGGGCCGGTCGATGACGCCGGCATGACTGGCCGCGAGCGCCACCGTTTCGCCGGCCGTGTCGCCGCCGCGCGGACTGATCATCCGCGCCTCGAGGCCAAGCCGGGCAAGGTTTCGCGCCGCGTTGAAGCCGCCGCCACCCGCTTCCTCGAACCAGGTTCCGGGATTGCTGGCGCCCGGCGCCGTCGTCCCGGTGATGCGCGCGCGGCGGTCGATATGCGCGCCGCCGAAGATGGAAACAACTTTGCCCGTCATGCGATGTCCCGTGTGCCGTTTGGTGGCGATTCGTTCTTCAAGGGTGTGGATAGGCGTATTGCCGGATCGTTTTCGCGTTCCGTTGCGAATATCGGAACAAGAAAAGAACACTCATTCGTTTGTTGTGATGATTCAAATGGACAGATCGCTCTTGTAAAATGAGAACAAAAAGTGTACATAGCTTTCATCGGCGGCTTCATTGCCTCATTAGCCTCCATAACCTAAAGGTGGATCACATGGCACAAAACTCTTTGCGGCTTGTAGAGGATAAATCGGTGGACAAAAGCAAGGCACTTGAAGCGGCACTGTCCCAGATCGAACGTTCGTTCGGCAAGGGATCGATCATGAAGCTCGGTGGAAAAGACAGCATCGTCGAGATCGAGACCGTTTCCACGGGCTCTCTCAGTCTGGACATCGCATTGGGCATCGGTGGCCTGCCGAAGGGCCGCATCATTGAAATCTACGGCCCGGAAAGTTCGGGCAAGACGACGCTGGCGCTGCAGACCATTGCCGAGGCCCAGAAGAAGGGCGGAATCTGCGCCTTCGTCGATGCTGAACATGCGCTCGATCCGGTCTATGCCCGCAAACTCGGCGTCGATCTGGAAAACCTGCTGATCTCGCAGCCGGATACCGGCGAACAGGCGCTCGAAATCACGGACACGCTGGTTCGCTCCGGCGCGATCGACGTTCTCGTCATCGACTCCGTCGCCGCCCTGACGCCCCGTGCTGAAATCGAAGGCGAAATGGGCGACAGCCTGCCGGGTCTTCAGGCCCGCTTGATGAGCCAAGCGCTCAGAAAGCTCACGGGCACCATCTCCAAGAGCAAGACGACCGTGATCTTCATCAACCAGATCCGCATGAAGATCGGCGTCATGTTCGGCAATCCCGAGACGACGACAGGCGGAAACGCGTTGAAGTTCTACTCGTCAGTCCGCCTCGACATCCGTCGCGTGGCTGCGTTGAAGAACGGCGATGACGTGATCGGCAAC
>NZ_DATJDJ010000240.1:0-11157 GCF_035497515.1 Pararhizobium sp. | reverse complement strand
CTCATTACCGCCTTGTGGCGGTAATCCAGCAGCGCCGCGTCTGCGGTGCCAGGACTCTTTTCACGCGACGGACGTCGCGGGGCTGGATTACCGGCACAAGGCCGGTAATGAGGGAGGATGAGGTCCGCGCATACAGCCCATGGGAACCAAGTGCTCACAGCCCATGCAGATAATGGGAAATATCCGCCCAGTCCGGATTCATCTGTTCGATCAGGTTGAGCTTCCATTTGCGAGGATATTTCTTGATGCTCTTTTCCCGCTGGATCGCGTCGATCAAAAGATCGTATTCTTCGAACCAGACAAGCGTCTTCACGCCGTATCGCGATGTAAATCCGGGAGTAAGTTCGTTCTGGTGCTCGTAAAGCCGGCCCGGCAGATCACGCGTGACGCCGGTGTAGATCGTTCCGTTGCGCTCAGACGCGAGAATGTAGACGTACCCTTTCATGTATGCAGGATGACTCAACCAAGCGGGTTTTCCAAGGCGCATCCCCGCCCTCCCTCATTACCGCCCTTGTGGCGGTAATCCAGTGGCACCGCGTCTGCGGTGCCAGGGACTCTTTCACGCGACAGACGTCGCGTGGCTGGATTACCGGGACAAGCCCGGTAATGAGGGGATGAGACCTCGCGAACATGTCCGTTATCTCTTCCTTTTTGTGGTCGTACCGCGTAGCGACTTTTAGCCCTTCGGCCCCCAATCGCGATCGCAAACACGCATCGCGGGTTCCGTCCTGACGTGTTTCCCGCTAAACGACGGCCAGAGGAGAATGTCATGACCATCGCGCCGCATCACCGAATCTACACCTGTTTCTTCCTGTTCGCCATTTCGCTGGGCGCGCTTCTGGCACGCATGCCTGACCTGCAGATGGCGCTCGGGGTGAACAAGTCGGAGCTGGGCCTGACGCTCATCGGCATGGCGATTGGCGCGCTGATTTCGCTGACCCTGTCCTCGCCGCTGATCGCGTATCTTGGCGCCCGCACCACCGCTTTCATCACTGTTCTCGGCACGGCAACGGCCTTTGCGATCGTGCCCTGGATGGGGGCGGCGCCAGCCGTGTTCTGCGTGCTGTTTTGCGCCGGCCTGCTGGCGGGCGCGCTGGAGATCAATCTCAATGTCGAGATTGACCGCCTCGAGGCGCAACTCGGGCGCGGCATCATGAATCGCGCCCACGGTTTCTGGAGCCTCGGCTTCTTCGTTACGGCGCTGATCGCTTCGGTCGTGCGCCAGGCGGATATTTCCATGCATCTGCATCTCGGCGTGACGCTGGTCCTGGTCGTCATCGTCGGCGCCGCGGCGATCTCGGGCATCCGGCCGGCGCCGGCGCGTGCGCTGGTCGAGGAAGCGAAGGCACCGATATTCGCGCTGCCGACCCTCGGGCTGCTGCCGCTCTGCATCATCGGTATCGCTGCATTCCTGGTGGAAGGTGCGGGCATCGACTGGTCGGCGATCTACATGCGCGACGTCTTCGCCGTCGAACCGTTCATTGGGGGGCTCGGGCTCACCTTCTTTACCTTCTTCATGGCGATGGCCCGGCTGTTCGTCGATCCCATCGTCGATCGGTTCGGCGCCCGCGCGGTCTCCTCCGCGCTGCTGGTGCTGTCCGCCATCGGCCTGACGGCCGTCTGGCTCGCGCCGCATCCCTATGTCGCCCTGGTCGGTTTTGCATTGATGGGGGCCGGCTGCAGCGCGGTCTATCCGCTCGCCGTCTCGGCCGCCGCCCAGCGCACAGACCGGTCGGCGCAAGTGAATGTCGCGGCGCTGGGGCAGGTGACGTTCGTCGTCTTTTTTCTCGCCCCGCCGCTGCTCGGCTTCGTCGCCGAACATTTCGGTATCCGCATCTCCTACATGATCTGCCTGCCGCTCATCCTCTATTCCCTGTTTTCGGTGAAGGCGCTGGCGCCGAAGCGCGGCAGCGCGCCGACGGGTGGCGCTACCGCATCCGTGCACAGGGTTGATCATCTAGCCATGTAGGCGAGCAGGCCCTCGATCAGCGCACTAAAGGCGCCGCGCGCCGCGAGCTTGACTGGCAGGTGCGCTGCCAAAGCCCGCCGGGATCGACCGGGGGCTTCTGGCGCGGCTCAGTTTTTGAAGACGATGCAGGCGCCGCCGCTCTTGCGCACCTCGACGCAGACTGCATCGGCCTCCGCCCGCGTCTGGCGGGCGATGCGGGCGGTATAGCGCAGCCGGCTGCCGAAGGACCGGTTCCGCTCGCGCTGGATCAGCGGTTTTTCCGCGTTGAGAGGGGCGGGCATCCGCGCGACGACATTCAGGAAGAGCCGTTCGGCCACCGGTTTCTGGAAATGCGCGGCAAGCTGCGCGCCCCAGGGCGCCCAGGGGCCTTCCTCGGCAAAGACGATCTCCTTCAGGTTCCGCGTCTCTGCCAGCGCCGTGCAGGCTTCGTGAAACGGCTTTGTCTCATCCAGCGGCAAGGCCAGTTTGTCCGGCGGATCGTCCTTCCAGTCCTCGACCGGATGCGCGGTGATCGCGATCACGTAGGAACGCGTCTCCAAAGGCAGGTTGCCGTTGCGCAGGAAGCCCTCAAGCCCCGATTCGCCGGCATTGTAGGCCGCTGCCGCAAGGCCGAGATTGCCGAACCGGTCGCGCAGCGCAGCCAGATATTCGGCCGATTTGTCGAGCGCCTGCAGCGGGTCGAAACTGTTGGCAAGCCCGCGCATCCGTGCGGTGGCGGGCATGAACTGCGCAATGCCTTCCGCGCCCTTGTAACTCACGGCACCCGGCCGAAACAGGCTCTCCTTCCAGATGAGCCGTGCGAAAAAGTCGCTCGGGAGGGCGTTGCTGGTGGCAAAATATTCAAGAGCCGTGCAGATATCACCGCTATAGCTCTGCGCGCGAATGCACAGGCCGCCCTTCTCCGGTGATGTCGAAAACAGGCAGGGCGGCGCCTGCCATTCCGGCTGTGCTTGCGCCGGAGCAGTGACATCCAGAATGGCCGCGACCGACAGGATCAGCGCGGTCGCCGCGCCCGGAATGGTCTTTCCATGTTTCATGGGATCACAACCGTCGACGCCCTCGCGCCCCGGCTTCTGATAGCATTATTCCCGGAAGGGGGAAACGCCCGGCCGTGTTACGTCGGATCGGAGCCGGGCAAGGTGATCTGCATGAAGGTCAGGTCCAGCCAGCGCCCGAACTTGGTGCCGACTTCCTTCATCTGCCCGGTGATCTCGAAGCCAAGCGTTTCATGCAGGCGGATGGAGGCCGCGTTGTTGGCCTCTATGCCGGCCACCATCACATGCTTGCCGCAGGCTGTGGCCCGCTCGATCAGCGCCTGCATCAAGAGCTTGCCGATCCCGCCACCGCGCTGGTTCTTCTCGACATAGACCGAATGCTCGACCGTATGCCGGTAGCCGTCGAAGGCGCGCCAGTCGCCGAAGGACGCATAGCCGGCGATCACACCGTCACCGGTCACCGCGACGATGACGGGATAGCCAGACCGCCTACGATCGGCGAACCATTTGGTGCGGTTTTCGAGATCGACCTGCGTGTCGTTCCAGATCGCCGTCGTGTTCAGCACGGCATCATTATAGATATCGCGGATGGCGGGCAGGTCGTTTTCTTCAGCGTCGCGCAGATGCATCGGTCTCTCCAGCAAATCGCCGAAGCTCTATGGCTGATGGCCATCGATGTACAGTGGCAATACGAGATTGGGGGATTGCGTGTTGCCGGATTCTGCCGCCAAAACAAAACCACCCGCCCTGGTGAGAGCGGGTGGATACGTCATTTGTGAAATCGCTCAGGCGACCTTCTGCTCAAGGGCCGGATAATCCGTATAGCCCTTCGCGCCGCCGCCGTAGAAGGTGGACTGGTCGGGCGTGTTGAGCGGGGCATTGTCCTTCAGGCGCTGCACCAGGTCCGGATTGGCGATGAAGGGCTTGCCGAAGGCCACGAGGTCGGTCTTGCCATCCGCGACGGACTGGATGGCCAGTTCGCGGTCGTAGCCGTTGTTGGTCATCCAGGCTGCTTTGCCGCCGGCCTTTCCATAGGCCAGGAAAAGTGCCTTGTAGTCGAACGGCTTGTCGCCCTGCTGGAAGTCGCGCGGACCACCAGTGGCGCCTTCGATGATGTGGATATAGGCGAGCTTGTACTTCGCCAGGCCTTCGACGACGTGCGTGAACAGTGCTTGCGCATCCGGATCGGACGAGTCGTTGGCGGGCGTGACCGGCGAAATGCGGATGCCGGCGCGGCCTTCGCCGATTTCCCTGGTGATGACGTCGACGACCTCAAACAGGAAACGGGCGCGGTTTTCGATCGAGCCGCCATAGTCGTCGGTGCGCACGTTGGAGCCCGACCGCAGGAACTGATCGATCAAGTAGCCGTTGGCGGCATGGATTTCGACGCCGTCGAAGCCGGCATCGATCGCGGCGCGGGCGGCCTTGCGGTAATCCTCGAGAATGCCTGGAATTTCAGCCCGTTCGAGCGCCCGCGGCTCCGAAGTCTCGGCGAAGGTACCGGTTCCGTCTTCGTTGATCAGGTAGGTCTTCGACTTCGCCTGGATGGCCGAGGCCGAAACCGGCTTGCCGCCATTCGGCTGTAGCGAGGTGTGCGAGATTCGGCCAACATGCCACATCTGGACGACGATCTTGCCGCCGGCCTTGTGCACGGCGCCGGTCACCTGCTTCCAGCCATCGAGTGCTTCTTTGGTGTAGAGGCCGGGAACGTCGGCATAGCCCTGGCCCTGATGGGTGATGGCGGTCGCTTCGGTGATCAGCAGGCCGGCAGAGGCGCGCTGCTCATAATAGGTGACGTTGAGATTGTTCGGCACGGCGCCCGGGGAACGGTTGCGGGTCAGCGGCGCCATGACGATACGGTTGGCAAGGTCGATATCGCCGATCTTGATCGGGTCGAAGAGGGAAGTCATGGGAAGTCCTTTTCGTTGCGTGTTCTGGGTCATGCTTGGGAGGTGAAAAGCGGCGGGGCCGTCAGAGCGTGTTGCCGATGTCCTTCAGGAACGCCTGGATCGTTTCCTCGTTCCGCTTGTAGAAGATCCACTGGCCGACACGTTTGGTGGTGACGAGATCGGCGCGCTGCAGCGTCGACAGATGCGCCGATACGGTCGATTGCGACAGGCCGCAGCGCTCGAACTGGCTGGCGCAGACGCCCATGTCGAGCGGATGGTGCTGCTCGGAGAAATGCACCTCCGGCTCCTTCATCCAGCCGAGCATCTCGACCCGCTTGGGGTGCGCCAACGCCTTGAGAATTTCGTCCTTGTCCATTACGGTCAACTCTGTATCGTTAAATCCCGATATTACGATATATAAATCGAGAATATTCGATATTCAAGTCACGAGACCGTGAAGCGATTTTGGCGGTGCAGGAGTTCGGGCAAAAAAAGAGGGCCACCGGAGAACCGGGCCCTTTTTAGGTGTGAAGGTCAAAGCCTCCAGAGGGGAACAGCTGCTGCGGTGGCACTGGGAGGAGAAGAACCACCATGCGCATCAGCTGTAATTGATATGGGGTGGCATGTGCCGGTTTCAATGACATCCGTCACAAAAAGTTTGCAACTTTAGCGATGTGCTTGAATTCAGGGCAAAAAAAGAGGGCCACAAGAAAAACTTGGGCCCTTTATAGTTATGAAGGTAATTAAACCTCCAGAGGGGAACAGCTGCTGCGGTGGCACTGGGAGGAAAAAAGCCACCAAGATGCATCAGCTGCAGTCGATATGATGGTTTTTTGGGCGCGCCGCAATCACTTAATGTGCATGACAGCCATGTGTCCGACGCACCCCTGCGTAAATTTCAGGCGATTTCAATTCCTTGTCGTCCCCGGGAATCCGCGGTTCCGGGAAAAAATCAGTGAAAACAGCAGTTTGTCTAGGTGAAATATAGAGAACGTTTTTTGTGCAGGTGCGAAGGCGGGCCTAGAAGTTCCAGTTGCGAGCCTTGGCGACGATGAAATCGCGGAAGACTTTCAGCTTGGCGGCGTTCTTCATCTCGTCCGGATAGCAGAAATAGGTGTCGAACGAGGGAATGTCGGCACCGATCGGAAGTTGAATGAGGCCGGGATCGCGACCGACGATGTAGTCGGGCATCATGGCGATGCCGATGCCGAGCAGGCAGGCTCGCTTAATCGAAGTCTGGCTGTTGATCTGCAGGTGAGAGGAACGCGGATTGTCGGAATCGCGGCCGGCGATTTCCAGCCAGTTGACGTCGAGCAGGTAGTTTGGCGCCGGTTCGCCGAAGGTGATGATCCGATGGTTGTCGAGGTCCTCGATCGACTGCGGCTCGCCATGCTTGTTGATGTAGGAGGGAGCCGCATAGACATGCATGTGCACGGTGAAGAGCTTGCGCTGGATCAGGTCCGATTGCTGCGGCTGGCGCAGGCGGATGGCGCAGTCGGCATGGCGCATGTTGACGTCCAGTTCCTCGTTGTCGAGGATCAGCTGCACCTGCATTTCCGGGTAAAGCGTCAGGAATTCCTGGACCTTGTCGGTCAGCCAGCCCTGGCCGAGGCCGACGGTGGTGGTGATGCGCAGCTTGCCGGACGGCTTGTCGGTGTTCTCGGTCAGCTGCACCCGCACGCTTTCGAGCTTCATCAGCACTTCGTGGGCGGTCTTGTAGAGGATTTCGCCCTGTTCGGTGAGGATGAGGCCGCGGGCATGGCGATGGAACAGCTTGATGCCGACATCCTGCTCAAGCGAACTCACCTGGCGGCTGATGGCCGACTGAGAGAGATGCAGCTTGTCGGCCGCATGGGTGAACGATCCTGCTTCCGCCGCCGCATGAAAAATGCGCAGTTTATCCCAGTCTAGCGGCATGCCGTCCCCCATAAATGCTCGTGGCGGAAAACGGCCTCGTTGTTTCCCGCCCTAGCGCTGATTGTCTGTTCCCATTCGGGAGCGGCCTTTGACCGCCCCCATCGTTTACGGCTTCTATTCGGCCGCAATTGCGACGGGCATGTGGCCCGCCAGATATTTTTCGGCTTCCAGCGCCGCCATGCAGCCCATGCCGGCAGCCGTGATCGCCTGACGGTAGATGTCGTCGGTCACGTCGCCTGCCGCGTAAACGCCTGCGACATCCGTGGCGGTTGAATCGGGGGCCGTCCAGAGGTAGCCGTTGGCTTTGAGCCGCAACTTGTCCTTGAAAAGATCGACCGCCGGCGCATGGCCGATGGCCACGAAGACGCCGTCGATCGGCATGTCGCGGGTCGCGCCGGTCTTGGTGTTGCGCAGCTTGACGCCGCTGACCGAGGCCGGCATCGGCGGCTTGGCCTGCGTGCCGGTATATTCGGTAACCTCGTGGTCCCAGATGATCTCGACGTTCTCCTTGGCGAACAGGCGTTCCTGCAGAATCTTCTCGGCACGGAAATGATCGCGGCGGTGCACGACCGTCACCGTCTTGGCGAGGTTCGACAGGTAGAGCGCTTCCTCGACCGCCGAATTGCCGCCGCCGACCACGATGACGTGCTTGTTGCGATAGAAGAACCCGTCGCAGGTGGCGCAGGCCGAAACGCCGAAGCCCATGAAGGTCGGCTCACTCTCGATGCCCAGCCATTTCGCCTTGGCGCCGGTGGCGATGATCAGCACGTCGGCCGTCCAGTCGGTACCGCTGTCGGTCTTGAGCTTGAAGGGGCGAACGGACAGGTCGACATCGGTCACGAGATCGTTGACGATCTCGGCGCCGACATGGCTCGCCTGCTTGAGCATCTGCTCCATCATCCACGGACCCTGGACCGGATCGGCATAGCCTGGATAGTTTTCGACATCGGTGGTGATCATCAGCTGGCCGCCTTGTTCCATGCCCGCGATCAGCACCGGATTGAGCATGGCGCGCGCCGAATAGATGGCCGCCGTGTAACCGGCCGGGCCGGAACCGATGATGAGAACTTTCGTGTGTCGGGCAGTCATGGAAAAATCCTTATCGGAGGCCTTTTGAGCCGGAAGTCACCGCTGGCGCTTTGGCGCGCAAAATTTACCTGTAGTTTAGGAATTTATTGGGGTGTGTTTCAAGGGTACCGGAGTAGATACACACAACGGAACACCAAGCATTGCGTATGGAGAGGTCATTTCCGTAAACTTGCGCAGGTCCCTTGGAATTGTGAATGAGAAAACAGTCATTGCAATTTTCCTTGTTATTGCTGCGATGGTGTAGGATATCGCAGCAATACGGGGACCAACTGAAGCGGACCTCTCGCGTTCGGATTTGAAGCGTTGGGGGCCAGTGGTAGTTTAAGTGGCTGAACAGGATAGAAATGCCAGCAGAACGCGTTGACATCTGCCTTGTCTCGACGAGACGGCCTGATTTGTTGCGGCCCACATTGGAAAGTTTTCAGCAACGGCTGTTCAAGAATTTTGCCATCGGAAAATTCTACGCCAATGTAGACCCCGTCTTCGGTGATTCCGAAGATCATCGGATAGTGCTGGAGTTGATCAGGCAGTATTTCCCCGATGCCAACATTCATGAACCCGAAACACCAGGCTTCTGCGAGGCTGTGAGGCGGAACTGGGCTGCGACGAGTGCCGACTACGTGCTTCATCTGGAGGACGACTGGCGCCTGAACATAGATATTGATCGAGATGCGCTCGCCGATTTCGCCGATGCACGTGTGATGCAGGTTGCATTTCATTCGAAGGAAAAGAACTGGGACACCAAGCGCCGGGGGAAGATACATTACCGGCGCAAGTATCTGAAAGTTCTCGGTTTTCGGATGCCGGTAAAATATAAAGTCCCGGGGTTTACGACCTCTCCAAGCTTGCTTCGCGGCGATTTTGCGCGACATACCGCCGGGTTGCTGGACACGCGACTTGATCCGGAGAAGCAATTTTACAATGGGCTCAACCAAAAGCTTGAGGCTTACGTGGCGCCATTTTTGTCAACATTGCTCTCGGATGATAGTCAATTTGTCGTAACGGATTTGGGCCGTGATTGGCGTGACCGGCGTGGCATTCAAAAGTCGATAGAAAACGGGGCCTCCGTTTGGACTTCGTAAGGGCGGAAAAGCATGCGTCAAGTAAAGGTTTTCTCGGCTGCGGTCGGAAAGAAATTCGGGGATACAGTCGAAAATTTCGGTGATAATCTTATGGCCGATCTTTTGCGTGGCCTGTTCTCCGTCGAACCCGTCTACGTCAAGGCAGCCCAGGCTGAACTGATCGGTGTCGGAAGTATTCTTGATGCCTATTATCGCCGTTTCGGTCGCCGAAAGTTCCGCCTGTTGCGCCAGCGCCCGTGGCGCAAACTGCACGTCTGGGGCTCAGGCTTTCTCGATTCTGCAACGCCGCCGCTCTGGCCGCAAAGGCTTGAATATCATGCCGTTCGCGGCGAGCTTACGAAAGCGAGAATTGGAGGCGGTGATGAGGTCGCGCTGGGAGATCCCGCAATCCTTTTGCCGCGCATCTGGCCGAAGAAGGGTCCACCGACAGCGCGGGTAGCAATCATTCCTCACTTCGTAACATATCGGAATTTCATCGAGCAGTACGGTTCCGTGCTGCCGCCACACTGGAGGATCATTGATCTTCTCGGCGATCCCAAGGCGATAACCGCAGAAATTTCCAGTGCCGAATTCATCATTTCAAGCAGTCTGCATGGCCTCATCGTTGCAGACGCCTACGATATTCCTTCGGTATGGATGGAGCCAACCGGAAAGATCAAGGGAGACGGCTATAAATTTGCCGATTACTTCAGCTTCCGGGGGGCAACAATTCCCGGTCCGTTGGGTTTCGACGAAATATTGGCGGACTTCGATTCCGTCGCAAGTCGATGCGAACCGTCAGCGCCGTCGACACAACAGCTGGATCAACTGATCCGCGCCTTCCCTTTCAAGTGAACTCGAAACGCCAGGGCTTGAAGAGTGCGGAAAGGCGGGGATAGGTGCTTTCTTGCAGCTCCTAAATCCGCTAACGAGATCAGCCAGTGTCGCGTTGGCTTTTGCAGGCCAATTGAGACGGCCGAACCATGGGGACGAGATGCCAATCCGATTGGAACTTGATACAATCGATATGAAGATCCTGCGGGAACTTCAGAACGACGGCCGTATGACGAATGTCGAACTTGCAGAGCGCGTCGGCATCTCGGCGCCGCCCTGTCTCCGTCGTGTGCGCAAGCTTGAAGAGGCCGGAATTATCCGCGGTTACCGAGCCCTCCTCAACGCTCCGGCGCTCGGCTATGATCTCGTTGCCTTCTGCATGGTCGGCCTGAAGCATCAGTCTGACGCCAATCTCAAGGCATTTGCCAAGCAGACGACCAATTGGCCGCTGGTGCGCGAAGCTTGGATGGTGTCGGGGGAATCCGATTTTCTTTTGCAATGTGTTGCTGAAAACCTTGCGGGCTTTCAGGATTTCGTTATTGAGGAGCTTACGGCCACTGAAAACGTGGATACGGTGCGAACCATGTTGACCATTCGGCAGGTCAAGGATGTCAGCCTTATAGAAATTTGACGGTCTCCGTGCTGAACTCTTGCACACCGTCGCAGGATGTCCTGTTTGCCTCCGCAGCCCGAAGAGCACCTTCCATGCCAGCCAAACTCCCGCTTTCCGCCTTCATCATCTGCCAGAACGAGGAAGCCTATCTCGGCAATTGCATCGAGAGCCTGGGATGCTGCGCCGAGATCGTCATCGTCGATTCCGGTTCGACCGACGGCACGGCGGCTTTGGTGCAGTCCTATATCGACAAGGGCTGGCCGATCCGTTTCATGTTCGAAAAATGGCGCGGTTATGCCGGTCAGAAGCAGTTCGCGCTGGAACAATGCACTGAAGCCTGGTGCCTGAACATCGATTCCGACGAGCGGCTGGACCAGACATTACAAGCGCTGCTGCCGACGCTGCTTGCCGCTCCCGCCGACACGGTCGGCTGGCGCATCGCGCGCCGACCCTATCTGATCGGTTACGGTTATACGCCGGAGAAGGTCCGCGAGCGCAAGAACCTGCGGCTGATCCGCAAGGGCAGGGGCACCTATGACCTGACCCAGAAGGTGCATGAGGGCATCGTGCCAGACGGTAAGGTCGAACCGGCCGCCACCGGCAGCCTGCTGCATTACCGGCCGCTCATCATCGACGAGCAGATCCTCAAGGAAAACAAGTATTCGACCCTGAAGGCCGACCAGCACTTCGCCGCCGGCAAACCGCCGCGCCCCTGGAAGATGCTGGTCAGCCCGTGGCTCTATTTTTTCCGGCTGTATTTCCGCAATGGCCTCTGGCGCTGCGGTTTTCC
>NZ_DATJDJ010000239.1:0-10073 GCF_035497515.1 Pararhizobium sp. | reverse complement strand
CACAAGTTCGTTCCTCACCTATCCGATGGAGGGTTTTACCCTCGATTGGTTCAGGAAGGTGTTGACGGAGCCGACCTGGACGAATGCGCTGCTTAACAGCACCAAGGTTGCTATCGGGTCGATGATCTTCGCCGTGCTGATCGGTGGCCTTGCTGCAATCGGCGTGATGCTGACCCGGCGTGGGACCCAGATGGTGCTGAGCGTGCTGTTCGTTTCGCCGATCGTGGTGCCCACCGTCGTTCTCGGCGTCGCTTTCGCCTATGCCTTCGGTCGGGTGGGGATCGGTGGCGGCTATATCGCGCTGATGCTGGCGCACTCCATCCTTGGTGCGCCGCTTGTATTCCTGTCGGTCATCACATCGCTGCGCGGACTGGACCCCAACCTGGATCTGGCAGGCGCCTCCATGGGGGCGTCGCGCATCTACCGGTTCGCCACCATCACCCTGCCTTTGGCGGCGCCGGGCTTTGCGGCCGGTGCGCTCTTTGCCTTCATTACATCGTTCGATGAGGTCGTTATGGCGCTTTTCCTAGCCGACCCGGGCTCGACAACGCTGCCGATCGCCCTCTTTGCCGGCCTGCGCGACCGGCTTGAACCCAGTATCGTCGTGGTGGCTCTGCTGCTGTCACTCATGAGCCTTGTTGTCCTTGTTTTGATCAACAGGCTGCAAAAGCGCGGCACCAAAACCGTGCTGTGACCAGCATTTCCAGGAGTGACCTTCATGTCTTCGCTAGAAATCAAGAATATCTGCAAACACTACGGCGCTTTCCAGGCGCTGCATGATGTCTCCCTGTCCATTCGCAAGGGGGAATTTGTAACGCTGCTCGGACCGTCGGGCTCCGGCAAGACGACCTTGCTCAAGATCCTGGCCGGGTTCGAGCCGGTCTCTTCCGGGGCCATCATGATGGAAGGGCGCGACATCATCTCGCTGCCGCCGGAAAAGCGCAATTTCGGCCTTGTGTTTCAAGGCTATGCCCTGTTTCCGCATATGTCGGTCTACGACAACATCGCCTATCCCTTGCGCGTGCGGCGGCGGCCAAAGGCGGAAATAGACGAGCGCGTCAAGGCGCTGCTGGAGCTGGTGCAGCTGGGAAAATATGCCGGCCGCAAGCCGCAGGAGCTTTCAGGCGGGCAGCAGCAACGCGTGGCTCTTGCCAGGGCGCTGGTCTTCAAGCCCGATCTTCTGCTGCTCGACGAGCCGATGTCGGCGTTGGACAAGAAGCTTCGCCACGACCTGCAGGAGGAGCTGCGCGATATTCACAGCACGCTTGGCACGACCTTCATCAACGTGACCCATGACCAGGAAGAGGCGATGCATATGTCTGATCGCATCGCTGTCGTGAACCTGGGCCGGATCGAGGCTTACGATACCGCGCATGCCCTCTATCGCAAGCCGAAGACCCGGTTCGTGGCCGAATTCGTCGGCAAGTCGAATATCTTTCAAGGCAGGATTTCCAGCGAACCCGGAAATTCCTGCGTCTTCACGTCGGCCAATTTCAAGATGCCGGTTATCGATCCGGTAGCCGCCATGGAAGCCGGCAATGTCTCGCTGATGGTTCGCCCCGAAGATGCCGACATCTTCACCGCCCCGGTGACGGACGGTCGCGTATTCCTCTCCGCCAAAGTTGCCAGTTCCACCTATTCCGGTGACCGCGCGCTCTACACGCTCACCCTCGCTGACGGGACGCATTTCATTGCCTACGGCAATACCCGCTCCGGGGTTCATGCGAACGGTGCGGATGTGTTCGCCGGCTTTGCACCTGAAAATACAATTCTCCTTGGTTGAAATTCGAAAGGACATCTCTTGTCGAAACTGAAACATCTCCGCCCCTCCGATGCCGGCGAACCGATCGTCGACAGGCCTGGGCCGGAAAAACTGCTTGAAGGCAATCCGGAATTCAGAAGCTGGCCGTGCCGTGACGGCGGCAAGGTCCATACCGGAATCTGGGCTGCGACACCGGGCCTGCACAAGGTCGAACGTGATGAGACCGGCCTCGAGCAGTTCTACATTCTGGAAGGCGAGGTCGAACTGACCGAGGAAGGCAGCCAGCCGCAGCGCTTCGGCGCCGGCGATCTTGTCGTGATCGAGCCGAATTTCCGCGGCACCTGGCGGACGATCTCCACGGTGAAGAAAGTCTATTTCTTCGTCGAATTTTAAACCCGCTGGCAGCGCCAGTAACCCCTGAACAGCGCCGATATCATAGGAACAACCATGAAAACCACGCCTTTCTGGTGGGACGAAGCCGAGCCGGCCCACGGTGAACGCCATTTCGATACGAACACCTGTTCGGTCCTCATCGTCGGGTCCGGCTACTCGGGGCTCAGTGCCGCCATCACCCTGGCCGAGGCCGGGGTCAAGGATGTTTTTGTCGTCGACGCCCAAAGGATCGGCGAGGGCGCAAGCTCGCGCAATGGCGGCCAGATTGGCAACAACCCGAAATTCAGCCTGGCCGAGGCGACCCGACGGTTCGGCGCGCAACGGGCAGGCGAGATCATGGATGACTATGACCAGTCCATGTATTTCCTGCTGAAACGGGCGAAGACGCTCAAGGACCCTTTCGATCTGTCGATGTGCGGCAGCGTCGTCGGCGCCCATTCCCGCAAGGATCTGAAAAACCTGATCGCCTATCGCAACGGGGTCGATGAAGAAAAGCGGAAGGGGCTGGAGATCCTGAGCGAAGGCGAGGAGCATCGGGCGTTGAAGACCGATATCTATCGCGGCGTCATGATCAATCATCATACGGGCTCGATCCATCCCGCCAAATATGTTCGCGCGCTGGCAAATCGCGCCCGCGAACTGGGTGTCCGCATTTTCACCGGATTCCGCTATATGGGCGTGTCGAACAATGCCGGGCGGCACGATGTCCGTCTGGAGGCTGTCGCGAACCGGAAATCGATCACCATTTCATCCGAAAAGGTCCTGATCGGCGCGAACGGCTATGCCGGTTCGGAACTGCCCTGGCTGCGCAAGCGCACAATCCCCGTGCAGAGCTATATGATCGCAACCGAGCAGTTGCCTCTGGCCCAGATGGAAGAGCTTATCCCCGGCAACCGCGTCGTTGGGGATACGAAACACATTCTCTACTATTTCCGCCGCTCGCCCGACGGGACGCGGATCCTGTTTGGCGGCCGGGCCAAATTCCGTACCTCGACGGCCGAGGAATCGGCCGTGGGCCTGAGGGAGTTCATGCTTCACACCTTCCCGTCGCTGGAAAAGGCCAGGATCACCCATTCCTGGTTCGGCAATGTGTGCTTTGCCTATGATTTCTGCTCGCATGTCGGGAAAATGCCGGACGGCACCTATTACACGTCTTGCTGCAATGGCGGCGGCATCTCCATGATGACCTATCTCGGCCACCGAAGCGCGGAAATGCTGCTTGGGCTTCCGGGCCATGACCGGGGTGTCGTCAACACCCATTTCCCGCGGCTTTATTTCTACAACGGGCATCCCTGGTTCTTGCCCATGGTCGGAACCTATTACCGCTTTCTCGACAAGGCGGCGCGGTGGCGCGACTAACCGTCTGAAAAGGCACCTCCGTGATCAATCAAGCAAACCCGACGGCCGGTTCGCGGTCGGTCCTCGGCATTATTTTGATGTGCATCGCGATGTTCGTGGTGCCCCTCGCGGATGTGGGGGCCAAAATCCTGGTGCAGAAGGGAGTTTCTCCGCTGCAGACCGTATTTCTGCGGATGCTGTTTGGAACGATCCTTCTGCTCCCGCTGGTCAGGATCTACAGTCCCCGCACACTGGGGAAGGTAGCTCAGCCGCTGCCGGTTTTGGTGCTGGGGCTGTCGATCGTCGGCGCGACGACGTTCTTCTTCCTGTCCCTCGAATTTCTCGCCATCGCCGACGCCTTGGCGATTACGTTCATCCAGCCGTTTCTGGTGACGATTCTCTCCAAGTATTTTCTCAAGGAACATGTCAGCACCTGGCGCTGGCTGACGGTGGCGATCGGCTTTGCGGCAACCCTGATCATCATCCGCCCCAGTTCCGACGCGTTCGAGCCGGCAAGCATTCTCCCCCTGCTATCCGGCGCCTTCATGGCTCTCTATGCGATCACGGTGCGAACCACTACCCGATCAAATTCGGCGCTCACCACGACGTTTTATACCCATGCGGCGGCAACGGTTGTTGCAGCCCCTCTTATGTTCTTCGCCTGGGACGCGATGGACCGGGGGAGTTGGTTGCTCATTGGCGAACTGACACTGCTGGGGCTCGCGGTGCAATTCCTCATCATAAAAGCCTATGAATTCGGCGAAGCTTCTTTGATTGCGCCGCTTTCCTATACTGAAATCGTCAGTTCAACGCTGGCGGGCCTGTGGTTTTTCAATGAATTTCCTGACAGTGCAACCTTTGTTGGCGTCGCTATACTGATAGGTTGCGCAATTTTTACTTCATATCAAACGGCAACGCAAACGATCGCGGTGAAAGCGAAGGAGAGGTAAGATGAAATTTCTGGTAGCAGGTGCGGGTCTGGCCGGGCTGAACGCGGCATGGGAACTGGTCAAGGCGGGGCATTCCGTCGAAGTATTTGAATCCAACGATCGCGTCGGTGGGCGCTGCTGGTCGGAAACGCTGTCGAACGGCGAAGTGATCGAGCATGGCGGCGAGTTCATCGACGTCAACGACCATACGATACGCCGGCTATGCGCTGAATTCGGTCTGCCGATCGTGTCGCTGGGGATCACGTTCGATCGTCGCTGGCAGGTCGATGGCACAATCATGTCTTCCGGCGAGCTTGCGGAGAATATCCGCAACCTTACCGAGGCGGCGGAACGGCTGGTCAAAAAGCAGGGTTACCGGACCTCGTTGCGCGAGGTTGCGCGCGAGGCCTACGGACCCGACTATGCAAGCCTTCCCTATTGCCAGAAGCTGTTCGCCACCACCACCTGCGACCCGGACAAGGTGAATGGTATCGCCATCGCCAGAATGTTCCAGGGGCATTCCAAGGGATATATCGAGCACCGGGGCAGGGTCATGGCAGGCAATGATGCCGTGGCGAAGGAAATCCATCGTCGTATCGGTGACATTGTCCGTTTCAATACGCCGATCGTCGAGATCACCCAGGATGATACTGGCGTCCGGATGACATCCGCCTCCGGGGAGGTTTTCCGTGGCGACCAGGCCGTCATTGCGGTGCCGCTGCCGCGCCTGCAGAAATTGATCGGCACGGTGGATCTGCCGCCATTGATGCGCAAGGCGATCGAGGGGCGCGTGATGGGGGCGGCGGCGAAGCTGAACATCGTCGTCAGCGGCGATGCGCCGCCGAGAGGCATGCAGGCGCCCGGCGCGCCATGGTGGTCCTGGAGCACGGAGGCGAATGAAGGCTACAAGGCCCGCGGCGCGCTGACCGTCTATGTCGGCGGCAAGGCGACGATGGACACGCTGCGTCTCGATGACGGCGGAAAATACTGGCTGGAACAGGCCCGTCGCTATCGAACCGACCTCAATGTTAGCGATGACTACATCCTCACCAACTGGGGCACCAATCCGCATACCGGCGGCGCCTATTCCATGCCGGGGCTGGATTGGGAACCCGAACAGGACAATGTGTTCAGCCAAGCTGTCGGCAGGATTGCCTTTGCCGGGGAGCATACGCATTTCGCGTCGCTCAATGGAGCGCTCGAGTCAGGCGCGCGCGCGGCAAAATTGCTGACCCTGATCTAGGCCGATGGAGGAAGCCAAACCGGGTTTGGCTTCCTCCTCATGCATTGACCGCTTTGCCGGTCCTGCGTGTCCCGCAGGTCAGATCGCGGCCTTGCGTGCTTCCTGGATGTAAAGCTCGCGCAGGCGGATGGCGATGCGGCCGGGCTCACCGCTGCCGACCGCTGTACCGTCGATTTCGACGACCGGCGTCACGAAGGTCGAGGCACCGGTGATAAATGCCTCATCGGCGCTCTGCGCTTCCTCGATGGTGAAGTTCCGTTCCACGATCTTCATCTGCGCTTCGCGGGCATAGTCCAACAGAGTGGCGCGGGTGATGCCGTGCAGGATATCGTTCGACAGGGCACGGGTGATGATCGTGCCGTCCTTGACGATATAGGCATTGTTGGCCGTGCCCTCGGTCACGAAACCGTCCTGCACGAACCATCCGTCGTCGGCTCCGGCCTTCTTCGCCATCATTTTCGCCATGGAGGGATAGAGCAGCTGGACGGTCTTGATGTCGCGACGGTCCCAGCGCAGATCGGGTATGGAAATGACCTTGATGCCGGTGCGTGCCTTGGGCGCATCCACCAGATTGGGCACCGACTGGGTAAACAGCACGACGGTCGGCGCCACGTCCTCGGAGGGGAAGAGGAAATCGCGATCGCCCGGATTGCCGCGTGAAATCTGCAGATAGATCAGGCCTTGCGTGATGTCGTTTCTGGCCACCAGCTCGCGGTGAATGTCCAGCAGGGCCTCGCGTGTCAAAGGCTCGCGAATATCGAGTTCCGCGAGAGACCGTTTGAGCCGGGCGACATGGCCGTCGAAATCCAGCAGCTTGCCATCGATCACCGAGGTTACCTCATAGACGGCATCGGCGAAGACAAAGCCGCGATCGAAGATCGAAATCCTGGCTTCGTCTTCAGGAAGATATTCCCCATTCAGATAGACTGTTCGCTTCTCGTGCATCGCGCTCATCCCGGGCGTTTCATGGTCAGAACAGGACATCTTGTCCTGCCGCATCAGTTCAGCAGTATCTCATAGAAAATCTTCCCCATTTCCGGAAAGACTTTCGGATGATCCTCGCATATCCCTTTTCCCTGCGTCATGAGGCAGACGATGATGGCCGGCTTGCCCGGCGCGGCGATACGGATCAGATCATGCTTGTAGTAGGACGCGCGAGGATCGCCCGTCCAGGAATTCTTCCCGGCCTTGCTCCAGATATCGGCCTCGGCCGGCACGCCGCCACCGAGGAAATCATTGACCTGAAAGTGCGGCTGCCTTGCTTCCATGCTTTCACGGTCGCGAAGAAGGATTTTTTTTGCGCGCGCGCGCGACGCATCGGAGAGCGGAACCGCACCGGAAAAGATTTCGTGAAACAGCCGTGCCGCAGCCAGAGGTGTGAGGGCGTTCAGATACTCGCCGGAGCGGCCGGCATACTGTGCCTCGCGGCCGTAGCGAATATCGTCCATCAGCTTCTGCGTGATGTTGCAGGTTTCGAATTCGGGCCATCCCAGATCGTGGAAGAACCGGTTCAGCGCCTCGCGCTTCTCGCGCCAGCCTTGAAACTCGGAATCGTCGAGCAGCGTGTTGCCGCTCGTGCCGGTAATCGCGTCGATCACGTAATTGGTGCCGGTGTTAGACGACCAGAGAATCATGTCGCGCATCGCACGTGACAATTCCTCATGATCGGCGACGCGGCCCGTATCGATGGCGTTCAGCGCGTGCACGAGATGGAACACCTTGACGAGGCTGCAGGGATAGCACCGCCAGTCGCCGCGATAGGCAAAGCCATCGGGCATTTCGCCGAGGCCATTTTCCCGCAGGGCGACAAAACCAAAATTGTCGGAGGTCAGGCCCTGTTCGCCAAACTGGGTGAGGAGACGAGAGGAAATGCTTTCGCAACGGCCGGACCAATCGGCATTGGATTTGAAAAACATCGGAAGTTCTTTCTACGGGTAACGGATCACGCAAGAAGGCGGGCGGTCTTCCAGCAACGGGCAAGACCGCCGGTGTCGAGAGGCTGCATCGGCTGAGGCGCCTGGCAGGCCGCCTCGGCGAGCGGACAGCGCGGCGCAAAGCGGCAGCCGGGCAGGACGGCGAAGGGGTCGGGTATCTCGCCGGTAATCGGCTCGCGCAGGGACTGCGGCCGGCGCACATCCGGCACAGCCTCGATCAGCGCCTGCGTGTACGGGTGCCGCGGCGCCGCGAAGAAGTTGGCGCATTCCTGCAGTTCGACGATCTCGCCGAGATACATCACCGCCACGCGGTCGCAGAGGTAACGCACCACATTCATGTCGTGCGAGATGAAGACGATCGTCAGGCCCTTGTCCCGGTTGAGGCCCTTCAGCAGATTGATGATCTGGGCCTGCACCGAGGCATCGAGCGCCGAAACCGGTTCGTCCGCGATCAGCACCTGCGGATCGGCGCAAAGCGCGCGGCCGATGGATACGCGCTGGCGCTGTCCCCCGGACAGGGCATGCGGGAATTTCAGCGCGGTTTCCGGGACGAGACTGACTTCGGCCAGAACACGCTGCACCTCCGCCTGCCGGTCGCTACGCGACATCTGCGGGCGATAACGCGCAACCACCTCTTCCAGTTGAGCGCCGATGGTCATGCGCGGGTTCAGCGAGGAATAGGGATCCTGAAACACCATTTGCAGGCGGCCTTCACGGTCCGGCCCTTCAAGCGGCTGGCCGTCGAACAGAACCTGTCCACCATCGCTGGGCTGAAGGCCTATCCCGATGCGTGCCAGCGTGCTCTTGCCACAGCCTGACTCGCCGACAATGCCGAGAATTTCGCCCTGACGCACCGCCAGATCGACACCGCGCACGGCGTGAAGATAGATCTGCTTGCGGTTGGCGAGCAGATCGCCAAAACTGCGCTTCACCGGGAAGCGTCGCTCGACCTTCTGGAAATCAAGCAGCGGCATGGGACACCTCGTTCAGGATGCAGGCGTCTAAATGTCCTTCGGCAGCGGCCGGTCGCGGATGCAAGCCCGGCGCCGTGCCGATGGTGCATTGCGGCTGGGCAAAGGTACAGCGGGGTGCGAAGCGACAGCCGGCCGGCGGGTCAATCAGGCTCGGGGGCGCGCCCTTGATCGGGATCAATTGACTGTCGCGGCTGACCTGTCCCGGCAAGGCTGCGAGCAGCGCGCGGGTATAGGGATGGGACGGCGCGTCGAGCACATCGCGCACCGCGCCCGTTTCCACCACGCGCCCCGCATACATCACCGCCATCCGGTCGCAGATCTGCGAGACCACGCCGAGATCGTGGGTGACCAGGATGATCGATGTGCCGAGGCTGTCGCACCGCTCTTTCAAAAGGCGCAGGATCTGGTCCTGCACCGTGACGTCGAGCGCCGTCGTCGGTTCGTCGGCGATGATGAGGCGCGGGCGTAGCGCAAGCGCCATGGCGATGACGACGCGCTGTCTCAATCCACCGGACAGTTCGTGCGGATAGGCATCCAGCCTGCGCTCGGGCGAGGTGACATGCACGTCGCGCAGGAGCTGCAAGGCGGCGGCCCGCGCCTCGGCGCGGGAAGCCTTGCGATGGCGGCGGATCACCTCGCCGATCTGCTTGCCGATCCGCATCGTCGGGTTCAACGCGGACAATGGGTCCTGGAAGATGAAGGCGACGTCGCGGCCGCGCACCTGGGCCAGATCGCGCTCACGCATCTGCGCCAGATCCCCGGCGCCTTCCAGCGTGATCCGGCCATTGGCGATCCGGGCCGAAGCACCGCCGAACAGGCGCAGGATGGACCGGCAGGTCGCGGATTTGCCGCAGCCGGATTCGCCGACAATGCCGAAAATCTCACCGGGCTTGACGTCGAAGCTGACACCGTCCACCGCCCTTGCCGTGCCTGAGGGACTTTCGAATTCGGTGACCAGATCGCGTACGGACAGAAGGCTCATGACATTACCCCTTCGGCTTCAGGGCCGTGGCGAGACCCTCGCCAAGAAGCGAGAAGGCGATGCCGATCCAGACGATGGCGAGGCCGGGGAAGATGGCCATCCACGGTGCTTCCCGCATGTAATCGATGCTCTCGACGATCAGCAGTCCCCATTCGGGGGCGGGCGGCTGTACGCCGAGGCCGAAGAAGGACATGGCCGCCACCGCCTGCACCGTCAGCACCACGTCCGACATGGAATAGACCAATGCTGGGGTGACCACATTGGGCAGGATATGACGCAGCATCACCCTGGGCTTGCCGAAGCGCAGGACGCGCGTCGCCTCGATGAATTCCAGCCGGGACACCAGCAGCGTCTCGCCGCGCACGATGCGGGCATAGCCGATCCAGTTGACGATGAAGAACGCGATGTAGAGATTGGCCTCGCTCGGCCCCAGCACACCGACGATCGCAAGGATCAGGACATAGAACGGGAAGGCCCAGACGACATCGGTGAGCCGCATCAGCGCCGCATCGACGATA
>NZ_DATJDJ010000238.1:0-4230 GCF_035497515.1 Pararhizobium sp. | reverse complement strand
CGCTGGCAAGGCCGAAATTCTCGACGATCCACTCTTGCGAATCCGGCGCATAGACCGCGCGCGCCGCATCGTCCCAGACGGCATAATCATGCATCGTCGTCGCCATCTGGTTGCGCATCATGGCAAGCGCTCCGGACATCGCCTGCCGGGAGCGGCGTTCATCCAGCGCATTGGTGGTAGAGGCAATGGTTTGCAGCGCGGTGAGCACGATGGCCACAACGACGACAACGACCAGCGCAAACGAAACCAGCAGAAGCAGCACGACATTCTGCCGCTTCAGCCGCGTGATATTCTGAAGGATACTGGACAGTTTACGCATCAGGCACTCCGGATGCGCCACGCTGTCAGAAAAAGCATTCCAAAGTCTTTACGATGATCACCTCAAAAAGAGGATGCTAACAGGGACCTAGCAGTTCCAGCGTTGCTCCCCCTTCCTTGGCCGTCAGGCGCAGTTCCGGACTCCGAGTGATCCTCGGCCAATCAGTCTCCGACACCAACACGACAGGGCAATGGGCCGCATAAAGTTCCGCCGCCACCATCGCCCCGACGGTGACGATCGCGTCCCGCGTCATCAGCACGATACCCGCAGGCCCGGTTCCCCTGCGGATGGCCTCCGCCAGCACAGAACTGCCGGAACTGGAACCGCGCCCGGCCTTCATGACCAGGATCTTGCCCGACATGATCTGGGCCTTCTGCGGGTGCCATTGATCGATGATGGCACCGGTGGCGGAATCCAGTCCGCCCCAGAAGCTCAAAGGCTCGGACAGCACGAATGCCGATCCCTCGGCTGATCCGGCGACAAGCATGACGGCGTCGATTGTTTGAGTCATAATCGCATCACCTTTCCGGCCCGCGCCGAAGCCATGCATTCGGCAAGCGAACCGAAGGCGATATCGACGCCAATATTGCCGGGCGCGTAATAGGCCATCTTTCCGGAATTGGTCATGATCGCACCGGACATGTCGCGCATGATCGCCGTGACATAGGTGCAGGTATCAATCACCAGCGTCACACCCTGCGCCTCCAGGATTTCCTTCCAGCCACGTGTCGTCAGTTCCTCCAGAACGCCGCGATTGGTGTTGACATAGACATCGACCGCCGGCCTGGAACCGTGCATCAGCGGCATGAGCCGGGCAAATTCCTCCAGCGAGAAATGTGGTGTCCCGAGGCTGACGCCGACCAGCGGCGTACCATCGGGCACGGTAGAGAGATTGCGAACCGTCGCGCGCAGGTCATCCGCCGTGAGACGGATTGTTTCATCAGGCCTATGCCCCTGAAACGCGGCTTCAACGGTCGGCGCCTCCGGCGTCAGGCCGACGGCATGGAACAGCGCCACCGCGCCTGACGATGCCGCAACCGCGCCGAGCGCCTTCAGGTCATCTTCCTGAGCATGAGCCGGCAGGCCGGTGATCGCCGGGACCAGACTGCCGCATCGCTTGCCGATCGTATGGCCGACAGCGACACAGGCCGGGCCGGCATCGGTCCATTCCTCCGGTAGGCTTTCGACTTCGACCAGAACCCGCGCGCGCCGGTTTTCCGGCATATGCAGGCCGTAGAAAGGCGCCCTGCCCGTCAGCGCGCAACAAAGATCGATGAAATCGCCGTAACGGTTGGTCCGGGCGCCGATCACCGAATTGGCAAAGACGATGGCGTTGGATTCCGCCCAGGCGATCTGCGCACCGAACCGCGGCCGGAACATCGTCTGGTAGGGTGCGCAGGTGAAGGTCGGCATGCAGCCAAGCTCCTCATGCGCTTTCATCAGACGCGCACCATTGGTGCCAACCTCGCTATCGCCATGGAACAGTTCGGGATGGATGAGATCCACCGATCCGACATTGAGCGTCGTCGGCACGCGGACGCGGCCCTTGAGCCGCACCAGATGCTCGACGAAATCGAGACTGACCTGACCGAGATAAAGACAGCCATCGATATGCGCGCCGTCGATATCGATGAAGCTCTCAGCCCCGACCGCGTCCGCAAAACGGGTGAGCAGCCGCATGCAGAAGGCCGCCGCCTCGCCATGCGCGCCATCAAGGAGGTCTTTGTCGAGGGAGGAAAGCCGAAGGGTCATGATCACCAGTTATGGTCGCCGCTTGGCCGGTGTCAATCGCGGCCGCCTGTCACCGGACGGCCTTCCTCCCCGAAGGCGATGATCGCCTCCGCAAACCGCTGCAGCCTTGCCGAAAGCAGCTTCTTTGTTTCGGGCTCAGCCAGGATCGCCGCACGCTGTTCGGGCGACTTGCCGAGAAGGTTGATCCGGAAAAAGCTCTCATCCACCAGCCGGACGGAAATGGTCTTCAGGACCTCCGTCAACGCACCGAGCGCATCGCCGCCGCGATGGGACGCGTGGATGAGCATGACGGGCTTGTGCGGGATTTCATCCCGTGACACGAGCCAGTCGAGTGCATTCTTCAGGCCGCCGGGAATGCCATGGGCATATTCCGGCGACGAGACGATCAGGCCATCGGCCACACGGATCCGGGCGGCCAGCGCCAAAACCGCGGCCGGCATGTCGTTGGCCTCGCGATCGGGATTGAAAATCGGCAGGTCGCCGATCAGTTCGCAGATATCGATCGTGATGTCCGCCGGCGCGACGTCACGCAGCGCTTCGAGCAGGGCACGGTTGCTCGAAGCTTTTCTCAGACTGCCGCAGAGCGCATAAAGAACGAGCGGACGGGACATCAGGGTCTCCGGGTGAGAATCGGTTCCGGCCATGATGCAGTTTGGCGCCCGCCTGTCACCTACGCCTGTCATCCCGCCTTGTGGTTGCCCTTCGGAAACTGCCCGGCCAGTTCCTTGTACCAATGGCCGCTCTTCTTGATGGTGCGAACCTGGGTTTCATAGTCGACATGGACGATGCCGAAGCGCATCTTGTAGCCTTCCGCCCATTCGAAATTGTCCATCAGGCTCCAGGCGAAGTAACCCTTCATCGGATAACCTTCGCTGATCAGGTCAGCCGTTACCGACAGATGCGCGGCGATATAGTCGAGGCGCGGCTGGTCATCGACCACGCCGTTTTCGACACCCGTATTGTAGGCCGCGCCATTCTCGGTGATGTAGCAGTCCGGCAATGTATAGCGCTCGTTGACGGTGCGGATGAGGTCGCCCAGTGCCTGCGGGAAGACCTCCCAGCCGATATCGGTCTTGACGTCGCTGATCGGCTTGGCGCTGACCGTTGCCGGATACTCCGCGCCCTCGGCCGGATCATGGCTGACGCGCATCGGCGTATAATAATTGACGCCCCACCAGTCGGTTTTCTGGCTGATCGTCGCCATGTCGCCGTCTTCGATGACAGGCATGCGATGGCCAAGCGCCGAGAGGAAGCTTTCCGGATACTCGCCCTTGAAGATCGGGCCGAAGAAAACGCCGTTGTGGAAATCGAACGCGCGTTCGGCGGCCGCCTTGTCCTCGGCGCTGTCGCTGCCCGGATAGACATGCATCGGATTGATGACGATGCCGACCGGCAGGTTCGGCTGCGCCTCGCGCACGGTGGCGACGCCGAGACCGTGAGCAAGATTGGTGAAGTGCAGCGCATGAAGGGCCGCATCCATGTTGCGCTCGCCCGGCGCATGGATACCATAGAGATGGCTGAGCCAGACCGAGCACCACGGTTCGTTGAAGGTCGCGACCGCATCGAGACGGTCGCCGAGCCGGGCGATCACCGTCTTGGCGTAACGTTGATAGGCGTAGGCCGTCGTGCGTGCCGTCCAGCCACCGTCGCCCATCAGCGCCAGCGGCAGGTCCCAATGATAAAGCGTCGCAAACGCCTTGATGTTGCGCGCCTTCAGGCCATCGACGAGGCGGTCGTAGAAATCCAGCCCCTTCTCGTTGATCGGACCGGTGCCTTCCGGAATGATCCGCGGCCAGGCGATGGAGAAACGATAGGCTTCGACGCCGAGGCTCTTGATCAGGTCAAGGTCGTTCTCCAGCCGATTATAATGATCGCAGGCCATGTCGCCATTTTCACGATTGTGTACCCGGCCCGGCATGTTGGAAAACGCATCCCAGATGGACGGCTTGCGCCCATCGGCCTTCGCCGCACCCTCGATCTGGAACGAGGCCGTCGCCACGCCGAAAATGAAATCGCCGGGGAAACGCTCGGAAAGGGTCTTGGGATCGATCATGGATACTCCAGATGACAGGCGGCTACTGCAACGTTGCAGTACGGCGATTTTCAGAAAAGTCAACATCGCGTGGGCAGGATGCGATCAGGTCGCGACAAGATGGGAT
>NZ_DATJDJ010000237.1:0-2369 GCF_035497515.1 Pararhizobium sp. | reverse complement strand
TTGCGATGCTTGCCGCCTATGAAGACTGGGCGCGCGGCAAGGGATGCGTGTCGATCGGCATGGCGTCTCTCGCCACCAATGATGTTTCAGCGATTTACCGCCGCTGCGGATATGCGCCGGCGGAAACCCATTTCGTGAAGGCGCTCTAGGCGCCATCTTTCAGGAAAATCCATGGCAATTTTCACTGCGATCGCCTCGCTTGTTGCGGCGGCGTCGAGCTTCTTTGCCGGTCTGTCGGTTATCGGCGCCTTCGTCCTTCAGACGGCGGCCGGTATCGGGCTGAACCTGCTTGCGAAAGCTTTGGCCGGCGAGCCGGAGAAGCCGACATTTTCAGTGCAGGGCAAGCTGCAGAGCGGTGGCGACGTCCCGCGCTCGTTTCCGGTCGGCTATACCGCCACTGCGGGATCGCTGGTCTATTCGAACGAATGGGGTGCCTCGTCGAAGACGCCGAATGCCTACCATGTGCAGGTGATCGCGGTATCCGACCTGCCGATCGCTTCGCTTGCGGAAGTCTGGGTGAACGGCGAAAAGGTGACGATCGATAGTACCGCCCATCCGGACTACGGCTTCCCGGTCCTCGAATATCGTGACGACGACAAGGACTTCCTCTGGATCAAGTTCTATGACGGCAACCAGACTGTTGCCGATCCCTATCTCGTCAGCAAGTTTTCCGCGTCCGAGCGGCCCTATCAGTCAACGCGCGTCGGCCGTGGCGTTGCCTATGTGATCTGCACATCGCGCGTGCACGAGGAGTTGTTCACCGGGTTCCCGCAATTCAAGTTCGCGGTCAACGGCATCAAGCTCTACGACCCGTCCAAGGACTCGACGGTGGGCGGCACTGGCGCGCATCGCTGGAACGATCGCTCGACCTGGGGCGGCGATGGCGACCACCTCCCGGCGGTGCAGGTCTACAATCTTTTGCGTGGTATCACCTTCGCGGGCCAATGGGTTTATGGGCTCCAAAGCCTGCCGGCCGCCCGCCTTCCCGTGGCGCACTGGATTTCCCAGATCGGCAAGTGCCGCGTTTCGAATGCCACGACCGGCAACAAGCCAATCTATCGCGCCGGTGGCGAGATCCAGGTGAATGCCCAGATCTCCGAAGCGATCGGCGCCATGCTGACCAGCTGCCAGGGCCGGCTCCCCGAGATAGGCGGCACATACAAGATCTATGTCGGCGCGCCTGGCGCTGCGGTCTTTGCGTTCGACGATGACGATATTGTTTCGACGGCCGAGCAGTCGTTCACGCCCTTCTTCGGTCTGGCAGACACGATCAACGGAATTGCCGCGAAGTATCCATCGCCTGATGAAGGGTGGAACACGAAGGTTGCGCCACCGCTTTACAACGCCCAGTTCGAGGCGGAGGACGGCAAGCGCCGGCTGATGGCTGACGTGTCGCTCGACTTCGTGCCCTATGATGCGCAGGTGCAGCGGTTGATCAGCTCGGCCCTCGAGGAGGCACGCCGCGCGCGCAGGCATACGCATGTCCTGCCGCCATCCTATTGGGGCGTCGAGCCCGGTGATATCATGTCGTGGTCATCGGTGCGCAACGGCTACGTCAACAAGCTGTTTCGCGTCGATGGTGTCGTTGACGACGCAAACCTCGATGTGATGGTCGATCTGACCGAGGTCGATCCATCGGATTATGACTGGGATCAGGCCGTCGACTATCGCACGCCGACGTCCGGTTTTGTCGGCAAGCCCTATCCGCCGGTTCAGCCCATGCAAGGCTGGGCCGTTGCGCCCGATGTGGTGACGGATGAAACTGGAACCAGCCGTCGGCCGGCAATCCGGATCAGCTGCGCGGCCGATCAGGACGACGTGCAAAGGGTGCATGTTCAGGTCCGCGTCAAGGCGACCGCTTCCGTCGTCTTCGACAGTGATGCGACGGCCTATGCCTCGCCCTTTTCCTGGCTGCTTTCGGGTGGTTGGACACTGCCTGCGACCGTCTATCAGGCGCGCGGCAAGTTCGTTCCCTATTCGGCGCGCAAGACCGACTGGTCGGCCTGGCTCGATGTCACCACGCCGGACGTGCGGATTTCCATCGACGATCTGACGCAGGACATTCTCGACAAGCTCACCGAACTGGACGAGTGGATCAGCGAGGATCTGCTCAACAAGGTCAATCAGACGATCAGCGATCTGAATGATGCCGTCGAGAAGATCGATCAGGAGGAGCAGGATCGGATTGATGGTGCGATCGAGGCGGCCGGGAAGTACCGCGCACTGCTGAACGAAATCGAAAGCATCCGCGATTATGTCGCCAATGCGGACTATGCCGGCTACACGGCGCGCGAGGAAATCCGCCGCACGATTACGACACGGCTTGAAAGCTCGATCGCAACATTCGACGAGCGGATCACGACGGCCGT
>NZ_DATJDJ010000236.1:0-32259 GCF_035497515.1 Pararhizobium sp. | reverse complement strand
GCGACGCATATGTATTGATGAAGCCGGAACTGTAGCAACGAAGTTCTAAATACGCGTAAACCGCATTGGTTAACGGCGGGAAAATTCAATAAAAATCATTATGTTAGTTTTTATGCGCATAAAGTCATACAATTAAATTCGTGGTGTAACATAAAAATTACACTGACGTATTTCGAGATGAATGTGAATTACGTGGAAACTGCAGAATAAAAATCAGAATCAACAAAGATGTAAAACTTGAAATTGACCACTACATTAAAATTTCATTGCCACATATCGGGACAATATTGAAATATGGCGCACCATCGGAACCAGCCAATCATCGAATACTTTAACTATCATAACACCCAAAAACGCAGAACATCACGCGAACCACCAGAAAGAACACGCGCCAGAGTCGCAGAAAGTGTCGTGCGGAAAGACCTGTCAGCACTCAGATCGTCGCCAAAAATCTCCGTCAGACCGAGCAAGGCAGCGACGATTTGATCGGCATCATCGAGCGGCCGCGCCAATCCGGCAATGCGTTCCGCCAAGGGATCGCGCACGTCGATATCATCGCCCGCCTCGTCGATGCCGCGGGCATAGCGCATCCAGGCGGCAACGCCGAGCGCCAGGCGATCATAGGGTTCACCGGCCTCGATGCGGTCACGGATGGTTCCCAACAGCCGCTGCGGCAGTTTCTGTGAGCCATCCATGGCAATCTGCCAGGTCCGGTGACGCAGAGCAGGGTTCTTGAAGCGTGCGATCAGCGCCTTGCGATAGGCGTCCAGATCGAACCCGGCAAGCGGCGGCAGCGTCGGCGACACCTCCTCGCGCATCAGTCCCTCGATCAGGTTCTCCATACCCGGCAGGGCCATCGCTTCGGCCACCGTTTCGGCGCCCGCAAGATAACCAAGATAGGCGAGCGTCGAATGGCTGCCGTTGAGAAGTCGAAGTTTCATCGTCTCGAAGGCGGACACGTCCTCGACGAAGACCACGCCGGCCTCTTCCCAGCGCGGCCGCCCCATTGGAAATTCATCTTCCACCACCCATTGCCGGAAGGGCTCCGTCACCACCGGCCAGGCATCCTCCGTCCCGAGTGCCGCGGCAATCACTGACCGGTCGGCATCCGTCGTCGCCGGCACGATCCGGTCGACCATGGTCGAGGGCGACGCCACGGTGGAAACGAAGGTCCCGAATTCAGGATCACGCAGTTCCGCAAAGCGCGTGACCACGCGCTTGAGCACATGCCCATTCGACGGAAGATTGTCGCAGGACAACAGCGTGAAAGCCGGAATACCGGCAGTTCGCCGCCGGGCCAGCGCTTCGACGATGAAGCCGACGGCGGATTTCGGTTTCGACGGGTTTTGCAGATCGTGCAGAATGTCCGGATGACTTTCGTCAAGCGCGCCATTGGCCGGATTGTGGCAATAGCCCTTCTCGGTCACCGTCAACGAGACGATCCGGGTCGATGGATCGGCCATGCGCGACAGGACGGTTTCCGGATTTTCCGGCGCGACCAATGTTTCGACGATACTGCCGATGACGCGCAGGGCAGCGCCCTGCCCGTCCTGAACTTTGAGCGTGTAGAGTTCTTCCTGCGGCGCCAACGCATCGCGCGTCTCGGCACTGCGCAGCGACACGCCGCAGATCCCCCAGGACGGATCACCCGCAAGTACCTCGTCGGTGAACACCGCCTGATGCGCGCGATGGAAAGCCCCGATGCCGAGATGGACGATGCCGACCGTGAGCCCGGCGAGATCGTACGCTGGCTTGCCGACACTGGCGGGCAGTTGCGAAAGTGTCTTTCGGGATAGTCTGCTCATGTGGCGGGCTGCTGTTTGGCGCGTGCGACGATCTGCGACGGGTTGACGAACTGGAGCGCGAGGATCAGCCAGAAGAGCGTCGTCACCATGTAGATCACCGCCATGGCGTCGATCGACTGCCCCGCGCGCACGCCGGAGGCAAAGACCGCGTAGTAGAGCGAGACCACCAGCGTCTGGCTGGTCGGCCCGGCGACAAGGAAGGTCAGTTCGAACATGGCGATGGTGCGCACCAGCACGAGCAGCAGTGCCGCCAGCATGCCCGGCAGCAGCAACGGCAGCAGGATGCGCAGGAACAGGCTGCCGGTGCCGGCACCGAACACCCGTGCCGCAGCCTCGATGCGCGGATCGATCTGCTCGATGAACGGGATCATCACCAGCACCACGAAAGGCAGCGACGGCACGAGATTGATCAGCACGACGCCCCAGAAGGAACCGCCAAGGCCCAGTTGATAGAGCACCGTCGCCAGCGGAATGCCGTAGGTCAGCGGCGGGATCAGCAGCGGCAGGAGGAACAGCAGAACGACGATGCGCTTGCCGGGGAAATCGCGCCGCGCCAGCGCATAGGCGGTGGTGACGCCGAGCAGGCCGGAAATGATCACCACCATGAAGACGACCTGGAAGGTGACGAGAACCACGCTTGAAAGCTGGAATTCCTTCCAGGCGCTGAAATACCATTTCGTCGTCAACCCGACCGGCAACCAGGTGCCGAGCCAACGGGTGGCGAACGAATTGACGATCACGGCAGCGATGACCGCGATCAGATTCAGCACGAACAGGCCGGCCACGGCCCAAACGGCAAAGCGCCAGATTTTCGAGGTAAGGCCTTGATCCCGGATCACAGCGCGGTCTCCCCTGTGGAGGTAAAATGGAGGGTGCGGAGGGTCATCGTCGTCATCCCTTCGTACCGCCGGTCGGGCCGCGATAAAACAGCGAGCGCCCGCCCAGCACGACCAGGACGATGATCAGTTCGACAGCTCCCATGATCATCGCGATCGCCGAACCCAGCGAATGATCATATTGCTCGAAGGCCGCCTGATAGGCCGCGATCGAGATGACCCGCGTCGGCCCGGCGGGCGCGCCGAGCAGAACAGCCGAAGGGAACACCGCAAAGGCCTGGACGAAGGCAAGGCAGAAGGTGACGGCAAGCCCCGGAACCAGCAAAGGCAAAAAGACTTTCGTGAACCGCTGGCGCGCATTGGCGCCGAGCGTCGCCGCCGCCTGTTCGATGGCCGGATCGATGCCCGTCACGTAGGACAGGGTCAGCAGGAAGGCGAAGGGAAAGCCGGTAATGACCAGGGAGGCGAACACGCCCCAGTAATTGTTGGTCAGCTTCACCGGGCCGTCGAGCAGGCCGACCAGGATCAGCGTGCGGTTGAACCAGCCCTGTGGTCCAAGAAATGTCAGAAGTCCGTCGGCGACGAAGACGGTGCCGAGCGTGATCGGCAGGACGAGAATGGTGGTCAGCAGGCGCTGGCGCGTCATCAGTCGGACGCGAAAGGCGATCGGCACCGCGAAGGCCAGATTGACGATCGTCACCGGCAAGGCCAGCCAGAGCGTCGCGGCAATGGTGCGATACTGGAAGGGATCGCTGAAGAAGGCGGCATAGTTGGCGTACCACGCGCCCTCCTTCGGCATGAGGGAGTCCGCGAGGCCGTAGAAGAACGGATAGATGAACAGCCCGAGCATGACGGCGAGACCCGGCAGGACCAGCAGCGTCGTTCCATCGAAACCGCGCGCGGCAAGCCGGGTGCGAAGCGATGCCGTGCTCATGCGCCCGCCCCCTTGAAGAGCAATGCCCGGCCGGCAACCGGCTGCAGCGTTGCCGATGCGCCGCGCGGCATGGCCTGTTCGGCGCGGAAATAAAGGTCTGAGCCGTCGCTCGACTTTGCCATGCCGAAAAAGGCACGACCGCGATATTCCATGTTGCTCACCGTCGCAGGGATGCCGTTCGCGCCTTCGACGGCAACGAGGTCTTCCGGCCGCACCGAAAGCACCGCCGCGTCTCCGGCCCGCAATGGCTCGCGCATCGTGCCCGTCAGCCGCGCACCTGCAACTTCGATCTCGGCTTCGTCTCCCGACACGCCGACGACCCGACCGGGAATGCGCGTGCGGAAACCCATGAAATCGGCGACCTCGATATGGACAGGCCGCTGGTAGAGGTCCTGCGGCGAACCGATCTGCATGATGCGGCCCTGGCTCATCACGACGATCCGGTCGGCAAGCGACAGCGCCTCGTCCTGGTCGTGGGTGACGTAGATGGTGGTCGAGCCGATCTGGTCGTGAATGCCGCGAATTTCCGCGCGCATCTCAAGCCGCAGCTTGGCATCGAGATTGGACAGTGGTTCGTCCATCAGGACAATCGGCGGACGGATGACGACGGCGCGGGCGATCGCCACCCGCTGCTGCTGGCCGCCTGAGAGTTGCCCCGGCAGCTTGTCGATCTGGCTTTCCAGCCGCACCAGTGCCAAGGCCTGCTCGATGCGCCTGTCCGCCTCGCTGCCGCGAATGCCCTGCATGGCCAGCCCGAAGCCGACATTGCGACGCACACTCATATGCGGAAACAGGGCATAGCTTTGGAACACCATGCCGAAACCGCGCTTTTCCGGTTCCAGTTGGTCGATGCGATTGCCGCCCAGCCGGATTTCGCCGCCGGACAAGGCCAAAAGCCCGGCCACGCAGTTCAGCGCCGTCGATTTGCCACAGCCGGATGGGCCGAGAAGAGCAATGAATTCTCCCGGCTCGATTGACAGGTCGATGCCATCGAGCGCGGTATAGCTGCCGAACGAACGGCGCAGGCCGTCCAGTTCAAGACGGGAGGTCTGTTTCGGCGAAAGCACTGTCGCTCCGTTTTGAACCGGCAAATTCAAGGTCGTCTCCTCTACAATAATAGATCCGGAGCGGCGGACATGCCGCCACTCCGGTTTCAGTCAACTCAGCTCTTGGACGCGCCGATCTGCTCGTCCCAGATCCGGAACGCATCGACGATCTTGGCGGGATCGAGCGGCACTTCCAGCGGGTTGTTGGCGATCCAGTCGGCATATTCCGGCCGGCCGAACTCCTTGATGGCGTCCTGGCTTTCCTGCGGCGCCATCTCGATCGTCACGTCCTTGACCGCCGGACCCGGATAGAAATAACCCTGGTCATAGGCGATCGCCTGCTGCTGCGGCTGGAGGACGAAGTTGATGATGTCGAGCAGGACGGCAATCTTCTCGTCCGATACCCCCTTGGGGATGACGGCGTAATGCGCATCCGTCACCCAATGGAAGCCGTCGAGCTTGCCGACCTTGGCCTCCGCCGGAACGATTCCAAGCGCGCGCGGGTTGATGTCCCAACCAGTCGTCGAGACGACGATGTCGCGGGTGCCCTCGCCCAGTTCCTTCATCGTCTGCGTCGTGCCGGTGCCGTAATATTCGATGTTTTCGCCGAGAGCCTTCAGGTATTCCCAGGTCTTCGTCCACCCGTTGACCGGATCAAGCGGGTCGCTGTCACCGAGAAGGTAGGGAAGGCCCATCAGGAACGTGCGGCCTGGGCCGGAATTGGCCGGACGGGCATACATGAACTTGTTCGGGTTGGCCTTCGTCCATTCCAGCAGTTCGGCAGCCGTTTTCGGCGGCGTTGGGACGCGGTCCGGCATGTATTCGATCAGTGGGCCGGACGGATAGTAGGTCACGACGATACCCTTGTCCTCGGCCAGCGCCTGCATCTTGAAGGCCTGCGGCAACAGGATCTCTTCGAGATTGGGAAGGTCGCCCTTGTGTGCGGCGAGATCCACCCACAAATCCTGGCTCAGGCCAGCGGCAAGCGCATCGGTGCCGGTCAGCACGAGATCGATATCGACCTTGCCGGCGGCCTGTTGCGCCTTGATCTTGGAGGGGAGTTCCGGTGCCGGTGCCTTGGTGAAGGCAAAGCTCGACACCCATTCCGGCTTGGCCGCCGCATAGGCCTCGAACATGCCCTGCGTCAGGGCCAGATTGCCCGCGACGTCGACCACGGTGATGGTCACGGGGCTTGCGGGCGCCTTGAGCTGGGCAAAAAGACGGCCGGGCAAAAGACCGAGGCCGGATATGCCGGCAACCCCGGCAACGAAAGTCCTGCGTGTCACGTTCATGTCGTTTCCTCCCTGTTGAGCAGCGGGCGCCTCCTGAGCCACCCGACTGCGTGGTTTCTTCACAATCGATAAGCCTTCTTGGCGAGCCCGTAGGCGAGTTCCCCGGCAAGCCCGAATGCCTCTTCCTCTTCGAGGCGATGGTCCGCGACGAGGCGCGCGAGATAGGCGCAATCGACCCGGCGAGCCATGTCATGGCGGGCGGGGATGGACAGATAGGCGCGGGTATCGTCGTTGAAGCCGACGGTGTTGTAGAAACCGGCGGTCTCCGTCGTCGTCTCGCGGAAGCGCCGCATGCCCTCAGGGCTATCGAAGAACCACCATGCCGGGCCGAGTTTCAGGGCCGGGTAGTGGCCGGCAAGCGGCGCCAATTCGCGAGAATAGGCTGTTTCGTCCAGCGTGAACAGGATCACCGTCAGCCGGGAATCGTTGCCGACCGCATCGAGCAATGGCTTCAGCGCATGCACGTAATCGGTCGCCTTGGGGATATCGGCACCCTTGTCCGGCCCGAAATCGGCAAACAGCGCCGGGTTGTGGTTGCGATAGGAGCCCGGATGGATCTGCATCACCAGCCCGTCGTCCTGGCTCATGCGCGCCATCTCGGTCAGCATCTGGCCCCGGAAGGCTTCTGCCTGCGCGGCGTCCGCCCGGCCTGAAAGTACGATGTCGAACAGCTTGGCGGCATCGGCTTGCGTCAGGTTCTCCGTTCGCGCCGTCGCATGACCGTGATCGGTCGCGGTCGCGCCATGCGCCTTGAAGAAAGCCCGGCGCGCGCGATGAGCGTTGAGATAACCTTTCCAGGTCGCGGGCTCGCCGGTCATGGCGAACAGGCGCTGAAGATTTCCGGCAAATCCAAGGACGTTGGGATCAACCACCGCGTCGGGACGATAGGTCGGCACCACGCGGCCATGCCAGCCGGATTTTCGAACAGCGTCGTGATGGCTCAGATCATCGAGCGCGCCATCCGTCGTTGCAATGACCTCGATGCCGAAACGGTCGAACAGTGCCCGCGGCCGCATCTGCTGCGTGGGAATGACCGCCTCGATCCGGTCGAACAGCATGTCCGCCGTATCGATGGACAGCCGCTCGGTTATTCCGAACACCGTCTCCAGCGAATGCTCGAACCACAGCCGCGTCGGCGTGCCGGCAAACAGGTGGAAATGCGCAGCAAACAACCGCCAGATCTTGCGCGGATCGGTCTCGACGGACTCGCCATCACGCCTGGCGACACCGAGATCCTGCAGCCTCACACCCTGCGAATAGAGCATTCGCGTCGCATAGTGATCCGGCGTGATGAACAGCGCCGCCGGGTCCGGAAACGCTTTGTCCTCGGCATACCACGACGGATCCGTGTGGCCGTGCGGCGAGATGATCGGCAGCTTCTCGACACTGGCATAAAGCCGCCTCGCGATCGACCGCGTGCCGGGATCAGCAGGAAAGAGCCTGTCTGGATGCAATGCCATTCCTTGTCCGTCCTCCCGCTTCATCTCTTGGCAACGTGGCTCAACTGATATACTAGTATTCGCAACAGTGTCAACGCTTCGAGAATCTCAAATGCCACCATCATCGCGTCGCGACGTCGTCGTCCCCCTCGTCGTGGAACCGGCGGCCGCCAAACTGAGACGCGTGACGGCGGGGTCGGCGATCTACGACCGCCTGCATGCGGCCATCGTCTCGTTGCAGATGCCGCCGGGCATGCCGCTGCAGGAAAAGCGCATTGCCGAGGAGTTCGGCGTCAGCCGCACACCGGTGCGCGAAGCGCTCTTGCGCCTCTCCGAGGCAGGGCTTGTCGATATCTTCCCGCAATCTGGAACCTTCGTGTCTCTGGTTCCCGTCGGCGCGATTCCCGAGGCGGTGGTGATTCGCAAATCGCTGGAGGGAACGACGGTGGAGACCGCGACGGTCACTGCGACGCCGGTGGACATTGCCCGACTGGATGCGATCATCGCCCGCCAGCGTCTGCACGCGGCGCACAACGAAACCTCGCTTTTCCATGAGCAGGACGAAGCGTTCCACGAGGCGATTGCCGTCATTGCGGGCTATCCCGGCATCTGGAATATTCTCAAGACGGTGAAAATCCAGATCGACCGGGCGCGCCGACTGACGTTGCCAGGGCTTGGGCGCATGGACAGCGTGATCGAGGAACATGTGACGATCCGCGATGCCATAGCCGCCCATGACGTGGCGCGCGCCCATGCGGCGATGATGCACCACCTGAATGCGGTCATTCCGGACGTTGCCGAACTCCGGCTGCTTCATCCCGATTACTTCAGCTGAATTTTCAACAGATCACCACGGAAGGAACACCAGGCATGCGGCAGGGATGGAGATGGTTCGGGCCAGACGCACCGGTCACACTGGACGACGTGCGCCAGGCGGGGGCGACCAATATCGTTTCGGCGCTGCATCAGGTGCCGATCGGCCGCGCATGGACCGAAAGCGAGGTGCGCGAGCGCAAGGCCCTGATCGAAACCACGCCCGCGGACCGCTCGCCGCTTGTCTGGTCGGTCGTCGAAAGCATTCCCATTCCCGATGCGGTGAAGCGCACCGGTGGAAAGGCCAAGGCTGAGATCGAAGCCTGGATCGCCAGCCTTGAGGCAGTGGCCGCCTGTGGCATCGACATCATCTGCTACAATTTCATGCCGGTCGTCGACTGGACCCGCACGGAACTGGATTTCATCACGCCGACGGGCGCCACGGCGATGCGCTTCGATCATGAGCGCTTCGCGGCCTTCGATCTTTTTCAGCTTGAGCGCAAGGGTGCCGAGAACGACTATTCGGAAGAAGACCGCGTGCGAGCCAAAGCCGTCTTCGAGGCGATGCCGGAGGAAGAGATGGCCGAGATCACCCGGATCATAACCTCGGCCCTGCCCGGTTCCACTACCGAACCGATGACGGTTCCCGGATTTCGCGAAAAACTCGCCGCCTATGAAGGCATCGACGCGAATCGGTTCCGCCAGCATCTGATCGAGTTCCTGCAGGCCGTCACGCCTGCGGCCGAGGCGCGGGGCGTCAAACTGACACTGCATCCCGACGACCCGCCACGCCCGCTCTTCGGCCTGCCACGGATCGCCTCGACCGCACAGGATTATGCCGCGCTGTTCGATGCGGTGCCGTCGCCTGCCAATGGGATGTGCTTTTGTACCGGCAGCCTCGGCGTGCGCGCCGACAACGACCTTCCGCAGATCGCCCGGCGATTTGCCGAACGCATCCATTTCGCCCATCTGCGCGCCACCACGCGCGAGGGCGACGGCCGCAGCTTCCACGAAAGCGCCCATCTGGAGGGCGATGTCGACATGGTCTCGGTGTTGAAGGAACTCGTCGCCGAGGACCGGCGGCGGTCGGCTGAAAACACGATCGTCTTCCGCTCGGACCATGGCCACCGCATGCTCGACGATCTCGAAAAGACCGTCACGCCCGGTTATCCGTCGATCGGTCGCCTGCGGGGACTCGCCGAACTGCGCGGCATCCTGCATGCCCTCGGCGCCCCTCCAACCTGAGATAAGCGGCATTTCGCAAAGGGTAAAACGGCCGGGGCGACCAGGCAATTTTCCACGCTGAAAACGCAGAACCATGCGGTGCACTCCACAGAGCGCCGCATCCTGCGATGGACTAATAACCGACCACGATTGCAACGCGAACGTGAATGACGCAAGGTATGGTCATTCACTAAAAATCGTCGTGGAGGTCATGATGAAAAAAGTTGCAAATTCCATTGACGTTCATGTCGGAAGCCGTATCCGTCTTCGCCGGGTAGCCTTGGGCCTGAGCCAGGAGAAACTGGGCGATAGTCTTGGAATCACCTTCCAGCAGGTCCAGAAATACGAAAAAGGCATCAATCGCGTCGGCGCAAGTCGCCTTCAGAACATCTCCACCGCTCTGAATGTTCCAATCGCCTTTTTCTTCGAAGAGTCACCGCGCACGGCCGGCGAAGGTCCGGAGGAGATTTCGGACATATCGACCTTCGTTTCGAGCTCCGAGGGACTGGCTCTCAACCACGCCTTCATGGCGATCACCGATCCGGCGATTCGCCAGAGCATCGTCAAGCTCGCGAAAACCGTCGCCCGGAACGAAAGCGGCAAGCGCGCGGCGGAGTAATTTTTCGTGGGGCGAGCAGGGTATCATCTCCATACATTTGGAGAATTGCGATTGCTTGGACGGGATGGCCGACAGGTGTTCATGCCCGAACGCGGCCTGTTGATCATCGCCTATATGCGCGCCAGCCAACGCCAGGAAGTCTCGCGGGAAACGCTGGCCAACCTGCTCTGGCCGGACGTCGATCGCAGCGTCGCCTTCCAGAACCTCCGCTCGACCCTGCTTCGAATGCGCACCACCGACTTGGCGCAAACCATCCCGCTCACCGCCGATGGCCGGATGATCCGGCTCGCCGCCGATCACCTCGGCTCGGACCTCGATTGTTTCCTGCCGGCGAAAGACAAACTCGCTCGTCTGCGCCGGATCACCGAGACGATGCAGGATGAATTCCTCGCCACCACCCGCACCGCGAACGGCGCACTGAAACGCTGGATCGAGGGGCATAGACAGGCCTGCGGCGAACTGCTGAGGGCAGCGGTGATCGAAGCATCGCCGCTTGCAACCGAACGGAACGATCTGCGCGCCCTCAAGATCGGCTGCGTCCAGATCCTGCAGCGCTCGCCGAACGATGCCGATATCCGCGCCATCATGGACCGGGCGCGGCTGACCGGGACGGATGACACCGACAAGGTATTCGCCACCGTGCGGGATGACCGCCCCACGCCATCCACCGCGGTCGCTCAGGCCCGAGCCGAGGCGTCGGCACCAGACAAGCCCGAGCGCGCCCATCTGCCGCGTGTCGCCCTGTTGCCGCCGGATACGGCCGAGGATACCCGCCTCAACGGCTCTGTCGCCAATGCACTGATCGAGGACGTGACGATCGGACTGTGTTCGCTCCGGACCGTCTCCATCGTCGCGCCCTTCACCTCGGAACGAATCCGCGAATCCAGCGACAAGGCGGCTGTCCTGGAAAAGCACGGCGTCATCTATGCGCTGGACACCAAGCGATCCGGCGATGGCCTGTTCACCCAGTTGGTGTTCCTGCCCACCGACGAAATCATCTGGGCCGAACGCTTTCCGCTGACGGCCGAAGGGTTGACCACGCAACGCGCCGAAATCTCCCGCACGATCACCCAGACCATCGCCCGACAGGTGGAGGAGACCGCAGCGGCGAAACTCGATTTCGACATCCGCCCGCAGATGTATTTCCACTATCTCCAGGGCGTCCAGCACCTCTCCGGTCTTTCGCTGCCCAGCGTTCGCCGGGCCCGGCGCGTGTTTCGCGATACCTTGCGGGACGATCCGGATTTCGCTCCGGCCCTCGCCGGCGTGGCACGCACCCTGACAACCGAATGGCTCCTGACAGCCCGTGGCGACCAGGACCTTTTGAAGATGGCCGAAGAGAAGGCCATGGCCGCGGTTCGCCAGGATGGCGATCTGGCCGGAGGATACCGCGAACTCGGCGTCGTGCAACTCTATCTGGGCAAGCTCGACGAGAGCCTCGAGGCCTTGTCCGTCGCCGAAACCATCAGCCCCCATTATGCCGACGTGCTCTACAGCCATGCCGACAGTCTCGTGCATGCGGCACGGCCGAAGGACGGACTGAACAAGATCAAGAAAGCCATCGAGCTCAACCCGCTCTGCCCCGACACCTATTACTGGACGGCGGCGGGGGCGAGCTATTTCCTTGGCGAATTCGATGATGCCGTCACCTATGTCGGCAAGATGCGCGACAGGCGCCCCGCCGACCGCCTGCTGGCTGCGAGTTGGGGAATGCTTGGCGAACGAAGCAAAGCGCGTGCCTGCCGCCAACGCGTGCTGCGCGACAATCCAAGCTTCGACCTCGAACGTTGGCTCGAAGTCGTTCCGAACAGGGAAAACTGGCAGCGAGAACTTTATCGGGAAGGCCTGATCAAAGCAGGCTTCTGAACAAGGAGGAGAATGAACATGGCAAAAGTGGTTGTAATTGGAATACCGGGTGAAAAAGGTCTCTGGCTGGCGGACCTGACGGCTGGCACCGTCACTGCCTTGCCGACACCGGCCGATGGCAGCCTTGCCAATGCCGCTGCCATTCGCGCCTCGGGCGGCGCCATCGTCAACGGCGTCGATTTCGCCGTCGCCGTATCATCCGCCGAGCGGGTCTTTGCCGGACATTATGACGGCTGACGACCAACCGGCCGCAGGGGGCGCACCGGCGCATCGTATCTGTACGGCATCACAGACGCTCTCCCGCGTCGAACCTCACTTGAAAAACTTCGGCATCACACGCGTTGCGCGCCATACGGGCCTCGATAGCCTCGGGATTCCGGTCTGGTGCGCCTATGCCCCGAATTCCCGCTCGATCGTCGTCGCGCAGGGCAAGGGCGTCACCGATACGGACGCGAAGGCCTCGGCCGTCATGGAGGCCTTGGAACGCGCCGTTGCGGGGCAGCCGCACGTGGACATCATCACCGATACGATGAATGGCCTCACCGATCGCGGCCGATCCGCCGATCCCCTGCCCGGGCTGATCGCACGCGGACAAGGCGACATCTCGCCGGATGAAACGATCGAATGGGTCACTGGTACCAATCTCCTGAACGGCGAGGAAATCTTCGTGCCCCGGGAAGCCGTGATTCTCGACCGCACCCGCCCCAACAATCGCTATTGGATGTCCTCGGATGGCCTTGCATCGGGCAACAACCGGGAAGAAGCTATCCTGCACGGCCTGCTGGAGCGGATCGAACGCGACGCCTATACGCTCTGGCAGGTCTCGCCCGCCAACGATCGACAGGCGCGCTGTGTCGACGCGCCCCTCTACGGCGGTATCGAAATGGCCGACATACTGGCCCGCGTCGAGAAGGCCGGCCTGATCCTGCGCCTGTTCGACATCACCTCGAATCTCGGCATCCCCTGCTTCACCGCTCTTCTCGGTCCGCGTGATGCGCTGACGGACAAACCGCCGCGTTATGTCGAGGTCACGCATGGATCCGGCGCCCACCTGTCGCCCTCGCTTGCGGCGCTACGCGCCGTCACCGAGGCAGCGCAATCGCGCCTCACCTATATCAGCGGCGCCCGCGACGATGTTTCCGCGCAAACCTATCGCCGGCCAGTCGGCAACGAGACACGCAGCCTCCTCGCCTGCAAACCCCAAACAATAACCGCTCGTCCACCTGCTCCCGTCCTGCCGATTGCATCGATGATCACACACCTGCTTGACCGGCTACGGCAGGCAAGCATTTCCATGGCCATCGCCGTTTCGCTGTCGAAGGACGAGTGGCCCTTCTCCGTCGTCAAAGTCCTCGTGCCCGCGCTGGAAAACCCGGAAGGCCATCGTCTCCGGCGGTTCGGCGCGCGTGCCATTGCCCGGACATTGTGGTCATGAAGATCGTTTTCGTCGGCCCGAGCCTGCCGGATGCCCAGCGTTTTGCCGATGGCATGACGATCCGCCCGCCGGCTCTCCAGGGCGATATCGACCGAGCCATCGATGACGGTGCAACCGCAATCGGCCTGATCGATGGCGGCTTCGAATATCAGCCGCCGGTCTGGCACAAGGAAATCCTTCGCGGCCTATCGATCGGCGTGCGAATCCTCGGCGCATCCAGCATGGGCGCCCTGCGCGCCGCCGAATGCGCGGATTTCGGCATGATCGGCATTGGCGCGATCTTCGAGGACTACAGTTCGGGAACCCTTGTCGATGACGCCGAGGTCGCCCTGCTCCACGGTCCGGCCGAACTCGGCTATCCGGCCCTGACCGTCCCCATGGTCAATGTTCGCGCGACGCTTGAGGCGCTGCATCTGAGTGGCGGCATTCCCGCAGAGATACGCGACCGACTGGAATTGGCGGCCCGATCCCTCTTCTTCAAGGACCGAACCTGGAGCCGGGTCATTGATGAATGCGGTTGCGAAACGCGTGTCCTGCCCTTGCTGAATACGCATTTTGTGGACGTGAAACGCCGGGATGCCCTGCTGTTGATGGATGCGATGAAAAACGCCCCCAACAGCCTCGCCCCAGATTTTCACGTTTGGCGGCTCAACCAACCGTTTTTGGAAGATGGCGACATATTCGCTTGAGACGTGTGCAACGCTCGTGCAACGCCCGGGGCCGAAAATCTCCATTATAGTATCGGTCAAGCCTCCAACCCCGCAGGATTTTGGCCATGGATAATCTCGACACCATTTCGACGGAAACTGAAGATTTCAATACGATCGCCCGCATGCTGAACCATATCCGCGACAGCGCCCGCCAGTTGGACGCATCCGCGCTGGAATATTGCATCGAAATGGCGATGAAAGCAGTCTCGAACGAACTGAAGAGCCGCGAGGAAATCGGCGTTTCGATTCCCGATTTTGAAACGGCTATCCGCTTCAATTAAACGCAGGCTCCGCACCTGCAGACCTCGTTTCGCGCGCTGCCTTCGCAAAGCAGCGCAAGAAACGTCCCTGAAACAAAACGCATAGGTTGCCCAGGAAAACAGCAGCGGCGAAATGGTCCAGAACCATTTCGCCGCTTTTCGTATATGGACATCACATTCAAGCGACGCCTCGACCGGGCGATGCCGGTTGGTTGCTGCCGTGGCCGCTTACCGTGAGGATAAGATCAGATCGGCTGCCTTTTCAGCGATCATGATGACGGGCGAATTGGTGTTTCCCGACACGATCGACGGCATGATCGAGGCATCGACCACCCGCAACCTCGATACCCCGTGGACGCGCAGTTGCGGATCGACGACGGCCATGCCGTCATCACCCATCTTACAGGTCCCGACCGGATGAAAGATCGTCGTGGCGATATCGCCGACCCGGCGGATCAAGTCCTCGTCGCTCTGGAATTCAATCCCGGGCAGCATCTCCTGCGGCCTGTATTTGCGGATGGCGTCGGCCTGCATCAGCCGGCGCGCATGCCGAACCGATTTCGTCGCCACGATCCGGTCGCCTGCCGTCGAGAGATAGTGCGGACGGATTTGCGGCGGTGCGGCAACATCCGGCCCGGCGACATGCACCGTTCCCCGGCTTTCCGGCCTGAGATTACAGACCGATACGGTAACCGCTGGAAATTTGTGCAGTGGCTCGCCGAGCCGGTCGGTGCTCAGCGGCTGCACATGATATTCGAGATCGGCCGTAGCGACGGCCGGATCGCTCCTGGCGAAGATGCCGAGTTGGCTCGGCGCCATCGACAGCGGCCCCGAACGGCGCAGCATATATTCGATCCCCATCCCCGCGCGGGTGAAAAGGTTGTGATAAAGCTGGTTCAATGTCCTTGCGCCATCGATCCGGAAGACAGTGCGAATCTGCAGATGGTCCTGCAGGTTCTCGCCAACGCCGGACAGTTCGTGGGTCACGTCGATACTGGCTTCCGACAGAATGTCCGGACGCCCAATCCCTGAAAGCTCCAGGATTTTCGGCGAATTGATCGCACCGGCACAGAGGATGACTTCGCGGCTGGCGCAGGCAACCTGAGGCTGACCGTTCAGCCGGAACCGGACACCCGTCGCGACCTTGCCATCGAACACAAGCCGTTCCGTTTCCGCGCCCGTCAGGACGCGCAGGTTCTGTCGCTTCATTGCCGGGCGCAGGAATGCCTTTGTGGTGTTCCAGCGCAGGCCGCCGCGCTGGTTGACCTCGAAATAGCCCGAGCCCTCGTTGTCGCCATCGTTGAAATCGTCGGTTTTCGGAATACCCAACTCCTCCGCAGCATCGCGAAAGGCATCGAGGATCGGCCAGGACAGGCGTTGGCGCTCCACCCGCCATTCGCCACCCGCACCATGCATGTCCGACTTGCCGCGATAATTGTCCTCGGACTTAAGGAAATACGGCAGCACGTCGTCCCAGCCCCAGCCGGTATTGCCGGCCTGCCGCCAGCCGTCATAATCGGCCGCCTGCCCCCGCATGTAGATCATGCCGTTGATCGAGGAACATCCCCCCAGAACCTTGCCACGCGGATAGTTGAGCGACCGGCCGTTGAGGCCTTCCTCCGCCGCCGTCTTCATCATCCAGTCCGTGCGGGGATTGCCCATGCAATAGAGATAGCCGATCGGCACGTGAACCCAATGGTACCGGTCGCTACCACCGGCCTCGAGGAGAAGGACCCGCGTCTTCGGATCGGCCGAGAGGCGATTGGCGAGTACACAGCCGGCCGATCCCGCCCCGACGATGATGAAATCGTAGGTGCCTGCATCGATCGCCTGATCATTCATAGGCATGTTCACGCCGCCACTCCCGATACAGCCGGCTCGGTTGCCGTCAGACGACGCCAGAGCGGCGCCATGGCATCAGCCATATCCCGGTAAAGAGCGTAACGCCGTGCATAATGGCTCTCGAGCGCGACGTTGGGACGATAATGCCGCTCCGTGCGAACCATCGCCGCCGCACCCTCCGTGAAATCACTGAACATGCCGGTGCCGGTGCCGGCAGCGATCGCTGCCCCGAGCGCGCCAGTCTCGCGCGAAAAGGCCACGGTTACGGGTAGGCCGAGCACATCGGCGAATATCTGCGGCCAGATCAGGCTGCGCGAGCCACCGCCCGAGAGAACCGCCTCGTTGAAAGCGGCCCCAGCCCGCCGCATCGTTTCGATATGGGCACGATGGCCAAAGGCGACGCCTTCGAGAAGCGCCCGCACCAGATGCCCCCTGGTATGCCAGCCGGCGATGCCGTAGAAACCGGCGCGGGCGTGGCCGTCCTGCTGGGCGCCGTAGAGATAGGGATGGTAGAGCGGATCATCCGCCGCAGGCTCGATTGCGCCCGCCAGCGCGCAACAGGCATCGAAAGGCGAGACACCATCCGCATGCTCGCCCTCGAAGAACTCACGGACAAGCCATTCGAGATTGGCTGCCGAGGTGGCGCTGTTCTCCATCGCCATGTAGCGGGTCCGGTCGAATGTCGAGGACATGAAGACAGGCCCGTCGAGATCGGGACGATCGATGATCACCTGGTTGATGCTCCAGGTGCCGGCAATGATCGAGGCGCTGCCGGTTTTCGAAACGCCCGAGCCGAGCGCCGAGGCAACGACATCGAACAGTCCGCCGACCACCGGCGTTCCAGCGGCAAGCCCCGTTTCCCGCGCCACCTCTTCGGTTACCGTGCCGGCAATATCGGCACTTTCGATGAGTTTCGGCAATAGGTCCATGCAATCCCCAAGGCCATAAGCCTCCATCAGTGCCTTGTCATAGCGGCGCGCGGCAAGATCGAGCAATCCGGCGCCGGACATGTCCGATACTTCGCTGACACGGCTGCCGGTCAGGCGATTGACGACAAAATCCTTGGAGAAAAACACCGTGCCGATACGCTTGAACTGCTCCGGTCGGTGGCGTTTCAGCCAAGCGAGAAGCGTGGGTGTCTGCGACGGCCAGGGACGTTGCCGGGCAATCGGATAGGTCCGTTCGCCGACGTCCGCCGCCCGCCATTCCTCGACGAGGCCGGATGCGCGCGTGTCGAGCGACTGAATGCCGAGCAAGGGGTTGCCATCGCGATCCAGCGCATAAAGCCCGTTGCCGTGTCCGGCGCAGCCGATCGCCGCGATTTCGTCCGGCCGGATCCGCGCCTGTTCGATACAGGCGCGGATGACATGGCGGGCATTCGTCCAGAGTTCGTCCAGCCCGCGCTCGACATGGCCGGGGGACGGCATGCGGCTATGCCCCTCCTCGGCCGCCGCCGCGATCTCGTTGCCCGCCTTGTCGAAGATCACCGCCTTGATGACGGTGTTGCCGGCGTCGAGCCCTAAAAGATAGTCACCCATACAGAACCCCTCCCAAGGCTCGAAAACCGCAGTTCAGCCCTGCTGATACAATGCGAAGGCCTGTTCGCCGCTCGCATTCTCGTGGATGATCGCCATCAGCCCACGCACCACCGCACCCGGATTGGCATGCTGGTAAATGTTGCGCCCGTAGACCATGCCCATTGCGCCCTGGCGCATCAAGGCCGCGGACTTGTCAAAGACCGTTCGCAGGTCTTCCTTGCCGCCGCCACGCACTAGAACCGGGCATCGCGCCGCTTCCACCACCCTGTGGAAATCCTGCGGATTGTCGGTCGGATCGGCCTTGACGATGTCGGCACCCATCTCGCGGGCAAGCCGCGTCAGGGTGACGATCTTCTCGGCATTGCCATCGACCATGTAGCCGCCCCGTTCGGTGACCGGCTGCATCACCAGCGGCTCGATCATCAGCGGCATGCCGTATTTGTCACAATCGGCCCGCACGCGGGAAATATTCGCGACGCATTGGCGAAACAGGTCCGGCTCGTCCGGCAGCATGAACAGATTGACCACGACGCAGGCCGCATCCATCTGGAGAGCACCGATCAAAGGCTCGGCCTCGTTCTGCAACACCGCCCACATGTGGCGATGGCGGGTGCGGTTATAGGGATTGCCCATGTCGAGACGCATGACCAGCGCCGGCTTGTCCTTGCCGGGTACATCCTGCAACAGGTCCGCCTGGCCGTGGTTCATCTGGATCGCGTCGGGTGCGGCAGCGACCAGCGAGGCGACGACGGCCTGAATATCCTCCAGCCCATCCAGGAAGGATGGTTCGTTGCAGACGCCGTGATCGATCGCCACGTCGAGGCAGCGGCCACCGCCGAACAACCGGTTCATCCGGACTTTGCTGTTGTGTCGCATTCTGTGCTCCTTTGTTCGTTGCGTGCGATAAGCATGGCTTCGTCGACACCGTGCCGTTCGCTGAGAAGAGTGAGAAATCGGCTGCGCTCGCCGGCGCATCGTGCTGGCGTCCAACGCTTTTCCCGCGCCAGGACATCAAGGGATGCATCGACCATGTCGAGCGAGAGTTCGCCGCAGATGGCCATCGTCGTGCGCCGCAAAAGCAGGTCATCGAGATGTTCGACGGCTTCCGTATCGATCAGGAACTGCAATTCGCGCGTAGAGTAGCCGCCATGCGGCAGGGGTGCATCGGCGCCAGCGACGATGAACAAGCCTATCGCCTCGGCATCCGTTCCGTAACGACCAAACAGTTTGGCCAGACGCTCACTGGAAAGCCCGGTCTCCGAGGTGACGCGAGACAACCAGACGACCGCATTTTCCGGAAACCCCCGCCCGCCGCCAATCGGACGGTCGGCTGTTGCGACACGGCGCGTCCTGCCGAGCTTTTCCAGCGCCATGTCGGCAGCCATTTCGCCGAAGGAGCGAAACGTCGTCCACTTGCCGCCGATCATGCAGAGCACCGGCGGGCCGCCATCGCCCGGCTCGACCATAGTGCAGAAATGGTCGCGCGGGATGCGCCCCGTGAAGCTGTCATTGCTCGCCGGCAGGGGCCGCACGCCCGAAAACTGGAAGACGATCTCCTCCTGCCGGATGGGGATGCCCGGCAGCACGAAGGCGAGCGACTGCAGGATGTAGTCCCGCTCGTCCGCCTCGCAGCGCACCGCTTCCGGATCATCGACGCGAATATCGGTGGAGCCGACCAGAACCTTGCCGAGATAGGGAAAGAGGATGCAGATTCGCCCGTCCTCGTTTTCGTAGTAGATCATGTGACCGGCCAGTGCGTCGTATAGGGCGGCATTGTCGATGATCAGGTGCGAACCCTTTGTGCCCCCCATCAGCGGCACCGGTCGCGACTGCCGCGACAACAGCATCTCGTTGGCGATGTCGATCCAGCCGCCGGTCGCGTTGATGATCAGCGCCGGCTCGATGGTGCAGGCTCCACCGCCGATCCGGTCCTCCAACCGGTAGCCCCCCTCCGCGTCGCGGCGCAGTTCGGCATAATTCAAAGCCCTCGCCTCACCATTCGCGGCAAGACCATCCTGCAAAAGCTCGATGCCCAACCGTTCAGGATGACTGACCCAGGCATCGAAATAGGTGGCGGAACTCTTGATGTCGGGATTGAGCGACGGCCATTTTTCCAATGTCGTGCGCCGGCCGCGAAACTGGTGGCGCGGCATCAGCGCCCGCTTTCGCGTCAGGAAATCGTAGATGCCGAGACCCGCCTTGATGGCGACCGCGCCGCGCCGGCTCGGCCGGCGGCTGAGGCCTAGAAACCGGACGATGCCATTGCCGAGACCGGAGAAGATATCGAACACCGGCACTGTCGTCGGCAATGGCGCAACGTAATGCGGCGCGTTGCGCAACAGCCGGTCACGCTCGACCAACGATTCCTGCACCAGCTTGAACTCGCCGTTTTCAAGGTAGCGAAGGCCGCCATGCACCATGCGCGACAGGGCTGAACTGGCGCCGGAGCAATAGTCGTGCTTCTCGACCAGCAGCACGCTGAGCCCCTGCAGCGCCAGTTCCCGAAAGACGCTGATGCCGTTGATGCCGCCGCCGATGACGCACACATCCACCTTCGGGCTGTGGCGGAGCCCGTCCAATATCTCTTCACGTTTCATGATGATGATCCGCTACCTGTCCATATCAGTCAGTTTCGCCGATATGGCCGCATCGATGACCGAAAGATCGGCCGCATCCAGTCTGATCGTTCCCGCCCGCGCATTGTCGAGCGCCTGCGCCGGATTTCGCGCGCCACACAGCGCGAAGGTGACGCCGGGCTGTGCCAGCGTCCAGGCAATGACGATTTGCGCGATGCTCGCCCCGTGCCTTTCCGCCACCGATCGTATGCTGTCCGCAAGGGCCGCTGCCTTTTGCCTGTTGCCGACCGAAAAGCGCGGATTGTCCCTGCGCTGGTCGTCGCCGGAAAAGACGCGGCCCGGTCCGACTGTTCCCGACAGCAGCCCCAGTGCCAGTGACGAATAACTCAGCGTCGCGATCCCTTGGGCCCGGGTCAGCGGCAAAAGCTCTGCCTCGATCTCGCGGTCCATCATGCTGAACCGTTCCTGGATCGCATCGAGACCGCCGACCGCAATATAGGCATCGAGGTCGTCGCGGCTGACATTGCTGGCACCGATCGCCCGGATCTTTCCGGCGGCACGCAGGTCTTCCAGAGCCCGCATCGTCTCCTCGATCGGTGTCGTCGGATCCTGCCAATGGGTGATGCAGAGGTCGATATAGTCTGTTCCAAGCCGCTTCAGGCTCTGCTCGACCTCATGCAGGATCGCATCGCGGCCGAGATAGCGGTGAACGGGCTTGCCTTCCTGATCGAAGAAATGCCGGCCCTTCTGTGTATGCCAGACCAGTCCGCATTTCGTCGCGATCACCGCCTTGTCGCGCCGTCCGGCCAACGCCTTGCCGACGATCTCTTCCGAGCGTCCCAACCCGTAGGCCGGCGCGGTATCGATCAGCGTCACCCCGGCATCGAGCGAGGCCCGGATCGCGGCGATGGATTCCTTTTCGTCGGTCCCACCCCACATCCAGCCACCGATCGCCCAGGTGCCGAGGCCAACGGCCGAAGCCGAAACGCTGGATTTGCCGATCTGACGTATCAATTGCTGCCCGCTCATGCCTGTTTCCCTTCACGTGCCAGTTCCAGGACCCGCATCCCCGTCGCCTCGTCCGTCACCAAAGTATCGAGATGATTGCCGCGCATGACGCTGAGGATCGGGCCCGCCTTGTTTGCCCCGCTCGCCACCCCGATCTTGGTCGGAATCGACGTGAACTCCGGCAATGTCAGCGACACAAGCGACCGGTTGAGGCTGTAGTCGCAGACCTGGCCACGATCATCGAGCAGGTGCGCCAGCAGTTCACAAGAGGCGCCGGATCGTTCGATCGCCCCGCGGTCCGTGCTCGAGGAGGGATGCAGGTCGTAATAGCTAGAATCGTCCGACAGGATCGAACCGATGCCGACAACGGCGATCTTCGCCTCGCGCGCCCGCTGGAAGACATCGGCCACCGACCGCATGTTGATCAGCATGCCGCGCTCGGCGGCACTGTCTGCAAACAGCGGCGCGTGGATCTGGTAGGAACGTCCGCCGAGCCGATCCGCCATCAGGGTCGAGACGTGATTGACGTCGGTATAGTGCTTGCCCTGAACGCAGCCGGTCGCCGGGATCACCTCGATATCGAAGCGCCGCGGCGGTTGAAGCCCGGCAACGACGGCGCTGACACCCTTGCCGCCGGTGATGCAGATCGTGTCGCCGTCGGAAATCTCCTCCAGCAAAAGCCGTGCCGCGGCCTCGCCGACGGCCTGAAGGGCGGTTTGCGGATTGTCGGAGACCGTCGGCACGACGATGGCGCGGCTGATGCCGCCGAGCGCCAGAAGCTGTTCTTCCATGTCGACCAGAGGTTCGACCGGCGACTTGATCTTGATCTCGACGAGGCCAAGCTGGCGGCCACGCTTGATCAGCCGGTTGACGGTGGGCTGGGAAATACCGAGCTGGTCGGCGATCTGCGCCTGCGTCAGGCCCTCGAGAAAATGCAGGACCAGCGCCTGGTGCATCTGCCGGGCGATGACGATTTCCTCGCGCGGCGCATGCATGGTCTTCAGTTTGGCAATCGGCCGATTGGGCGACATATCAGGCAGCCTTCCGCTTGTGCAGAAAATGGTCGATGGAAACAGCCGCGAGCAGAATGCAGCCCTTGATCATGTCCTGCCAATAGACGGAAACATCGAGCAGGATAAGCGAGCTTGTCACGACGGAGAGCAGAGCGATACCCAGAATTGCGCCGAGGATGGTGCCCGAACCGCCATTCAGCGACGCCCCGCCAATCACCGCCGCCGCGATGATATTGAGCTCCATGCCGACGCCAAAGGTCGGCGTGGCGGCACCGAAGCGGGACATGTAGATGACGCCGGCAACCCCCGAGAGCGTGGCGCACAGTACCGTCACCCAGAATTTCACCTGGTTGGTCTTGATGCCGGAATAGAGCGCCGCCTTCTCGTTGCTGCCGGTGTAGAAGACCTTGCGGAAGGCCGTGGCACGACGCAGCAGGAAATCGAACAGCGCAACGACGGCGACGAAGATCAGGATGACGTAGGGAACGCCATGAAACGTCCCCTGCCCGACCGCCTTGAACGAGGGCGGCAAGGTGAACAGCGACAGCGGTGTTCCCTTGGTGATGATCAGGCAGACGCCGCGCACGATCACCATGGCGGCAAGCGAGGTGATGAAGTGATTGAGCCCCACGACCGTCACGAAGAAACCCATGACGCAGCCGATCAGGCCGCTGGCGATGATGCCGATCAGCGAGGCAGTCCACGGATCGATCCCCATCAGGAACAGCGATCCGGATACGACCATGGAAAAGCAGACCACCGAGCCGACCGACAGGTCGATGCCGCCGACGATCAGCAGGATGGTCATTCCGACGACGACGACCCCCTCCACCGAAAACGACATCAGCATCGCCCGAAGATTGCCCAGCGTCAGGAAATGCGGCGAGGCAAAGGTCATGATGATGCAGAGGCCGAGGATAATTGCGATCAGGCCCGCCTCGCGCATGCTCCCCAGCCGCTTCCAGCCGGGTGCGCGCACCTGATGCGCCGTTGTCAAAGTCGCGTTCGCCATGATCCTGTCTCCTGCCCCTGCTTTTTCTTCACGCCGCATGCTCTGATGCCTTTGCGTTTTCATGCCCGCCGACGCCGGAGGCCAGCCTCATGATTGCCTCTTCGCTCATCTCGCCCTCCCCGACCTCGCCGGCGACTTCGCCCTCGCGAATCACCAGAACCCGGTCGCATAAGCCCAGCAGTTCCGGCAATTCCGAGGAAATAACAACGATGCCGATGCCGGAGCGCGCGAGATCGCGCAGCAACCGGTGGATTTCCGATTTCGCCCCGACATCGATGCCGCGCGTCGGCTCGTCCATCAGGATAACCTTGGGATTGACAGCCAGTTGCTTGGCGATCGCCACCTTCTGCTGGTTGCCGCCCGACAGCGACGAGACCGGCATGCCGATCCCGCCCATGCGTATCCCGAGCCGCCGGACGAGGTCCGTGGCCAGCGCGGCTTGCGCCTTTGCGTTCAGGAGCCCGAGCGGACCGGTCAGTGATTTCAGGTCGAGAACGGCGATGTTCTGCGCGATCGACAGATCGAGGAAGACGCCGCTGCCCTTTCGGTCCTCGGAAAGATAAACCAGACCGGCGCTCACGGCTTGCGCATAGGACCGGGCATGCAATCGCGTCCCGTTCAACGACACCTCGCCCTGCGTGACCGACCGCAATCCGCAGATGCCCTCGGCGATCTCCGTCCGGCCCGAACCGATCAGTCCGCCGATTCCGAGGATTTCACCCTTGCGCAGCTCAAAGCTCACGTTACGGAAGCGCGCGCCGTCGCCGAGGGTGCGGACATCCAGAATAATCTCCGTGGAATGCTCGCCCGCTGCCTGCTTTTCCGGATAGAGCTGGGTGATCTCGCGTCCGACCATGCGGCGCACGACATCATCCGGCGTCACATCAACCACCTTCTCGGTCGAGACATACCGACCATCGCGGAACACCGTCACCCGGTCGCAGAGGCTAAAAATCTCTGCCATCCGGTGGCTGATATAGATGATCGAAATGCCCCGCGCCTTCAGGTCACGGATAATGCCGAACAGGACCTGCGCCTCGGCTTCCGTCAGCGCCGCTGTCGGCTCGTCGAAGATCAGCACCCGGCAATCGAGCGTCAGCGCCTTGGCGATCTCGACCAGTTGCTGGCTGGAAATCGACAATTCCGAGACCTTGTGACGCACATCGATCGGCGCCAGCCGGTTCATCACCGCTTGCGCGTCCCGCTCCAACCTGCCGTAGTTCATGAAGGGCGTACCCCTCCGGTTGGTCGCGGCCATGAACATGTTTTCGGCCACCGTCGCATCGGGGCAGAGCGCGATTTCCTGGTGCACGAGACCAAGCCCGAGGGATTGTGCCACGGCCGGAGACGTCACCTTGACCACGGCGCCATCCAGCAGGATTTCGCCTTCGCTCGGCTGCAACACACCGGCGATGATGTTCATCAGCGTCGACTTGCCGGCGCCATTTTCGCCGCAGAGCGCATGGACTTCGCCGCGTTCGAGGCTGAAGCTCACATCCGTCAACGCATTCACAGCACCGAAGTGCTTGCTGAGATTGCGGATTTCCAGAACCGGCTGGGACGCCATCACATGATCCTCTTCAGAGCTTGCGGTGGCTGCCCGGAGTTACCCGGGCAGCCGAAACAAGGATTACTCGTCAATCCCCTTCGTGCCCCGCCGCTTCAGGTACTTGTCCCAGTAGAAGTCGTCGGCATTGTCGGCGGTGACGATCGACAGGCCGTTGTCGACAAACGGAATGCTCATCGGGTTGAAGCCGGCGCGCTTGGCGTCGTTCATCGGGTCGATCAGTTCCGGATGCTTGGCAAGCCACAGGAGCATGAAGCCCATATAGCCCTGCATTCCCTGGTTCGGGTTGATCGAACCGAAGACTTGGCCCGCCTTGATCATGTCGAGGATGTTGGCATTGACGTCGGCGCACATGACGAGGATCTTGCCACCGGTTTCCTGGTTGGCCTGCGACGCGCCGATTGCCGAGTTGGCTTCCGGCATGAACACCGCACCGAGATCCGGATGTGCCTGCTTGAGGCTCATCAAGCCCTGGTAGGCCTTGTTCGGATCCTGGTTGGAGGCCGCGCGGCCGACCAGCTTCATGTCCGGGTATTTTTCCTCCATGCGGGCGATGAAGGCGGCGATGCGCTTGTCATGGTTGTCCTGGCCGGGGTTTTCCAGAACCGCGTATTCGCCCTTGCCGCCCATCTTTCCGGCGATCGCGTCAGCGGCATACGTGCCTTCGCGGGTATTGTCCGAAGTGATGAAGGAGATGCGCTTGGAGAGCGGCGCATCGGCTGCGAAGGTGACGACGGCCGTGCCCTGGTCAATCGCCCGGTTGATCGGCTCGATGAAGGGGTCGGAATTCATCGGATGGACGAGGATGCCGGCCGGGTTCTGGGCCAGCGCCTGGTCGAAGGTGGCTATCTGCTTGTTGACGTCATATTCCGGCGTGCCGGTATAGGCCGTCTCGCAGCCGAGTTGCTGGCCGGCCTGCTTGAACATTTCATAGACCGGGAACCAGTATTCGACGCCCGACACCATGACGTTCATCACGTATTTCTCACCCGGCTTGCAGCGGAACGGGTTTTCCGTTTCGGCGCTGGCGACGCCGGCGAAAAGCGTGGATGCGAGGACCGCCAATGCGGTCGTGCTTAGAAAATTGCGCAAGATTCCTCCTCGAGGCCGAAGCCCCTCCCAAATGTCCGGTGGCGCCCTTGCGGGCGGCCGATGATCCAGTGAAACCCGGAGTTCCTCCTCGAAGTCCGGTATGGGCACCTAACCGCAACGGAAACCGAATGTCAATTTAATTCATTCAATGAATTATAATTCACAAGATGCCTGCCAGATACCTTTCAACACCCGTCATTGACGTCTGGGAACCGCGCCGTACTTAATCGACCAACCGCGCGCGGGCTGATCGTGGCTGCGGGGATGAGGATGCATGAGACGCTTGTTCGCCAAACCTGTCCGCTGGACTTCGCTGTCACTGGCCCAGCAGTTCCTCCTTCTCGGAGGCTTGGTTTCGCTTGGCGCAATGATCATTGTCGGCGCCTTCGTCAGCAGCCTGATCGAAACCGCTGTTACCCGCAATTCCGCGGCCAGCACCGCCCTTTATGTCGATAGCGTCATTGCCCCACTGCTGCCGGACATGCAGACCAGCGATACACTCAGCGATTCGGTCAAACGCGCACTGGACGAGACTCTTGGCCAAGGTGCACTCGGCAAGCGCCTGATGTCCTTCCGGCTCTGGCGGCCGGATGGCACGATCCTGTATTCGAACGAGAAAAACCTGATCGGTCAAAAGCTGGAAATCAGTGAGGACCTGCGCACGGCGTTGACCGGCACCATGGTGGCCGAATTCGATGATGTCGATGATGTCGATGATGTCGGCAGCGAGACCGAGCGCGACAGCGGATTGCCGCTTCTCGAAATCTACAACCCGGTGCTGCAGCCCTGGTCGGGCGAAGTCGTCGGCGTCCTCGAATTCTACGAGGTGGCCACCGATTTCCAGCACAGCCTGAACCATGCCCGCCTGCAGAGCTGGCTTGCCGTCATCGCCTTCACCATCTCTTTTTTCGCCATCCTGTCCGTGCTGGTCTTCCGCGGCAGCCGGACCATCGACAGCCAGCGCCGGACGCTCCGGCAACGCGTCGATGAACTGTCGGAACTCCTGTCACAGAACGGCGAGCTCCATGCGCGTGTCCAGCGCGCCACCCAGCGCACGACGGCGCTCAACGAACGATATCTGCGACGGCTTGGCGCCGAGCTTCACGACGGACCGGCGCAACTCGTCGCGCTCGCGGCGCTGAAAATCGACAGCGACATCGTCTCCAGTCCGAGGACCCCACGCAGAACGCGCGACAGCGAAATCGCCTCGATCAAATCCAGCCTTGACGAGGCGATGCAGGAGATCCGGACGATCTGCAGCGGTCTCGTTCTGCCGCAGATCGAAGGCGCCAACCTGCGGGAAATCATCGAGCGGGCCCTGAAAGCCCATATGCAGCGCACCGGCACTCAGGTAGAACTCACCATGTCTCCCAACTTTCCGCCACTGTCTCTCTCCGCCAAGATCTGCGTCTTCCGCTTCCTGCAGGAGGCGCTGAACAACAGTTTCCGCCACGGCGGCGGGGTCGGCCAATCTGTCGTCCAGACCTTCGACGACACCGATATCTCGATTACCGTCAGCGACACCGGTCCGGGCTTCGACCCGGCCGGAATCCTGCCGTCCAGCCTCGGCCTGTCCGGCCTGCGCGAGCGGGTCGAGAGCCTTGGCGGACGCTTCTCGTTGGAGACATCCAGCCAAGGCACGGTGATCGCCATGTCCCTGACCCTCAATGAAATGGAGCCGGTATAATGGCACGCATATCCATCGCTGTTGTGGATGATCATCCGCTTTTTCGGGAAGGCGTCATGCGCATCCTGTCGGAGGTTCAGGACTTCGACATTGTCGGAGAAGGTGGTACGCGCGACGACGCCCTCGAAATCTGTTCGACCCTGAAGCCCGACGTGCTGCTGATGGATATTTCGATGCCAGGCGGCGGACTGAACGCGATCCAGCCGATCATCGAAACGAACCCGGCCCAGAAGATCATCATGCTGACGGTCTCGGAAACGAGCGATGACGTCATGGGGGCGCTGTCCAGGGGCGCCAAGGCCTATGTGCTGAAGGGCGTGGGATCGCGGGCGCTGGTCGATATCGTGCGCTCGGTCGCTGCCGGAGAGACCTATGTATCCCCCACCCTGTCGGCGCGTCTGCTTTCCGGCATGTCGTCGTCCACGACCGCGAACGCTCAGCCCAATCCGCTCGCCGACCTGACAAACCGCGAGCGGGAAGTCCTGAACCTTGTAGCGGAAGGGCTGAGCAACAAGCGGATCGCGCTGAGGCTCGGCGTCCACGAGAAGACCATCAAGCAGCATATGACGCATATCTTCGCCAAGCTCGGCACCAGCAATCGGACCGAGGCCGCCATGGTGTTGCGCAACGTCATGACGACCTAGAAGCAAACGGGTTTCTGTTCCGGCCCGCGTGCCGATTGGCCCGGAAGCTATGGTTATCCCGCAGCCAGTCCCAAAGTTAACATTGCGAAAACAATCGTGATCACCGGGATGAGAAGCCAGCGGGCTTCATGCAGGCTGTTATCCATTTTCTGTCTCCTTCATAACCGCGGCTTCAACGGAGCCTCCATTCTTAAGTTCCCGTTTTTACTGATAAAAAGACCCATGACACGCCCATACGGGACTTTAGCCCTGCCCCGGCGCGACAATGGTCCTGCGCTCTGCGGACTGAGGTCCCGCGATGGAACGGCTTGTCGAGTATGACGTTGTTGGTCGTGTGAATGATCAAAGGAGCTTGTTATGAAAACGAAACTTATTCTCGCAGCGGCACTTGTTTCGGGTACGCTCGGATCCGTAGCGTTCGCCCAGGAAGGCACTGTCACCGGCGCCGCAGGCGGTGCCGTCACCGGCGCAATCGTCGGCGGCCCTGTGGGAGCAGCAGTTGGTGGTGTCGCCGGCGCGATCGCCGGCACCGCCATCGATCCGCCGCCGCAGCGCGTCGTGACCTATGTCCAGCAACAGCCTGTCCAGCAGTCGGTGGTGGTCAAGCAGCCGATCGTGGTCGGCAAGCCTATCCCGCAGGACGTGGTGCTGATGCCGGTCGCGGAAGATCCGCGCTATTCCTACACCGTCGTCAACGAACAGCGCGTGATCGTTGATCCCCAGACGCGCACTGTCGTTCAGGTGCTTCAGTAGACGACGAGTTCTGCGTCCCCGGACGCAGCGGACGCCAACGAGGACGATGAGAACCGAACCCGTCTGATCTGTCTCGTTGGCGTCATTGTCATCATCGGCACGCAAGTCTCGCATGAGCTGCCCCGGAAGGGGCGACGCGGAAGCGCCGCCCCGATAATCCCGAGATCGAACCGTGCCAACACAGACGAGATACGACAATGTCCTACGACAACACCGCCAAGCCATCGTCCTCGCTGGGAGGCATGGTCCTTCTTCTGCTGTTCATCATGATCGGCATTTCCGCCACCATCGTTTCCACGGGAATGATTGGCACGCCGGAGCGACAGGCGAAGGTCTTTGTTCCCATCAACATCGATACGCTTGCTGCGAAGAAATAGTGGCGGCAAGTCAGGCCAGCCACAACGCGCCTTTGTCACTCCGGTCTCCCGCGTAGGAAGAATTCGCAACGCATTGGATTTTGAAGGACATGCGGCCATGTGGTTGGAACTGACGTCCGAAGACGACGAAAAGATATACGTCAATCTCGCCCAGGTCATCGCCATGCGCCAGGCCTGCGAGAACAAGCACACGCGGCTTGTTACGGCAGGCGGCGAGATCGTGATCAAGGAACCGATCGCCTATATTCAGTCGAAGGTCGAGATTTGACCTGTTCCGGATCTGCTCACGCCACACCTGACGCGTCATGCGCATCAAGGTCCGCCATCGCCGCGAACGTATCCTCCACGGTCAGACGAATTTCGCCCAGGCGATTTGAAGCGAGACCAACCGGGATCGTCACCCCGTCCTGTTCCGTGAATTTGAGCCCGTTGTTGACAAGGTTGCTGACGACCTGCGTCAGGCGAACGGGATCGCCGATTCCGTTGAAGACCTCGGCCAGAAAGCCGACCTCGTCACGGGCAAAGAAACCCCACACGACCGACATACGTCGTCCTCAGCGGACAAGGAAGCGAAGCCGTATCGTATCCGCGAATGTCGCGCGCCGGTTGACGATCGTTCGGCCCCGATTGTCCTTCATGATGTAGCGTCCCTCGCGGATTTCCTCGCTGATCCCGTCGGAATGACGGACTTCCATGCCGGCGGTCCGGTCCTGAGAGATCGAGCCCTTGGCCTTGCCGTCTTTCGGTCCCGCGCCGACAGCGCCGGCATCCGATTTCCCCTGGTTCGACGTCCCCTCGTTCGAGCCGCGATTCTCCTTGCCGCCGCCATTGCCGTTTCCACCGCCGTTGTTGCCGCTGCCGCTGCTCCCCCCATTCCCGTTGTTGCCGTCCTTCGCCAGCGCAGACGAATGGGAAACGACGATCTTGAAACCGGAAACGTCAAGCCTGTAGGGCCAGGCCACCAGGCAAACGCCTGCTGCTACGGCAAAAACGACCGTCAGAACCTTCGAATATCTGATCATGGCATTCTCCCGCATCGCGAACCGCAGGCTTCATACGCCGAACAAGCGTCGGCGGATCCGTTCCGGCACCTCCGCTTTTGCCGAGACATTGTGCCCACCGGGCAATCCGAAGGTCAACTCGCTGGACGAAATCAGGACCTTTACCCCGCCGGAATGATACTTTCGTTCGAGCGGAATGAGCCGAAAGTCCAGCTATGTGAATGGCAGGTGCGGCGGGACTTGGCGCGCCACCAAATGGTTGTGCGGCGTGTGGCCGATACATGTAGGGAACTTTCAGCTGTCAAGAGAGATAAAAGACGGCACCGGCATGTGGTCGATCGCCACCGACGCCGGCGGTGCTTTAACGCAGTTTCCGTCTCATGGTTGCCTTGAGAACTGCGATCTGTGCATAAGACGTGATATCCAAAGGCTTTGCGTAGGGACCCCCATGATTATCAAGCGGTCGTTGATATTCAGCATCGGATTCGTGCTGTTTTTCGCCTACGCCATGCCCCTGCGCTGGATCGACCTCGACAATCAGGCCTTCGAAAAAATCAGTACCGCGACTTATGGCGGAGAACTGATCGGCAAGCAGATCGGCGCGCCCCTGTTGGCCCTTTTTCTCCTCGTCGTCCTTCCCTTTATCCCGAGGGCATTGCAAATCATCCCTAAAGGATTTTTCGCGGCCGCCGCGCTGCCATACATGTCGCTCATTTGGTCGATCGATCCTCTCCGCACGTTCAGCGCCTTGATCATCTTGACCCTGACCGTGCTGATGAGCGCGATGGCCGTACGGATTTATGGTGTGCAGGAAACTGTTCGCCGCTTCTGGGCATTGAGCGTGTTGGTCATGCTGGTGTCGGTGGCTCTGGCTGTTATCGGCGATCCGCACGTCATGATGTTCTCCACCCACGCCGGTCTCTGGCGCGGGCTGATGAACCATAAGAATACCTTCGCACCGTTCGTGAGCGTCATTCTGCTGATGACGGTCTTTGGCGGTGAGATCCTGCAACGGGGTAGGCTGGCGCGCGCGGTTGTCAGTCTCTTATGTCTGCTCTGCCTTTACATGGCCTCCTCGTCCGCGGCGACCGTTGCAACTGCCGCCGCTTTGGGCGTGGGTATGCTTGCCAACATCCGCCTCAAGTCGGTCGCCGTGCGAACCACCCTCTATGCTCTGGGGATATTGGCCACGGTCGGCATGGCGTCGGTCGTGATCGCCAACCTCGACGATTTCGCGGCTATCGCCGGCCGCGATATCACGCTGACAGGACGCACAAGCCTTTGGCAGGCAGCATTGCCATTCACATATCAGGCGCCGTTCGGATACGGCTTCGCCACCGCCGGTGGCACGGATATCGTGAACGCCATGAAGGCGCTTTCAGGCTGGGATTATGCCAACTCGACGCACAACATCTATATTTCCCGCGCCTTGGATGTGGGCTGGATCGGCGTTGCATTGATGCTGCTCTGGGTGGTTCCGATGATCATGGTCGTCGATCCGTCAAGGATGCGCGCGGAAAAGACGATGCTGGCTGCCGTCGCGACGCTGCATCTTGTGGGCGGCTTGGCGGAAGCCATCGGCCTGCTCTACACCAACGCGGCCTTTACTCTGATGCTCATCCTGAGTTCCGGGCTTCGAATGAAGGACGCCGCTCCGCTTGTGAAAGCCGAAGTGCAGGATATCCCGGCCGGCGATACGATCCGATCGGTGGCGGCAGCGAGAGTCTAGTGTCCGACCTGAGAGATAGGTGACGTTTTGTACCGGAGACATCGGTAACACTTTTCGCTTTTTGCGGGAGGTGTTGATGCCGTGGAGAGAGACTTCGGTGATGGAGGAACGTCTGCGTTTTGTCGCCCGGCTGCTGGAGGG
>NZ_DATJDJ010000235.1:0-1591 GCF_035497515.1 Pararhizobium sp. | reverse complement strand
GAAGGTGCGAGGATGATCCGCTCGGGAACGATCGGTTGGAAGGAGTTCCTCGAGTAGTATCAAGCGGCTTTTCAGGATTGCTGGGCGTGGAACAGCCGTTCGAGAAGCAGAACGTCATACACTTGTCCATCTTTGTCGCGGAAATGTTTCTCCAGTCTTCCGACATGGCGAAATCCGGCCGCCCCATAGATGCCGAGCGCGACGACATTGTCTTCCCGCACTTCGAGCATGAGCTTGTCCAGGCCCAGTTCTTCAAAGGCGAGGCTGAGCAGCAGATGCACTGTTTCATGCCCAAGCCCGCGTCCGCGCGCGCCGGGGCAAAGGGCAAGACCGCCATAGCCATGGCGATTGCGGCGATGCACCTGACTGATCTGAACAAAGCCGAGCGAGCAGTCGCTGGCTGCATCCGCGATGATCCGAAACGCGCCGTCCACATCGCTGCACCGTCGCGCGATCCAGCTTCGCACGGCCTCGTCATCAACGGTATCCGCCACTGTCATCAGCATGGATTGAGTTGACGGGTCACGGCGGATTTCCGCCAATGACGCGAAATCACCATCCTCCGCCTGGCGAAGGATGATGCGCCTCTCCTTGGCCGGCGTCTCGCTCAATTGCGGATGCACCGGACATAGCCGCCGGGGGAGCTGGAAAACACCAGCTTGCCGTTGAGGACGGCGTCCGGCTGGAAACGGTCGGTCTCCGCGAGATAGGTGTTCAGCGCCGTCAGCGGTTCGTCGCCCGGATGCCAGATCTTGGAGCGCTTCGTCGGCGTCTGTGCGGCTTCGACCCGGCCCAGCAGCGTGTCGGCAACGACCAGGAACTGGCCCTCGGTCACCATCGGGCCGTAATGACACAATTCGTCGAGCACATGGTCGCGGCTGTGATCGCTGTCCAGCACCACCATGACCGAGGCGCCTGCTGGAATCGCGGCCTTGACCCTGGCCAGCGTTTCAGGCGCGGTCGAGGGGCCTTCGATCAGTTCGATCAGCGGTGACATCGGATGGGTCTCGATCGCCGCGCGATTATGGGCGCGGATATCAATATCGACGCCGACCACCTTTCCCTTGCCGACCAGTTTCAGCATCGCCGCCATCATGATCATCGAGCCGCCACGCGCGACGCCGGTTTCGATGATGATGTCGGGCTTCGTGGTCCAGATCACTTCCTGCGTCGCCATGACATCGGCGGGCATCTGGATGATCGGTACGCCGAGGAAGGACCAGAGATAGGAATAATCGTATTTGTCGAGGGTGACGAGGGCATCGACGGATTGGCGAAACGCCTCATTGTCGCTGCCAAGCGCCAGGCACATCTTTTCCTTGTGCGCTTCGAATTCCTGGCGATCGTCTTTGACTGTCATGGGATTGGCCTTTGTCTTTCAATGCGGCTCTGATGCCTGCGGGGGGTCGCCGACTTCGGCCTCAGGCGGATTTCGCCGGGCGGGGTTCGGCGGCGGTGCGGCTATGGACCAGGTCGATCACGATCCGCGCCACCCGGTCGATCTCGTCTTCGGTCATGTCATGATAGCTGGGCAGGTTGATGGCGCGTTCGGGGATGTCGTAGGCGTGGCGGTTTCCGCCCTGCTCGGTAA
>NZ_DATJDJ010000234.1:0-68888 GCF_035497515.1 Pararhizobium sp. | reverse complement strand
AGGCCATCGGCGTCGGCGATGCACCCAGAGCCGTGAAGATATCGACCGTCATCGGATCCGGCGGCGTGCGGATCTTCAAACCCGCCAGGTCAGCGGGAACCAGGATCGGATGCTTCGAGTTCGATGTCTGCCGGATACCGTTGTTCCACCACGAAAGCACGATGAGGCCCTGCGCCTCGGCAGAAGCGGCAATCTTGTCGCCGACTGGACCGTCCATGACGGTCTCCGCCTGCTTCAGATCCTGGAACAGGAACGGCAATCCGAGCAGCGCGATTTCCGGAACGACTCCGGAGGTCGTGCCTTGAGAGTTTGCGGAGAAGGCTATGGTTCCAAGGCGCATGTTGGTGATGGTCTCGGCATCGTCGCCAAACTGGGCGCTCCCGCCGACGGAAACCTTTAGGCGACCATTGGTCTTCTGCTCGACGATTTCAGCGAATTTCTGCGATGCCACATCCTTGGGGTTGCCGGAAGCGGCGTTGTGCGAAAGCTGGAGTTCCTGTGCGCTCGCCTGGCTGGCGCAAAGCGACAGCACGGCGGCGGCAACGATATGGCGAATATTCATTATTTCCTCCCTGAGAGCGTCAGTCGTCCTTCGGTTTGCAAGAAGACCTCCTGCAGCATGATGCGCCTACTGCCGGTATCCGGTAGTACTGGAAAGGTGACAAAACGGATACCCTCCCAGGTGGCGCAACGCACGCAGCGAGCGTCCTCCACACTCAACCTTCCGTGACCCTGTCTGATCTGCGCGATGCCGTCATCTAAGTTTTCCTTAACAACTCGTTCGATTTTCTTAATTGCTCGCGACGGCAAACTGAGTTCAGAACTTGCAGTGGAGGCGCTTGCCTTTGCGCCGACACGGTAAGGGAGGAAACATGACCAGCCAAACTCCAGCGACAGAGATGTCGAACATGAGCCTTGCGCGCCGCGCCTGGGAAATCCGCCGCAAGGCGGTTCGCATGGGCGAGGTTCAGGGCCAGGGATATGTCGGCCAGGCGCTTGGCATCGCCGACGTCCTCGCCACCGCCTATTTTCATGCCCTGACATATCGCCGGGAAGATCCCGAGTGGGAAGGCCGCGACCGCTTCCTGCTGTCGATCGGGCATTATGCCATCGCACTTTACGCTGCCTTGATCGAGGCAGAAATCCTGCCGGAGCAGGAACTCGAAACCTATGGCACGGACGACAGCCGCCTGCCGATGTCCGGAATGGCCGCCTACACGCCGGGCATGGAGATCACCGGTGGTTCCCTGGGCCAGGGTCTCGGCATCGGCGTGGGCATGGCGCTCGGCCTCAAAGCCAAGAAGAACCCGGCCTTTGTCTACAACCTGATGTCGGACGGGGAACTCGGCGAAGGCTCGACCTGGGAAGCGGCGATGTCGGCTGCCCATCACAAGCTCGACAACCTGGTCTGCATCATCGATTTCAACGATCAGCAGGCTGATGGCAAGTCGACCGAGATGCTGTGCTCCGAGCCGCTCGCAGAGAAATGGACGGCCTTCGGCTGGCACACGCAACGCGTGGACGGCAACGACATGGCAGCTCTCGTGGCTGCCTTCGACACCGCACGGGCGGTCAAGGACGCCAAGCCCCGCGCCATCATCTGCGATACACTGATGTGCAAGGGCGTACCTTTCCTCGAGACCCGCGAGATCACGCATTTCGTGCGCGTAGAGGCCGACGAATGGCAGAAGGCGCTGGCCGTTCTCGACGCAAACCGGCCGGAATGAGGGGAAGACAGACCATGAGCACGAACCGCAATTACGATCCGCACCGCAAGTGGGAACCACGGACCCCGCCGAAAAGCGGCGAAGCCGTCCGCACCTCCGCGATGATCGCCTCGCTGGCGGCGGAAGGCTACGACACCGTTTCCGCCCCGTTCGGCCACGCCCTCGTTGCTGAAGCGAAGCGCAATGACAAGATTGTCGGACTGACCGCCGATCTTGCAAAATACACCGACCTGCATGTCTTTGCCGAAGCCTTTCCGGAGCGTTTCTACCAGATGGGCATGGCCGAGCAGGTGATGATTTCGGCTGCAGCCGGCATGGCGCGCGAAGGCTTCATGCCGTTTGCCACCACCTACGCCGTCTTCGCCTCGCGCCGGGCCTATGATTTCATCGCCATGGCGATCGCCGAGGAAAACCTTCCCGTCAAGATCGTCTGCGCGCTGCCGGGCCTCACCACCGGCTACGGCCCGAGCCATCAGGCGACCGAAGATCTCGCGATCTTCCGGGGCCTGCCGAACCTGACGATCATCGATCCATGCGACGCCATCGATGTCGCGGAAGCGGTGCCTGCGATGGCGGCCCACGAAGGCCCTGTCTACATGCGCCTGCTGCGCGGCAAGGTGCCGTCAGTCCTGCGCCAGCATTGCCCGGACTACAAGTTCGAGATCGGCAAGGCGAAGATGGTGCGGGAAGGAACCGATGCACTGGTCATTTCCTCCGGCTTCATGACCATGCGAGCACTTGATGCCGCCGTGGAAATGGAAAAGGACGGCATTTCCGTCGGCGTTCTGCATTGCCCGACGATCAAGCCGCTCGATACGGCAACAATCCTGGCTGAAGCCGGCAAGGGCGGGCGCCTCGTCGTCACCGCCGAGAACCATACGCGCGTCGGCGGTCTCGGCGAAGCGGTTGCGAGCACCCTGCTCTTGAACGGCGTGACCCCGACCTTCCGCATGATCGGCCTTCCCGATCAGTTCCTGGATGCCGGCGCACTTCCGAGCCTGCACGATCGCTACGGCATTTCCACCGCAGCGATGATCCGCCAGATTCGCGGCTGGCTCTGAGACATTCCTGATTTCCAACCAAATTCTGCCCGCGCGCGATGTGCCGGCGCAATCCGACCAAAGGGAGAAGACACAATGGGCATCGCTCTGCTCGAAGGAAAATTCGCCGTCATCACTGGTGCGGCATCCAAGCGTGGCCTCGGCAAGGCCACCGCGAAGCTATTTGCGGAACATGGTGCGACCGTCGCCATCCTGGACCTTGACGAGGCCGCAGCACAGGAAGCCGCCGCCGATCTCGGCCCCCAGCATGTCGGCATGGCCTGCAACGTCACCGATCTGGAAGCCGCGCAGAAGGTCGTCGGCGCCCTGATTGCAAAATGGGGACAGATCGACATTCTCGTCAACAATGCCGGCATTACCCAGCCGCTGAAGATCATGGAAATAGGCGCGAAGAACTATGACGCCGTTCTCGACGTGAACCTGCGCGGCACGCTGTATTGCAGCCAGGCGGTGATTCCCCACATGCGCGAGCGCATGCAGGGCAAGATCGTCAACATGTCCTCGGTTTCCGCGCAGCGCGGCGGCGGCATCTTCGGCGGCCCGCACTATTCGGCTGCCAAGGCCGGTGTTCTCGGCCTCACCAAGGCAATGGCCCGTGAACTGGCGCCCGCAAACGTTCGCGTCAACGCGATCTGCCCGGGCTTCATCGCCACCGATATCACCGCAGGCATGCTGACGCCCGAGAAGCTCGAGGAAATCAAGCTCGGCATCCCCATGGGTCGTCCCGGCACGGCGGAAGATGTCGCCGGCTGCGCCCTGTTCCTGGCGTCCGACCTTTCGGCCTATGTCACCGGCTCGGAAGTCGACGTCAACGGCGGCTCACTAATCCATTGATCCTGAGGGCGGCCCGGTTTCACGTCGGGCCGTCCTTTCACTTTCCGGGAGAAACGCATGAAAATCGGACTTGGCAGCTATGCCTTCCGCTGGTCCATCGGCATAAAGGACTTCCAGCCGGCCCAGCCGATGACCGCCATGGAGATGCTGGATATCGCGCACGGGCACGGGCTCAGCCTCGTGCAATATGCCGACAACCTGCCGCTCGATCGTTTGAGCGCGCAAGAGCATGTGGCGCTGAAGCAGCGCGCCGACAGCTATGGCATGGCGCTGGAACTCGGCACGCAATCCTTCAATGCAGAGGAACTGGCGCGCTATATTCCGATCGGCGAACGGATCGGCTCCAAGATCCTGCGCGTGGCGCTGGATGCGGAGGACGCCTTGATCCCTGTACCCGAGCTTGCCGCACAGATCCGCGAACTCCTGCCGGACGGCAAGAAGGCCGGCCTGCGGTTCGCCATCGAGAACCATTTCAACTACCCGTCGCCACGCATGGTGGAACTCCTGGACGTGGTGGCGGACGATGCACTCGGCGTCTGCCTGGACGTCGCCAACTCCATCTGCGCCGGCGAATGGCCGATGACCACAGTGAAGATGCTTGCGCCTTATGCCATCAACCTGCATCTCAAGGACTACGAGATCACGCCGGACCCCTACGGCGTCGGCTTCCGCATCCATGGCACACCGCTCGGGGAAGGAAGGGCGGAGATCGAGGAAATTCTCGCCTGCCTGTCGCATTGCCCCGCCGACATGAGCGTTATCTTGGAACACTGGCTTCCGCAGACCGACGACATGGAGGCCACACTCCGCCTCGAGCACGAATGGCTGGAGCGCACCGTGGCCGCCGCCAAACGGCTCGTTCCGGCGAAAACCGCCGTATGAGGCGGTTGAACCACCCGTTTCGAATTCAGGCACACCGGGCGTTGCGGCGGCAGCGAAGCCGCTTCGTGCCCAGAAGGACCACAAATCGCCATGCTCTAATCGGCCTTGTCGCAAGTTTTTGCGGTTAACCGAATATTGACCACTGGAAGGCGTTGGTGCACGGAACGTTTAGCGTTCCCGACCCGCCAGCGGCAGGGACGACAGGAAGCGGAGTTAGAGGTCGGCCTCAGCAAATATCGTCACCAGCCAGTTCAGGAACACGCGAAGACGGGGCGGAAGCTGCCGGTTCTGGGGATATAGAACCGAAAGCGGCGTCGGGCTCGGCGGGTAGCCGTTCATCACCTCGACCAACCTGCCTTTTTCCAAATCTTCCCGCAGGCGATAGCGCGGTGCCTGGATCAAGCCCAGCCCCATTTTTGCCATATCATGCGTCGTGTCGGAATGATTGGCGGTGACGCGGCAGGGCAGGACGACCTCCTTTGCCTTACCGTCCACCATGAATTCGAGCGGAATTGCCTCTCCCGTCCGCGACGAGATGAATCCGACCATTATGTGCCCCTCAAGATGATCGGGAGACACCGGCATGCCGTGCGCATCGATGTAACCGGGGCTGGCGCAGGTTATTTCCGTAATCGTCGCAAGCCGGCGGGCGATCATTCCGCTGTCGGCAAGGGCGCCGGCGCGGATGACGCAATCCACGCCTTCGCGGACGAGATCGACGAGGCGGTCCCCCTGCCCGAAATGGATGTCGATAAGTGAATGGAGCGCCAGGAATTCCGGCAACCGCGGCAACAGAAATGTGCGGGTCAGGAGAAGATTGGCATCGATGCGCAGCAGCCCCCGCGGCCGGGCATCACGGAAAACGTTTTCGGCATCGTCGACGTCCGACACGATCGAGCGGCAACGCTCATAAAAAGCCTGACCATCCAGCGTCGGCCGTACATGCCGGGTGGTGCGGTCAAGCAGACGCGCTCCGATATACGCCTCGAGCTGCTTGATCGCCTCGGTGACCGTAGACCGCGCTAGCCCGAGATCGGTGGCCGCAGCCGTGAAGCTGCTGCGCTCGACGACACGCACGAAAAGTTGCATTCGGTCCAGACGGTCCATGCGTTGTTCGCTCCAGCCGAACATATATGTCAAATCTCCCGTAATTGTTTCTCCCTGTCGATGCAATACCTTCGGATCATCACAGACGGAGAAAACACATGACAGATCTTCAGACCCGCGTTGCCATCATCACCGGCGCTTCGAAGGGCATCGGCGCCGCGACTGCAAAGCGCCTGGCGCAGGATGGTATCGCCGTTGTCGTCAACTATGCGACGGGCCGCGAGGCCGCCGAAAGCGTCGTTGCCGCGATCGAGGCTTCGGGCGGCAAGGCCCTGGCCGTTGGTGCGGATATCGGCGATCCAACCGGCTTGGCGATCCTGTTCGACGCCGCCGAGCAGGCCTTCGGCGGGACAGATATTCTCGTCAACAATGCCGGCATCATGGAATTGTCACCGATTGCCCAGGTGACAGACGAAACATTCGACCGGATGATCCGCGTCAACCTCGGCGGTGTTTTTCGCGGCTTGCGAGAAGGCGCAAAACGGTTGCGAAACGGCGGCCGCATAATCAGCTTCTCGTCGAGCGTCGTCGGCATCTACCAGCCCGGCTATGGCATCTACGCCGCCACAAAGGCCGCCACCGAGGCGATGACCCATGTGCTCGCCAAGGAACTCGGCCCTCGGGGCATCACTGTCAATGCCGTGGCGCCTGGGCCGGTGGAAACGGAACTGTTCATGACCGGCAAGAGCGAAGCGCTGGTGAAAACGATTGTCGGCATGAACCCGTTTGGTCGCCTCGGTCAACCGGACGACATCGCCGGCATCGTGTCCTTTCTCGCCGGTCCCGACAGCGGCTGGGTCAGCGGCCAAGTGATCCGCGCTAATGGCGGCACGATCTGACCGGCTGGTAGCCTAGTGACTCCCCCAAACCACCAACAGGAGAACATCCATGCCATTTGCCAATTTCAAGCTGCCGGAAGGCGCCCTTTCGAAAACCCAAAAGGAAGAACTGATCCACAAGACCACACAGATGCTCGTCGATTATTTAAGCGAAGCTGCACGTCCCCATACGATGGTGCTGATCGAGACCGTACCTGACGGCGGCTACGGACGTGCCGACGAAGTGTTCGTTATCCCCGATGCGTATCGTGCCAAAAACGCCACCTGATGTGTGTGCAGAGGCCCGCTTTCGCCGGCGGGCCTTCATGAACATCGACGTGTAGATTGACAGAGAGGAAGTGATTCGATCAGGTTGATGCTCCAGCTACTTTAAGTTCCCCGTTCCAATCCCCACTTCGCGGCCTCAATCGCGAGAAATCGCAACCGGCGCTATCCGCCATCTGGCGACCGGCGAAACATCCTTTACTCAGGTAGCGTCGCCTTAAGTTTTGCGGCGTTAGGTTCTATCATGTTCCATTGCCCGTCGACTGATCCCACTGTTCACCGCTACAAGCGCCACCGCTTTCCCGCCGAAATCATCGCCCATGCGGTTTGGCTGTATTTCCGCTTTCCGCTGAGCTTGCGTCATGTAGAAGATCTGCTGGCCGAGCGCGGTATTGAAGTCTCGTTCAAGACTGTCGCGGAATGGGCTGCCAAGTTCGGCCGGGACTATGCTCGCTTCATCCGGCGGCGGTCTCGGGGAAGTTTTGCTGATAAGTGGCATCTCGACGAAATGGTCGTTGTTATCAAGGGCAGGAAATACTGGCTGTGGCGCGCCGTCGATGCGGATGGTTATGTTCTTGATACTCTGATTCAGAGCCGCTGGAACAAGAAGGCCGCTCTGAAACTGATGCGAAAGCTGCTGAAAAGGCGAGGCGTAACGCCGCGTGTTATGCTTACCGATAAGTTCAGATCCTATGGTGCGGCAAAGCGGGAGATCATGCCCGGTGTCGAGCATGGTTCGCATAAGGGCCTAAACAACCGAGCTGAGAATTCGCATCTGCCTGTTCGACGGCGAGAACGAGGCATGATCCGGTTCAAGCCGGCAGGGCAATGCCAGCGCTTCTTGTCCATGCACGGTCCGATCGCCAACCTCTTCCATCTTCACCGCAAGCATCTGACAGCCACTGAGCACCGCGATATTCGTTCTGCCGCCTGGCTGTCTGGAACGAAATCGTCTTGTCAACTGCCGCATGAAGCTGGGCCGCAATCCCTTGCTGGGCCTATAACGTTTCAAGGCGACGCTACTCCATCGAAGTTCACTAAATTGAATTACTTGCCCAATCTTCATGCCCGTGGCGAATTCGTACTACAAAAATTGTCTCATCGTCATCGATCCGATAAACGATTAGATGCGCTTTGAAGGGATGAATTCTAACGGGCGGATCAATCTCATCCCGTTCGCGCGCGATGCGTGGATTGACAGAGAGCAGATCAAATACTGCGAAAAGTTCGTCGTGGTAGCGCTTTGCCTGGTCTACTCCGAAGATGCGGGCACCTTGCTCGGCGATCGCAATGATGTCCTCTTCCGCCTCGACAGAGAGATTAAAACTCACGACTTGCTGGCGCGAGCTATTGCCTCAGCAAAGAGTTCGTCCTTTGATCGGATGCCAACTCCACTTTGGAGCCCTGCCTCGACGAAAGTTTGCATGGCGGCAATCTTGTCGTTTCGTGTCTGGTCCCGTCGGATCAGGTCGCGCACGTAGTCGCTAGCGTTAGAATATCGCCCGGTCCTGGCTTGAGCCTCCACCCAATCCTTCATCGGGTCTGGAAGAGATACGTTCATCGTCGCCATCGATAATCTCCATTTGAAAGCACCATAACCGATTTTGGCAAAGTTTGTCAAAAGTTCGAATGGCTCGAGTTAACAATGCCGTGGCACCTACCCCAGTTCTGCTGGTTCCAGATTGAATGCAACGCTGGTTGTACCGCATGCCCATGCCATTCATCCCAGATCGATACCAACCAAGTCGATTTCGCCGACCTCAGCCCATCTTCTGCTGTCCAGTCCCGTTCAGCCGCAACAGGGCCATCAACATTGGCCCGATGGAGAACTCCCCTCGCTGCGCTCGCGCCGTCAGGTCACGCAGATAGCCGCCGGCCGAGTTGATGTGCCCTGCCCGCTCAAGAATGCAAGCAATCGCGACGGCTGCGTTTTCCGGCCCGAGCGCTTCGCAGGCTTCCTGATATGCCGACGGGCTGACCCCCAGCATCGATCGAACCACCACGGCTGCGGTTTGCATGTCTCGCCAGGTTCCGATCCGCCCCCCCTGCCCGTAAGCCGACATTTCAGGACATGCCCGCAACACCAGTCCCAGAGGAAACAACTGTGGCGTCTCCCGCCGCGGTTTCTTGTCTGGCATGGCCGGTTCGCCCTGCTCTTGTTCGGAGCGAGGTTCAAGTTCATAGCTGGATTCGGTATTTGAATTCTGTATGTGCTGACGGCATTCGGCATCAATGGTGTCGGTTTTTCCTGAAATCAGCTGAAGTTCCAGCAGGTTGACCACCTCTTCGTGCAGAAGGTCGAGCTCTTCGGCGCATCCGGAGAGATCTTGTGCGGATTTTGCCCGCGAAAGCCGCCCGATAGCCGCGATATAATGCGTTTCTACCATCCCCCAGTCACCACAAGCGCCCTCCTCCATCGCAGCCGAGATCAGCTTTCGGATATCCCGACGGCGCAGCGATATCCGCTCTTTCAGGATTTTGAGATGCCGGCGCTCTTCGGCAACGTCCTGCGCCATCCGTGCCAGTTCACCCGCACGTGCCAGAAGCGGCGCCAAGCTGAACCCGTAGGCGGTTTCAATCGCCCCGTCCCTTCCCTTGCGGGCATAGCGCTTGCCGTTCGGGCTGTCATTGCGGTGGATCAGGCCAGCATCCACCAGCAACGCCAGGTTCTCGCGAAGCGTGGTGCCGGCGATGCCGTTGGCGCGCGCCGTGAGCTGGGTGTTCGATGGAAACACCACGAGATTTTCGTCACTGCTCAACTGGGTTTCCGGATAGAATGTCAGCAGCGCGTTGAGCACCGCCAGGGCGCGATCTCGCAGGCCGAGCCTCGTGCGGGCATCGCAGGCGTCACGGTAGATTTTCCATTTGTCGACCGGCCTGCCCTTCTGGGGAGCTGCTGTTTCCAACTGCCCCTTGATCAAGGCAAGCGTCATCGGTCGCCGCCCGAAGGGCGTCGTCACATGTCCAGTCTGCATTTCCTTCACCTTTCAAAAGGCAAAAGAAATCAGCTCACCAAAACGATGCCGAAGACTCTTGACTAGGATTCGTGGAAATGCGATTCTCAGACTGCTAGATATGAGGAAGGCTTCCACGACGGAAACGTTTGGGGCCTTTTTCTTTTAAGCCTTAAGCTCCTTTTTCTGTCTCAAAAACTCATCGTAAAGCCCATCCAGCCGTTGTTCGACGAATACGCCGAAATCCGGTAAAGCAGCTTTGTTGAAGCTCAGGGTGTGGGCAGACTCCGTCTCGGTTATCTTCACAACCTTGACCCCGTCCGCCGTCCATTGTTTGGCGCTTGTCTTCCGCGGAACCGTCCGCAACTGCTCGGCAATATGCGCGAATCGCGCGTCCGACGACAACGCTGAAAAGCCCTCTGCGTTTACGAGCGTCAGCGCTTTGGTTTTGCTGGAAGCGATTTCGAGAAGACCGGCAAGCTCCGCCCAACGCGTGCGCCCATAGCCCGGAGCAGGTCCGATGGCCTCGATCAGTTCGTCGGGCAAGCTCGCCGCCAAGGTGATCATTCGAGACAAGGCGGCCTTGTCCACGCCCAGAGAAGACATGATGATATCGCGCGAAAAGCCCCGCCGTTCGAGCCGCAGCGCAAAGAATGTCCTTTCGATATAGGACAGGTCGGTGCGGGCATTGTTCTCCTGTCCCTGGCTGACCACCAGTTGCTCGTCCGAGAGCGGCCGTACAACCGCCCTGACCGGCCCCCCGATCGTCTTGATCGCTGCCAGGCGTCTGTGCCCATAGGCAACCTGATAGCGTCCATCAACCACCGGATGGGGGCGAACGAGGATAGGAACCTGTTGCCCATGCTCCCGGATCTGGCTGACCAGACCGTCGAGATCGCCGGGATCGCCGACCAGCCGGTCGGGAACGAATGAACTGTCGATATCGGTCGGGTCGAGTTCAACGACGGCTTGGCCATGGGCCAGTTTCTTTTCGAGAATATCGGCGCGCTGGGCCTTTTCCGACATCGTCCCGAGGGACTGCGAAAAGGCACCGACGGGCCCTGAGCGGCGCAGCGGCCTGTCGAGATTGGCAAGCGGGCGGGCATCGACGAAGGTTGCGGCCTGATCCGGTGCCGCATCAGATGCGCTGTCAAATTCCGGTCCGAAAACGTTCTTTCTCGCCATCGCTTACTTGCGCCCCCAGCTTTGCTTGATGAGGTCTTCGATTTCCGTGTTCACGGCCGTCAGGGATTCGAGCGCACGGTCATAGGTGCCCCGCGTGAACTGGCCGCGATCGACTTCATACAGCGTCTGTTTGGTCAGTCCGGCATCGGAAACCGCAGTCGATTTCAGCATCGTGTTGGCCAGAACCCGGTTTCCAAAAATCGATCGCATGAAACCCGCCATCTGCGCCTGCGGACCGTCGTTTGGCTCGAACCGCGTCACGAGGTAGCGCATCCAGTCATAGTTCATGGCCCCGCCGGCGTTCTCGACAACCTGTAGCAAATCCCCCGTCATCTGCAGGAACTGGCTCATCGACATCACATCGAGCATTTGCGGATGAACGGTGATCAGCACGGCTGTTGCCGCGCAAAGGGCAGAAAGCGTCAGGAACCCCAGTTGCGGCGGGCAATCGATCACGACGACATCATAGGCGCTTTCGATATCCGCCAGACAATCGCCGATGCGCGCAAAGAACATCGTGTCGCCCTGCGCCCGGGCAGCCAGCGCCTTCGGCGTCTCATGCTCGAATTCCATCAATTCCAGATTTCCCGGAACGATATGCAGATTGGGCGTGTAAGTCGCACGCACGATTTCGGTAATGTCGCGCCGTGCGTCGTCATATCTGAGCGCGCCGTACAACGTCTCGTTTTCTCCTACGTCCAGTTCCGGCTGATGGCCGAACAGGGCGGATAATGATGCCTGAGGATCGAGATCGATGGCGAGGGTGCGATAGCCGCGAAGGGCCAGGAACTGCGCAAGATGCGCCGACGTCGTCGTCTTGCCGCTGCCTCCCTTGAAATTCATGACCGAGATCACCTGCAACTTTTCGCCATCACGCCGATGGCGAACATATTTGCGAGGCCCCTTCCCGCCTTCGTCGAGAAGCTTCCGAAGCGCCTCCAGATCATCTACGGAATAGGTGCGGCGGCCGTTTGCATTCGGCTGCGGCCCGCGGCCTTCAGCCACGATTTGCCGCAGATATCCCTGATGGATTCCGATAAAGTCCGCAGCTTCCGCCGGCGAAAATTGCCGGATGGTCTTGCGCGCAGTCGGCGGATAGGTACGTTGCTGATGCGCCTGAAGCTGACGCATCAGCTCATCGGCATCTGACGAAATCAACGAGCGCAGATTTCCGCTTGAAGGTTGCGTGACATTTGACAGCATCGAGAGCCTCGGTTTGCAGTTCTGCGCATTTTTGCATATTTTCTGCCGATATGCGCTGATAACGCTAGTCCGATTCTCTGAGTCGGGCAAACCGTTTTTACAAGCGAGATTTTTCACGGAATTTGCCGGTGTTGATGGCCTCACCGATTAGCGATCGTTGTACATGTACAACCAGTGTCGCGGCCGCATATGGAGGTATCATGCTCCCCGCCGAATGACGATATCTGCCCCCGTTGTACATGTACAACACGCTTGCCACGTGTTCCGAACCCCCGATTTTCCGGGGCCGCTGGACCATCGTCCTGACAGGCTCCCCCGTCTAGACTTCTGCTCCCGCCTACATTGGCACGGCCGGCGCCACCGGTACATACCCTCTTTTCCGCTTCCCAAGCGCGAGATGCAGGAAGTGAACGATGGCATCTTTCCGGGTTCGACACATGTCCCGCTTCTCCTACCCCGCCGCCCAATCCGCCCCCAACGTCTGACAGCCTCAACATCTCCGAAAGCGTTCTGCTCGTTCGCAAGCGAATAGTACCGTACCATGTTTCGGCCTTGTCGATGCGCTGGCAATGAAGATGAAACGGAGGAGGGGTCCAGGACCAGGACCAGGACCAGGACCAGGACAATGGCGCGGTGGTTCACCGGCATCCAATGAGACTTTGAATCGATCGTGGCGGTTCGATTCATGCCCGTGATGTGTCGTGTTGCGCAGGGCGATCATGTCCGTTCTTGCCTGTCAGGGAAAGACGGCGCAGGAGCCAAAGGTATTATTTTCATCGCCGCAAAACCCCGCCGGGCATTAACGTCACATCACGACATCCAGGCGGGGTTGATGACCCTCAAGGATGCGGCGGCACGTGGCCCGCAGGATATCGAAGCGGGCGAGGTGACGGCAAAGTGACAGAGGCCGGTCGTGCCGTCCGGTCGCAGCACGCCGGCCCTGCTGTGCCACGGGTTGATGCAAAGATCATGGTGGTAGCTGTGAAAGGTGAGGAAGGCTGCATCACGGTTTTTTGGCTGGCGTCTCTTCCAGGAAAATGCGGGCCAGATCGCTGACCGTACACACCCTGACATTTTCCATCATCCAGGCGGCATCCGTGTTGCCAAGCATCGCAGAGCGGCCGGCATGTCCCTTATGCGCGATTGAAACCTGCGAAGACAGTATCGCCAGCCGGTCAACTCCTGCCAAAATTCATCGTTATCTCTTGCAATCGGGTTGACGCGCGCATTTTCTATATTCTATAGAATATGGAAAGCAGAGGAGGAGACTGTTATGACGAGCAATGAAACGAGTTTGCCTGTACGCCGGCGGAATATCCTGAGGATCCTTGCCGGATCCTTGATGATGGTCGCGGTGCCGATCGGCGAGGCGGCGGCGGAAGGGCTTGGAACACCCGACGGGGCCGTCGAAATCAAGATCATGGCCAACGAGGCATTTGCCAACAATTGGCAGACCGTGCTCGTGCCGGAATTCAACAAGGCGTTTCCGAACGTAAAGGTCAGCATCGACGGCGTCCCTTACACCGAGCTTCTGGCCAAGATGATGCTGGACAGCACCAGCCCGCAGCCGGAATATGACGTTCTGATCAGCGATGACCCCTGGGTTCCCCAACTAGCACAGATCGGCGCTCTCATGGACCTGAAGGGTCCGGACGTAGCGCCGATCACCGACAAGGACTACGACTGGACAGACTTTAACGCAGCACCACTGGCGTCCGGCGAATGGGATGGAAAGCAATATGCCGTCCCGGTACGGTCGAACATGCTGCTGATGTTCTACAACCGCACGCTCTACAAGAAGGCCGGCGTTGCCGAGCCGACACCCGATCTGACCTGGGGCCAGTTCTTTGCCAATGCCCCGAAGCTGGTGCAGGACGCCAATGGCGACGGCACGCCGGACTCCTGGGCGATCGATACCTATTTCGTCCGTGAACCTTTGACGCCGACGATCTGGCAGTCGATCCTGAATTCAAACGGTGGATCGCTGCTCGATGAAGCGGGTGCCCCGGCCTTTGCCAATGAGACGGGCATCGCGTCGCTCGACATCCATAAGCGCCTGCTGGACTTCGCACCTCCCGGCGCGCTGGGCCACGGCTTCTCCGAATCCCTGCAGGCTTTCCGCCAGGGGATCGTTGCCAACATGATCACCTGGGGCAGTGTCTACAAGCCGACCGCCATCGACAAGCAGACCACCACGTTGACAGCCGACGAGGTTGGCATTCAGGTGCTTCCCGTCGGCAGCGCCCGTGCGGGAACCCATCGCGGAATCTGGAACGCTGGCGTCAGCAGCAAGACGGAAGAACTCGAGGCTTCCTGGGCTTTCGTTCAATGGTTGTCCTCGAAGCAGGGCGAAGCCGTCAATGCGTCCCTGGGTGGGTCTTTCCCGGCCCGCAAATCGACCCTTGCCAACGAGCCGAGCGCTCCTTGGCTGAAACCCGTCTACCAAACCCTGCAGAACGCCTATGACGTGGCGGCCGAGGGGAAGATGTGGCGCATCCGCAGCCCGAAATCCGATGCAGCTCAGCAAATTCTCGCCGATGAAATCGCCCGCGGACTTGCAGGACAGGCCACCAGCGCGGAAGTGCTGCAGACTGCATCCGACAAGATCGCCAAGGTCCTGAAATAGGCCTTTGCCGGCGTCGCTGGTCGCGACGCCCCGGCCGTCGGCTTTGTGGCCGACGGCACCTGATCCTTCCAGACCGCGGCCGCCACCAGCCATGCCGCGCAATCCGATCGATGCATTCGGCATCGCACGCATGGGTCGCTCTTTCAGCGCCCGAAATACCGAGGAATATGATGCCAACGAAAGCAATTGTAAGCGAAGTCAGGACGTTGTCCTGCAGCAACTCATGGCGCAACTACCATTTCCTGAAGATCACGACGGAGGATGGAATTGTCGGCTGGAGTGAATTCGACGAATATTTCGGTTCGCCTGGCGTGTCTGCCGCGATAAACGAGATTTCCGGCCGCATCATCGGTAAAAGCGCGATGCAGCATGAGCATATCCGCGAAGACTTGCGCAATGTCACACGTCCCGGCTCCGGCGGCGTGGTGGGGCAGGCGCTTGGCGCTATCGAGAATGCGCTTCTCGACATCAAGGCCAAGGCACTGGACGTTCCGTGCCATGTGCTGCTCGGCGGCAAAGTTCGCGACAAGATCCGTGTCTACTGGTCGCATTGCGTATCCTATCGCACACGCGCTCCGCATTACTCGCCTGCCATTACCGACATCGATGGCGTAAAGCAGATCTCCCGCGAGGTGGGGGAAAAGGGTTTCACCGCCCTCAAGACGAACATCTTCCATTACGACGACGAGGATCGCCTGCAGGGATGGTCGCCAGGCTTCGGACGTCCCTACGAAACCAACAGGAATGTCGAGCGCAAGACGCTCAAGGATCTGCGCCGTCATCTCGAGACGATGCGGGCCGAAGCCGGACCAGACATCGATATTCTGCTCGATCTCAACTACAATGCCAAGACGGACGGGTATCTGAAGATCCTGCGCGAGACGGCGGATCTCGACCTGTTCTGGGTCGAACTTGATACGCTCGATCCCAAGGCGCTCGCCTATATCCGCTCGCAGAGCAAGCATCCGATCGCGTCCTGCGAGACCCTGATCGGTCTGCAGCAGTTTCTGCCGTTCTTCCGCGAGCAGGCAGTCGATGTGGCGATTATCGACACGCCCTGGAACGGTGTGTGGCAATCGATGAAGATTGCAGCTGCGGCCGAAGCATACGAGACCAACGTCGCCTGTCACAATTTCTATGGTCACCTCTGCACCATGATGAATGCGCATTTCTGCGCATCGGTGCCGAACCTGACGATTATGGAAACCGATATCGATCGCATTTCGTGGGATGCCGAAATCTTCACCCACGTACCGGAATTCAAGGACGGACATCTGATCGTGCCGGACCGTCCGGGCTGGGGCACCGAACCGATCGAGGCAGCACTTGCCAAATATCCGCCCATCCCGGCTGCCGGCATGTGGAACCGTACAGAGCCATCCCGGCTCTCATTTTAAGACGTAATGCCTGAGCGCGGCGTGGAGACGTATGCTTTGACCATGAACGAACGAGTAGACGTTCTTATTATCGGAGCAGGCGCTTCCGGCGCGGCGGTGGCCTGGAGCCTTGCCGAGACGAAGATGCATATTCTTTGTCTGGAGCAGGGCGACTGGCAGCAAAGTTCTGCTTTTCCGAGTACGGGGAGGGACTGGGAAGCCAGGCTTTCCGAGGATTTTTCGATCAGCCCGAACCGGCGCGGGCTGGCGGCAGACTATCCCGTCAATGATGATGATTCACCCATCAAGATCGCCAACTTCAACGGCGTCGGAGGCGGCACGGTGCTCTATGCCGGCCACTACCCGCGCCTTCATCCGTCGGACTTCAAAGTCCGCAGCCTCGATGGCATCGCCGACGACTGGCCGATCGATTACAACACGCTTGAGCCTTTCTACGGCCTGAACGACCGGATGATGGGGATCTCGAGCCTTGAAGGCGACCCCGCATACCCGCCTAAGGACGCGGTGATGCCGCCGATTCCGCTTGGTCGCACCGGCCAGACGCTTGGCAAGGCGATGAACAAGCTGGGTTGGCATTGGTGGCCCTCGGATGCCGCGATCACCACACGCGAATACAAAGGACGTGCGCCATGCATCAATCTGGGCCAGTGCGGTTCCGGTTGTGCGCAAGGCGCCAAGGGCAGCACCGATGTCACCTACTGGCCGGAAGCGATCCGCGCCCGTATCGAACTCAGGACACGCTGCCGCGTCAGTCGTATCGAAACCAACGATGATGGCATGGCGACCGGCGCGCATTACTTCGATGCGGACGGAAATGAAGTTTTCCAGCCGGCGGAGATCGTCATTATTGCCTGCAACGGGATCGGTACCCCGCGGCTTCTTCTGAATTCCGCGTCAACGCGCTTTCCCAACGGTCTCGCCAATTCCAGTGGTCTTGTCGGCAAGAACCTGATGCTGCATCCCTATGCGCAAATCCGCGGGCATTTCGACGAACCGATGGATGCCCATCGCGGCCCGCCGATCTGCACCTGGAGCCATGAGTTCTATGAAACAGATGCCGCACGGGGCTTCCTGCGGGGGTACTGTTATCAGTTCTCGCGGGGCATGGGACCGGTGAGGACCGCCACGAACGGCATGATCGATGGGCTGATCCCTTGGGGAGAAGGCCATCATGCCGCGTTCCGCCGGATGTTTGGCCATAGTGCCGGGATGGTATCGGTCTGCGAAGACCTGCCGGAAGAAATCAACACGGTTACGCTTGATGCCGATCTCAAGGATGGAAACGGCATTCCAGCGCCGAAAATCACCTACCGCATTGGTGAAAACACACAGAAGATGCTCGATCACTCGTTGGCCCGCGGTATCGAAATCCTGCAGGCTGCAGGCGCGCGGGATATTACCACGAGATCGCCGCTTGCCTATGCCGGATGGCACCTGATGGGCACGGCCCGCATGGGAACCGACCCCGCACGCTCAGTGGTGAACGAATGGGGCCGCAGCCACGATGTGAAGAACCTCTTCATCGTCGATGGCAGCGTGTTCGTCACATCCGGCGGCGTCAACCCGACATCGACGATCCAGGCGGTGGCGCTCTACGTCGCCGACCAGATCAAATCCCGTCTCTATGACCTTTTTGATTGAAACAGCCATGACACCATCGGCAGGACCAGACCAAAATGAATTCGACGACGCCGGCGGCACATTGCTGGCCGTCGTGGGACATATGATACCGGCCAGTGCGGAATTCGGCTTGCCGGGTGCCGACGATCCGGCAATCTTCCGCGAGATCCTGCGCTCGACAGGGCGGGATCGCGCATTCCTTGAAGAAGCGCTCGGGATGATCGACGCCATGGCCGGCGGAAGCCTTGGATCATTGCCGCGTGACCGCCAAGTCACACTGCTGGCCGACTTTCGCGCAGCTGAACCTGAACGCGCCGCTATCCTCGAGGCCGTGGCGACGCGGTGTTACTACCGCGACGACCGCGTGATGACGGCAATCGGTATCGAGGTTCGCGCTCCGTTTCCGATCGGCTATGAGGTGGAGGAGGGCGACTGGTCGTTGCTCGAGCCGGTCAGATCGCGCGGAAGGATCTGGCGCTAGAAAATGACGGAGGAAGCAGAAATGGCTGTCACTAGAACATCAGACGGCGCCGTTCCGAACGGTCCCGGTCGTGCCCGGTCCGGCATCAGCAGGAAAGGCGCCGATCTTGCTGCGCGCTGGTCGTTCCTCATGCCGAGCATCGTCGTTCTGATCGTCATGCTTGCCTACCCGATCTACTACACGATCGAGATCAGTTTCGCCTCGTTCGATCTCGCCACCTTCAGTGCGGGCGAGTGGGTCGGCTGGGCCAATTACCAAGAGGCGATCGGCGATTATCGCTTCTGGGATTCCCTGAAGGTCACGCTGGTCTATCTGGTCATCGCGCTTCCCCTCCAGGTTACGCTCGGCTTTGGAATAGCCTTCCTGATCAACGCGGAATGGTGGGGCCGTAGCGCGTTGCGCGCGCTGTTCATCATCCCCATGGTCGTGGCCCCGGTCGTCGCAGGCGGCATGTGGCGCATGATCCTTGATCCGCTTTGGGGGGTCATGAATTACTGGCTTGGTCTTGTCGGCATCGGCCCGCTCGACTGGTTCGGCGACCCGACGCTTGCCATGGCTGCGGTGATCATGATCGACACCTGGCGCTGGACGCCGTTCATCGTCCTCATCGCGACCGCAGCCCTGCTGGCCTTGCCGAAGGATGTGTTCGAGGCCGCCAAGATCGACGGCGCCAACTGGTGGTCGACGCTCTGGTCCGTCGCGTTGCCGCTGCTCGTGCCGATCATCGCCGCCACTTTCGTCATCCGCTGGCTTGGTGCGGTCAAGATGTTCGACATCGTGCTTGCGGCCACCTATGGCGGACCCGGCAAGGCGACCAGCGTCGTCAATCTTTTCATCTACGAGGAAGCCTTCCGGTCGCTGCGCTTTGCCGAATCTGCCGCGATGGCTGTGATCGTTCTGGCGCTCACCATGATTCTGACGGGCATCTTCCTGTACGGCAGCCGCAAGCTGGAGGAACTGTTTTGAACGCCAGGTCTGGTCTTTCCCATAAAAACAAGAGCGTGCTGGGCCACAGGGTCCGCGTCCTCGCCGGCATTCTCGTCAGCATCGTTTTTCTCTTTCCGATCTACTGGATGGTGCTTACCTCCTTCAAGCAGCAGGTGGACATTTTCACCAATCCGCCCCGCTTCCTGTTCACGCCGACGATTGCGACCTATGTCGAGTACATGAAACGCGCCGATATCCTGGGGCGTATCGTCAACACGATCATTGTCGCGTCCTGCTCGGCGCTGTTCTCCATGGTGGTCGGGACCATGGCAGGCTACGCGCTGGCTCGCATCCGGCTGAAAGGCGCCCAGACGGTCGGTCTGTTGATCCTCCTCTCGCGGGGGGTGCCGCCGATCGCGCTTGCGGTGCCGATGTTCCTCGTTGCCCGGAAACTCGGGCTGACCGACAAGCACATCACGCTGATCCTCGCCTACAGCACCTTTCTCATTCCCTATGTCATGTGGCTGATGCGCAGCTTCTTCCTGTCCTTGCCGAAGGAGCTTGAAGAGTCCGCAATGATCGACGGCTGCTCACGCTACGGCGCCTTCTTCAAGATCATCCTGCCGATCTCGTTGCCGGGACTTCTATCGACCCTGATTTTCAGTATGATTCTTGCCTGGGAAGAACTCCTGTTCGCTCTCGTTCTCACCAACCGGCATGCCTCGACCATTCCTGTTGCCATTGCCGGGATCGCCGGTGACACCGTCAATGGCGCAAACTGGGGTGCGCTGACCGCTGTCGGCACCATTACCGTCTTGCCTGTCGTGGTCTTTGCCTTGCTTGTTCAGAAGTGGCTGATCAAAGGGTTGGCGGATGGTGCGACCAAGGGATAGATCGGGCCTTTAACTGAAACTGGATGAAATCGATGCCATCGCCGAAGACCTACATGACGAAAGCCGAGCACGCTCGGCAGCATATCCAATCGATGGTCCTCAGCGGCAGCGTGGGGCCGGGCGACCGTATCACCACGCGGGAGGTTTCCGACGCGCTCGGCATCAGCGAGACCCCGATCCGCGAAGCCATCCGCAGTCTGGCATCCGAGGGATGGCTCGAGGTTCAAAACCACATCGGAGCGGTCGTTCAGGGGCTGCGGGCACCCCAGATCCGCGAGATCAGCGCCTTGCGTGGCCTGATCTGCGGGCTGGCAGTGGAACTCGGCGCGGCAAATTTCGATACCAAACGACTGGCGAAGATCGATGAAAACATCGAGGTCTCCGCCGAGGCGCTGGACCGGGACGATTTTGCCGCCTTCGGCGATCGGAATCTGGAATTTCATCTGTTGCTTTGCGACAATCCGGAATCGCCCTGGTGCAAGCGGTTGCTCGAGAACATGCACGGTCTCATGTCCGCCCAGCGCCACGGAATCGCGCCGCAGCCGCAGCGTCTTCGGGACGCCCTGAAGGAACACATGGCGATCCGCGACAAGCTCCACGCGGGCGATTTTTCCGCCGCCGCCGCGTTGGTCAACCAGCACGAAAAGAATACCGGCGATTTCCTGATCAGGATGATTGGCGAGGTGCCGGAAGGTGGCGCCGCGCGAGCGACCTGACGATCTCCGTTACAAACACACGACGATGCACCGACCGGCAACCTGGTCGGTAAAGGGAGGATTTTCCAAATGGGTACGGTACAAATACGCGATGTCCGCAAATCCTATGGCGCGGTGCAGGTGTTGCACGGCGTATCGATCGACATCAAGGATGGTGAATTCGTCGCGTTGGTTGGTCCCTCCGGGTGCGGAAAATCGACACTTCTGCGGATGATCGCCGGGCTGGAAGACATCTCCGGCGGCGATATCGTGATCGGCGGCCGAGTGGTCAACGACGTCGCACCGAAGGACCGCGACATCGCCATGGTGTTTCAGAACTACGCGCTCTACCCCCATAAAAACGTGCGTGACAATATGAGCTTTGCCCTGCAGCAGCGCCGCGTGCCCAAGCCGGAGATCGCGACACGGGTAAACAACGCGGCACGCATTCTGGGGCTGGAACCGTTGCTGGACCGCAAGCCGCGCCAGCTTTCCGGCGGGCAGCGCCAGCGGGTGGCCATGGGGCGCGCCATCGTCCGCGATCCCGACGTCTTCCTGTTCGACGAACCGTTGTCCAATCTCGACGCCAAGCTCAGGGTGCAGATGCGTTCCGAACTCAAGGAACTGCACCAGCGGTTGGGCACCACGACAATCTACGTCACGCATGACCAGATCGAAGCGATGACGCTGGCAGACCGGGTTGTCGTGATGAATGGCGGCGTGATCGAGCAGGAAGGGCCGCCGCTCGAACTTTACGACAAGCCCGCCAGCCTTTTCGTTGCGGCTTTCATCGGTTCGCCGCCGATGAATTTTCTTCAGGGCGATATTGTTGACGGAAACTGTTTGAGGCTCGCCGACGGCGCCAGGCTCCCGCTCCCATGCGCCGATCCGAAACAACGCAACCGGTTAACCGTTGGCGTACGGCCGGAACATTTCACCATCGCCGAGACCGGATGGCCGGCGACGGTCTCCATCGTCGAACCGACCGGGTTGGAAACCCAGATAACCGCCCGGATCGCCGGACAGCTCATTCGCGTGCTCGTTCGCGGCCGCACGGCTTTCGCGCCCGGCGAAACCATCTATCTGGCTGTAGCATCGGGTGACATCCATTTCTTCGACGCGGCCCCCGTGCCCGAGCTGGCGCTGAACGATCCCAGCTAACCAGTCTATTCAGGAGAGACACATGCCGAATTTGCACGAATTCTACATCGATGGCCGCTGGACCCCTGCGGGATCGACGCAAGAGCACACGCTGATCGACGCCACCACGGAAAATGCGTTCGGCACGGTCCGGCTTGCCGGCCGGGACGACGTCGATGCCGCTATCATGGCCGCCAAACGGGCCTTTCCGGCGTGGAGCACGAGCGACCCGGCCGAGCGCATCGCGCTGATCAGGCGTATCCAGGAAATCTATGCGGCCCGCATGGAGGACATGGCGCGGGCGATCTCCCAGGAAATGGGCGCTCCGATCGAGCTCGCACGCACGCGACAGGCGCCTGCAGCGTTGCGCCACATGACCAACTTCCTGACCGCGATGGAGGATTTCGACTTTGTCCGGCCTCTCGGCCCCCATGCGCCCGACGACCGCATCCTGATGCAGCCGATCGGCGTCGTCGGCCTGATCACGCCTTGGAACTGGCCGATGAGCCAGGTTGCGCTCAAGGTCATTCCGGCGTTGCTTGCCGGCTGCACCATGGTGTTGAAGCCCTCGGAACTCGCCCCGCTTTCTTCCGCACTGCTGGCGGAGATCATCCACCAGGCTGGCGCACCTGCCGGTGTCTTCAACCTGATCCAGGGGGACGGCGTGACCGCTGGCGCCCGGATGGTAGAACATCCCGATGTTGCCATGATCAGTTTCACGGGCTCGACGCGGGCCGGCGCCAGCATCATCAAGGGTGCGGCCGATACGTTCAAGCGTGTCGCGCTTGAACTGGGTGGCAAGGGTGCGAACCTGATCTTCGCCGATGCGGACCAAGATGCCGTCGAGCGGGGCGTGCGCCAGTGCTTCATCAACAGCGGCCAGAACTGCAACGCGCCGACCCGGATGCTGGTCGAACGTTCGGTGTACGAGCAGGCTGTGGAAAGGGCAGGGGAGGCCGCCCGGTCGATTGCCGTGGGCGCCTCCACCGAAGAGGGGCCGCATATGGGGCCGGTGATCTCGGAGCGCCAGTTCGACCGCGTGCAATCGCTGATCGAGACGGGCCTGCGCGAAGGCGGGCGGCTCGTTGCTGGCGGCACGGGGCGATCCAAGGGATTGAACCGCGGCTATTTCGTGCAGCCGACCGTCTTTGCCGATGTTTCTAACGACATGACGATCGCACGGGACGAGATTTTCGGCCCGGTCCTTTCGATCATTCCGTTCAATGATGAGGAAGAGGCGATCGCCATTGCCAATGACACGGATTACGGCCTGACGAATTATGTGCAGAGTGCGGATGGCGCGCGGCGCAATCGAATGGCACGTCGGCTGCAGGCCGGCATGGTCGAGATGAACGGCATGGCTCGCGGCGCCGGCGCGCCCTTTGGTGGCGTACGCCACTCGGGCGGTGCACGTGAGGGCGGCGTTTGGGGGCTTGAGGAATTCCTGACCGTCAAATCGGTTTCGGGCTGGGGTGCCTGACCCTTCAGCAATGCGCTGTATCCAGGCAAAATGGAGCCGGGTCTTTCATGCACCCGGTTCCATCATCCAGACGACTGCGACGCCCTATGCTGTCGCAACAGGTTTCCATCTGACGCCCGGACGAATCCGCTGATACGGAAGTTCGGCCGGGTCGGCGGTATTGTAGCCGGGACTTTTTACCACAAGGATACGCTCGGCGATCGCTTGAAAGTCCGCCCGGAAATGTACCGAGCTTTTCAGGCCGATGATCTTGAAGGCGTTCGGATCGACGCCCAGATGGCGAAAAATCGCCTGCGTGCCTGCCTGTGACCGCCTGCTGCCGACAACGATATCGACCTTGGAGTCGGCAATGCGCAACAGCGCCAACGGACCGAAATCGACCGTGCTTCCGGCGTAGAATGCGCCGCTCCCCTGAAATTCGCCATTCGCCAATGCCAAAACCTCGAAGGTATCCGTCAGCGGCGTAACGCCAGCCGGACCACCCCGACCGCCGATGTCAGCAGTGAACGTAGCGCCAGTGCCACGATCATGCGCAAGCCTGGCAATTTCGGGATCGAAAACGACCGCCACCACCGCGCCCTTTGCCTGGCATGCGACAAGGCTCTTTATCAATCCTGTCGTATCACCGGACCCGCCAGCACCGGGATTGTCTTGCGTATCCACCAGGATCACCGGGCGTGTCGCAGTTTCAGCGAGTGACATCGCAAGGCGCACACCGGCTTCTTCGTCAAGGACTTCGTCCTGGGCATAGGCCTGCTCGGCTTGCTGAACCACCTCAGCGAGCACACCGGCGAGCCGCTCGGTTTCGCCCGGGGCGCCGTAGCCGAGAACCGTCGGGCCGCAGTCTGCCGTATCGGAAGGCGGAAAGCCCGGCGAGAAACTGAGATGGACCTCATTGTCCAGTTCGAGACCCTCCAGTTTCTCATAAATTGCCTTCGTGGGGCCGGAAAGCGTGCATTGAGCCGGGATTGGAATCAGGAAAGGAAGCTGGATCAGCGTCTTGGTAAAGCGCTTGTTCTCCCGCAGCATGTCGAACACAACCTGAGCCGTCCGGTGTCCGGTTTCGGCCATGTCGACATGCGGATAGGTGCGGTATGCCGACATGAAATCGCTGTTGTCCGCCATGGACTGACTGACATTGGCATGCAGATCAAGGCTGGCCGCAATCAGCACATCGGGCCCGACAGTTTCACGGATGCGGCGGAGAAAGTCGCCCTCGCCGTCGCCGATGCCCTCCACAACCATGGCGCCATGCAGATCGAGCAGGATGGCGTCGAATGGCCCTTTCTCGGCGATGCCTTCGAGGAAAAGCGCGACTATTTTCTCGTAGGCGTCGCGCTCGACCATGCCGCCCGGCTCCGCTTGCACCCAGACCAGCGGTTCGAACGGAATGGCTTGCGCGTTGGCTTCATCGATCATCCCTGCCGCGGGCAGGTTGCGTCCGGCCAGGACCGGGATGATCGCCGCACCGAGCGTCAGGGGTGGCCAGCCGCCCGGAATATTGAAGGCCACCCAGCCTGTCGTATCCGGCACGAAGGTATTGGTCTCGTGCTGGAAGCCACCGATTGCAATCTTCATTCCGTTACCTCGCATTCTCTACGTAAAATTCGCGCGGGCGTATGCAACGGACGTGTCGCCCGTCGTCCATCGCACGCAACATCTGCGGTTTCGAGCAGTCGCTGTCGGCCTGGTCGCATCGATCCTTGAAGAAACAACCCGTCGGAAGTTTGCGATTGCTGGGCAGTTCGGCATTGCGCAGCGGCTGATTCAGCGTCGCATCCTGTTCAAGCTTTGGCACCGCGGCCAGAAGCGCACGCGTATACGGATGCGCGGGCCGTTCCAGCACATCCCGCGCACTTCCGAGTTCAACGACCTGACCGAGATACATGACCGCAACACGGTCGGCGAAGTGCCGGATCACAGCGACATTGTGGGAGATAAACAGGTAGGTCAGGTTCATCTGCTGCTGCAGATCGGCCAGCAGGTTCAGGATCTGCGCCTGAACGGAGACATCGAGGGCTGACGTCGGCTCGTCGAGAACCACAAGATCCGGCTGAAGGGCCAGGGCGCGGGCAATCGCGATGCGCTGGCGCTGTCCACCGGAAAACTGATGCGGGTATCGCGACAACTGTTCGGGGCGAAAGCCCACCTTCTGCGCAAGGTCCAGAACCCGCTCGCTGATCTGTGCATTCGAAAGCTCGCCGGCGACAACCAGCGGCTCGCTGATCAATGCCTCGACCGACATTCTGGGGTCGAGCGAACCCTGCGGATCCTGAAAGACAATCTGGAAGTTCTGACGCAGTTTCTTGAGCGCCTTGGGCGATTGCGTGGACAGGTCGCTGCCATCGAACACGACATGTCCGGATGTCGCACGCTGCAGTCCCATGACAACCCGCGAAAGCGTACTCTTGCCGCAGCCGGATTCGCCGACGATCCCCAGCGTTTCGCCGCGCCGGATATCGAGGCTCACACCGTTCAACGCGTGGACATGGGATCTTGGACGGCCAAGCCAGGTCTGGCCAACCGGAAAGCGGACTTCGACATCGGTGAGACTGAGCAATGGCGCGGTATGGACGCTGGTGTCGGCAGTGGCATTCATCATTCTTGGCGGTGTCTTGCCGCCCTGGGAAGCTACGTCCTCGGAACGCCAACAGGCAACCTTGTGGCCATCGGACTGCTTGCTCGCAAGGAGCTGCGGCAGTGTCGAACAGTTTTCATGGCTCAGAGAACAGCGGGGACGGAAACTGCAGCCGCTTAGTCTATCGCCGGCACTTGCTGCCGTGCCGGGAATGGCCGCGAGATAGTGCTTGGGTTCGGTCGCCTCGGGGAGGGATTGCAGGAGGGCGCGCGTATAGGGATGAAGCGGTTGCTGCAACACCTCACGGGTCGTGCCCTGCTCGATGATGCGGCCAGCATACATCACGTAAGCGCGGTCGCACAATTGCGAAACCACCGCCAGATCATGGGTAATGAAGAGCACGGCCATGCCGCGCTCACGCGCGCGTTCGCGCAGAAGGCCCAGCACCTGCGCCTGCACCGTCACGTCAAGCGCGGTGGTCGGCTCATCGGCAATCAGCAGGGAAGGGTTGCAGGAAAACGCCATGGCGATCAGGACGCGCTGGCGCAAACCACCGGACAGCTCGAAAGGATAGGACAGCATGACGCGATCCACGTCCTGCACCTGCATTTCGATCAACAACTGGCGCGCGCGCAGTTCCGCCTCCGATTTGCTGACCTGTTTCTCATGGGTGCGTATCACCTGGGTGATTTGCCGCCCGATGCGGATGGTCGGGTTCAGGGCATTCATCGGCTCCTGGAAGATCATCGACGCGGTCGCGCCGCGCATCTTGCGCAACTGCCTCGGGTCGGCCTTCAGCACATCGTCTTTGAGAACGAGAATCTTGCCATCGCGGTACAGGGCCGAGCCCTCTGGCAGCAGCCGGAGCACCGACATGGCCGTCACGGATTTCCCGGAGCCGGATTCGCCGACGAGTCCGATGATCTCGCCGGGTTCGATGTGAAAGTTCACGCCCTCGAGCGCCGGAAACGCTTCCAGACGATGCGGAAATTCCAAGGAAAGATCTTCGACCTTCAATACAGGCTGGGTCATGTCGTTCATCGTCCCTGCATACGCGGATCGGTCATTTCACGCAGGCCGTCGCCAAAAAGGTTGAAGCCGATCGCGGTGATCAGGATGGCAAGGCCTGGAAAGGTCGGAAACCACCACTGGTCGAGCAGGAAGTTGCGGCCCGTTGCAACCATGGCGCCCCATTCCGCAGCCGGCTCCTGCGCACCAAGGCCGATAAAGCTCAGCGCCGAGGCCGTGAGGATCGCAGCACCGATATCCAGCATGGCCTGCACGAGAACCGGCGCCAGAGCATTGGGTACGATATGACGACACACAGTGCGGATTCTCGACGAGCCGAAGGTCTCCGCCGCCTTGACGTAAGACCGTTCACGCAGCGATAGCGCCTGCCCACGCGCAAGGCGGACATAGAACGGAATACGCAGGACAGCGATGGCGAACATGGCATTGGTCAGGCTGGGGCCGAGCGCGGCAGCCAGCGCGATGGCCATGACAAAGGCCGGGAAGGACAGCATGACATCCATGACGCGCATGATCGCCGTATCGACCTTTCCGCCCGCCAGACCCGAAAACGCGCCGACAACCGCCCCTATCGGCATGGCCAGCAGCACCACGCCCAGGCCAACCGACACCGAGATGCGGGAGCCGTAGACAACCCGTGAAAAGATATCGCGCCCGATCTGGTCGGTGCCGAACCAGTGCTTGGCGCTTGGCGCGGCAAGACGGTTGAGAATATCCAGCTTGGTGGGTTCGTAAGGCGCGATCCACGGCGCAAAGATCATGACGCACAGAACGATGGCGACGATGACATTCCCGATGATCATCTGCGGATGAAGGCTCAAACGATAGAAAAGTCCGCCCCAATCGAAACGGCTGGTCTTGTTCATGGCAATGCTCATCAGCCGATAGCCCGGATTTGCGGATCGAGTGCCGCGTAAATGAGATCGACCACCAGGTTCACCAGAACGTACACGGTGGATGCGACAATGGTGAAGCCCATGATTGCGGGGAAATCGAGCGCTGTAATCGACAGCACCACGTAATTTCCCATGCCTGGCCACGCGAAGATGGATTCCGTCAGGACGGCTCCGTAGAGAAGGTCGCCGAAGGCAAGCCCGACGATCGTCACCGACGGTATCAGCGCGTTTCGCAGCGCGTGATCGAGCACGATGCGCGCTGGAGACAGGCCGCTTGCACGCGCGGTACGGATATAATCCTCGCGCAGAACTTCCAGCATGGCAGAGCGGATTTGCCGCATCACGACGCCGACATGAATGAAGCCGAGGGTCAGGCTTGGCAGGAGCAGATATTTGAACGCGCTCTTGAAGGCTGTCCAGTCGCCGGCGATCAGGGAATCCACGAGGTAGAGGCCTGTGACATGGACCGGCGGCGCGAGGGAGCTGTCGATGCGACCGGAGGCTGGCAAGATGCCGAGCTTGCCATAGAAGAAATAGATCAGCAGCAGACCGAGCCAGAAAGCAGGCGTTGATATCCCGGTGACGGAGATCGTGTGGCCGATATGATCAATGGCCTTGCCCTTCCACAACGCGGAAAGACCGCCGAGCGGCACACCGAAGATCAGGGATATGCTCAGGGCCACAGCAGCAAGTTCGAGTGTTGCCGGAAAGAAGATCAGGATATCATCGAGAACCGGCCGCTGCGTACGGATGGATATGCCGAGGTCGCCCTGCAACAGGTTCGACATATATTTGAAATACTGGACAAGCACCGGGCGGTCGAGCCCCATGTCCTTGTAGATCTTCTCGACAAGTTCCTTGGGAGCCTTGTCGCCGGCAATCATCTCTGCCGGGTTACCGGGGATCATGTGGGAGATCACGAACGTGACCAGGGACACCCCGAAAACGACCAGGAACAAAAAGACGAAACGGCGCCGGATCGTGTTGATGAAAGACATGTCTAACTCGCTAAATTATCCAGACTTGATGGTATGGCGCTGGAAGCCATGGGAAAGCTGCCCGGGCCGTCCATGGCCCGGGCAGTTCGTTTCTCTTAGTTCTTTTTCATATCCGCGAAGTTGTACATCTGCAGCAGCATCGGGTTATAAACATAACCTTCCACATTCTTGCGCATGGCAACCTGGAAATTGCGCTGGAAGAGCATGACGTAAGGCGCTTCCTCGGCAGTAATTGCCTGCACCTTCTTGTAGGCTTCTTCGCGTGCGGTCTGGTCGGAGATCACGTCCGCATCCCGAATCAGCTTGTCGACGTCCGGATTGGAATAAAACGCGCGATTGCCCGACAGCCCCTGGTACTTCGAATCGAACCACCACTTGACGAATTCCGATGGGTCGGCCAGGTCTGGCGACCAGTTGCCGGCGGCGATATCGAAGTTGCCCTTGTCGATCTTGTCGCGCATGGTCGGATAGTCGTTTTCCTGCATGTCCAGCGTGATGCCGAGCGGGGCCAGCGCCTGCTGCAAGACAAGGCCGGTCACTTCCCAGTTCGGGTCGGTTTTGGCATACAGAAAACCCAGCTTGGCATTGGAAACGCCTGCTTCCGCCAGAAGCGCCTTCGCCTTTTCCGGATCGTATGTGTACTGCTTCACGGTCTCATCATGCGACCACATGCCGGACGGCACGGCACCGCGCATCTGCTTGGCCTTGCCGTGCAGGACGCCGTCGATAATGCCCTGATAATCCATGGCGTAGGAGATCGCCTGGCGAACCTTGACGTTGTCGAGGGGAGCGCTCTTGTTGTTCAAATAGAGATAGGTGACGAAAAAGCCGGGCTCATCGACGATGGCCACATCTTCGACGCTTGCCAGCGATTCCAGCTGGTCGGACGGAAGGTCTTCAACCAGATCGAGATCACCCTTTTCCAACTGCAAACGGCGTGCGGAGGCATCCTTGATGATGCGGATCACCACCTTTTTCAGAGCAGGCGTACCGGCATAATGCTGGTTCGGCTCCATAACGATCTGCTGACCCTTCTCCCAGCTTGTGACCTGATAGGCACCGCTGCCCATCGTATGATCAGCGAGATAGGCCTGGCCCATGTCGCCAGCGGCTTCATGCTGCATGACGGCCGGATTGACGATGCTGGCACCGGAGCCGGCGAGCAGCGACAGGAACGTTGCCGACGGGTTTTCGAGGGTGAAGCGGATCGAGTCGGCATCCACCAGTTCGATCTTGGTGATCTGGGTAAACTGCTTCGACTGGCTCTTCTCTACCTTGACGACGCGTTCGATGCTGAATTTGACGGCTTCATTGGTGACAGGCGTGCCGTCGGCGAATTTATGACCCTTGGCAATCTTGAAGGTCCAGACCTTGGCATCGGGACTTGCTTCCCAGCTTTCAGCAAGCTCCCCGATCATATCCGAAGCAGAACCGTTGTACTTCACCAGTCGCTCGTAAGCAGGATAGGTTACGGTGAAACTGTTGTTGGTGCCGGTTACAGCCGGATCGATGTTGTCTGGATCGCCAGCCTTGCCGAGCGTGAAAACATCCTGTTCGGCAGCGTAAGCCACGGTGTGCGGCAGATAGGCAGCACTGAACGCCAGGACGCCCACCATCAGTGCCCGTCGCGACAGTGCGAGCGTCGAGTTCGAAATCTTGTAGTTCATGTCATGTTCCCCATTGTTTATTCGTTATTGATACGGCGGCGAAATCGGCGTTGTAAAATATCAATTCAAAATTCTTTTCATTCAAAATTGATATGTAACAATGTTCACCCTTCGCCTTCCATTGGTTTGGCGGCAACCCGTTAAAAGTGCTCATTCCTGTGGAAAGAAACCGTGGAAAGAGACGGAGACCGATCCCGTCAATGCCAGCGTTTCATCGTCCAGAACCGTTACCTCAAGAAGACCGCCCGGCATGTCGACAGCGACCGTCCTGCTGGTAATCCGCCTTTCTCTCCAAGCAACCGAGACCGCAGCACACGCGCCACTTCCGCACGCAGCCGTCAGGATGCCCGGACGCTCGTACACCACCAGTTTGATCCGGTCTCCCGCTACGATCTCGGCCACCCCGATATTGGCCTGTTCGGGCAGGTAACTGCTCTTCTGTAACGGCTCGGCGAGGGCTCGCACGTCGAGAGCGTCACGATCCGGCACGAAATAGACCAGATGCGGGTTTCCCATGTTAATCGCGAACGGATTGGCAAGCGCACCGTTGTCGAGAAGGCCGTTTGCGGCGGCGAGCGGGCCGGCCAGCGGGATCGATTGCCAGTCCCGCGCTCCCATGCCGACCGTCAGACTGACGCGGTGATCCCCGGCGCGCCGGCCCGGAATGAGGCCGCCGATCGTCTCGATAACGACCGCATCGGTTTCCGTTTCCTCCATCAGCAGCCAGGCGGCACAGCGCGTGGCGTTCAGGCAGGTTTCGGCCTCGAGGCCGTCGATGTTATAGATCCGCAGTCGCGCTGTGGCCTCAGGATTTTGCGGCACTTCAAAGACCAGTAGCTGGTCGCCTCCAATCCCCAGATGCCGATCGCAGATCCACTGGATGCGGGCGGGCGACGGCTCGAACGGGGTTGCCCGTCCATCCACGACCACGAAGTCATTTCCCAGTCCGTGGCATTTGATAAACTGAACGCCCAGGGCATCCATGTCAGCGTGCAGGGGCGCCAACCCCTGACCGCTCAATTCTTCCGCCGACATCAAATGCTGCCCTCGGTATTCACACGTTCATACTGTAGAAGGTCAGCCACGGTCTGCTTGCGGCGAATGAGGAAGTAGTTGTTCCCTTCGACAAGCACTTCCTGCACAAGAGGACGGGCATTGTACGTCGAGGACATGGTCGAGCCGTATGCGCCTGCGACGCCAAGGGCGACAAAATCCGATTTTTCAAGCGGGGGCAGGGAGGTAAACCTGCCGAAGGTATCCGAGCTTTCACAGACCGGCCCGACCAGATGGCAGGGCACGGCGCTCTCCTGTTCCGTGGGCTCCTTGATCCGCCAGGCGGGATGCGTTGCCCCATAAAGCGCCGGACGCATCAGGTCGTTCATACCCGCATCGACAATCGTAAACGTCTCGCCGTCAGCCTCTTTGTTGTAAAGCACTTTCGTCACCAGCGCTCCGGCTTCCGCAACAATGAACCGTCCCGGTTCCATGGTCAGCGCACAGCCGCAATCGCCCAGGGTTTCCCGGATAGCATTGGCATAGGCATCGACATCGAACCGCGGCTCGGGGCTGTAAGCGACGCCCAATCCGCCACCGAGATCCAGCCGCTCGACCGTCAATCCTTCGGCCCGCAATACCTTGACCAGATCGGCGACACGCTCGAAGGACTTGCGGAACGGCGTGACGTCCGTGATCTGCGAACCGATATGGACGGCCAGCCCGACAAGGTTGATATGAGACAGGCGCGAGGCGAGAGCGTAGACCTCGGGTGCTTGCTGATAGCTGATACCGAACTTGTTCCCGCGGGTTCCGGTGGTGATCTTGGGATGCGTCCCGGCGTCGACATCGGGATTTATCCGAAGGACTACGGTCGCGACCTTGCCGAGCGCGCCGGCAATCTCGTCGATCGCCACCAACTCCTCGACGGATTCGACATTCAGCTGGTGGACGCCTGCATCAAGCGCGGCCACGATTTCCTCATGGGTTTTTCCAACGCCCGAAAACACCATTCGTGCACCTGGAAAACCCGCCGCCTGCGCGCGTTCCAGCTCGCCGCCGGATACCAGATCCACCCCGCACCCAAGGCCAGCCAAGATCCGCAGCAGCGACAGATTACTGTTGGCTTTCATCGCATAACAGATTTGCACATCGAGCGACGCCATTGCATCCACAAGCAATTTGACCCGCGCCCGTATGGCCGAGGCTGAATATATGTAGAACGGCGTCCCGACATCACGGGCGACCTCCCGCACGGAGACGTCTTCCACATGCAGCTCGCCCTTCTGATATACGAAATGCTCTACATGGGGGCGCAGTAAGTCCTTCGGCATCGTTCCTCGCAGCTCATGGCCATGTTTTTGCGGCCTTTCATGAGGTTTTACGCTAACAGATCGATACATGTCGTCAAATTCATAGTAATCCGGCTATAAACCATTTCTGATATGCCTCGGCTTCGATCTGCAAAGGTGACCCCATGCGACTGACCCATCGCCAGCTGGAAATTTTCCAATCGCTGATGCACACGCTCAACGTGACCGAGACGGCCAATCAGCTCTACTCGTCTCAACCGACGATTAGTCGGGAATTGAAGGGGCTTGAAGCCACGCTCGGCTTTATCCTTTTCCATCGGGAAAACCGACGGCTGGAGCCGACGCCGCAAGCGGCCGCGCTGAACGTGATCATTCAACGGTCATTTGTCAGCATGGGAGAAATCATGCGCGGCGCCCGCGAAATTCTCGGCGATCGACTGGATCGCGTAACGGTGGCCTGCCTGCCTGCATTCGCCCATGCTCTCCTGCCCTTGGCCATAAAGCAGTTTCACGAGGGCTCTCCGAACACCGCCATCAAGATACATTCGCTTGAAGAGACTGCCCTGACCCGCGACCTGCTGAGCAAGTTTTTCGATCTCGCCATTGTCGAGGGAAATTTCGACGGCAGTTCGAACTCCATCCTCAGCCTCTATACCGGCGATCTCCTTTGCATCATGCCGGCGTCGCATCCGTTGACACTGCATGATGTGCTTCAGCCCGAGCATTTCGACGGCCACAATTTTATTTATTATTCAGAGGAGGATTCCTATCGCCGTCAACTCGACGCCCAGTTCGAAGCCGGAAACACCGGCAGGCGGCTGCTGATCGAAACGACGACGGCAACGTCCATCGGCACCCTGGTCGGCGCCGGGCTGGGAGTTTCAATCGTCAATCCGTTGACGGCGCTGGCATTCGAGGGGCCGAACGTTGCGATCCGTCGCCTGGCCCAACCCATTCCCTATTACCTCAAGATCTGGCAGCCACAACCGATCAGGAAAAATCACCTGGGGCCCCAGTTTGTCGAGGCGATCATCAAAAGCACCGAGGAATTCGTGACGGCGCTCGCCGCTCGCAATCTGTGCGTCAGATGACGATCGCGGTAGTGCACCGGCGACTATGCGATGCTGCAGAGAGGGCACACGTCGTCGATTACACTGCGATTTCAGCGGCGTGGGACTCCACCGAGGTAAATCCCACGCCGTCGGCTGCACGCCTATCAAAAAACAGGTCGCCGAGTTGCAGGTTATATCAAGGTCAGGAGTTTCGCTGCGCGCGCACCTGATTCCAGCGCGCCGTTGAGCGACGCGAAATGGGTGTGCTCGCCGGCGAACGCAATCTTGCCGGCTGCCTGGTCGAAAATGCCGTCCTGTTCCGGATGCCAGTCTAGGCCGGGCATGGAATAGGCCCCTTGCGTATGCGGGTTGGTTTCCCAGTTGGTAAGGATGTAGTCATCGCTCACATCGAGGTCGGTGCGATAGTTGCGCGTCTGCTGCAACCAATGGCTCCCGCCGTCTTCGAGGTGCAAGCTGTCCATCGTCGCCTTGCCGCCGGCATAGACGGTCAGCGCGCCGCGAGCGACATAACCCTGCTTGGATTCCGTACTCCACGACCACCACGGGGCATTCGGCGCCTGCATACCTCTGGGCGGGGTCTCGCCGCTGACCACAACGTTGAGTTTCGCCGCAGCACCCATGACGCGCCCGTCAATCGCGGTGCGCATGAACGGCGGCAGCTCGAGCGAGCCAATCAGCTTTTTCAGCTTCGGCAACGGCACCGCGATCACCGCGCGGTCGCCGTGGAAAACATCTCCCGCGGCGGACGTGAATTGAACGCCCGCATCGGTCTGTGTGACATCGACGATCGGCGTGTCGAAGCGCACGATGTCGCCGATCCGGCGGTGGATTTCCTTGGCGACGGCATCGTTACCCGCCATCACCCGGCCCCGGTGTTCGATATAATCCTGCGAATGCCCCTGGAACATCCTGGCCACCGCAATGCCGTTGATCTTGTCCGGGTCGCAGGTCGTCGTGGCAAACAGCTTCTGGCAATAGGGGAGATCTGCATAGTCCGGCCCGTAGGCCTCCCGCGCAACCTCCCGGAGCGAAACGCGGTAACCGCGTGTCCCGACCAGTCGTTCCGCGGCCTCGGTCAGTTTGCGGATATTCTCGGCAAGCTCCGCCGGAGACATGATCGTGCCGTCGACCTGCCAGCGCCGGTCGAACATGATGCCGAGCGACACGATGGGGAGACCGAACTCGGCGCACAGCCGGCGGATGGTGTGATCGTTGACGTCGATGAACTCGCCGCCATGTTCGATGACTTCCCCATTCGAGAGCACTTCCGACCAGCATCGACCGCCGACGCGATTGTTCGATTCGAAAACCTCGACGGTATGCCCGGCCTTCGTCAGCTCCCACGCCGCATTCAGTCCGGCCAGACCCGCACCAGCCACAATAAATTTCATGTCAGTTCTCCTGGTTCAATGGAACGGTTGATCGCGATTTCGTGTGGTAGGAGGTGAAAAGGGCACAGCAGATCAGGATTGCCACGCCCAGAAATGTCGTCCTGTCGGGAAACTCACTGAAGAACCACAGGCCAGCCAGCGTCGAACTGATCATCTCCATGTAAGACAGGGGCGCGATCAGCGACGCTTCGCCGAATTCATACGCTTTGATCATCAGGAACTGCACGAGAAGTCCCACCAGAGCCATCGCCATGATGAGCAACCATTTCTCGAGGTTCATCGTCTCCCACAGGAAGAACATGAACGGCGCTGCCAGCGCAGTCGCCGACGCGTGGGTGTAGAATGTCGTGGTCAGGGCAGAGGCGACCTTGACGCCGGATCGCACGGTGATCACGTACAAGGCCATGAACGCGCCAGCCATCAGGGCGAAGATGCTGTTTGGTTCGAACGCGTCCGAGTTCGGACGGATGATCATCAAGGTTGCCGCGAACCCGATGACGAGCGCAGACCAGCGTGACGCGCCGACCTGTTCCTTGAGAACATATTTCGAGAGGATCGTGACGAAGAACGGCTGGACGAAGCTGATCGCCAGCGCATTGGCGATGGGCATGAACTCCAGCGCGATGAAGAAACAGGTCGTCGAGCCGACGATGGAAAGGCCGAGCATGAAGACCGGCAGTGGTTGCCGGATCCTTCCAAGCGATTGCGGACTGTAGATCCTGACCACCGGCACCAGCAGCAACGTTCCAGTCGCCATGCGCAGGAATACCGTCTGTAACGGCGGTATTCCCTGCTGCACCAGCATCTTGGCGAAGACATCGACGATCGGAACGACAAACATCGCGATACACATGAGGACAATGCCGAGGAGCGCCCGGGAACTGTCGCCCGGGCCGGCGGCGCCTTGCTGCGTGGTCATGGAAGGGTCCTTTCACACGGATCAGTCGCGCCACCGCGCCACCCTGTCGAGGAAGCGGTAGTAGGTGCCGACCATTGGCAGGAACCAAGGGTGCCCGTTGTAGAAATAGAGCCGTGGAAAGTGACTGTTGACGACGCCGCGGTCATGGCCGGGCACCCCGAGCAACATTTCAGCGCTGCGGTGTCCGAGATACGTCATCATCGAGATGCCGCCGCCATTGCAGCAGGACGTGTAATACGTGCCGTCCGGCATCCGCCCGACATGCGAGCAGAAATCGTAGGCAAAACAGACATTGCCGAACCATGAATGGGTAATCTTCGCGCGTTCCAGCGACGGGAAGGTGTGGAGCATGAAGTCTCTCAGCCCGACCGCGGATTCCTCGGCGGTCGACGTGCGGAATTTGGCGCGGCCGCCAAAGAGAATTCGCGTTCCGTCGGGCGAGCGCCGGAAATAATAGAGGATATGCTTGGTATCTCCGACGACGCGGTTGCCGGGAATAAGTTCTTCCATCTGTTCCAGAGGAAGCTGTTCGGTCGCGATCATGTAGCTCTGGATGGGAATGGTGCGCTTGCGCAGCCACGGAATCTCGGGGCCGACATAGCCATTCGCACCAATCAGCACCTTGTCCGATGAAATGGTGATCGTGTTCCGGCTTGTCACATCCTCGACAAGGGCGTGGTAACGCCCGGCATTGGTCGATACGCCCTGATAACGGTAGCCGGTAAAAATCCGGACACCCAGTTCGCGCGCGCGATTGGCAAGGGCGCGGACATATTTGGCTGGGTGGATCGAGCCGGTATGATGGCTGACCATCGCACCGCGGTAGATGTCTGTCTTCAGCACCCGGTGCATGTCCGTTTTGGGTATTATCTCCACCCGCTTCTGTTTTTCGGCAGGCAGCCCGTTGCGATAGGCGACCAGACCCTCCAGATCTTTTCGCGAATGGGCGCCGGCAACACTGCCGCACATGTTGAGGTCGAAGGGGTCCTTGAGCGTGCTTGCCCGTTCGAGCATGAAATCCATGGACCTGTCGTAGTCCTCGAGGATTTCGGCGGCGCGTTTGGCGCCGAAGCGGCGCGTGGCTTCCGCAAGGCTGAACTTGGCGCCGTTTCCGATCTGTCCACCGTTGCGCGAGCTCGCACCCTCACCAATCCTCTGGGAATCGATGACGAAGACGTCCTTCACGCCGGCTTCAGCCAGGGTGATGGCTGCGCTCAGACCGGAATAGCCCGCACCCACGATGAGGATCGAACATGTGTTGGTATTGAACTGACGTTCGCCGTGGGCAGGTTCGGCTTCCTCCCACCAGAAAGGTGTGGTCTTCATGAATATCCCCTGTGATGCTTGAGGTTGCGCAGGTGTGTGCCGCTAGAGTTCAACGTAGAAATAGATCTTCTTCACCGGAGAGATCGTGCGCCACGTACCGCGAAACTTCGGCTCGATAACCACGAGGTCGCCGGCGCTGAAGCGCTGCGGATCGCCACCGTCTTCGGTCAATTCGATCTCGCCCTCGAAGATGTAGAACTGTTCGAGGCCGCTTTCGTCGCGCTCGACCTTGTGCACGCCGGGCGTTGCCGCCCAGATGCCGGAGAGCACCTTGCCGGTGTCGCGACAGGGCCAGCTTCTGAACTCCGGATTTCCTTCAACCAATCGTTCGGGCGATGGCCGGTCGACAAGCGGGGTGCCGGCATCAGACGGACGGAAATATTTCAATTTCGACAAGGGATGTCCTTTCAAACTCAGTCAAATTTCACCATGTCCTGCGGCGCGAAGCTCACAGACACATCGGCACCGTTGGAATGCACGCCGGAGCGGGCATTGCCGTAGGCAATGAAATGCGCGCCATCGGCCAGCGTGAGCGTGTAAAGCGCGCGGTCTCCGGAATACGTGGAATTTACGACCCTGGCGGGCAGCGAAACGCGGCCATCGGCAACCGGTGAGGTCGTGATCTCGGCATCCTCCGGGCGCACCATCATGCAGGTATTGCCACCTTTCCCGGCCTCGGCCGGCAGGGTGAAGTTGGCACAGACAAAAGAGGACCCACCTCCGGGAGAGGCCGACACGACGCCCTGGAAGATGTTCGATTTACCAACGAATTCCGCAACAAAACGCGATATCGGATGGCGGTAAAGCGTATGGGCCGTGTCATATTGCTCGATGCATCCACCATTCATCACGGCAATGCGGTCGGACATATGCATCGCTTCTTCCTGGTCGTGGGTCACGTTGATGAAGGTCGTGCCGAGCGTGCTGTGGATCTGGCGCAGTTCTTCCTGCAGATCGTGACGAAGCTTCTTGTCCAGCGCCGACATCGGCTCGTCGAGCAGCAAAAGATCAGGCTTGAAGACGAGTGCCCTGGCCAGCGCCACGCGCTGTTGCTGTCCGCCGGACAGTTCCTGCGGTTTGCGGGCGGCAAGCGTGCCGAGCTGGACAAGATCCAGCAGAGCCCGGACGCTCTGGTCGATCTCTGCCTTCGACCGGCGCCGTACCCGCAGCGGGTAGGCGATATTGTCGTAGACCGACATGTGCGGAAACAGCGCGTATCCCTGAAACACGAGACCGAAGTTGCGTTTCTCCGGCGACAGCGCGGTGATGTTTCGTCCGTTCATCTCGACGGTGCCCGAGGTCACCGGCTCGAACCCGGCCAGGATCTTGAGCAAGGTTGTCTTGCCGGAGCCGGACGGCCCGAGCAAGGTCACGAATTCTCCCTTGCGGATGGACAGCGAGACATCGTCGAGCGCCTGGAACGCGCCGTAATGTTTGAAGATATTCTTGATTTCTAGCGAAGACATAACGGTCACTCCTGCGACGTCCGGGTCAAAACCGGGTTGCCGCGTTGCGCTTTTGCAGCCTGCTGATCAGTAGAAGGACCAGGAGGCTCACCAATGACAGAAGCAGGGCCACAACAACGATCGTCGGCTCGAGACGATCACGCAGGCCCGCGAACAGGGCGATTGGAAGGGTGGTCGAGGCGGGGTCCGCCAGGAACAGGGCCATCACGACTTCATCGAAAGACGTAATGAAGGCGAAGAGCGCGCCCGCGGCAAAACCGGGTGCTGCGAGAGGCAACGTGATGGTGGCGAAGCGGTAGAGGCGCGATGCCCCCATCGAGGCGCCGGCAAGATCGAGGTTGGGATCCAGCCCCCGCAGCGAGGTGAACACCGACAGGAAGACAAGGGGTGCCCCAAGGATCGAATGCGCCAGCACCAGCGAAAAGTACCCGCCGCCGATCCCCACCCGGCCAAAGGCATAGGTGAAAGCCACGCCGAGAACGACGGAAGGCACGACCATTGGCGAGACGAACAACGCGCTAAGCACCATCTGCATGCCGCCGCTCGTCAGGATCACCCCGGTTGCCGCGAGGCCGCCGATCAGGATGGCCAGGATCATCGAGCCGATGGCGACCTGGACGCTGTTCCAGAGCGCGTTAGTCCATGTGGGTTCCGTCAGGACTTTTACGAACCAGTCGAGCGTGAAGCCTTCCATCGGATAGGAGAGGAACGAGCTGTCATTGAAGGCAAGCGGCCAGACCAGCAGCAGTGGGAGAATAAGAAAACCGGCACAGAAGCAGATGGAAACCCAATATATGACCCGCGACATCAGGTGTCCCCCTGCCGTTTGGAAACCGCCCATTGGCCGATACGGGCCGTGGCGACCAGAATGACGACGATCAACAGCAGCAGCACCGAAAGCGCCGATGCCATTCCCCAGTTCAGTGTCTTGTTGACGAAATCGGCGATGAAATACGCCAGCATCTGGTCATTGGGACCGCCGGTGAGGGCAGGGGTGACGTAGAAGCCGAGCGCCAGGATAAAGACGGTGCCGCCGCCGACCAGAACGCCGCGCACGCTTTGCGGAAAATACACCCGCAGGAAGGTTTCAACGGCACCGGCACCCAAGTTGCGAGACGCGTCCGACTGGGATTTCGGAATGGTGCGCATGACATTGATCATCGGCAGGATGGCGAAGGGCAGCAGCACATGCGTCATGGCCACCAGTGCGCCAAACCTGTTGAAGATCAACTGGACAGGTTCGGATGTCAGTCTCAGCCCGATAAGGATATTGTTGATCAGTCCGTTGTTCTGCAACAGCACGACCCAGGCCGTGGTGCGCACCAGAACCGAAGTCCAGAAGCTCAAAAGGACGATCGCCATGATGATCGTGCTTGTCCGGCGGCTGCCGGTGGCGGCACCGTAAGCCAGCGGATAGCCGATGACGAGCGTGAGCAGCGTGACCTGTAGCGTCATATACAAGGTGCGACCCATGATCCGCAGGTAGATATCGCCACCTTTGGCGAAGGTCAGGTCGCCGTCCGCGCTCACGCTCAGGCCCGTCGCCTTCTGGTAATAGCGCCAGGTTGTCGTTCCGGCATTCTGGACAACGATGTCCCAATAACCCTGATCGCCCCATTTCTTGTCGAAGGCGACCAGGCCGTCCATGGTTGGATCGATGGATTTGGCGTCTTTTCCCGTGGTCAGGATCAAAGTGCGGAACCCGGTTTTCTCTACGTTGAGCAAACGCGCCGCCTCGCCCAACTGCTTCTTATCCATCGCACCAAGATCGGCAAGAAGCGCTGCGGCGCGCTGATCCGGATCACCGTCGGCATCGATCGCGTTCAGCCTTTCAAACCTGGCACCCAGCGCCGAGTTGTCCACGCTGAGGGATACGATCGACGCGAGAGGGGTGAGGAAAACGAGGGCATAGAGAACAATCGGGATCGACAGCAGCAACATGGCTGCCCCGCGACTGCCACGAGCATTGCTCAAAGCGTTCGACATGACGTGTCCTACTGTTTTGGAGAATGAGCGGCTCGCTGGCGCCGGCAAGCGAGCCGCAGGTCCGGATGTCACATGGTCGCAACCAGCTTACTGGACAACCCAGTTGCTCCAGCGCTCCTTGAGCGTATCGTAGTTTTCGACCCAGAAGGCATCGGAGTATGGAAGCGCTTCCGCGATATTGTCGCCGACAGGCAGATCCTTGGCATCCGCTTCCGACATCAACTTGATGGCGTTCACATTTGTCGGACCATAGGGCATGGCAGCAGAAAATTTCGCTTGCGCTTCCGCGTTGTTGGCAAACTTCATGAACTCCATGGCCTGCTCCTTGTAAGGCGCACCCTTCGGAACCGCCCACACATCGATGTTGTAGATGTGGTTCTTCCAGACGAACTCGAGCGGCTTGCCTTCATGCTTGGCGGTGATGATGCGGCCGTTATAGCCGCTGCTCATCGCAACGTTTTTTGCCACGAGCCATTCGACAGGCTGGGATCCAGCCTCCCAGAACTGCAATTGGGCCTTGATCGTGTCCATCTTCGCGAAAGCACGGTCTACGCCTTCGGGCGTCGAAAGCATCTCGTAGACTTTGTCGAGAGGAACACCGTCAGCCATGAGGGCATATTCGAGATTCATGTTGGGGTTGTTGATCATCCCCCGCTTGCCCGGGAATTTCTCCAGGTTGAAGAAATCGGCCCAGTCCTGTGGCGGGGCATTCGGGAACATTTCGGCATTGTATGCGAACCCGTTGCCGATCACCACATTACCAACCGCGCAAGGCTGCACGGCAGCCGGCAGCAGATCCTTGCCGCCGCCCAGCGCATCCCATGAGACTTCCTCCAGCAACCCTTCGTCGCAGGCCATCTGCGCATCCGTGCCGCCGGCCATGACGAGATCCCAGGTGACGTTGCCGGTGTCGGCCATGGCTTTCAGTTCAGCCAGGCCGCCAAGGTAGGTCGTCTCAACGAATTTCAGACCGTGTTCCTTCATGAACGGCTTGAAATACGCTTCGCGCTGGGCATCCTGATAATTTCCGCCCCAGGCCGCGATGGTGAAATCGCGCGCTGTCACCGGGGTGGCGCAGAGCGCAATGAGTGTGCAAATGCTGCCAATTTTCAGATAGTTCATAACCCCTCCTCCTCAGGTTCCGCCGAGGCTCCTCCCGCCGGCGGCTTGATACCGGATTTTGTCACGTCCTCTGGCTGTCGTCTTGATCAACTCCGCCAGCGCTTTTCACTCCAGCACACCATTACGATATTTCCACTAAAAAAAATGTAAAGTTTTTTTAGTATTTCTTTTGAGAATTAATGTTTATAGATTGTGGACACCCATCACGACAACCATCTCTGTCGGATACAATGGGCGAATAAATGCCGGGCACGTTATCGGCTCATTTTTCGATGAGCCGGCGGCAACTGGAAATAGACATCTGCGAAACGGCCGGCCTTTGCGCCGACCGGATATTTTGAATTTAATGCATGCTGCGCAAGGTTGCAGAGATCTCTCAGAACGGGGAATTCGGTTTGGATCCTTTGACGAAGGCCGCTCATGGCGACGACAAACGTCGCATCGGGGAGCGATTGAGGCTGCGCCGCAAATTGCGCGGTATGGCATTGAAAATTGTGGCAGAGCGATCCGGACTTTCGGTTGGCATGCTCAGCCAGGTCGAGCGCGGGCTGATAACGCCATCGATCAAGTCGATGCGCGCGATCTGCGATGCCTTGGAAATGCCCGTCAAATGGTTGTTCGAAGGTTCGTCCACCCAGTCGGACGACGACATAGAATTCGTGGTGCGCCGATCATCCCGTCGCGACATTTCGTATGAGGATGGCGCGATCCTGAAGGAAATCCTCACGCCGGACACCCAGCCCAAAATTCAGATGCTTCGCTTTGTTCTCGAGCCTGGTGCTGATTCCGGTGAACCATACTCGAACGCCGAGGGCGGCAAGTGTGGCCTTGTCCTGCGGGGAACGCTGGAACTGCAGCTGAACGGTCGCAAGATGACCATTCGCGAAGGCGACAGCTTCGCGTTCCCGGCACAGGCAATGGTGAGGTTCTGGAACGAGGGCCAGCAACCCTGCGAGGTCATCTGGGTCGTTGCTCCCGCAACGGTGTGACGGCTCGGTTCAGGCTGAACCGAGCGTCGTCTGGAGCGGATGCTTCCCGGCCAAACTGAAACTGACGGACTGGATTTTCAAAGGCTCCGGAGGGCCGCAGAAAGCCTTCAAGATGATTTCACCCGCTGCACAGGGCAGGTGAACCTCGAAGCGTCCGAAACCGCTATCGGTTCCGCCCGGATCACGTGGCACCACTGTCATGAGGCCTTCGTCCATTGCACCCGCCCGTGCGCGCAGGTCTGCAAGGTCGGCGGCGCGCTCCGCGTAAGGTTGATCCAAAGCGACGTTTTCCAGGAAGATCGCATCGGCGACAGCATCGTCCCAGCCATCCAGAAGCAGGCGCCGCAGCCCCGCGACAAGCTCATGGATTGCGGCTGGCGGTGTTGCTGCCGGGACATGGGCGGAGAAGGCTGCATTGAGAAGCTGGTTGAGCGCTGCGCTTGCAGGCTCCCAGGCGCCGGAATAGGTGGCGTTTTCGAAGACAACAACGCCAAGGCCGGTCTGCGCGTTCCAACGCATATGGGAACTGAACCCGGGATAACCGCCGGAATGGCTGATGATCGGGCCAAACCGTGCGTGCTGCTCGACGACAAGGCCATAGCCGTAGCCTTTGAGACCGACATCCTTGCCGGGCTCGGGCGCGATGGCGCATTGGATGCTCTGCATTTCCCGGCGGGTTGCGGCAGACAGAGGGCCATCCCGCGCGCCTTCGGGCCGGAAGGCGACAGACAACCAGTCAGCCCAGCGGACGAGATCGCCCACAGTCGTCACACAGCCCCCGATGGCCGAAAAAGCCCCCGGCCCGGTGAATGGCAAGGGCTGCCAGCCATCGCCGATTTTGCGGAAACCTGTCGCCATCCTGTCAACTGGCACGGTAGCCGGATCGAAACCCGTCTCATGGAGACCGAGCGGGGCCAGCAGGTTGTCCGCCACGAAAGCGGGATAGGATTGTCCGCCGACAACTTCAATGACCCGGCCGAGCAAGGCGTATCCGAGGTTTGCATATTCGTACCGTGTGCCGGGTGTCGTCGCAAAGCGCACGCCTTCGTCAAGGATTGCGTCGAAGGCGGCGCTGGAGAGCGATTCCTGCCGGTCGGCCCAAGGGTCATCGGTTGGCAGCCCGCCCGCCATCGACAGAAGCATCCGCAGCGTTGGCGCCGTTGGTTGGCCGATCGGCAGCGTCGGGCGCAAGGCGGGAACATAGCGCGTGACGGGTTCGTCAAGGGAAAGCCGGCCCCGATCGCGAAGCAGCAACATGGCCGCAGCGGTGAAACTCTTGGTGCAGGACGCAATCCGGAACCGCGTATGGGACCGCTGAGGATGCGCACCCACATCACCAAACCCGTTTTCGAGCACTGTTCCGGAGCGGTCGAACAGCGCGAACCGGATGCCGGGCGTTGCCTTCTGTTGAACGCGCTGCGAGAAAATTTCGGCGATCGTCGTGGCGAGGATATCCGATTGCGGGAGGTGACTGAACAGGTGCATGGTATGTCCTTGGACGTTAGGGCAGGTCTGACGCGGTCGCGATCAATTGGCGAGTGTGTCGTGCTGCGGCACGTCAAAAATCGCAGTTGACTCCGCCATCTCGACGATCTCGCCCGATAGATGACAGCAACGCGGTCGCAAAGCGATCGCGCCACGGCAAGATTATGGGATATGAACAGTTTCGGCGGCAGGTGAAGCCAGCCGCCGTTCCGTTCGATATCACAATCCTTCGCCTGCGCCTGTATGCCCAGGCGGAGGAACGGTGTACGGCGTTTTTCGCAGCGATCATCTGCGACTGGGTGTGCAATCTTGGCGTGGCGCCCGAGACCGTCGCCGTCTTCCCACGTCTCGCGCCAGATGCCGGGGATGCTGAACCCGGCCAACCCCGCGTGATCGAAGTGCCAACCTTGCTCGCACCTTCGGAAATCGGGGCCTAGATAACCCGGCTTGTGATCCGATGGGGTCTAATTCATTGATTTATCTGGCGTTAGGCCAATTTTGCATGAGATTTTGCCCAAGTTGAATTGGTCAGCCGTTGTAAATCGCTCTTATGTGCTGCGTCGAAGCTTATAGGCATAGCAAGGGAAACAGATGGGCAGGATCGTTTACATACACGGTCAATTCGTACCCGAGCAGGACGCCCGGATAAGCCTCTTTGACCGCGGGTTCCTGTTCGGCGATGCCGTCTACGAAGTGACCGCGGTCATTAACGGACGGATGATCGACAACGATCTTCACCTTGACCGGCTGGAGCGCTCGCTGAAGGAACTCGCCATTCCGCAGACCTTTTCCCGCGCTGACATCGCGATGGTTCAGGCGGAACTGATTGCGCGCAATGCGTTGCGGAACGGCACCGTCTATCTTCAGATCTCGCGCGGAGATGCCGATCGCGATTTCTTCTATTCGGATACGCTGGCGCCATGCCTCGTCGGCTTCACCCAGCAAAAGATGCTGACCGGTACGAAAGCGCAGCAGCACGGTATCGCCGTCGATCTCGTGGACGATCCGCGCTGGCACCGGCGGGATATCAAGACGGTCATGCTGCTCGGTCAGGTCATGGCCAAGCAGGCGGCCCGCTCCGGCGGCTTCGACGACGTCTGGATGGTGGAAAACGGGCAGGTGACAGAGGGGGCGTCCTCGACAGCGCATATCATCACGACAAAGGGCCGTATTCTGACCCGTCCCGCCTCGCAGGCGACCCTGCCGGGCTGCACCCAGCGCGCCATTGCACGGCTTTGTGCGGCAGAGGGGCTGGAGATCGAGGAGCGCGTGTTCACGCCCGCGGAAGCTCAGCGTGCTGCGGAAGCGTTCCAGACCTCCGCCTCGAGCCTGGTTACACCCGTCGTGCGAATCGGCAGCCAAGTGATTGCAGACGGCAAGCCCGGCGCGATGACGCAAAAGCTCCAGGCTCTTTATCTGGAAATGGCCGGCGTTCCGGTTTAAAGCGCGTCGGTGGCAAAAGGGGCGAATATGAAAACGGCACGCGAACTGGGACTGATCCCGCAAGGCAGACTGGAGCCGGGCTCCGGCAACACGATTACAGACGTACCGGGCATCTCGGTCGGTCATTGCTCGCTGCGCCGCGACGGAATTTTCACGGGCGTCACCGCCATCCTGCCACACGACGGCGACCTTTTTCGCGTCAAACCGCGCGCTGCGGTCGAGGTTATCAACGGCTTCGGCAAGTCGGCCGGCCTGATGCAGGTTGCCGAACTGGGAACGATCGAGACACCGATCCTGCTCACCAACACGTTCGGCGTGGCGGCCTGCAGCGAAGCATTGATCCGCCGCGCCATTGCCGCCAATCCGGCGATCGGCCGGAAGACCTCGACTGTCAACGCGCTGGTTTGCGAATGCAACGATGGCAGCATCAACGATATCCAGGCACTGGCCGTGACACCGGCAGATGCCGAGGCTGCACTTGAAGCTGCGAGCACAGGCCCTGTGGAGCAGGGCGCGGTGGGTGCCGGTTCCGGCATGACCGCTTTCGGCTTCAAGGCCGGTATCGGCACGGCGTCGCGACGCCTTTTCGTCGACGATCGCAGCTTCATATTCGGCACACTGGTGCTCGCCAATTTCGGCGGGGCGGGCGATCTTGTTCTCCCGGACGGACGCCGTCCCGATCCGCGTGTGCCAGCCAGTCCCGAACGGGGATCGGTAATCGTCGTCATGGCCACCGATCTGCCCCTCGGTGACCGGCAACTGCAGCGTGTGGCAAGACGTGGCGGTGCAGGTCTTGCCCGGCTCGGTGCCTTCTGGGGACATGGCAGCGGCGACGTCGTTCTCTGTTTTACCACAGCCGATCCGGTGGAACATGATCCGGCCAAGGCGTTTGCCACGCAGGAGCGGCTTGCCGACGACCATATCGACACCGTTTTCCGCGCCGCAGCCGAAACCACGCAGGAAGCCGTGCTGAATGCCCTTTGCATCGCCCCCACCACCCCCGGCCGCAACGGCCGGATCTATCCCTGTCTCGCCGACTGGCTAAAAGAGAACCCTACACCATGAAAGTCTTCATCTCAGCCGATATCGAAGGTACCGCCGGTATTGCTCACTGGAACGAGGCTGATCGCGCCCATCCTGATTGGGCCGAATTCCGCGCGTTGATGACGGCGGAGGTCGTCGCGGCTTGCGAAGGCGCGCGATCTGCCGGCGCGACCGAAGTGGTCATCAAGGATGCCCACGAAAGCGGCCGAAATCTCATCCTCGACAAACTGCCTGACTATGCACGGATCGTGCGCGGCTGGTCGGGCCATCCGGACGAGATGATGTTCGGGATCGACGATGGTTTTGCAGCGGCTGTTTACATCGGCTACCATTCGAAAGCCGGCTCCGAGGTCAACCCGCTCGCCCACACGTCCAACCTGCGCATTTCGCGGCTTCTGCTCAACGGCGAGGTTGCGTCAGAGTTCACCATAAACGCCCTGTGTGCCGCCCAGTACGGCGTGCCCTCGGTTTTCCTTGCGGGCGATGTCGGCATCTGTACGGAAGCACGCGCGATGGTGCCAGGCCTTGCGGCCGTGGAAACGCTGGACGGCAGGGGCAAGGCCTCGACGTCAATCTCCCCGGCATGGTCGCGCCGCCTCATCCGCGAAGGTGTTGCAGCGGCGCTCTCCGGTGACTTTTCGCAGGCACTGCCAGCAAAGGCAGAGCACTACGAGGTGGTGATCGAGTTCAGCACGCCGACAGAGGCCTATCGCGCTGGCTGGTATCCGGGCGCAAAGTCGTACGGCCCCCGTGCCATCGCTTTCGAGCACCGGGATTTCTCCGAAATCCTTCGCGCGCTGCTATTTCTCAAGGTCTGATCAGGTCGGCACGCCCTGCAGGAGCTGTCCGGCGGTGCGCCAGAGATCCTCGACCTTCCTGTTTCGGCTCGCAGCCGCGTGCCGGTAGAGCCGGATTTCCAGGTCGAGGTTCCAGCCCTCGTCGATCGAGGCAGGCACCAGACGGCCAGTACCGAGTTCGTCACGCGCCAGGCTTTCGGGCAGCCAGCACACCCCCGCGCCGGTCACCGCCATGTTCATTTGTCCGGCACTGATGGTATTTTCGTGTGTGGTGCGCCGCCGGAAGGGCGGGCGACGCAGCCAGAGGCGCGACAGGGCCACCCCGAAAAACGAATTGAAGCCATAACTGAGACACGGAATAGCCAGCCGCGGCTGCGCGACGGCGCGGTCGATCAGATTCCGGCCCGGCTGGACAGTGCCGGACAGCACGATCTCCGGCGAAACCAGCGGAATCAGCCGGTCATGGGCCACCGTCAGCGAGGCGAATTGACCACGGTCGAGGTGAAACGGCACCTCCGGATGGGCATAGGTCAGAAAGAAATCCGCCTCATCGTTGACGAGGGCATCGAGGTTGGCTTCGATACCGCCGCGGTCGGGAATGAGCGAGGTGCTGAACGTGCCACCGACCTTCTCCAGCGACTTCAACCAGTGCGGAAAGAACGTCACCGTCAGCGTATGCAACGCGGCAAAGCGGATCAGGCCCGGCTCATAAGACGGGCGCAACGCCTCGCGCGCCGCATAGAAGGTGCGGATCGATTCCTGCGCCACCGGGAGAAAATTCCGTCCCGCCGGGGTCAGCTCGGCCGGCATGGTGGCGCGGCTGATCAGCGTGGCCCCCAGCCAGCTTTCCAGTTGCTTGATCCTGCGGCTGAAGGCCGGTTGCGTGACATTGCGAAATTCCGCCGCCCGCGAAAAGCTGGACGTGTCGGCAAGCGTCACGAAGTCCTCAAGCCATTTGATTTCCATGAACAGTTCCCCCTCCCGATCCAGTTCAGCCGAGAAAACCATCATAAGTCATTCAATCAAAATGGGTATGCCGATTTCGCATGGAGTTGTGCGCAAACCGAATTGGCCAAGCCAGCCACAAACTTTCACGTTGCACCTGGAGCAAAATAGGTACCGGCCTGCCGGTGCCCATGGGGGAGCTGTGAATGCCATTTGCAATTGAAGCCGATCTTATCTTGCACAACGGACGCATCTGGTGCGGCCGGGAGGAGGGCATCAGCAACGCTGTTGCCGTGTGGCAGGGCAAGGTTCTTGCAACAGGCAGCAATGCCGACATACTGAGCCTGAAGGGTTCGGCAACCGAGGTCATCGATCTGGAAGGCCGCTTTGCCAGCCCCGGGCTCATCGACAACCACCTGCACCTGATTGCAACCGGCATCGCCATGGGCTTCGTCGATGCAACACCGGCTGCCGCCCCGACGCTTGCCGCCCTGATGAAGGGCATTTCGGAGCGCGCCGCGACCACCCCGAAGGGCGGCTGGGTCCGCGCCCGTGGATATGACCAGGTCAAGCTCGACACCGGCCGTCATCCGACGCGCGAGGATCTCGATCGCGCAGCGCCGGATCATCCGGTCATGCTGACACGGGCCTGCGGCCATGTCTCGGTGGCCAATTCGCGGGCGCTGGCTCTTGCCGGCATCAGCGAACAAACCCCGGTGCCTGACGGCGGCGTCATCGGTCTGACCGACGGCAAGCTGAATGGATTTCTCGCGGAAAACGCCCAGAACCTCGTCAAGGCCGTTATGCCCGAGGCGACAACCGAAGAACTGATCGAGGGTATCGAGCGTGCGGGACAGCATCTGCTCTCTTTCGGCATCACCAGTTGCATGGATGCCGCAGTCGGGCATGTTGCCGGTTTCCCGGAAATCCAGGCCTATGAAATGGCCAAGGTCGCCGGCCGGTTGCCGGTGCGCGTCTGGCTGACGCTGCTGGGCGACCCCGGTGTTTCCATCGTCGAGGAATCGTGGCGCGCCGGGCTTGTCTGCGGGGCCGGCGACGACATGCTGCGTGTCGGCGGCGTTAAAATCTTCCTCGATGGCTCGGCCGGTGGCCGCACCGCATGGATGACCAGGCCCTATCAGGGCGAACCGGACAATATCGGCGTACAGATGCTGTCGGACGCGGTGGTCGAGCAGGTCGTCAAGGACTGCCACGACCGGGGCTACCAGATGGTTTGCCACGCCATTGGCGACGGGGCGATCGAGCAGTTGATCACGGCATACGAGAAGGCGCTTGCCGCCAATCCCGATTCTGATCGCCGCCACCGCATCGAGCATTGCGGCTTTCCGACGGCGGAGCAGAATGCGCGCATGAAGACAGCCGGCATTCTACCCGCGCCGCAGATGGCCTTCATCCACGATTTTGGCGACAGCTATATTTCCGTGCTTGGCGAAGAGCGCGGCGTCGCATCCTACCCGATCGGCACCTGGATGCGGATGGGCCTGAAGCCTTCGACGGGCTCGGATTCGCCGGTCTGCTCGCCAGATCCGTTTCCGAACCTGCACGCCATGATCACCCGCCAGACCGGCAAGGGCACGGTGATGGACGCCGCAGAGAAGCTCGGCCGCGCGGAAGCCTTGCAGGCCTATACGGAATACGGCGCCTGGTCGCAGAAGGCCGAGGCGGTGAAAGGCCGGCTCGTGCCCGGTCAATGGGCGGATATTGCCGTCTTCGACAACGACCTTCTGGAAGCTCCGGCCGCAACCGTTCTGTCAGGCACCCGCTGCCTGCTGACCTTGCTTGCCGGCCGCATCGTGTACGACGCCCGCTAAACGCCTGACGAATGATTGAAGCGATGCCGAAAAACGGCACGAAAGGGAGAACGAAATGCTCAAAAGACTGACACTGACCGCGATGCTCAGCCTTAGCGTTGCGACCGGAGCCCTGGCTGCGGGCGAACGCTCCGGCGGAACGCTCGTCTTCACTGCGCCTTACGGCTCCAGCTTCGCCACACTTGATACGCAGTCGAGCCCGAACACGCAGGAAGAGTTCATCACCCAGGCCATCCACCGTGCGCTCTACAGCTGGGATTCCATCCAGAACAAGCCGGTGCTGGAATTGGCGACATCCGAGGATGTGTCTGCCGACGGCACAGTGCGGACCTACCACCTGCGGGAAAATGCCGTTTTCCACAATGGCAAGCCACTGACCGCCGATGACATCATCTATAGCTACAAGCGCATCGCCAATCCGAAGAATGCCTTCCCCGGCGCCAGCTACATCGCCAATATCAAGGGCGCCGACGATTATATCGCCGGCAAGGCCGAAGAGATCAGCGGCCTGAAGAAGATCGATGACCACACGCTGGAAATCACCTTCACCGGCCCGTTCAACCCCGGCTTTCCGCTGATGCAGAATACGACGGTGATCTATCCATCCAATGTCGCGGATGAGGCAAGCTTCGCCACATCTCCTGTCGGCCTCGGTGCCTTCGTCTTCAAGAAACATGTGCCCGGTTCGCAGGTCGTCGTCGAAAAATTCGACAAGTACTACGAAGAGGGCAAGCCGTATCTCGATCGCATCAACATCGTGCTGATGGGTGAAGATGCAGCGCGCGACGTTGCTTTCCGCAACAAGGAAATCGACGTTTCGATCCTCGGCCCGACCCAGTACCAGGCCTATCAGGGCGAGGATGGCCTGAAGGACCATCTGCTTGAAGTTGCCGAAGTGTATACCCGCAACATCGGCTTCAATCCCGCCTTCGAACCTTTCAAGGACAAGCGGGTTCGCCAAGCGATCAACCACGCGATCAATGCGCCGCTGATCATCGAACGCCTCGTCAAGAACAAGGCCTATCCGGCCTCCGGCTGGCTACCGCTGTCATCGCCCGCCTTCGACAAGGATCAGGCGCCATACGCGTTTGATCCGGAAAAGGCCAAGGCGCTGCTCGCCGAAGCCGGTTATGCCGACGGCTTTGAATTCGAAGTGACCGCAAGCCCGAACGAAAGCTGGGGCGTGCCGATCGTCGAGGCCATCCTGCCGATGCTGAAGAAGGTCGGCGTGACGGTAAAGCCGAAGCCGGTTGAAAGCGCGGCGCTTGGTGATGCGGTCAGCTCGAATAACTTCCAGGCCTTCATCTGGTCCAACCTTTCCGGTCCCGATCCGCTAAACGCACTGCGTTGCTTCCATTCCAAGACCCCGCAATCGGCCTGCAACTATACGAGCTATGCGAGCCCGGAATTCGACAAGCTCTATGAGGCTGCCGAGCAGGAACGCGATCCGGTCAAGCAGAGCGATCTCCTGCGCCAGGCCAACAGCATCGTTCAGGAAGACGCCCCGGTCTGGTTCTTCAACTACAACAAGGCGGTCATGGCCTACCAGCCCTGGATCCATGGCCTCGTCCCGAACGCAACGGAACTGGCGATCCAGCCTTATGACGATATCTGGATCGATGAAACGGCACCGGCGCGTCAATAAGCCCTGGAAAATACGGGGCGGCCATGGAGTATCATGGTCGCCTCGGTATCGATTGCCGCACCGCCACAGGCGGCCAAAACGGAACCGCCGATGCTTCGTTTCACCCTGCGCCGTATCCTGCAGATCATACCCACGCTGATTGTGGTGGCGCTGCTGATCTTCGTTATCTTTTCCGTGGTGCCCGGCACCTTTGCCGCCAGTCTTTTCGCCGATGGCAAACGCGCGGCCGACCCGCAGATGATTGCCCGTCTGAACGAGGAATTCGGTCTCAACAAGCCGCTGGTCGAGCGCTTCGTGTCCTATGTCACGGACCTTGCGCAGTTCGATCTGGGCACCAGTTTCCGCACCCGCCAGCCGGTGATCGATCTGATCAACGACCGGATGGGCGCGTCCTTGAAGCTGGCGATCGCCGCCATGGTCTTTGCCCTTGTCGTCGGCGTGCCGCTCGGTTTCCTCGCCGCGATGCGGCCGGGATCGGTGCTCGATACTGTCACGATGATCGGCGCGGTTTCGGGCCTCTCCGTGCCGCAATTCTGGCTCGGCCTGCTGATGATGTATCTCTTCGCGCTGCAACTGAACTGGCTGCCGAGTTTCGGCTATGGCAACGGGTCGTTCCAGAACCTCATCCTTCCGGCCGTCACGCTCGGCGTCACGCCGCTCGCATTGCTGGCGCGCACGACGCGGGCGGGCGTGCTCGACGTGCTCAGCGCCGATTTCATCCGCACCGCGCATTCCAAGGGCATGAGCGAGATCAAGGTGGTCCGCTGGCATGTGGCGCGCAATGCGCTGGTGCTGATCGTCACCACGGTCGGCCTGCAGTTCGGTTCGCTGATCGGCCAGGCTGTCGTCATTGAAAAACTCTTCGCCTGGCCCGGCATCGGATCGCTGCTGGTGGACAGCGTTTCGATCCGCGACATTCCCGTGGTCCAAGGCACGATCCTGGTCATCGTGCTCTGGTTCCTCGTCATCAATACGGCCGTCGATCTGATCTATGCCGCGATCGATCCGCGCATCAAGCAGGAGTGACGCCCATGCGTTTCGGCTTCAACGTCTGGCTCGGCGCGGGCCTGACGGCGCTGGTGATCTTTGCGGGCGTGCTCGCCCCCTGGCTTGCCCATTTCGATCCGGTGCTTGACGCCGACCTGATGAGTTCGGAACTCCCGCCCGACGCCACTTTCTGGTTTGGCACCGATGCGCAGGGACGCGACGTCTACACCCGCATCCTCTATGGCGCGCAGATCTCGCTGACCGTCGGCATCGTTTCGCAGGTGATCAATTCGATTATCGGCATCACCCTTGGCATGACCGCCGGCTACTGGGGTGGCTGGTGGGACGACCTGGTGAACGGCCTCACCAATGTCATGCTCGCCATTCCTTCCCTGATCTTCGCGCTCGCCGTCATGGCCGTGCTGGGACCGGGCCTGCCGTCGCTCCTCGTCGCGCTGGGCTTCACCAACTGGAGTTGGACGTGCCGCATCGCCCGCTCCTCGACACTGTCGCTGAAATCGCAGGGCTACGTGCAGGCGGCGCAAACGCTCGGCTACGGAGACCTGCGCATCATGTTCACGCAGATCCTGCCCAACATGATGGGCCCGATCCTCGTCATGGCAACGCTGGGCATGGGCTCGGCGGTGCTGTCCGAAGCGGCTCTTTCCTTCCTTGGCCTTGGCATTCAGCCACCGTTCCCGAGCTGGGGCTCGATGCTGACGGATGCGCGCCAGCTCATCCAGCTTGCACCGTGGGTCGCCATCTTTCCCGGCTTGGCCATCTTCCTGTCGGTACTCGGCTTCAACCTTCTCGGCGACGGGCTGCGCGACAGCCTTGATCCGCACATGAGGACGCGCAAGCCATGACCGCGCCGCTGCTCGACATCAGAAACCTGCAATTGGGCGTGGCGATCGGCCGCTCCGTTCACCCGCTTCTCAAGAGCGTGTCCTTTCAGATCATGCCCGGAGAAGCCTATGGTCTCGTCGGTGAATCCGGTTCCGGCAAATCGGTAACGTCGCTTGCCGTGATGGGCCTGCTGAAGAAGCCGCTTGCCGTCTCCAGCGGCGAAATCCTGTTCAAGGAACAGAACCTGCTGGCGATGCCGAAGCGGGCGATGCGACGCCTGCGTGGCAACCGCATCGCCATGATCTTTCAGGAACCGATGACCGCGCTGAACCCGTTGTCCACCGTCGGCCGGCAGATTGCCGAAATGTTCGTGCTGCATCAGGGCAAGAGCTGGAGCGAAGCGCATAGGCTCGCCGTCGAGGCACTGGCCAGCGTGCGGGTGCCCAATCCAGACCGGCGCGCGAAAAACTATCCGCATCAGATGTCGGGCGGCCTGCGCCAGCGCGTGATGATCGCCATGGCTCTTGCCTGCAATCCCGACCTGCTGATCGCCGACGAACCGACGACGGCCCTCGACGTAACCGTACAGGCCGAAGTGCTGCGCCTGATCAAGGAACTGTGCGCCGAACGCGGTACGGCGGTGCTTCTCATCAGCCACGATCTCGGAGTGATCGCCAGCGTCTGCCAGCGCGTGGGCGTCATGTACTCTGGCTGTCTGGTCGAAGAAAACGAGACGCGCGCGCTGTTTGATACGCCTCGGCACGATTACACCCGCGGACTGCTCGGAGCCCTGCCACGCCTTGGCAGCCGCAGTCAGCATGGCCGAAAGCGATTGGTCGATATCGATAGCATCATCGCGGATCGCTCGAAGCTGACCGAAACCCGCTTTATCGCGCCGCGCATCGCCGGAGGAAGCCAGCCATGACCGTCCCGCTGTTGCAGGTGGACGACCTGCATGTCCAGTTCCCGATTTCCGGGGGTGGCCTGCTTGGCAGAGGCAGGCGCATGCTGCACGCGGTGAACGGCATCAGTTTTTCGCTCTCCAAAGGCGAATGCCTCTCCATCGTCGGCGAATCCGGCTGCGGCAAGTCTACAACCGCGTTATCGATCCTCGGCCTGCAGGAGCCGACAAAGGGTACGATCCGCTACCGCGGCCAGCCGCTCGCGGGAGATGGCGCACCGGGGCGGATGCAGCGCGCCAAGGCGGTGCAGATGGTGTTCCAGGATCCTTACGCTTCGCTCAACCCGCGCCAGTCCGTTCGCACGTCGCTCGCCGCACCGCTTCGGCTGCACGGCGTAACCGCAGCGTCGGAGATTTCCGATCGCATTGAGGCCATGCTGGCCAATGTCGGCCTGACGCCCGAACATGCCGGCCGCTATCCGCATGAATTTTCCGGTGGCCAGCGCCAGCGCATCGGGATCGCCCGTGCCCTCATTCTCGAGCCCGAGATCGTCGTACTCGACGAGCCTGTATCGGCACTCGACGTGTCGATCCGGGCGCAGATCATCAATCTGCTGCTCGATCTGCAGGAGAAACTCGGCCTGTCCTATCTGATGATCAGCCACGATCTCAGTGTCGTGGAGCATATGAGTGACCGTGTCCTGGTGATGTATTTTGGCCAGATCGTGGAGGAGGGCGGCTGGCGCGATATCTTCGAGGCGCCCACGCATCCCTATACGCGCCGGCTGATTGCCGCCATTCCCGATCCGGATGCCACGCTCGACACAGCGATGTTAGAGGATCGATTTGCAGGCAAGCCGCCGCTTGCCGCTCGCAGCTTCGTGTCGGACGGCACCACATCTGCTGACGTCTTCACCCCGCCCGCATCTTCCGAGCTTATCGAGATTGCCCCGCATCACCGGGTCCGCGTGGCGTTGCCATGATACGGTCGAGCAAAATCGTTTGAGATTGCAGAAGCATCTTCGAACTCGATACGTATAAATCGCAGGTCCCGTCGCAGCTGCGGAAAGCCCGTGCGCTGAACAACAGGTTGGAACACAATGCACCGCAAGCCGAAAATCGCCGTCATCATGGACGAGAACACAAGCGCCGGTGGCGGCGGTTATGAAATCTCGAAAGATTACTTTCGCGCCATCAGCCGGGCAGGCGCCTACGCTTTCGGAATACCTTTTGCGCCCGAGATGGTCGGTCACACCGTCGAAGAGTTCGACGGATTTCTGAGTGTCGGGGGACGCATCCATTTCCCCATGGAATGGTACGTCGAAGGCGATCAGTCCCGTTATCCGGCATCCGATCGGCTTGATGTCGAAATGGCATTGATGAAAGGTTTTCTCGAGCGCGACAAACCCGTCCTCGGCATCTGCAACGGCATGCAGATGCTCGGCTGCCTGAACGGCTGCCGGATGATGTCGGACGTACAGTCTTCATGGGCCGGAGCTATCGTGCACGACCGGGAAGGGATGCGCCATGACGTCGAAATCCGGCAGGGCACCAGAATGGCGGATATTTTCAAAGCCGAAACATTCAGCGTCAATACGTTTCACCGCGAAGCCATCGTCGAGGTCTCCGATGCGGTGGTCGTTACCGCCCGCGGCCCGGACGGCGTTGTCGAAGCGATAGAAGTCCCGTCGTCGTCTTTTGCCATGGGCCTGCAATGGCACCCTGAAAGGCTTGCCGCCGAAAGCCACCCCGGAACTCGCATCTTCGATGCCTTCGTGGAAGCGGCAAGCAGGTAAAGATGGGGCAGAGAGCAAGCGAGTTGTCGCCCGGACTACGTACGCATTCGCGATCGTAAGCCAGGCTCTCAAACAAATGTGCGACGCGGCTAAACCGTGGAAGCAGACTGCGATCGCGGCTGAGTGAAGTGCCCTTGCCGCCGCGCAACAGCCCTCCACCACCACTCTAACAAGGTGTCGGTCGGTCGAAACAGATTGCGTCCGTTCGATTCTCATCTTCCAGATGTTGAGTTGCTATCAGCAGCCTACGCGCCGTTCGGGATAGGAATCACGAGCGGGCGAGGGGACATTGGCGTGACCGGGGAATCGAAAGCCGGGCGAAACAGGAAACAGCCTGATCGGCAGCGTGTCCTGCGCACCAAACAGAGGACCGAGCGGCGACCAAGCCGCGACGATGTCGCGTAGGGGTGCTGTCCCGTTGTTTGAAAAGGTCATCATTGAGCATCGGGCCTTGGTTCAGGCCTTCTGACAACGTGGATGTGAAGCAGGCCCCCAACAAAACGCCACCGCATATGATTGACGCGGTGGCGTTTGCATGCCGTTCCATTCAAGATATGCGAGAGGGGCGCTGGGCGCGGCTGACCGGGTCGAGCGTCTGGGTCTCGAAAGACTGGCGCATGGCATCGATCATCAGAAAAGTTGAGGCCGAGCCGGGATCGATGTGACCGAGCGAGCGCTCGCCAAGCTTGGCGGAGCGTCCGCGGCGGGCCGCGATGTTGGCCGTCGCCTTCATACCGCGTTCGGCACCGGCGGCCGCTGCCCGCAGGCAATCGACGATATCGCCGCCCTCGGCCAGCGCTCTCTGTGCCTGCTCGACAGCAGGAACCCAGGCGTCGACCATGGTCTTGTCGCCGGGTTCGGCCTTGCCACGCTCGCGCACACCATTCGAGGCTCCGTTCAGAAACGCCACCACGCCTGCAGGGTCTAGGCGTTGGCGTCCGCCCGTCGTTTCGCCGGCGCGCAGGAATGCGCTGGCGTAGAGCGGACCAGAAGAGGCGCCGACTGCATCGAGAAACGCCTTCGCGATGCGGCGGCAGATTTCCTCAATGCTTTCCCGAGCGCCGATTTCAGCGATTTCGGTGCGAACGGCACGCCAGCCGATACCCATGGTCACGCCGTGGTCACCGTCACCGATGACGCCGTCCAGTTCCGATAGCCAGTCCGCACGGTCTTCGATCGCGAACGAAACCTTGCGCACCATCTCGGCAAATATCGCTGCCGTAAGATCGCCTTCCCCGTCGACTGCGCCGGTGGAGGCAGCCTGCACCTTGGCTTCGGTCGGGTGTTCGGCTGCGATGCGCTTCAGCCGGTCGGAAAACTGTTGAGATACCGGAACTGGCGGCGGGCCGACGCGCAGGGCCGGTGCGAGACAGGGATGATCGAGCAGGGAGGTCAACTCGTCATCGAGCTTGAGCAGGGTGATCGATGCGCCTGCCATTTCCAGCGAGGTCACATATTCGCCGACGAAAGAACGATGGATGCCGACGCCGAGATCGTCGAGAATGAGCTTGGCCCGGCGATGCAGCAGATAGAGCTCCATCGGTGAAGTGGAGCCAAGACCGTTGACGAGAAGCGCCACCTTGTCGCCCTTGACGAGCTTCAACTCACCCTGGATATGCTCCATCAGTTCGGCGGTCACCTCATCGGCGGTTTCCACGGCCGCACGGCGGATGCCGGGCTCGCCATGCACGCCCATGCCGATTTCCATCTGGTCGTCACCGATCTCGAAATTCGGCTTTAGGGTCTGCGGCAAGGAGCAGGCGCCAAGCGCCACGCCCATGGTGGCGGTGAGCCGGTTGGCCTTGCGGGTGACCGCTTCGACTTCGTCCAGCGTGCCCATCCGGTCTGCCGCAGCGCCCGCGATCTTGAACACGAAGAAGTCACCTGCGATACCGCGGCGGTCACCGGTCCGTTCAGAGGTTGCCGAGGCGACGTCGTCGGTCACGGGGATCGAGCGGACCTCGATGCCCTCGCGCTTGGCGTGCTCTGCCGCCATGTCGAAGTTCATCACGTCGCCCGAGTAGTTGCCATAGAGGTAAAGTACGCCTGCGCCACCGTTGGCCGCGCGCGTAGCTTCAAGGATCGGCTCCGGGGAGGGGGAGGCAAAGACGTTGCCGATAGCTGAGGCATCCGCCAAGCCGCGTCCGACATAGCCCGAAAAGGCTGGCTCGTGGCCCGAGCCGCCGCCGACGACGATGCCGACCTTGCCGTCGCGCGGCCCGTCGATCGCCACCAGAACCCGGCCTGTCGCGCCGAAGGAAGTGAGGATATCGGAATGCGCACCCAGCATGCCCTCGATCATTTCAGGAATGATCGTTTCGGGGGAATTCATCAGTTTCTTTGTCTTCGTCACGGCAGGATTCCTTGGAGTTGGCGCAGGCGGGGCGTTGGCATAGGTCAGCGGACCGCCGCGTCGGTCGTCATTTCAGGCAGCCTGCTTGAGCAGCGCCACAGCTTTCTTCATGTCTTCGAGAACGAATTCATCCGTTTCCTCGAAGGCGTAGATGATTTCCATCAGGTAGGTCTGGTCCGTCAAAGCATGCTTCTTCCAGAAGTCCCGCAGCCGCTCGGGCGTCACGATGCCCTCATGGGTGAAATTCCAGTGACGGTCGAGCAGGCCGTCCGTCTGCTGGATGTGATAGGCGTCGATATAATCGCCGCACGTACGCATCCAGTGCTCCATGTCCGCATCTTCCTTGAATAGCGGTGTGAACAGAGCATGGCCCCAATCCACCAGCAGCCTCACAGGCACGTCGGTCGCGCCGTCGAGATCTTTCATAAGACGCAACGAATCCGCCGCGGAGGAGGGGAATTCCGTTGCCAGCGGTACCGGCTCGATCATCAGCTTCGACAATCCCCGCGCCTTGGCATGACGCGACAGATCGACAATCGACTGCAGCGCCAGCTTGTAGATTTCCTCACGGCGGGCCGGGTTGACGGCATCGTCGGCGGAGTAGGAACCGAACGGCATGCCGGCAGCCGGCACCTGCATCTCGCCGGTCATATCGATGGCGCGCCTCAGGTGTTCCTTGCCCATCGCCCGCAGATCCTCATTGGGTGACAGGAAATGGTTGTAGGTGTAGGAGGCCAGCCCGCCGAAGGTGCTCTCGACCGTGACACCGGCCTCGGCAAAGCCCTTGGCATAATCGCGCGCCAGACGGTCGCGCTGGGTTTCCGGCCACCACGGATCGACGAGATCCCAGGTAAACTGAACGTAATCCATGCCGAGATCGTTCTTCACGACGGATGCCAGGCGTTGGCCGCCGAGCCAGCGCTTGATCGCAAAAGACAGGTTCAAACCGAGTTTCATATCTTTCCTCCACACACGGGTCCGGCAACCTCGCCATAACGGGCGCAGGAACAGCCGGGTCATTCAAGATCGAGGTCGGCGGGAAATCCGCCGGGCCGCTACAGTTCCTTGCGGATGTACCGCCGGGAGATCGCATCGAACGAGATGGCGAGCACGACGATCACGCCGCTGACGACACCCTGCCAATAGGGCGAGACGCCGAAGAGCACGATGATATTCTCGATGATGGCGATGATGCCGGCACCGAGGATCGCGCCAAGTGGCGTGCCGATGCCGCCGGTCGTTGCCACGCCGCCGATGACGGAGGCGGCGATAGGCGGCAGCACCCAGGTCTCGCCGATCGAGGGCTGTGCCGTGCCGAGACGCGCCACCATCAGCAGGCCGGCAAGCGCCGAAAGGAAGCCGGCAATGGTGAAGACCAATACCCGGATACGGTCGACCCGGATGCCGAGCATGCGCGCGGCGGCCTTGTTGTTGCCGATTGCGTACATGTAACGACCGAACGGCGTCTTCAGCGTAATGAAGGTTGCGATGGCAAGCACCACGATCATGATGACGAAGGGAACCGGCACGCCGAGCAAGTCGCCCCGGCCGAGAAACTGGATTTCCTTGGGCAGGTTGGTGATTGCCACGCCCTTGGTCAGGACCAGGTTGATACCACCGAAAATGCCGGCGGTTCCGATGGTCAGGACCAGCGAATGCAGGCGCATGGATGTGACCATGAAGCCGTTGAAGAAACCGAGTGCCGCACCCATGGCAAGTCCGCCTGCAAAGGCGACCGCCGGGTTGATACCGAAATTCACCATCAGCATGCCGGCAATGACGCCGCAGAGGCCGCCGATGACGCCGAGCGACAGATCGAGCTCCCCGAGGATGAGCAGCATTGCCTGGCCGATCGTAACGAGACCGACGAAAGCCAGCGAGCGGGCGATGACCGACATGTTGTACGACGTTAGGAAGTACGGCGACAGGATCGCGGAAACGACGAAGATGATGACAAGTGCCACGAAAACGCCGGCAAGCGGGTTCGTCACGAGAAGGGAGAGGGGTTTACGCTGCATTGTTTTTGGTCTCCGAACCGAAGATCGCTCCCACGAGCTGTTCATTGCTCGTCGTCGCGGTCTCGAAGCTTCCGGTAAGTCTGCCGGTGTACATTGTGATGATGCGGTTGGCGCATTTGCGCAGCTCATCCATTTCCGATGAAACGAGGATGATGCCGACGCCGCTTTCAGCCAGTGTCTTCATGATGCGGTAGATTTCCGCCTTTGTGCGAACGTCGATACCCTTGGTCGGCTCGTCGAAAATCAGCACGTCCGGCTTGGTGGCCATGGCGCGACCGATGATTGCCTTCTGCTGGTTGCCGCCCGAGAGAAACGCGATCTTCTTGTTCATGCTCTCGGTTTTGATGTCATAGGTGCGGATGATATCCGCGACCGCAGATTTTTCCTTCGGCGCAGAAATACCAAGCCAGCTGGCCGTCTGGGCAAGGATGGAAATGCCGACATTCTCGCGCACGCTGAGCATCGGCAGAATGCCGTGATGCTTGCGCTCTTCGGACAGGTAAAGCATGCCGTTGCGGACGCTGTAGTTCGTATCGCCCAGGGTCCAGGGCTTGCCCTTGACGGTGACGCTGCCCGCCTTGGCATTGAGGAACCCGAACAGGGTCTGCATGATTTCGGAGCGCCCGGCGCCGACGAGACCCGCGAAGCCAAGAATCTCTCCCCGCTTCAGGGTGAAGGACACATCCTGAAAACGGTGACCGGAGAGGCTCTTGACGTCGATGATGGTCTCGTCGGGGGCTGCCGGCTGGGCGACCGGCCAGAAATTTTCGCTGAAAGCCAGCTCGGATCCCGACATGCCCCGGATAAGGTCGGTTTCCGTGATATCGGCGATCTTGCCGTCTTCGACCTTTTCGCCGTTGCGCAGGATCGTGTAGTCGTCGCCGATCGTAAAGACCTCGTCCATCTTGTGCGAGATGAAGACGATGGCGTGATCGGCGCTGCGGAAATCGTTGATGACCTTGAACACCCGGTCGACTTCCGTTCGTGTCAGCGCCGATGTCGGCTCGTCAAGGATCAGCACCTTCATCTGCTTGTTGGTGGATGCGCGCGCAATCTGCAGGAGCTGCTGGTCGGAGACGGAAATGTTGCGTACCAGATCGGACGGGCGCGCCTCGATGGCGAAGCGGTCGAGATAGATCTGCGCTTCCTTCTCGATCGCCTTGAAATCGACGATGCGTGGGGAAAAGCCGGAGACGGCATAAGGGATGAAGAGGTTTTCCGCGACGCTCAGATGCGGGAACAGATTGAGTTCTTGCGGCACGTAGCCGACATATTTGAACAGGTCCGGCGTTTCGGCGGCATTCTTGCCGTCAATGAAAATTGTTCCGCGGCTCGGCGTGTCGGAGCCGGTGACAATCTTGACGAGAGTGGATTTACCCGCGCCATTTTCGCCGGCGAGAATGTGCACCCGGCCGAGTTCAAGCTTCAGGTCGACGCCATCGAGCGCCGTGACGCCGGGAAAGTCGCGTCCTATTCCCTTGATTTCAAGAAATGCCATGTCTGGATCCTGGTCTTGAACTGCCGGTTGCGGCGGCCACCAGCCGTCGTCGGGTTGCACCCCTGGTCGAGGATGCAGGGTCACCGGCCGTGAGAGCCGGTGACCGCGCGTAGCTTATTGGCCGACATTGTCCTTGTTCAGGATGGCGATGCCGGTGTCGATGTATTTCGGTGTGTCGAGGCCGATCGCCTTCTGCCACATGGTCATGACAGCCCAGTAGCCCTGCATTTCAGGCTTCGTCGAGGACGAGCTGTCGGCAACGCCGTCTCGGATCAGCTGCAGCATTTCCGGCAAGTCGTCGAGGCCGACGAGGGTGACCTGACCGACCTTGCCGGCTTCCTGGATGGCCTGACCGATACCGATCGGGCCAGCAGCGTCCGAGGCAACCCAGCCCTTTAGGTTGGGGTTGGCCTGCATGATCGCAGCGGCTTGCTTCTGCGCGGTCTCGATGTCGTCATTGTCGATGCCGGTCGCGACGACCTTCATGTTCGGATACTGGTCGAAGATCTTTTGGTGGCACTCAGCGCGGATGGCGTGGTTTGGCGCGCTCGGCACGCCCATCATGATCGCGACTTCACCCTTTTCACCAAGCAGCTCGACGAGGCGGCGAGCGGCGATGTTGGCCTGTTCGCAGAAGTCGTTGCCGATGCTCGTCAGGTTCATGTCTGCAGGCGGAACGGAATCGAAGATTGTGACCGGAATTTCCTGGCCGATCGCTTCCTCGAGGGAGGCGCGGTTGCCGCTGGCATCGAGAAGGTCGATGGCGATGCCATCGGGACGGGTGGCGATGGAGCTTTCGAGGATCTGGTTCTGCTGGACAACGTCGGCCTGCTGCGGCGCGCTGTAGTCGATCTGAACGTCGGAACCCGTCTGCGCTTTGATGACGGCGGCAGCCTGTTTGGCGCCATCGTTCACCTTGTCGAACCACGGATGGACGACCTTCGGTATGATGACGAAGCGGTAACTTTCCTTCTTGACCATGCCGGGGGCGTCCTGTGCCATGACGGCGCCGGGGACGATGAGTGCTGCTGCGGCAAGCAGCGAAAGCGTAATTCTCTTCATGATTTCCTCCACTTTAAAAGGGCTATGGCGTTTTAAACCAGAAAAACCATCCGTGACCGTGCCTTACGCATGCAGGCGGTCGCGGACCTCCTCCCGATCCACATCCACTCAGTCACTGTATCAGATGTAAATTACAAAATACAAGTATGTGTAATTTTAAATTTACATCTATATCGCAACGCAAGAAATCGATGTCAAAACCTGTGCAAATGCAAAAAGCCGCCCCACATTTGCAATGCGGACGGCTTGAAAGAGTTGAGAAAAATCGATTTGAGCGGGTTCGGTCAGGATTCGTAAATTAGCGCGCGCGCGACGACATCGTCGGTAACGAGCCGGTTTACATATCTACCCCGCAGCACGGCACGGATGATTGGCAATTTGTGGCGGCCGCCGGAGGCCAGGATGGAAACCGGCTTTGCCTTGAGTTTGCTCAGCGGCAGCGCCATGATTGACTGGTTGATCGGGTGGGGCAGGATGCATCCTTCCGGATCGAGGAAACAACCGAGAATCTCACCGACAGCGCCCATTTCCAGAAGCGACGGCAGGTTCTCCCGGATGATGCCAAGCGGCATGACGCGCGAGCGGTGGGACAGGTCGCCGCAGGCAACAAGGGCGATCTCCGCTTCTTCTGCCTTGGCCATGACCGCCGCGATCTCGTCATGCGCAAGCAGCACTTCCCGGCTTTCACGGGTGGGACAATAGATCGGCGCCGTCAGATAGTGACACTCGACATCCAGCGACTGGGCCAGTGCGGTCGAAAGTTCGAACGTGTTGGTGCCGGAGCCGCGCGTGACCGCCCCCATCATGCCCACGACCCAGGAACTCTTGAGGCGCCGTTCGGAAATGCGACGTACCGCGTAGCTCAGCGTCTGGCCGCCGCTGACACCGATGCCGTGGCGACGGGAAACATGCGAATCGAGCATGATGCCTGCCGCCTCGCCTATGGTGCGCTGGGACCCGAGCGGATCCTGCACCGCCGGTACCACCATTGCATCTTCCAGCCCGAAACGCAGCTTCAGCTCTTCCTCAAGCTTGATACAGTCGATCATCGGCATGCGCAGATCGACCACGACAGCGCCCTCGGCGCGAACGGCGCCAATGATCTTGTTGACGCGCAGCCGGGTGATTTCGAGCTGGTCGGCAATTTCCTGCTGGGTCAGACCGGCAACGAAATAGAACCAGGCAATGCGTGCCTTGAGATGATCGCTCTCCGCTTCCAGTGAAAATCCGTTGTTCACGCCTGCTCCATTGCTCGAAACCGTCTTGGGAGATCGCCGTTATTCCAGGTTGGTGTGGTTCCCGCGCATCGCTTCCGCGGTGACGCCGAGCCGTTCTTTCAACTTGAGGATCATTCCCTCGTACAGGATGTATTGGGCACCCTCGTAAAGCGAGCCCATCGGTAGTACCGAGGTCGCGGCAACGCCGACGTCATCAGCCATCGTCTGCGCCGGGATGTGAACCACGCAATCCGCCATTTTTGGGCAGGCACCGTCAGGCTGGGCAGTGAAGCACAGGGTCTTAGCACCGTCCTTATGCGCGGTCGTCATCAGGGCTGCGACTGTGGAAAAATCGCCGGGACCGGCCGACACGATCAAGAGATCGCCCTTGCCGACATGGGCGACGGTCATATCGCCGACAACGGCAACGTCGAGGCCAAGATGGTATAGGCGCATTGCTAAGCCTTTGATCTGTAGCCCTTCGCGACCGACACCATAAAGCATGATACGGCGCGCATTGACGATTACATTCACCGCCGCATCGATCTGAGCGTGGTCGAGCTGATCGAAAACGGAGGCCAGTTCGTTGAGTGCGTTGTGGTAAAGCGAGGACAAGGCAAACTCCTGATCAAATCATCGTTGGTGTCCAATAACCTGATTATCCTCGACCCTCCAATAGGCGAGTTCGCCTCAGCCGTGAAATATGAGAAGAGGGATGCAGGGAGGCGTTGGGGCGGGAAGCAGCAAACGTGCGTAATTTTGGTCTTTGATGACGCCGCTTATTTGGTTGTTCCCGTCGAGGCTTGACAACGAGGCAATGTTGCACGGATCGGACTGTGGGGCGATATACCCCCTACCTCCATCAGTCGGCGCCTGAGGCCGTCGATTTGCTCTTCGGGCATCTCGATCTTGAAGGGGCGCACGGTTTATCTCCGGTAATGCGGCTCTACTAACATTGTCCGTCGGTCAAGAGCACGTAACCCACCCAACTGCCCCGAGTCTTTGGTTCAGCCGACGCGACCTAAAAGGACGGTGCTCGTGATGAGGTGAACGAGATGATCCGCTCTCGGCGCGAACGATGGCTGATCGACCGCCCAGCCGAGCGCCGTCATCAGCGCGAAAAGGTCGTCTCCGTTCATGTCGGGGCGTGCCGTGCCTTCTGCTTGGGAATTCGACAGCAGCCGCGCGCTCGTCGAGTGCACTGCCGCGCACGATGCGTAAAGCGCTGAGGCCGGGTTCGTGTGGGCCGCCGCCATCATGGTCACGACACCTCTATAGCTCCGGGCGAACTCCACCCATTCCCGAATCCATGACCTGAGCGCTACGTCAGGCGGATTCGACGATTCCAGCGCGACGGCTTTCTGGGTCAGCGCATCCAGGTTCGTGCACAGCAAGGCTTCGAACATCGCCTCTCGTGTCGGGAAATGACGAAGCAGAGTGGCTAATCCAACGTCGGCCCGACGGGCAATATCGCGCATCGACGCGTCGGATCCATGCTCGGCGATCACCGTGCGCGCGACCTCCAGAATGCGGCCGTAATTTTTTTTCGCGTCTGCTCGCATAGTTTTGCCTTGATAAATGGATCAGTGAACCGTATATGTGGAGCACTGATCCATATAAATGGATCGCTGATCCGTTAGATACAGTGCCTCCCCGTTATTGGCAACCGGGCGCTACCCACGACGCGAAGAAAATCCTCGAAAAAGGCAAGGAGCAGGAACATGGGTACAATCAGTATAATCGGCTCCGGCGGGATGGCAGCCTCTATCGGCGGCTTAGCCGCCAAGGGTGGACACGCTGTCGAAGTGACCAGTCGTGATGCCGCCAAGGCGGGGGCGCTTGCTCTTGAAATCGGAGCTGATGCGACGGCGGGAGGGTTCGGCGAGGCCCCATCCGGGGACATCGTCATCCTGGCCGTTCCTTACTCAGCCGCTCTCGATGTTGTGAGGCAGTACGGCGAAAAGCTGGCGGGCAAGATACTTGTCGACATCACCAACCCCATCAAATCCGACCTTTCGGGTTTTCTGACCCCTCCGGACAGTTTCGGAGCAAAGGAGATCGCCAAGGTTGCCCCCGCGAATACGATAGTCGTCAAGGCCTTCAACACCCAGAACGCCCGCGTCTTGGCGTCCGGTCCAGTCCAGGGCCATCCCCTGGACGTGTTTATTGCCGGAGACGACGCGCAAGCGAAGGCACGCGTTTCGGCGTTCATTGAGAGCCTCGGACTGCGCGCGATGGATACCGGTCCGCTGACCATGGCCAGGACGCTGGAGCATGCCTGCATGTTGTGGCTGGGCCTCATGGCCCATTCCGTCAAACACGGCAACTTCGCAATCGGCGTCAGCCTTCCTGGTTGAGCCCACCGACAACGTAATTTCTCAAATCCCCATCACTCACAAGGAACAGTATCATGCACGTTTTCGTCACAGGTGGGACCGGCCATTCCGGTCCGTATATTATCTCCGACCTCATCGCGGCCGGACACGAAGTCACCGGACTGGCCCGATCGGACGCAGCCGCTTCATCGATATCCGCGCTCGGCGCAAAGGTTCGTCGCGGTGATATTTCCGACCTCGACGGCCTCAAGGCGGCGGCCGCGGAGGCCGATGGCGTTATCCACGTAGCGCACAGACAAGACCTGCTGCCTTCCGGCGGGCTCGACGCCGTAGCCGGCGCGGAGGTCTCGATCATGCTCGCGTACGGTGAGGCTCTGGAGGGCACAGGAAAGCCGCTGGTCGTCTCGGGAAGCATCGGCTCGCCCGGTTGGGACGGCCTTGGTAGGCCGGCCACTGAGGAGGACCCTGCTCTTCCGGGAGGCGACGTTTATAAAGGGACCCTACGGGCTCGCAATATCGTAGAAACGACCGTGATCGGCCTGGCGGAGCGGGGAGTGCGGTCTTCGGTCGTGCGGATTCCACCGGTCATGCACAGCACGACAGACAATGCAGGCTTTATCCCGCTGCTGATCGGGCTTGCCAAGGAAAAGGGCGTCATCGGCTATCCCGGCGACGGCAACAATCGTTGGCCGGCCGTGCATGCTCAAGACCTTGCTTCCCTGTTCCGTCTGGCCCTTGAGAAGGGCGAAGCTGGAAAAGCCTGGCACGGAATCGAGAGTGAGGGCATCCGCTTCCGCGAGATCGCAGAGGCTATCGGCGGCCGTCTGGGCTTGCCCGCGGTGAGCATTCCCGCGGATGTGTTAATGTTGCCAGGATACTTCGGGTTCCTCGCGAATCTGGTCACCCTGGACGTCCCCGCGTCGAACGCCATCACGCGCCAGGCTTTGGGATGGGAACCCGTGCAGCCCGGCCTGCTCGAAGACTTCGATAACGGCCATTACGTCCCGGCTGCCTGACGCCCTTTAGAAATCACTGACAAATTCAACTCTTTCAGGAGACTAGACATGAGCACGATCAGCATCATCGGCTCGGGAACCATGGCCGCTGCGATCGGCGACCGTATTGCCAAGGCAGGACATAATGTAGAAGTCATCAGCCGTGACCCGGCCAAAGCAAAGGCGCTTGCCGAGCGGCTGGCAACCGGAGCGACCACAGGGGCATACGGAGCCGCGCCTTCGGGCCACATCGTAATCCTCGCCGTACCGTATAGCGGTGCTGCGGCTGTGGTGTCCGATTTCGGAGAAACGCTCGCTGGCAAGGTGATCATTGACGTCGCTAACCCGGTCAATGCCGATCTGTCGGGCCTCGTGACACCACATGGCAGTTCGGGCGCAGAGGAGACTGCCAAAGGTCTGCCCGCCGATGCACATCTCGTGAAGGCATTCAACACGATCTTCGGTCACGTCCTGGCGAAGGGAGGCCGTCTCGATGCTTTCTTTGCTGCCGACGATCCGCAGGTCAAAGCGCGTGTGTCGACTTTTCTCGAGAGCCTGGGCCTGCGTCCATTCGATGTCGGCGGCCTGCAGATGGCCCAGACGCTCGAAGCACTCGGCCTGATGATG
>NZ_DATJDJ010000233.1:0-4872 GCF_035497515.1 Pararhizobium sp. | reverse complement strand
ATCAGGCTTTCGGGATTGCCCGACAGGCCGAATCCGCCGGACATGATCGTCATGCCATCGAACAGCAGCCCTTCGAGCGCCGACGCGGGAGTCGAATGGATTTTTTGCATGGGTCCCGGGAATCCTGATCAGGCGACGGCGCGCGTACGGGCGGAAAACCGTTCGTCATCGACCTGGTCCGCCTTCTGCAGCACGAAGTCGAAGGCGATATAGGCCGCGTCGCCCTGACGGTTGGGGACAGGTAGTAGCCCCTCGCGGGTGCCGAAGGCGAAATCGTCGGCAGCAAAAGGATCGTCGCCGAAATTGATCTGCGTCGTGAGCGTGCGATATCCCGGTGCCTCGATGAAGAAATGCACATGCGCTGGCCGGCTGCCATGGCGTCCGAGTGCATGCATCAGCGTCTCGGCGGCGCCGCCGGGAGGGACACTGTAACCGCTCGGTAGCCGCGAATGAAAGGCGTAACGTCCATCGTCGCCGATCCGGATGCGCCGCCGGTTATTGAACGGACTCTGCGTGCCGGTGGGATCGAAATGCGAGTAGAAGCCCTTCGAATTGGCGTGCCAGACATGCAGCAGCGCGCCCTTGACCGGCTCGCCCTCCATCCCCCGGATGGCGCCGTTCATATATAGTGTCCCGGTGTCATCGGCGTCCTGCGACAGATCGACGTCGCCTTCGACGATCGGCGCATCGGCCACATACAGGGGCCCCTCGATCGTCCGCGGCGTACCGCCGATGCGGCCCGCTTCGGCATCCTTGGCGTCCATGTAGAGGTCCATGAAATGTTCGAGGCCGATCCCCGGCACCAGCAGGCCGAATTCGTCGGCACCTTGCTGCAGGAAGGTGACGGCTTTCCAGAATTCGCTCTCGCTGATGTCGTGCTTGACGATCAGCGTCATCACGGATTCGATCAGGTCGCGAAGAATATGCTGCAGCCGCGGATCGCCGCCTTCGGTGTCGAGGCCGCTTGCCCGGTCGAGCAGGTCCTGGACGGACGCGCTCTGCACAAAATCGGTGTTCATGAAACTCTCCTGTATTTTGCTCTGATTTTCTTTTGTCTCAGCGATCGTCGTCGTGAACAGATGACGGGTGGCGGCAAAGCGCTGTCACGCGCACGTCCATGAAGGGATAAAGCGGCAGGCCGATCAATATGTCGTGCAGCGCGCCATTGTCGGCGACATCGAAGATGCTGACATTGCTGTACTGGCCGACAACGCGCCAGATGTGACGCCAGGTGCCCGCGCGTTGCAGCTCCTGAAACCGTTCCTTTTCTGCCGCCTTGAGCGTTTCAAAGCGCGCCGGGTCATAGTCCAGCGGAACATTGACATCCATTTCGACCTTGAACAGCATATTCGCTCCTTTCAGGCAGCCGGGATACTGATGGTTGTGCGCACGGCGTCGCGCCGAAGGAAATTGACGCGGTCGTCATCGAGGGCGATCCCGAGGCCCGGAGCATCGGGGACGCCGAGCGAGAAGTCGGCATAGTCGAGAGGCGCTGCCAATATTTCTTCGGTGAGCAAAAGCGGCCCGAACAACTCGGTCCCGAACGAAAGCGACGGGAAGGTCGCGAAAACATGCGCCGACGCGATCGATCCCACGCCACCTTCGAGCATCGTGCCGCCGTAGAGTGCGACGCCGGCAGCATCGGCAATCGCCTGCACCTGCTTTGCGGCGAACAAGCCCCCCGATTGTTCGATCTTTACCGCGAAGACATGGGCGGCCGCATGGGTCGCAAAATCATAAGCGCTCGCCGGCCCGGTCAGGGCTTCGTCGGCCATGATCGGAATTCGCGCGCGCGCCACAAGGCGCGCCATGCCGGCGCGGTTGAAGCGCGATATCGGCTGTTCGACCAGATCGCAGCCGATGTCGGCCAACATTTCGATACCGCGCGCCGCCGTCGTCTCGTCCCAAGCCATGTTGACATCGACGCGCACCGACGCCCTGCCCCCGAGCGCGCGCTTGATAGCCGCAACATGCGTGATATCGTCCTCGAGGGTGCGTTTGCCGATTTTCAGCTTGAAGGCATTGTGCCGACCGCGCTCGATCATATCTTCGGCTTCGTCGATGTCGAGCGCGGTGTTGCCGCTGGCGAGCGTCCATAGGACCGGGAGCCGGTCGCGCACGCGCCCGCCGACGAGCTCGCTGACAGGCAGGCCCAGGCGTTTGCCCTGCGCGTCGAGGAGGGCGGTTTCGATCGCGCATTTCGCGAAGTTATTGCCGACGATATGGCCTGCGAGCCGCGCCATGGTTGCCGCGGGTCGGGTGGCGTCGCACCCCTTGAGCAAGGGCCCCAGATAGGTTTCGATGTTTAGCTGTATGCTTTCGGGACTTTCGGGGCCGTAGGCGAGCCCGCCAATCGTTGTTGCTTCGCCGATTCCGATAATACCGTCGGAGCAATGAAGGCGAACCATGCACAAGGTCTGACTGTGCATCGTCGCCATGGCCAGCACGTGGGACCGGATTGTCGGAAGGTCGACAAGAAAGCTTTCGACATGTTCGATTTCGACCATCAGGCACCCCGTTTCTGAAGTGAATGATATCCAGTCTTCGCTCAAAACTGAAAGACCGTGTCAGTCCACTGCTATACCTCGAGAGTATGGAGCCACGGATGATGTTGCCAACGGCCTGCTGGGTGAGAATGGCATCCTGGGCATGACGGCGTCGGGCAAGACTCTGACTTGAGCGACGCATGCGTGTCGGGCGCGGCTGGCATGCGCCGATCTTCAAGAAATACCTGGATTACCTCGGACTGCGAGCCGAGCGGATTAGGAAGTTGCTCGCTAGCTGAAGCCCGGATCCTGATAGAGGCTTGGGACGACATTATAACACCGTCCGGTCGCTATGGTCGCTTGGATATCGGCCGCCTGCGCAACCGCCCAGAGCACTCCGCAGGGACCGAAGTATCCCTCTGAAGTCTGATTCCCGCGCCGTTTATCATGGATCCTTTTCATACTGCGGACAGGGATCGACAGTAGCCGGCAAAAGATTGCCGCGACGCCTAGGTTCGTCATGGGAGCGTTCGTCAATATCGCGCCGAAAGTCGCCTGACCGTTACCGGTCAGATTTCGCAGTAGCGGATACTCGCGTGGCGCATGCGACAGTTCGGCTGCAAGTGGGCAAATCCAGAAAGGATGCTTCTGGCTTATGGCGGGAATGCTGGCCCTTTATATTGGGAGAGAAGATATGATCCACTGCCCAACGCGGACGTTACGCGAGACAACAATGTTTTGCGATCGTCGTTTTCGGTCAACAGAACATGCCGTTCGAGAGAACCAAGTTCAGAGAATTGCTGATGCAGAGCTGCGATGTGTTCCGGATCGGACAAGGTATCGCCGCCACGAATCCGGCAGCGCTCGATCGCAGAGTTCAGGGATGGGCGAAGCACGATGTAGTGGATCGGAATGTTGATCCTCCTGAACGCTTCAAGGAACCAGGGGCCGACGATGCCGTCCACAATGACGAAGTAGCCACCACGTGCGTAGCCAGCCGCGACATTCGCCAGAACATCGATCACCACCCCATTCTGTTGATCTGCCTCAGGAAGATAGGGTGGGATCGCGCCGTGCTTGATAAAATGCCAGAAGTCGTCGGAGTGGAGATGCACTTTCGGCGATCCGTCCGACATGGCCATCGTGGAGGCCGTTGTTGTCTTTCCCGCGCCTGGCGTTCCCGTCAGGATGAGAATTTCTTGTCTATGGCCGATCATTGCCAAGCCTCTTTAACAATTCAGCAACTTACACATATTTCATTCGAGCGCACCAGTGTCAGTCGTTTCCCGCAATTCCCGTTAAGCTAGCGAGCTATGTCCGCTTATCACGATGTGTCGCAGAAAACAGACTGGCAGCAAACGGCCAGTTCTGCTTTTCTTACCGCTCGGCTTTGCCTGCGGCCAGCGCTTGTTGGATCATCGCGGCGTCGATCATGGCTCGATAGATTCTTCCGACTTCATCTTTGCTAACGTGGCCAGCCTCGAGCGCTGCGGCGCTGATCATCGTCATATCGGGTTCGCGAAGAGCCATGATCGCGGCTTGCGCCTCCGGCAAATAGTCTTGCCAAAGCGGCTTGCCGCCCATCTTCGCATCGGGTGGATTCGCATCCAACTCGCAAAGTGCGCGCGCGACTCGTTCCAGGCCAGAGGTCATGCCAGGAGAATAACATAGAAATCCGGCCTTTCCGCTGGGATAACTATCGTCATGGGGATGGTTGCAAGTCGGTCCGATCCCACGCTCGGACATCGGCGACTTTCCAGAATCTCTATCCCTCTCTACAGCCGCCCAATGGCCAGACGCTCAACCATTGCGGAACGTGTCGAGGCCCTCATCCGGCGAATGGATGGGGCGCCACTTTGCGACGAATGCATTACAGACAGGCTCGACCTTTCTTCGGTTTCACAGGCAAGCGTTGCCACCGGAGCAGCTGCCGGCGTCGGAGGATTTGAGCGGCTCAAAGAGCCGTGCGGCCTTTGCGGCGAGCCGCGGCACGTCATTCGTTACAAAGGCTGAACTGTGCAATTCGCCGCGGAAAGATCGAGCGCGGCTGAATGGGCGTGCTCTGGCGCCGGCAGGCGGCGCCAGGGGCCGCGCGTTATCTTGGGCCGCGCAGCGCACTTGGCTCGCTGTCCTTGCCGGACGGCGGCTGGCCCACAGGCCCGCGCGCACGCCGCCCGGCTGCGGCCTCACCAAGAGCGCATTCTTCTTTGGGCGCTTCGCGCGGTTCTCTGACGCCTTGCGATAGTTACGGGGTTTGAAACGATCGGCGGTCGGCACTACGGATCCGGCAATGATGTTCAGCCTGTTCCTGCTCGCCTCGGTCGTTCCGGCCGGCCAATCCTTCGCCTGCACCCCCGTCGCAGTCTGGGATGGCGATGGGCCGATC
>NZ_DATJDJ010000232.1:0-10117 GCF_035497515.1 Pararhizobium sp. | reverse complement strand
AAGGTGACCACGACCAAGGTTTTATAGGCGTCGATATGCTCAAGTTTCGCACCTGCTTGATAAGCAGGGGCAATCAATCATGCCGTGCAGCGTCGGCGTGCAACTTTCCAGTCACACGCTCCTCGCCTCCGTCGGGCACCTGATACGCAGAACGTTAAGCGAGGTTGTCACTTGCAATAATCGACGAAACCTTTGGACAAACCAGAGGACGCCCAATGGAATACCTACCACACCCCGTACGCACCATTTTTATCTCGGCAGCGGGATACGAACGCTCCGCTCAAACAAAAGCTGCCATTGAGAAGAACATCCAACTGTCCGATCCCAAGCTGGCCCGCCAGCGCAGCACAATGGCTCGCTGGGTGCAGACCGCTGAGATGTCGGGCGCAACCGACGAACAAATCGCGGACATGCAAGGTCGGATCAGGGTCTTCGAAATGATAGCAGAGCCCGTCTTACACAGCGACGAGTGCTCAATCTTCGACGTATCGGCATTGCTCCCGAAGCTACCAAAGAACGACATCTCGGCCTTCAGCCTGCGCAATCTGGTCCTCCCTGGCGATGAAACCATCTACGTCCATTTTGGCCGCCAAGAGGCGCTCATCGTAGATCACGATCAGGACCTCTATTTTGAAGGCGCTTACGTCACGCAAGTTGACGATGAATTCGGTGACGACGAAGTCAGCACCTTCCGGATAGCGCTCGTATTCAGCGATCCCGAATTCGGCGCGCTGGCCTTTGACCGCCCAATCGGCCAGACGCTTAAGCGGAATACGGACTTTGTCCGGTTCGAGATCAAGCACACCAACAGCGTTCAACAGGGCTTTGCCAGAATGGCCCAAAACGGATTGTCCGAAGAGAGTCAGATTTTGACCGCCCCTTTGAAAGTCTATCGAGCAGCCTATGATCTTCTTGTCAGATCGATGATCTACCTCGGCCAAGAAGGATGCGATTTGGAAATGGGCTACTTCGATGGGGCTCCGGAAAGGCAGTTGCGGAACGCGTTGAACGGCGATGAGAACGCCGAACAGTATCTGTTGGAAAACGGCTTTCCTGCCGTGCAGTTTGCCGGTCGAAGCATCGGGCCGGTTCCGGACCTTGCGGAACCCGACTGGGGTTCTGAACCAGTTAGCTTTCGGATTTAGAGAATTTTCGGCGTAAAGCCCCGAAAAGCGGTCGGGGAAAGTTGTTATGGGGCATCCGCCCCCTAAGATCGTCCCTGGGGAAATTCGTTAGGGGCCGCACCAGCACCAACGGGGCGCCGAGGTTCGGCTGTAAAAAGGAAACTGTGGTGCCCCGTGCCGGAATCGAACCAGCACTCCTCTCGGAACCTGATTTTGAGTCAGGCGCGTCGACCAATTCCGCCAACGGGGCACGGATCCTTTGAGGTAGTGAAATGCGTGTACACGATGCGTTTTGGGGCGGTCAACCGGGATTTTGAATATCGTCGGTCAGGAATCACAAAACTGTGCGGTTCGCACCTGCAGCAGGTCATTTACAGCTTGGCCGTTCCTGCTAAAAGGCTTTGACCTCAACAGGAAGCTCCGCATGCTCCGACGCCTTTACGACTGGACAATGTCGCTCGCCGCCCGGAAATCCGCCGAAGCCTGGCTGGCCATCATCGCCTTCGTCGAAAGCTCCGTCTTCCTCGTTCCGGCCGACGTGCTGTTCCTGCCGATGGCGCTGGCCAAGCCGGAAAAAGCCTGGCGCTATGCCTTCGTTGCGACGGTCGCATCCGTGCTGGGCGGCATTGCCGGCTGGTATATAGGCCATTATGCCTTCGAGGCGCTGGCGAAGCCCATCCTGCATTTCTACGGCAAGCTCGAAGCCTTCGAGGCGATGAAGGCTTCGGTCGGCTATGAAACGCTGGTGCTGCTTCTGGTGACGTCAGGCCTCGCGCACCTGCCGCCGATCAAGGTGGTGACCATCCTCTCGGGTGCAGCCAATATCAATCTCGGCCTGTTCATCGTCTCGGCGATCATCGCCCGTGGTGCCCGCTTCTATATCCTCGCCTGGCTGCTGCGCCGCTATGGCGAGGAAATCCGCCACTTTATCGAGAAGCGGCTGGGCCTGCTGGCCGCCGCGGTCGCCGGCCTCCTGATCGCCATGTTCGCCGCCTACCGCCTCCTTGCCTGATCATTCCACCCTGCCCTGATTCCATGGAGCCCGCCTTGAGCGACAGCCTCACCTCCCCCGACCGCCGCTTCCTGCCCTCCCTCCTGGTGACGCTGGGCATGGCGGCAACCGTCGGCGGCGCGCTCGCCTTCGAGCATATCGGCGGCTACATTCCCTGCGCGCTCTGCCTGATGCAGCGCACGCCCTATTACTGGGCCATCCCGATCGGCATCCTCGCCGTGGTCAGTTCAGTCGTGAAACTACCCATACAGTTGACCCGTGTCCTGCTCGGCGTGATCGCCATCCTGATGCTGGTCGGCGCCGGGATCGGCATCTATCACGCCGGCGTCGAATGGCATTTCTGGGCAGGCCCGGCGACCTGCGCCACCACCGCCCAGGGCGTCTCCTCCAATGTCGGCGACCTGCTCGGCGACCTCGACAGCAAACACGGCCCATCCTGCACGGACGCGGCCCTGCGCGTGCTCGGGCTCTCGTTTTCCGGGTGGAATGTTATTGCCAGCGTGATATTGGCGGGGATTGCGTGGCGGGGTGCGGCGAAGAGGTAATGAATCAATCGGTTTTCGCGTCCAGTCGTGCCAAGAGATTTTCATGGTTCTCAATCAGCACGCGTGCACACAAGTCAGCCAAAAAAGCAACTTCTGCCCCTTTTGTACGAATCTTTGAGCTGCCAACGTTCATTGCCCTTCTGTCTCTAAGTTCGAAATGTGCGATGGCGTTACGATACTCGTTGGTGAGGAAACCGTTTACGAAAACGCCAACTGGTTGACCAACGTGTATTCTGAGCCATTCTGCAATATCCGGGTGATCGGGTACCGTCAGCTTTGGGATGTTTTGGTTCCTTCGCTGTTTTCGTAGATCACGGAGAACCTCAGTCCGTAGTGGGTTGAGCAAACCTTCCATGATTTTAAAGAGGCTTAACACTTTATAGAACGGAGCCGAGGCATTTTGAGCTTCTCGATATAATGCGTAAATCGGCATCATGCGCTCAACTATTTTATCCTCTCCTTCCTGAATTTTTGAATGCCGCGGTGGAGACTGAAAATAGAAATGTTGCGTATCGTTCAGCACATCATGGACGACAATTTGTGCAAGGTGAATCGGAACCTGATGAGCGTAGCTGAGCTTGTCCAGCCAAGGTGTTAGCGCATCCTCAAATATTGCTTTGGCGTGGTTTTCATTGGTTGACGTGACGTCACCCGCTGCCATGGAAATCTCGCCATTTCCATTCGTTTCAAAGAGAACCTTCACTGTCCGGGTAGTTAGTTTAATTTTGCGACGTTGTTTATCAACTAGCAGATGACTGGAGCCGTCGTCTTTGCCAAATGCCGCGTTGAATCTTCGAGTGTCTCCTGGATTTTCTGACAAGCGGGCCTTGCAAGAGAAGGCGCGCATGGTCGTGTCGTTATGCCGACTTTTTCCCGCGAACCGATTGTCGGAGTATTCAGGCACAATTATCAGAACGGAACTCGCGCCGGGCGATCCCAATCGTTCGACTGGAATCTCCGTGTGATGTTCTACTGATGTGCCTATAAAATCCCCCCGGTCTTTCATATTGAATCCCGATTAATGGTTGTTGGAGGATGTTTTGCCGTTCCCGCCATTCAGCCATAGAAATATTGAGGAGCTCGCTCGGCCTGAGCAGCTCTCAGATCGGGAGAGGAAATTGGCTGCATATTCCTTCCCGGTATATCGCGAAGAAGGCACATGGCAATCCGCCAGGAGCTGCGCATATTAAGCTAACCTCGCCCAAAGCGAAATTTGCAGCCGCGTCGGTGAATGCCTTCGCAAGTCCTCGCCCCGCTTACGGCTGCAGTTCCACATCCCAATACAGATAATCCATCCAGCTTTCATGCAGATGGTTGGGCGGGAAGAGGCGGCCGTTGTTGTGGAGGTCCTGCACCGTCGGGTGGAAGGGCTTCTGGTGCGGGAACATGCCGGCCTGGCGCGGCAGCTTGCCGCCTTTGCGCAGATTGCAGGGCGAGCAGGCGGCGACGACGTTTTCCCAGGTGGTCTGGCCGCCGCAGCAGCGCGGGATCACATGATCGAATGTCAGGTCGTCCGGCGATCCGCAATACTGGCATTCGAAGCGGTCACGCAGGAAGACGTTGAACCGGGTGAAGGCCGGATGGCGCGATGGCTGGACGTAGCTTTTCAGGCAGACGACGCTCGGCAGGCGCATGGAGAAGCTGGGCGACGAAACCTGGTGATCGTATTCGGCCAGGATATGCACGCGGCCGAGGAAAACGGCCTTGATCGCGTCCTGCCAGGACCAGAGCGACAAGGGATAATAACTCAGCGGCCTGTAATCGGCGTTCAACACGAGCGCCGGAAGGCCATGTGGTGAGACTGCAATCGTCAAGCCAGTAAACTCCTGCTCGATTCGGCACTTGCACCTTCTATATTAGGCGCGTTGCGTCAGGATTGTGAAGCCAAAACGAAAAGCAGACAAAAGATTCGCTTTTTACCTCAAGGTGTCACCGGCAGGCCGTCGCTGCGCATTTCGGTGGCGTAATAGGCCCAGAAAAGCCGGGCCGCGACGCTGCGCCAGGGTGCCCAGATTTCCGTCAGCGAATCCAACTCGCGGGCCGACGGGCGCGTCTCCAGCATCAGCGCATGGCCGACGGCATTCTGCAGCGCCACATCTCCCACCGGAAAGACATCCGGATGGCCGGCGCAGAACAGCAGATAGACCTCTGCCGTCCAGCGGCCGACGCCCTTGATCGCCGTCATCTCACGGATGGCGGCGGAACCCTCGATCGAACAGATGGCCTCCAGATCCAGGTCACCCGACAGCACGGCGGCGGCCACCCGCCGCAGCGCATCGGCCTTGGCCCGCGACAGGCCGAACTGGCGGCAATCGTCATCCGACATGGCATGGACGGCCTCGGCGTTGATATCGCCGAGAGATGCTTCCATGCGCGACCAGATGGCGGCGGCGCTGGCCTTGGACACCATTTGCGAGACGATGATATTGGCGATGCCGCGATAGCCGGGATCTGTGCGGCGGAGCGGCACCGGGCCTGCCTTCGACACGACATGCTCCAGCCGCGCATCGAGCATCACCAGCCCGCTGAGGCCGGCGGTGATATCCTCGTGCGTGCGGATGATCCGCATGTTCCTGTCCTCCAGCGCCTCCGGTGCCAGCCTGCGGATAGCCGGGCGAACATATGGCCGGATCGGCATTTCCGTGGCAAGAACAAGGTATGGATGAAGCCTTGCCAAAACAACCCGTTTTCCGTTTCGCGCCAAGCCCGAACGGCCAGTTGCACCTCGGCCATGCGCTGTCGGCCATTCTCAATCACGACATGGCACAGGCGAAAAACGGACGTTTCCTGCTGCGCATCGAGGACATCGATATCAGCCGCTGCACGCCGGAATACGAGGCAGCCATCCTCGATGATCTCGGCTGGCTGGGGTTGGATTGGGAAAGGCCGGTCCGGCGGCAATCGGAGCATCTCGATCTCTACCGGGGCGCGCTTGGCAAACTGATCGACCGTGGCCTCGTCTATCCCTCCTTCCTGACGCGCGGAGAGATCAAGGCCCGCGTCGCTGCGTTCGAAGCGCAGGGCAAGACTTGGCCGCGCGATCCCGATGGCGCGCCGGTCTATCCGGGCGACGAGCGGAGCCTGCCAGAATCGGAAAGGCAGCGGAGGTTCACGCGCGGCACGCAGCATGCCTGGCGACTGGACATGGCAAAGGCCGTGGCGAAGATAACGGAACCACTGACCTGGCAGGAAATCGGGGCCGGGCCGCAGGGGGAAACGGGCACGGTCGTCGCCGATCCGGCCTGCTGGGGCGACGTCATCCTGTCCCGCTCGGATGCGCCGTCGAGCTATCATCTGGCGGTGACGCTGGACGATGCGCGACAGGGCATCACCCATGTCGTGCGGGGTCGCGATCTGTTCCATGCCACATCGGTTCACCGATTGCTGCAGCACCTCCTGGACCTGCCGCAGCCGCTCTATCATCATCACCGCCTGATCCCCGGCGAGGATGGCCGCAAGCTCTCCAAAAGCAACCGAGACACCGGTATCGCCGCCTTTCGGCAAGCGGGAAAGACACCGGCGGATATCCGCGCCATGATCGGCCTATAGTGTGTTCTCGCTCGGAACGTCTCTTGCCGCTTCCTGTCTGGCCGGATCGTCCTTCACCCCCCTGATGTGGCGGATCACCATGCGCTTCACCTTGTATTTCATGATCGCGGCATTGATCTCGGCACCGATGATGAAGATGACGCCGACAATATAGAGAAAGACCAGCGCGATCATGATCGACGCCAACCCGGCATAGGTGGAGACATAGTTCGCAAAGGTGGCGAGATAGGAGGCGAAGACATAGGCGCCGATCGACCAGGCGACGAGCGTCAGGATAATGCCGGGCAGCACATCGAGAATCTTGCGGCGGCCGTCGGGCAGCCAGAGATGGCTGACGATCAGGCCGGCGGTCAGCATGACGAAGACGCCGGGCAGGCTCCAGCTGTCGATCCAGGTCAGGAGATTGTTGAACCAGGGCAGATAGGTGCCGGCATAGCGGATGGCGAGCGGCACGGCGACCAGCAGGATGCTGACGATGGCCAGCACGAGGACGCCGGCGAGAACGAAGGCGAGGCTGGCGATCCGGGTCTTGTACCAGGGCCGGCTTTCGGCGACCCGGTAGGCGCGGTTGAGCGAGATGCGCAGCGCCTCGACCCCGTTCGAGGCGAAATAGGCGGCGGCGAGCACCGATATGGTGAGCAGTCCGCCGCGCGGGATGGTCAAAACCTGTACGACCTCGTCGGAAATCGGCTTGGCGATCGATTCCGGCCAGGTGTCGAAGATGAAATGCACCGCCGTCGTCGCGAACTGGTCGGCCCCCAGAAAGCTCCCGAGCGCCGTGCCGAAAATCAGGAAGGGAAAGATCGCGAGAAGCGTGGACAGCGCCACATGGCTTGCCATCGCCCAGCCGTCGTCCTCGCTGAAATGCCAGACGGCATCGAAGACGACCTTCCAGGCGATGCGTATGAAGGCCGGCATTCTCTCTCCAAAACAGTGTTCACGTCGGTTGGATTGTAACCCGTTCCTGAATATGGGAAACCGGGCTGCGATTTCTACAGGAAAAGCCATCATGACAGACCGTCCCTCGATAATCATCACCGGCTGCTCCTCGGGCATCGGCGCCTGGTGCGCGCGTGCCCTGCAACGGGACGGCTGGCGGGTGTTCGCGACCGTTCGCCGGCGGCAAGACCTCGAAAGCCTTGAAAAGGACGGCATCGAGGCGTTCCTGATGGATTATACGAAACCGGAGACCATATCGGCTCTGGTCGATGAGGTTTTCGCCCGGACCGGCGGTCGACTGGATGCATTGTTCAACAACGGCGCCTATGGCCAGGCCGGCGCGGTGGAAGACCTGCCGACGGAAGCGCTGCGGCTGCAACTGGAAACCAATGTCGTCGGCTGGCACGACCTGACACGGCGGGTCATCCCGGCCATGCGGACGCAGGGGCATGGCCGCATCGTCCAGTGCTCATCCATTCTCGGCATCGTGCCGTACAGATGGCGCGGCGCCTACAATGCCTCGAAATTCGCGCTGGAGGGTCTGACGCTGACGATGCGGATGGAACTGGCCGGCAGCGGCATCGAAGTGAGCCTGATCGAGCCGGGACCGATCGAATCGCGTTTCATGGTCAATGCGATCGTCAATATCGAGCGTTTCATCGACCTCAAGGGCTCGGTGCATGCGGTCGAATATGAACGGCAGATGCGGCGGCTGACCGGAGAAAGCGGCCCCTCTGCTGGCAAGCTCGGACCGGACGCCGTCTATGCTGTGCTGAAACGCGCCTTGACGGCGAAGAAGCCGAAGCCGCATTACATTGTGACACAGCCGGCCAAGCAGGGCGCGCTTTTGAAGAAACTGCTCCCGGCCGCACTGTTTTATCGTTTCATCGGCCGTCTCGGCTGAGTTGAAGGCAAGGATACGCGCATGCAAAGTTTTCTCACCGGCCTGACCCTGCTCGTCATGGGCCTCGTCGTCATCGTGCTCATTCGTGGCCTGCTCACCATGGCCAAGGGCGGCAGCGGCAGCCGATCCAACAAGTTGATGCAGGCCCGCGTTTTCCTGCAGGCGGTCGCGGTCCTGCTGATCATGCTGACGCTGTGGATCACCGGCGGCGGGCGTTAAAGGCCATGGTCAAGCTCAACAATATCTATACGCGAACCGGCGATGACGGCACGACCGGCCTTGCGAGCGGCCCACGACGGCTGAAGAGTGATCTGCGGGTCGAGGCCTATGGCACGATCGACGAGGCCAATTCCTTCATCGGCCTGGCACGCCAGCACACGGTCGATATTGCCTCGCTCGATGCCATGCTGATGCGCATCCAGAACGACCTGTTCGATCTTGGCGCCGATCTTTCCACGCCCGATACCGGCGAGACCCTGCCCTACGAACCGCTCAGGATCATCGCTGCCCAGGTGACGCGGCTGGAAGCCGAGATCGACCTTTTGAATGCCGATCTCGATCCTCTGCGCTCCTTCGTCCTTCCCGGCGGCAGCGGAGCGGCGGCGGCGCTCCACATTGCTCGCACGATCGTCCGGCGCGCCGAACGCCATATGGTGGAACTTGCCCGTACCGAGGGTGAAACGATCAGCGGCCCCGCACTGGAATATGTCAACCGGCTCTCCGATTTCCTCTTCGTCGCGGCCCGCTGGACCAATGACCAGGGCAAGTCGGATGTGCTTTGGGTTCCGGGAAAAAACAGGTAAGGTTTCCAGCCGGCCAAGCCTTCAGGGGACCCCATGTTCATACCGCTGCACGACGCCAATTCCCTGAAGCATATCAAGGTCCAATATGTCACGATCAGCCTGATCGCCCTCAACACGCTGATCTGGCTGTTTACCGGGCCACTGCTCGTTCCGGAAGAGTTTTCGAATGCGACGACGATGGGGCTGGGTTATATTCCGGCGATCGCCTTCGACTATGCCCATCTGGCGCCGAACCTCGTACTCGTGCCCGACGAAGCCACCTACATCACCTATTCCTTCCTGCATGGCGATTTCTGGCATCTGTTCGGCAACATGATCTTTCTCTGGGTGTTCGGGGACAATGTCGAGGACGCGCTGGGGCATGTTCGCTTCCTGCTCTTCTATCTCCTGTGCGCGGCCGCCGGTGCTTTTGCACATGGTCTGGTCAACACCGCTTCGGAATCGCCGCTGATCGGTGCGTCGGGTGCCATTTCCGGCATCGTCGCCGCCTATTTCCTGCTGCACCCGAAGGTCCGCGTCTGGGTGCTGGTGATGTTTCGCATCCCGCTGCCGCTTCCAGCCTTCATTCCGCTGGCGCTCTGGCTCGGGCAGCAATTCCTCATGCTGGTCGTCGATCCCGATGGCGGTGTTTCCTGGGGCGCTCATGTCGGCGGCATCATCGCCGGGTTGATCCTGGTGGTCATTTTGCGACGCCGGGATGTTCCGCTATTCGACCGGACAATCGTGACGCCGCGTGCTGTGCGGCATGTCGAAGCGACCGTCGCGACATCAACCGATCCCGCCTCGGAAGCACCGGTCAAGCCGACGCTCTGGGGCAGGCCGTCGTAGAGCCACTCCGTGGAAATCGCAGCAATCAGGGAATTCATCGGCGAAACAGGACATTGAGTGGATGGGCCGGGGATGGATGCTCGATCTCGAATTGCCGAAATAACAACCGCACCAAAATTTCGTTGACGCGCACGTAAACGTCAGTATTTTTCCGGTGGCAATCTTTTAGGGAGCCGATTGGCGGAGATTGTAATTGGGGAAAAAACGCGTATCGATGTCGCCAACCGACAATCAGGCCGCTGCGTTAAAGCGCATTTTCTCGCAAACGTTTCGTAAGGAAGGACATCATGAAAATCCTGGTCACCGTCAAGCGTGTCGTCGACTACAACGTGAAGATCCGTGTGAAGTCGGATGGGTCCGGTGTCGAGCTTGCCAATGTGAAGATGTCGATGAACCCGTTCGACGAGATTTCG
>NZ_DATJDJ010000231.1:0-39832 GCF_035497515.1 Pararhizobium sp. | reverse complement strand
GCGGCTCGCTCGCCAAGCAGCTCATCGCGAAGTTCGATCTCGCCGCCGGCCGCGATCCGCAGAAGTTCGGCATCGGGCTGAAGGAGCTCTGGCAGGTCAAGCCGGAGAAGTTCCACAAGGGCCGGGTCCAGCACTCCTTCGGCTGGCCGCTCGACAACAGCACCGGCGGCGGCTCCTTCCTCTACCATTTCGACGACAATCTGGTTTCGGTCGGCTTCGTCGTCCATCTCAACTATACGAACCCGACGCTCTCGCCCTTCGACGAGTTCCAGCGCTTCAAGACCCATCCGATGATCCGCGACGTCTTCGAGGGCGCAAAGCGCCTCTCCTACGGCTCGCGCGCGATCACCGAGGGCGGCTGGCAGTCGGTGCCGAAGCTGACCTTCCCGGGCGGGGCGCTGATCGGCTGCGCCGCCGGCTTCGTCAACGTGCCGCGCATCAAGGGCAGCCACAATGCCGTCCTGTCGGGCATTCTCGCCGCCGAAAAGCTGGCCGATGCGATCGCGGCCGGCCGCGCCAATGACGAGGTCGTCGAGATCGAGAATGGCTGGCGCGACAGCGCCATCGGCCAGGATTTGAAACGGGTGCGCAACGTCAAGCCGCTCTGGTCGAAGTTCGGCACGGCGGCCGGCGTCGCGCTCGGTGGTCTCGACATGTGGACGAACACCCTGTTCGGCTTCTCCTTCTTCGGCACGCTGAAGCACGGCAAGACCGATGCCCAGTCACTGGAACCGGCAGCCAAGCATAAGAAGATCGACTATCCGAAGCCGGATGGCGTCCTGACCTTCGACCGCCTCTCCTCCGTGTTCCTGTCGAACACCAATCACGAGGAAAACGAGCCGGTGCATCTGAAGGTCAAGGACATGGACCTGCAGAAGCGCTCGGAACACGACATCTTCGCCGGCCCGTCGACCCGCTACTGTCCGGCCGGCGTCTACGAATGGGTGGAAAAGGACGGGCAGGATGTCTTCGTCATCAACGCCCAGAACTGCGTCCACTGCAAGACCTGCGATATCAAGGACCCCAACCAGAACATCAACTGGGTGCCGCCGCAGGGCGGCGAGGGGCCGGTCTATCCGAATATGTGAGGGACATCCTCTACAGAAAAGGGCGGCGGGCGAAGGTCCGCCGCCCTTTTCTGTTGCGCGCAATTTCAACGCGCTTAACCAGCCATTAACCATGTTTTCCCTATTTTCGGTTGCATCAACCGGATCTTAAGGAAACTCACGATGTCGATCTCCCGCCGTGGCCTGCTCATCGGCTTGTCTGCCCTTCTTGCCGGTTGCGCCACCAACGGGCCGAACCATGCGGCCAACTACGCTTCGCTGCCGGACGAAAAGTTTCCGATGCCGGCCATGCCGCTCGACAAGATCAAGCCGGAGCTGCGCCGCCAGCAGGTCGCCTACGCGACGAAATATGATGCCGGTACCATCGTCGTCGATACGCCGGCCCGCAGGCTCTACTATGTCCTCGGCGATGGTGCTGCGATGCGTTATGGCATCGGCGTCGGCCGCAACGGTTATGCGCTGGCAGGTTCCGCCACGATCGGCCGCAAGGCCGAATGGCCGACATGGACGCCGACCGACAACATGATCCGCCGCGATCCCGGCAAGAACCTTAAATATGCCGGCGGTGTACCGGGCGGGCCGAACAATCCGCTCGGCGCCCGCGCGATCTATCTTTACCAGAACGGCAATGACACGATGTTCCGCATTCATGGCACGACGCAGCCCTGGTCGATCGGGCAGGCGATGTCGAGCGGTTGCGTGCGCATGCTCAACCATGATGTGGTCGATCTCTACGAACGCGTCAGCGTCGGCGGCCGTGTCGTCGTGCTGCAGGCCTGACACATCGACAAACGGCCCGGTTCGACCAGGCCGTCATTTTGATCCGGCTATGTCGACGATCAACGCCTGGCCGCAAACAGGCCGGTGGACAACGCGACGCCGAGGCCGGTGATGACGACCGCGCGAATCTCGAACGCGCCGATCGGCTCGCCGAACAGAATTCCCCCGCCCATGGCTTGCCCAGAGAAGGGCGGCGGAGGCCTGCCGGGCTGTGTCCGGCAGGCCTCCGCTCGTATCAGCTACACATTTCCTCGAGCCGCGAGAGTCGCATGAGGCGAAGCCGCAAAATCGCGTGACGGTGCGGATTTCCAGGTAACCACCATCAGCGCGCCGATGACCGTGATGTGTTCCATGACGACGTAGAACTCCAGCGTCTTCATCGGCTCCTGCATCGTCCAGAACGTATGGGCGATCGGGATGGTGAGCGCGGTGAAGATGCCGAGCGCACCGGCGCCGAGCCAGGTCCAGCGATTGGCTATGATCAATGCCGAACCGCCAAGCTGCGTGACGGCCACGGCAATGTTGAACAGCGGGGCGGGCTCCAGCCCGAAGAACGCCATTTCAGCGACGCCGGCATTGAAGTCGATGAGTTTGGCCAGGCCGCTGGCCCAGAACATGTAGGTGAGGATGGTCCGGGCGAGATAACCGAACGCGCGAGAATTGACGAGGGTGGCAAGGAAGGACGGCATTTTGTTCTCCGGTGACAGATGAAGGGTCCGCCCCGGAACTGCGCTCCGCTTTCGTTACGGAGCGTGGTTCCGGGGTAGCGCGGCGTCACCGGCTTGGGAGGGTTCGATGTGCCGCGCTGTCCCTGTTTACGCAGGCGCACGGCAGGAACGCGTTCCCGTGGGAACTGCGTCGAAGGCCTCATTCGACAAGCGAGAACTGGTCAGAATCCGGCCAGCACAAGCTTGCCCTTCGTCCGGCCGCTCTCGATCAGGGCATGAGCCGTCTTCAGGTTTGCCGCATTGATGGTTCCGAGGCTCTCCGTCAGCGTCGAGCGAATCTTGCCGGCATCGACCAGGCGCGAGACCTCGTCCAGAAGGTTGTGCTGCTCCTCCATGTCCCGCGTCTGGTACAGCGAGCGGGTGAACATCAGTTCCCAATGAATGGAGACCGACTTGCGCTTGAAAGGGACGACATCGAGCGTATCGGGATCGTCGATCAGTCCGAACCGGCCCTGCGGCGCGATCAGGTTGACGATGTCGCCGATATGATCAGTCGTATTGGTCGTTGAAAAGACGAACGCTGGTGCTCCGAGCGCGAGCTGATCGATCTGTCGGGCGAGCGGCTTCGAATGATCGAGCACGTGGTGCGCACCGAGATCATAGGCCCATTTCTGCGTTTCGGGGCGTGACGCGGTCGCGATCACCGTGAGGTTGGTCAGCGCCCGCGCCAGCTGGATCGCGATCGAGCCGACACCGCCGGCGCCGCCGATGATCAGGATGGCATTGGCGGCACTGGGCAAGGGCTCGTTGACCTTCAGCCGATGAAACAGCATTTCCCAGGCGGTGATCGCCGTCAGCGGCAGGGCGGCCGCGGCTGGAAAATCAAGCGTTTCCGGCTTCTTGCCGACAAGACGCTCATCCACCAGATGGAATTCGGCGTTCGAGCCCGGCCTGTTGATGGCGCCGGCATAGAAGACCGTATCGCCCGGCTGGAACAATTTTACGCCCGGGCCGACCGCCTTGACGATGCCGGCGGCATCGAAGCCGAGGACGCGCAACGGATCGGGCTCCGGCTTGGAACCGGCTCGAACCTTGGTATCAACCGGATTGACGGAAACGGCCTTGATCTCGACGAGCAGATCCCGGCCTTCAGGCGTGGGGACGGGCAGGTCCACGTCGATCAGCGAGGTTTCGGCGGAAATGGCTTGAGGGATCTTGTAGGCGACAGCGCGCATGTTGGCTCCTTCGGGTTTGAATGAAAGCTAGATGCGCATCATGTTCAAAGACTGCAAGAATGCACATAAAGTGTATATAGTACCAAAAGGGATACCGTGAGATGGCGCGCGTTCGTCACGAAAAGCTCGATTGCTCCCCCGGTTGCCCGGTCGAGGGCGTGCTCCACCTGATCGACGGAAAATGGAAGGGCGTGATCCTCTATCCCCTTCTGGACGGAACGATGCGCTTCAATGAATTGCGCCGCCGCCTGCAGAACGTCACGCAACTCATGCTGACCAAACAGTTGCGCGAGCTGGAGGCCGATGGGCTGGTGCGAGCGCACCGTCTTTGCCGTCGTTCCGCCAAGGGTCGATTATGGCCTGACGCCGCGCGGGCGCAGCCTCGACCCGGTGATCATGGCGATGAAGCGTTGGGGAGACGACAACATCATGCCGCAGGAGGCCGCATGATCGAGGCGGGCGTTCAGGGTTTGCGAACCCAGGCATAGCCGAAACGGAAGAGATCGCCGTCGCTGCCGTAGATATAGGGCAGCGCGATCGTCTGCGGCTGCAGCGGCGGCACGGTACCGATCCGCTGCTTGAGGCGGTTTTCGACGTTTACCGGAACCTGCGGCGCATTCTTGTCTCCCGCGCGCCAGACCAGCAGGATGGGTTTGTCCTCCGACCAGTCAAAGGGCGGGCTGTAGAGCCTGTAGGTTTCCGTATCGACCGGGGTGTGCGGCAGTTGCATGCGCAGGTTCCCCGCGAGGAAGGCGTCCTGCGCGATCACCAGGGCGGGCTGGACGCCGGGCTTGGCGACGAGCTCGGACGCGAAGGCCTGGTAAGGCACGGTCAATTTCGGATGGGTGTTCATCGGCCCGGCCGCGACGATCCGCAAGATGAGCGATGCCGGGATGAGGACCATCAGCAACAGAATGACCGGCAAGAATCGTTTGAGGAAAACCGTTTCATCGATCCCGTGTGCGTCGAGCTTCAGGCAGAGATAGAGGGGCGTCATGAAGAGGACCGGAGATACCCAGCGGGTCTTCAGCTCCGCCGTTCCGACGAAAAAGATCAGAAACAGCAGGAAGACCAGCAGCACGCCGAACATGATTTCCACCAGCCGGATCCGGTCGTTCTGCGCATGCAGGCTCAGCCAGAAGCGATCACGCGCGATCGTCGCATAGACGAGAATCGCCAGGGCGCAGAAGCTCAGGACAGTCAGTGGCAGTTCCGAGAGGCCACGGCCGATCTGCAGGAGCACACCATCATGCCCGCCGGTTTCCAGCTTGTTGACGGTGTCATGGGATGCGATTTCAAAGTTCTGCAACAGCCAGAACGCATGCGGAAGAACGATCGATCCCGCGATCCCCGCGGTCAGCACGATACGCCAATCGAGGATGCGCCGGCGATAGGCGGGAACGGCCAGGACCGCGACGAAGGTGCAGAGGCAGAGGATCGAGAAATTGTATTTCGACAGGAGCCCGATACCGATGGCGATGCCGGTCACGGCATAGCTGGAAAGGCTTGGTCGACCAAGGGTGCGAAACAGCCCGTAGAGAAAAAGGCAGGCCGCGAAAAGCGAGGCATTGGAGTGTGTCAGGTCGCGCTGCGCCAGCCAGCCGATTTCCGGGATGGTCAGCAGTCCGAGTGCCGCCGCTGCCGCCAGTCCCCGGCCTTTCAGGACCTCGCGGGCGGCGAGATAGTAGAAGACGTAGCTCAGGAAAAGGAACAGGTTCTTGACGAGGCTCAGCGCCAGAAGTGACTGGCCGATCGCATCGATCGTCAGATGCTGAACCCAATTGAAGAAGGGCGGCTGGGTATCGTAGCCGAGAGCGTACCACTGGCTCATCAGGATCTGGCCGGCTTCGTCCATTTCAAGCGAATCGGGCAGCGACAGGCGGACGACTACATTTAGCGCAAAATAGGCGGCAACCAGAAAGATGAACGTGGCGGGACGCGTCTGAAGATGCCTGGCCAGAAAATTCATGCCTGTTTTCGCCCGGTCCTGAAGGGATGGTGGTCTGGAGTGGACGACATAGCCGCATGGCGAGGCCCTGACAACTGCCTGCCGGGATTCACGGACGGGTGCGCGCTCACCTGCAAATCCGTGACCGTCACCCTATATGATAAACTTCCGCACGGCACAGTCCAAGGACAATTCATGAAGATCAAGGCCATTTTCAATCGCGATGGCGGCACGTTCCGCACGACGGATATGGAAGCGTATGGCGCCAAGGCGAAGGAAATCTTTCGCGCTGCGGGACATGACATCGAGATCGCCGTCGTCGATGGCAGCGAGATGAGCGGTGCGCTCCAAAGGACCGCGCGGCGCGACGATCTGGATGCGATGATCGCCGGCGGCGGTGACGGCACGATTTCGTCCGCCGCCGGGGTCGCGTGGCAAAACGGCATTCCGCTCGGGGTGGTGCCGGCCGGAACGATGAATCTGTTCGCCCGCGCGCTGAAGCTGCCGCTCGACATCTGGACGGTGCTCGATGTGCTGGCCGACGGCAGGATGGTGGATGGCGATATCGGCAGCGCCGACGGCCGTGCCTTCGTGCACCAGTTCTCCATGGGGCTGCATGCCCGCTTGGTGCGCTACCGGGAGTCCTACACATTCGCCTCGCGGCTGGGAAAGATCCGTGCCAGTACGCGCGCCGCCGTGGGCGTGATGTTCAATCCGCCGGAGTTCGAGATCGAATTCCAGGTGGATGGCGTTCGCGAAACACGCGAGGTCTCGGCCATCTCGGTGTCGAACAATCATTTTGGCCCCAACGCGCTGATGTATGCCGATGACGTGACCGGCGGGCATCTGGGCTTCTATACGGCGCCACCGCTCAAGCCGTCGGGCGTCGCCAAGCTGACCTTCGATATCCTGCGCGGAAGATTCCGGGAAAGCCCGCTCATCACCGAGATGAGCGTAACCTCGGTCGACCTGCATTTCCCGCGCGCGCGCCACAAGATCAACTGCGTCATCGATGGCGAGCTTTTGCCGATCGGTCGCGATGTCGCCCTGCGCATCCATCCCGGCGAACTGAAGCTTCTGGTCGGCGCCGAGCCTGCCCCGGCCGCGTGACGTCAGGCGCCGGTGCTGTCGGTGCCGAAAATCTTGCGGACGATATAGGGCGGCGTGTCGTTCTCGCCGGAATAGAGCCGCGCCATCATTTCGGCGAGGATGCCGGTGGTGATCAACTGGACCGACGACAGGAACAGCATGACACCGACGATCAGCATCGGCCTTGCGCCGATATTGTTGCCGAAGACGAACTTGTCGATGAACAGATAGAGCAGGATGAGCCCGCTCAAGCCGCCGGCCGCCAGGCCGATCGAGCCGAAGAAGTGGCCCGGCCGCGCCTTGTAGCGCATGAAGAACAGCACCGAGAGAAGGTCGAGGATGACGCGGAAGGTTCGTGAAATTCCGTATTTCGACGTGCCATGCTGGCGGGCGTGATGGGTGACCGGCATTTCGCCGATCCGGCTCGATGGCACGACGCCGGCAACCCAGGCCGGAATGAAGCGGTGCATCTCGCCCATCAGCTTGACCTGCTTGATGATCGAGGCCCGGTAAACCTTCAGGCTGCAGCCATAATCATGCAGCTTCACGCCGGTGATCTTGCCGATCAGGTAGTTGGCGCACCAGGACGGGATCTTGCGCAGCAGCAGTCCGTCCTGCCGGTTCCTGCGCCAGCCGACCAGAAGATCGAGCTCGCGTTCCTCGATCGCCGTCACCATGGCGGGGATATCGCGCGGGTCGTTCTGCAGGTCGCCGTCGAGCGTGGCGATCAGCCGGCCGACTGCTGTATCGATGCCTGCCTGCATGGCGGCCGTCTGGCCGAAATTGCGCTGCAGTTCGACGATCTTCAGGCGCAGACCGGTGTCCGAAAGCGCTTTGCGGGCATTGAGCAGCGTCGCGTCGGTGCTGCCGTCATCGACGAGGATCAACTCCCATGATCGGTCGAAATTCGACATGGCCTCGCGAATGCGCGCGACCAGCGGCCCGACGCTTTCTTCTTCGTTATAAATCGGCACGACCACGGACAGTTCGATCGCCTCGTCGGTGGCGGTCTCTGCCCCGTTTGCTTCCAGGATGGGATCCAAAATCAAAACCTTTGAAATGCTGCAGGTTCTCTCGCGCGGCTTATCGTGATAACCAGCCGTCCCATAGCACCGGACAGGAAAGTAGCAAATAGATGAATGCAGCAGGGGATGCCAGCCGGGATAGGTGGCTCGTCCGCAACCGGATGACCGTCATCTCCATGATGGCCGTCATTGCCTATGCCGCCTTCATCCAGTGGATATGGGGATGGCCGGTTCTGTTGCAAGAGTGGGCCGATATCGGCCTTTTCCCGGTGCTTTCCGCGCTCACACTGCTGGTCGGCACCTATTTCATCCGCTGCTACCGGATCTACGACTATTTCCCGGTTGAGACCCGTGGCCGTTTTCTGACGCTGCTGCGGGTGACGCAGGTTCACAACCTGCTCAACATCATGCTGCCGTTCCGGGCCGGGGAAACCAGCTTTCCCATCCTGATGCGCTCGGAATTCTCGGTTCCGCTCACACGCAGCACCTCGGCGCTGCTGTTGATGCGCTTGCTCGACCTGCACGCCCTGTTTGCCGCCGCCGGCTTCGGTCTCGTCATCGCCCGGGAAGAGCAGGCGCTCGGCTGGTTGTTGTGGGCGCTGTTTCTGGTCGCGCCGCTGGCGCTGTTCCTCTTGAAAGGCAGGGTGCTGGCGCTCTTGCAGCGGCGGCTGCCGGAAAAGCTCGGCCGGTTCCTCTCCGAGGTAGAGGCGGGGCTGCCGGCTTCACCCGCCGCCTTCGTGCGGGCCTGGCTGATGACGGTGCTCAACTGGGCGACGAAGGTCGCCGTGCTCGCCTGGGTGCTTGCCACGATGGGCGTGCTGCCGCTCAGCGCCTGTTTCGGCGGTGCGCTCGGCGGCGAATTGTCATCGGTCCTGCCGTTGCATGCACCCGCCGGCGTCGGAACCTATCCGGCAGGGATTACCGCCGGCGCCATTTCGTTCGGCGCGCCGGCACAGGGCGCGGCCCTTGATCTGCTGGCAAGCGCCAGTGTCAATGCGCATCTGCTGATCCTCGTGTCGGCGGTTGCCGGCACGCTGTTGTCGGTCGTGCTGTCGCCGCGCCGCTGAACCCTACTGGAACGCCGTCTCGAAGAAGCTGCGCAGCTTGCGCGAATGCAGCTTTTCCGGCGGCATGGCAGCGAGCTTCTGCAGGGCAAGAATACCGATCTGCAAATGCTGGCTGACCTGCGTCTTGTAGAATGCCGTCGCCATGCCGGGCAGCTTCAGTTCGCCATGCAGCGGCTTGTCGGAGACGCAGAGCAGCGTTCCGTAGGGCACGCGGAAGCGGAAGCCGTTGGCCGCGATGGTCGCCGATTCCATGTCGAGCGCGATGGCCCGCGATTGCGACAGGCGCTTCACCGGTCCGCGCTGGTCGCGCAGTTCCCAGTTGCGGTTGTCGATGGTGGCGACGGTGCCGGTGCGCATGATCCGCTTGAGATCGTAGCCTTCATAGCCGGTCACCTCCGCAACCGCGTCCTGCATCGCCACCTGGACTTCCGCCAGCGCCGGAATCGGCACCCAGACCGGCAGGTCGTCGTCGAGCACGTGATCCTCGCGTACATAGGCGTGAGCCAGCACGTAGTCGCCCAGCGTCTGGCTGTTGCGCAGGCCGGCGCAGTGACCGAGCATCAGCCAGGCATGCGGACGCAGCACGGCGATATGGTCGGTGATCGTCTTGGCATTGGAGGGACCGACGCCGATATTGACGACGGTGATGCCGCCATGGCCCTTTTTCTTCAGGTGATAGGCGGGCATCTGCGGCAGGCGTGCGAGTGTCAGGTCTGAATCCGGCTTGTCGGAACCGGCCTGGGTGATGATGTTGCCGGGCTCGACGAAGGACGTATAGCCATTGCCGCCATCGGCCATCTGCTGGCGCGCCCAGGTGCAGAATTCGTCGATGTAGAACTGGTAATTGGTGAACAGGACGAAATTCTGGAAATGCGAGGCGCTGGTCGCCGTGTAATGGCTGAGCCGGGCGAGTGAATAGTCGATGCGCTGGGCCGTGAACGGAGCAAGCGGCGAGGGCTCGCCGGGCCCGGGCTCGTAGGAACCGTTGGCGATTTCGTCGTCCGTCGTCGTCAGGTCCGGCGTGTCGAACAGGTCGCGCAGCGGGATGTCGATGTTCTCGGCCATCGATGCCTCGACATAGGCGCCTTCGCCGAAGGCGAAATGCAGCGGTATCGGCGTTGTCGATTCCGACACGGTGACGCCGACGCCATGGCTGCGGATCAAAAGGCCAAGTTGTTCCTTCAGATAGTGCCGGAACAGCTTTGGCCGGGTGACCGTGGTCGTGTAGACGCCGGGGCCGCTGACGTAACCGTAGGACAGGCGCGAATCGACATGGCTGTAACTGCTGGTCTCGATGCTGACCTGCGGATAGCAGGCGCGGAAGCGCGAGACCGGCATTCCGGTGCGTCCAAGCTCCGTAAATGCATCGACCAGAAACCTGGTGTTGCGCTCATACAGCGCCGACAGCGCATCGACGGCGGCGACGGGATCGTCGAATGTCCGCGGTTCAAAGGCGTCCGGCGTGGCAATGGAAAGGGCGGAAAGGGAAGAGATTCGTTTGCTCATGCGGCATTATAGGGTGGGGTTTTTGACAAGCAAACGACAAGATTGGAATGTCACGCCGAGCCTACGCAGCGCAATTCATCAGCGCGGTCCGGCAAGGATGACGACTGTTCCGGCAAGAGCGAGCGCCACGCCCGTCAGGTCCCAGCGGTCGGGCCGCACATCCTCGACCAGCCAGAGCCAGGCGAGCGAGGCGGCGATATAGACCCCGCCATAGGCCGCATAAGCGCGGCCGGCGGCGGCGGAATCGACGAGTGTCAGCAACCAGGCGAAGAGGGCGAGGCTGGCCATGCCGGGCAGCAGCCAGAGGATCGGCTTGTCGAGCTTCAGCCAAGCCCAGAAGGAGAAGCAGCCGGCGATTTCGGCAAGCGCCGCGAGAGCGTAGATGGCAAATGCGGAGATGGGCATGGCGTTCCTTCCTGATGTGGACATAGGAAGGCAGAGGGATCGTCAGTGCAAGGGCTGCTGAGGCTGCTGCGCGTTATCGCTCAACTCATCGACTGGCGCTGCAGCGTAACGAAGAGGACGAGGCCCGCGCCCTGCTTGCCGATGCCGTGGCCGGTGGCCTTGCTATAGGCAACTGCTCCCATCGGAGCCATCAGCAGGCTCGCCAGTGCGAGCATGCGCATTGCAGTGGTCGCGGACTGGAAGAGGGCGGACATCGTCTGTTCCTTAGAGCTTGGCTTGTTCGCAGAATTGCGCGGTGTGGACAGTGCAGTCGGCCAGCGAGCCGGCGAAGCTGTGGTGGCGACGGCGCTGTGTGTCGGCGCTGACGGCGGCTGCCAGCAGCATTGCGAAGACGACCATGAGCATGCTGATGATGGTGAGGCGGCGGGCGAGAATGTCCATGGTTTTGTCCGTTTGGTCTTGTGTGTCGATCGGGGTTCAACTCGATGATGACCTTTTCGCACAGGCAAACTGAACTCTTCCTGAGACCTCGGTTCATCTCCCGTTCATCTTCGCGGTTTCGGACGCACGAAGTCTGTCTGCATGTCTTTTCGTGTTCGACAGGGTTTCCCGCCGCAGACAGCGATGCTCGCTCCGATCTGTGGTTGTTCCAGCAGATGAGGAGGGGAAGACGCAGCGGCCTGCCGGATGACAATGATGCGCAAAATATCCTGCTCGGCCAGAGGGCACACGAACAGGCAGAGAGGCTCCGGCGGGTTGGACCCGCCGGGATCGTTCATCGCTTACATGCGTGTCCAGGTCTGCGACTTGCAGAGGACCTTCAGGACGCAGCCCTGCATCTTCAGCGAGCTGCCGCTGATCGACGCATTGCCGTTATAGGTCTTGTCGTTGGCCGGATCGGTGATCTCCCCGGAATAGCTGTTGCCGCCGCCGCTCATGTTGCCGATGCGCTTGCCGGCATGCTTGCCGGTCTTCAGCGTGATGCAATAGGCGCCACCGCAGGAACTGATGGCCGCGGTTTCGCCGCTCGCTGTCTTCCAGTCGCCGACGATGGGGTCGGCGGTGAAGCCGGCGCCCGCCGTGGCCATGGTCATGACGGCTGCGAGAATGAATGTACGGATCATGATGGTCCTCCCGTAAAGCTCGCCGGAACCGCATGCTGTGCCGCATGGTCCAGTCGACATGTTTCCAGAGCTGATCTCCTCCCTGCTCAACGCCTCAAAAGTAACTTACGCGGACGTAAACGTAAACAGGAGTTTTTGCGATTCGCCGCCGAAAAAATGCGGGTGCGGAGCAGGGGCGATGCCGGTTTTCCCAGAGATTGATCGTCGCGCACCGTTTTGCGTGGTTAGCGATTGGTTGAAATCGGGAATTGAATTTTCTGTAAAGATTGAAGCAAAAGCCAGCGTTTCAAGGCAGTCCGATGTTTAACAAAAAGCCAAGTTTACCAATCGTTTGAACTTTGTTCGTCTCAAATTAATCATGCATTTTAAGCGTGTATTGAAACCACTGCGGCATACTCAAATCCATAAGACGAGCAGGGGAAACACCCCGCCGACAACCTCTGACGGGTGAAAGCCGCACAAGATGGCCGCCCTTCAAAGGAGCCCGAAAAAGGCAGCGAAAACAGGGACTGCATACAGTAGAAACCTAAAACAGGGACAGAGAAAATGGCACGCTTTGACATTCAGAATGCTTCGAATGCCACGATGGGTGGCGAAAACCGCGCGGACGTCTTCTGCGAAATGGGTTTGATGTATGCAACCGGACATGGTTGCGACGTCGATCTCGTCGCCGCGCACAAATGGTTGAATATTGCGGCGATCAAGGGTTCGGATCGGGCAGCAGCGCTGCGCGCGGACTTGACGATGTCGATGAGCAAGACGGACCTTGCGCTTGCCCTGCGCGCCGCTCGCGAATGGATGACAGTGCATTGAAACATGATCGCATCGCCGGAAGGCGGTAGGGGCGAAGACCTCCGAAGAAGAGGCAGGCCCCTTATCGTCGACCGGTTGCTTTCAGGACTTTCGGCAAAGCCTCTTCCAGAAGAGCCATGTCCGCCTCCGGCCCGGTGCTGATCCGGATGCAGCGGTTGAGCGGAGCAACGCCCGGCATGCGGACGAAAATGCCGTGATCGGCCATGAGGCGATCGACGATCGAACGCCCGAAAACCGCGTCTTCTCCACAATCGATGGCGACGAAATTCGTGGCCGACGGCAAGGGCTTCAGCCCATTGTCGCGTGCGATCCCGGCGATCCTGTCGCGTGATGCGGCGATTTTCACCACGACGTCCTTCAGGTAATTCCGATCCGCAAGCGCTGCCAGGGCCGCGGCGGTGCCGATCCTGTTCATGCCGAAATGGTTGCGGATCTTGTCGAAGGCCTGCACCGTTCCCGGCGTTCCGATCGCATAGCCGACGCGCGCGCCGGCCAGGCCATAGGCCTTGGAGAATGTCCGCGTGCGGATGATGTTGGGCCTGTCGATCAGCGCCTCGATGGCCGGGATCGTACCATCAGGCGCCGTCTCTCCATAGGCCTCGTCGAGAATGAGCAGGCAGTCTTCCGGCAAGGCCTTGGCGAAAGCGATAACACTGTCTGCATCATGCCAGCTACCCATCGGATTGTCGGGATTGGCAAAATAGACCAGCGGTGCGTTTTCGCGCCGCACGGCTTCGAGCAGGCCATCGAGATCTTCGCGATCGTCGACATAGGGAACCGTCACCAGCCGGCCGCCGTGACCCGCGACATGGAAGTTGAAGGTCGGATAGCCGCCCAGCGAGGTCACCACCGGCATGCCCGGTTCAATCACCAGCCGAACGATCTGGCCGAGCAGGCCATCGATCCCTTCGCCGATGGCGATATTGGATGCGGAAATACCGAGATGGCGGGACAATGCTTCCTTCAACTCGAAATTTTCGGGATCATTGTATTTCCAGACGCTGGTCGCCGCAGCCGTCATCGCCTGAAGGACGGACGGAGCAGGACCGAAGCCGCTTTCGTTGGCGCCGATTCGCGCCAAAACGGCGCGGCCGCGCTGACGCTCGATCGCTTCGGGCCCGACGAAGGGGATGGTGGATGGCAGGGAGGAGACGAGGGGGGTGAACCTGGAAAATGCGGACATGCTGGATCGGCCTGACGGTGGGTGAAATCGCAGCGGAGACTACTGCATAATTCCTTAAACCGGAATCGGTTTAAGGATGAAATTATGCAGCAGGTATAAAGTGCGACAGCGAACCTGATTGCGTCATATGACGAACGGCGCTGTAGCGATGTTTCCTCGTCAAGGAAACCGAAACCGGCAGCGAAATACGCAGCCGGCGAGACACTTGCGTCAGTGCTTCTTTTTCAACTCGCCACCGGTGAAGAATTCATAGCGGACGATCTGGTGGAGAAATTCCTCGTCGATCGGCTTGATGAAATGCACCTGGATGTGGTTGTCGCGGCGGTAGACCTCGGCGCATCCGATGCGCTTCTTGGTGCCGACGATCGTCAGGTAATAATGCTCCGGCAGGCCGATCGTCGTGTTGACGATGAAGCTGGCGCCGCCGCGGGAAATTTCGACCATCTTGCAGGTCCGGGTCGATACGCCACCGAGCGCGGGTCTGACGGCCATCAGCGTCCCGGCCTGCGCGACCGAGAAACGCTCGAAACGCTGCTCGTACAATTTCGAGTTAACCGTGGAGTACATCGTCGAGTTCTGCATCACCCATTCCTCGATTGCAGCAGCGGTGGAGCAGGATTCGGTCTGCCGCGCTGGAGGGCCTCGTCGGCCAGGCCCTCCTCCGAAGGCAATGACCGATGCGACACAGAATTGTTCAGGGATGTTGCAATCCTTTGAAAGCATTCCTTAAAAATTTAACAAGAGCTAAAATTCCGACAAACGGTGGTCGGCACGTGCCGAAATCAGGCAATTTCGCCGGCAAAGGAGCGGGCTAAAACGAAGCCACAGCCGGCCGACAGCGCGGTCACGAACGTGCCCCATGCCATATCGACCATCGAGACTATCGGTGGCCAGCTCTTCAGCGTCGCGAGATTGGTGATGTCATAGGTTCCGTAGGCCGCCAGCCCGAGAACCGCGCCATACCCCACGGCCAGAGTGAAGGAGCCCGCTTTGAACCCGGGCATGACAGCCAGTACGACGATCGCGACGGCAAAAAAGAGATAGAAGAGGGCGGCGACCGCGAAGTTCGGCGACGGCAGCATCAGGGCACCCAACTGGTCCCGGTAAAAGGTGCGTGCGACCAACCCCAGCCAGATCGCATCGGCTGCCAGAAACGACAGAAGGGTTCCCGCATAGGCGAAAAGCACGGATTTCATGTGCGCATATCCTTGTTCTCCCTTGATACGGGATTGAGGACCGCTCGGATTGCCGGACGCTTCAGAAATTACCTGCGTGTCAGATCATGCCGCTGGTGAAATTCACCCGGATGAGGCGGCTGACGAATTCCGGCGGCGTTGGCACATTGAAGCGGACGCCGAGTTCGGTGCGGCGCCGGTGCACCTGGGAACATCCGATCTCGTCCGGGAAACCCTCGACCTGCAGGAAGAAATGGCGCGGCAGAATAAGATTGGCGTTGAAATCCAGCATCGCACCGCCGACCGAGATATGGCGCAGCAGACATTGGTATTTCGTCTTCGGCTTGAGATGCTCCCCGACGACGAGAATGCGGCAGGGCCGCTCGATATAATAGTGCTTGTATGTCGTTCTCGGTTGGCCAAACTTCGCCTCCGCGAGATGCATCACCATCGACATTGAAAACTCCGGAAAAACAGGGCGACTTGCCGGCATCGATCTGTTCGCGACAGGCCCGGAACTCGGCGAAAGCACTGTGCTGCGTCAGCCTTGCCCTGAACTGATGTCCATTCACCTTAGTGTCGTCGTCCTTGCTTAAAAAACCGGAAAAGCGGACATTGAAACACGGTGGGTCATACGTAATACTTCCATGCAATGAGCACGATGACGAAACCTCGTGCCGAATCTATACGGGATCATGTCTGGGCGGTTGGGGGCGGCGACGTCCCGTATGACCGCGCGGACGCGGAGGGAAGTCATGTTTAAAGGTCATTTTCGGCGTTGGGTGCCGGTTTTTTTCGTATCGCTGTCTATTTTCGCCTTCCAGGCCGGCGTGGCTGAGGCTGCCAAGCGCGTTGCCCTGCTGATCGGCAATCAAAAATACGAGGCGACATCGCAGTTGAACAATCCGGCCAATGACGTCGAACTGATGAAGCAGTCGTTCGAGGACGCCGGTTTTGACACCGTCACCACCGTCCATGATGTCGATCGCGGTTCCATGGTGAAGGCCCTGCGCGATTTCGAGGATACGGCCACCGGCGCCGACGTTGCGATCATCTATTATTCCGGCCACGGCATGGAGATGAACGGCGAGAATTTCCTGCTGCCGGTCGATGTTTCGCTGAAGACCGACAAGGACGTCGAGGATGAGGCCATTCCGCTCGATCGCGTGCAGCGATCGCTGGAAGGCGCGACCCGTCTGAAGCTGGTCATTCTCGACGCCTGCCGCAACAACCCTTTCGAACAGTCGATGAGCCGGTCGATCTCGACCCGCGCCGTTAGCCGTGGTCTGGCCCGTGTCGAGCCCGAAACGGCCGATCTTCTGGTCGCCTTCGCCTCGAAGGCCGGCACGGTGGCGATGGACGGCGAGGGCAGGAACAGCCCGTTTGCGACAGCTCTGTCCAAATACCTGGCCGAACCCGGCGTCGATGTGCGCATCGCGCTCGGCAAGGTTCGCGACGAGGTGGTCAGCGCCACAAACCGCGAGCAGGAGCCTTTCGTCTACGGTTCGCTCGGGGGCGCGCAGATCTTCCTGAACATCAAGGAAGTCAATATCAACGTCACCAACAACGGCAACACGCAGGAAATCTCGCCGAACGGCCAGTCCGCTGCCGCTGCCGACTGGCAGAACATCCGCGATCTCGCCGACAAGGACCTGATCGAAGTGTTTCTTTCCAAGCACGGCTCGGATCCGGTCTACAAGATGCTGGCAGAAAAGAAGCTGAAGCTGCTGGACGAGGCGGCCCAGACCACCGTCACCCCGGACGAAATCGCCTGGGAAGCATTGAAGCAATCGACCGATGCGGCTGCCCTGACGCGCTTCATGGAGCGCTATCCCGACAGCAAGCACAAGGCGGAGGCGGAAACCCAGATCGCCGCGCTCGAGCCCAAGAAGGGCTTGAACATCTCGCAGACCGGCAAGGACACGCAGGCGTCGCGCGATTGTTACCTGCTCGCCGGTGAACCGCAATCCATGCCCGGCTTCCTCGGCGTCGGTTTCCTGAAGATCGATTCGGAGCGGGCGCTGACGGCCTGCGCCCAGGCGGTCAACGAAAACCCGGATGACATGATGCTGGTCAACATGCTGGGCCGCGCCCAGGATGCCGGTCGCAACTATGTCGATGCGCGCAGCAATTACCAGAAGGCTGCCGACGGCGGCAACATGTATGCGCTGACCAATCTCGCCTGGTTCTCGATCTACGGCACCGACGGTCCCGTCGATATCGAGAAGGGCAAGAGCATGTTCGAACAGGCCGCCAATGCCGGCAATTCCTATGCGCAGGCCTCACTCGGCTGGCTGTATCGTGAAGGTTATGGCGGCGTTCAGCAGGATTACGCCGAAGCGCTGAAATGGTATCAGGCCTCCGCCAATCAGGGTTATGCCAATGCCATGGCGACGCTCGGCTGGTTCTACCGCGAAGGGAACGGTATTCCGAAGGATTTCAACCAGTCGCTCGCCTGGTATCAGAAGGCAGCCGAAGGCGGCGACGCCAATGCCATGTCCTCGCTTGGCTGGGCCTATCAGAACGGTCTCGGCACCACGCAAGACTATGCCGAAGCCAAGAAGTGGTATGAAAAGGCCGCCAATGTCGGTGACGCCTATTCGATGGCGCTGCTCGGCTGGTTCTACGATGTCGGCAATGGCGTCTCGCAGGATTACGCGCAGGCCCGCAACTGGTACGAAATGGCGGCCAATGCCGGCAGTGCCTATGCGATGGGCAACCTGAGCCGCCTCTATGATTTCGGCCTCGGCACCAAGGCCGATCCGAAGGAGGCCGTGCGCTGGGCCGCTGCCAGTGTCGAGGGCGGCGATCCCTCGAAGCTCAACGAAATGAAGAGTTCACCGAACAACTTCACGCCGGCCTTCCGCAAGGAAATCCAGGCCCTGCTGCGTGACCGCGGCTATTACAGCGGCCCACTCGACGGCGAATTCGGCGCCGCCACGCAGGCCGCGATGGATCGGCTGGCGCGAAAATCCTGAGGCTGGGCAAACCGGTGAAACGAGAAAGGCCAGGCTGCTGCGGCAGACCCGGCCATTCTTTCCGAAGGCTGGCGTGTCAGCGCTTGTTTTCCAAGGCCTTCAAGGTCATCTGCCCGGCAGCATGCGCTTCCAACTGGCTGGTGAACTGACCTTGGGCTGGATAGACCACCGCGCCGCGCTTGATCACGAAGCTCCAGCGGCCATTGCGGCGTTTCTCGATCGTCACTTGCGTGACCGGCTTGTTGTCGCTGCTCATCGATGCTCTCGAATCTCTTGCTGTGCCCACTGAAGTCAGGGCGTTCATCGCTGATGGCAAGGATTATCCCAGGACACCGGTCTGAGGCAATTGATAATGACAGGATTGAATCATTCGGGAAAATGGCGGAGAAGATGGGATTCGAACCCACGATACCCTTCCGGGTATACTCCCTTAGCAGGGGAGCGCCTTCGACCACTCGGCCACCTCTCCGTTAGCGCCTGACTAGAGTCAGGAGCCCTTCATTGCAAGGGATTTTTGCGGTTCCAAGCGACAAAGTTGTTTTTTCAGGTGGTCTGGCAGGGCGCACGCGTACGGAAGGCAAAACGGAGACGGCTTTCGGCATGACAGGAACGGTGCCGCAACGAACCGCGATTCGGGCCGAAGCGGCGATCACGCGGGCCGCGAGGACTTGGGAACCATCACCTGTCTCCCCTGGTCTTGCCGGCATCCTTCAGCTTGTTGCGGTCGGGATCGTTCAGGTTTCCCCCAATGGCATCGGTGATGATCTCGACGGCTATGGAGCCGCCCGGCTCTCTCGGGAGACCATCGGGCGCCATTTCGGCCAGAACGCGCTTTGCCTCGTCGATTGCCGCCACCAGATCCTGGAATTCATAGAGCGCGCCGGGAGCAACATCACCCTCCTGGTCCGAAAAGCGAAGATGGACATGATGCGCTCCCGTTCAGCGCAAGAACATTCATTCCGTGTGGATGGTTCCAGTCCCGCCAAGAAAATGCGTGCCGGTACGCATCTTTTTGGAATCTCCCGCGTTTTAGCAATGACACTGTCAAGAGGAGCAGGATGATGGCCAAGCGCGAAACCATCGATACCGGAACCGACAAGCGCTATGTTCGACGAGACGATGACGGTCGCTTCAAGCAGTCCGTGGATGTCGGTAAGTCACTGTCCGCCGACCGCCGGACCAAGGCGAAGACCAAGGCCAAGCCCGGAGAGGGCGACAAGGGCGATCATCATCCGACACGATAGGAGCTGTTTATGCTGAAGAAAGCCCATATCCCGCAGGAGGACATTTTCCTCTACGGCTCCGACGATGCCGATCCGATCGTGGAAACCGTCGCAACGCCCGAAGAGCGGGCCCGGCTTCGCCATGAAATTCTCGAAAAGGATATCGATCTCTTGCGCGTCCGGCTGGACCTGATCCGCGCGCGGGTGGGCTTGGTGAGCCGCTCCAGCGTTCGATGGGCCAATTGCAGCGCCCGATCCCAGCTCGGCGCCTATCCCTGGGCGAAATTTGCAGCCCTGGCCGCCAGTTCATGTTTGGTGACGATAGCGTTGCGACGGCTGCCGCTCGGCTCCCTCGCTGCGATGGCCGTGCCGATCGTGACGGCGGCGATAAGCCGGAAAGCGCGTTAGCGACGGCCTGAGCGTGATGCCGATCAACGTGAGTATGCTTGGACGCGACCATGTGCCACGACCGGCCGGCTGCGGTGCCTTCGTCTCTCGATCGGGCCTCCCGAGTATCAAATACCCGAGCCATCGAGTTCCTGGTCTTCTTCGCCTTTCCATGGCGGGGGCATCGAGGTGCGACTGGGACTTGCCGAGGGCATCGCCATCCAGCACTTCAATTCCGGCTCGGCATATTCGATGATGCAGCCGGGCGATGAGTCCGCGGCGCGCCAGCCTTCCGCACCGAATTGATCGCCATGCGACCAATAGGCGAGATCGACTTCCGATGCCCCCTGTTCGGAAGGATAGATGGTCACCAGTATCCGCCGGCCGTCTTTCGGAGCGCTTGCCATATGGCGCCAGCGGCTTTGCTCATCCATCGTTCTTCCTCCTGCCTTGCTGTCGGTGGCAAGTCTCGCCTCATGATCGAAAACGGTCAACTCAAACTTCGCGCTGATCGACGGCGTTGATCACGGCACCCTATCAAGTTGCGCGGGGCCACCCGCCCCGCTTTCTCCATCATTCCTTCGACGAATCCCGCCATGCCCGCTCGAACGGCAGGCGCCAGGCGTGTGGGGCGATGAGCTGGTGGATCGACTTCGGCCCCCAGCTGCCCTGATCGTAGAGCCGAACCGGCGGCGGGTTTTCGAGCAGGGACTGGGAGACTTCCCAGAGCCGCTCGATGCCTTCGGCGGATGTAAACAGCGTATGGTCGCCACGCATGGCGTCGAGGATCAGGCGTTCGTAAGCTTCCAGCACTTCGCCGATCAGACCGGTTTCGCTCATTGCGAACTGCAGGGAGAGCTTGTCGAGCCGGAAACCCGGACCGGGGCGCTTGCCATAGAAGGAAAGGGAGACCTTGGAGGCATCGGCAAGGTCGAAGGTGAGATGATCCGGCCCCTGCGCGCCGACGCCCGAACCTGCCGGGAACATCGATTTCGGCGGCTCGCGGAAGGCGATCGAGATGATGCGCTGCCCCTCAGCCAGACGCTTCCCCGTCCTCAGGAAGAACGGCACGCCGGCCCAGCGCCAGTTGTCGATGGCGCATTTGAGCGCGATGAACGTATCGGTATCGCTCTCGGGATCGACGCCCGGCTCCTTGCGGTAGCCGACATACTGGCCGCGCACCACGTCGCGTGGCTCGATCGGCAGCATCGAGCGGAACACCTTGTTCTTCTCCTCCGAAATCGGCGCCGGCTCCAGCGCGGTCGGTGGCTCCATCGCCATGAAGGCGAGAATCTGGAAGAGATGGGTGACCACCATGTCGCGATAGGCGCCGGTCGTCTCGTAAAACGCGGCGCGGGTGGAAAGGCCGAGCGTTTCCGGAACGTCGATCTGCACATGGTCGATGAAATTGCGGTTCCAGATCGGCTCGAACAGACCATTGGCGAAGCGGAAGGCGAGGATGTTCTGCGCCGGCTCCTTTCCGAGGAAATGGTCGATGCGGAAAATCTGCTTTTCCTCGAAAACCTCGTGCAGTTTCCGGTTCAGTTCGACGGCGCTCGCAAGGTCGGTGCCGAAAGGCTTTTCCATGATGATGCGGCAGCGTTCGACCAGCCCGGCCTCGGAGAGAAGCTGGACGGCCGGAAGTGCTGCCTTCGGCGGCACGGAGAGATAATGCACGCGCCGCGTCTCAGGCCCGAGCGCTTCCTCGGCCTTGGTGACCGCTTCCTTCAGTGCCCCGGCACCAGCGGAAAGCGAGACATAGTCGAGCGAATCGGAGAAGGCCTCCCATTCGGTCTTGGTGAACTTGCGGGTCAGGAACGTGTCCAGCGATTCCCGGGCGATGGTGCGAAAAGCATCGACATCGATGTCGTCGAGGGAAACGCCGACGATGCGGCATCCCGGAATGAAGCCTGCATTGATCAGGTGAAACAGCCCCGGCAGCAACTTGCGTCGGGACAGATCGCCGGTCGCGCCGACAAGCACGACGACCTGCGGAAAGCCCGGCCCAACCCGGTTGGAATTCCTGCGCAAATTAACCGTTCCCTGTTCTGACGCCACGATCCGTCCTCCCCCTATGCACTTGAATAGGGGCATGATTTGCGGAGCGGATCAAGATGGTGATGCCGTGCTGAAGGACATCAGCGCGGGGCAGGGCAACAACAGCGCCGATGTGGCGAGAAAACCGCCACACCGCGCCGCCGGATCGCGGCGTGGTCCTGTATCTGGCGCCATCCAAGGCACGACGTCGTGCGGTCGCCGAAGATTACGACATGATCAGGCCGCCATCGATATTGATGGTCTGGCCGGTGATATAGGCGGCGTCGGCGGAGGCGAGGAAGGCGACGAGGGCGCCGACTTCGGCCGGGGTGCCGGCACGGCCCATCGGGATGCCTTCGACCCATTCGGCCATCAGCTCGCCGGGACCGTATTCGCCGAGCATCCGGCCCCAGACGCGGTCGTTATAGTCCCACATCTCGGTATGGATGATGCCGGGGCAGATGGCGTTGGCGGTGATGCCTTCGCGGGCGAGTTCCTTGGCGAGGCTCTGGGTCAGGCCGACCACGCCGAATTTCGAGGCGGCATAATGCGGGGTGTAGATGAAGCCCTGGCGGGCCTGGCCGGAGGCCGTGTTGATCAGCCGGCCCTTCGTGCCACTGGCGCGAAAACGGCGGATCGCCTCCTGGCAGCAGAGAAAGACACCCTTGGTATTGACGTCGAGGTTGAGGTCCCATTCCCGCTCGGTCAGGTTCTCGACCTTGGCGATGGTAATGACGCCGGCATTCTGCACGGAAACGGAAATTGCGCCGAGCTTCGCTTCGGCCTCGCCATAGGCCTCCCGCACGGCCTTGGCGTCGGTGACGTCAAGCGTAAAGCCGAGGATTTCGGCGCCGGTTTCCTTGGCGAGCACGGCGGCGGCCTCGGTCGTATCCGTCTCGATCGCCGCAATCGCGACCTTCGCGCCCTCTTCGGCAAAGCGCTTGGCGATGCCGCGCCCGATACCCTTGTTGCCCCCGGTGACGAAAACCGTCTGGCCTGCAAAACGTGTCATGGTCTTTTCTCCATAAAGCGCAGCAGGCGGGGCTAATCCGGGATGGATCAGGCCGTCAGCCGGGCTGCTGTGAACTTGTCGGTGACAAGCACATCGATGACGCCCAGTTTCAGGGCGCCTGCGATGGCCTGGGTCTTGGATTCGCCGCCGGCGAGCGCCATGACGCGGTCGGTCTTGCGCAGTTCCTCAAGCGATAGGCCGATGACCCGGTCGTTGAGCGGGGTTTCGACCGGTTTTCCATTCTTGTCGTAGAAGCGATAAGAAATTTCGCCGACGGCGCCAGCGTCATGCAGCATCGTCATTTCCTGGCGGGAAAAGGTGTTGCCCGAACGGGCAAGCAGTTCCGATGGCTCGACCGCGCCGACGCCGACGATGGCGAGGCTCAAACGGCTGAAGAGATCCATCGTTTCGCGCACGACGGGATCGGCGAGCATGACAAGCTTGGCTTCGCGCGAGGAGGTAATGCCCTGCACCAGCAGCAGGCGGGGCTCGCCGCCGGTGAGCTTGGCAAGACGCGCCGTCAACTGCGTCGCATGGGTCTGCACGGAGGCATCGCCCATGCCGCCGAGGATCTGCACGATGTACTTCGCCTTGGCGTTCTTCAGCGGATGGATATTGTCGACCATCCGCAGGATCGTCTGGCTCCAGCTGGAGACGCCGACGATTTCGTCCTGCTGCAGCGTGACTTCGAGAAAATGAGCGGCCGCTTCGCCGATCCGCGCCATGATGGCACCGTCGCGGTCCTCCGAGCAGTCGATGACGATGGCCTCGGTCAGGCTGTATTTGTCACGCAGCGCGGTTTCGAGATCCGCGAAGGTGCCGGCCGGCGGAATGACCGTCGTGCGCACGATGTCTTCCTGCTCGGCTCGCTTCAGCATGCGCGAAACGGTGGCCTGCGACATATGCATGATCTCGGCGATCTCGGCCTGCCGCTTGCCCTCGACATGGTACATTTGCGCTATTCGGGCAATCAGTCGCAGCTCGTTCAGTCGTCCCACGGAGGCCTCCACTGGTGAATTTTTATTCACTCATAAATGAAGGGTTATGAACGGTCGAGCGATAGATTGCATCCTGCCAGACTCGGAGACGCGATGCTGCATCGGAGGCACGCGGTACGATCGGATTGCTCGAACGCGGCAGGGCGGCGATCGCTGCGAGGTCCGGCCAGATCCCCAGCGAAAGCCCGGCGAGATAGGCAGCGCCAAGGGCGGAAGCTTCCGGTGCATCGCACTGGATAATGGCATGATCCAGCATGTCGGCGACGCATTGCATGAGAAAATCGTTTCGGCTGGGGCCGCCATCCGCATAGAGCCGGCCGAGCGCGGTCGGCGATTGCGACGACATCGCCTTGAAGACATCGTGAACCTGGAACGCGATCGAATCGGTCACGGCGCGTGCCATCTGGGCGCGGCTAGTGCTGAAGGTGATACCGGAGAAAAGCGCGCGTGCATCCGAATGCCAGTAGGGTGCGCCGAGGCCGACGAAGGCCGGCACGAAACCCGGACCTTGCGGTTGCGCCGTCGCTGCCAGTTCGGTCAGCGCCTGCACGTCGGCAAGTCCGAGCATGTCCGCCATCCAGGGCAGGGATGCTGCCGAGACGAGGATATTGCCCTCGAAGGCATAGGTCGGCGTGCCGGCGATCGACCAGGCGATGGTCGTGGTGATGCCCTGTGCCGGGGCGATGAAGCGTGGCAGGGTCGTCATGATCGACGAACCGGTGCCGAAGGTCACCTTGCCGTCACCGGGTTCGAAGGCGCCGTGGCCGAACAGAGCCGCGTGACTGTCGCCGATCGCGGAGGCAATCGGAATGCCGTCCGCAAGACCCGGCACGTTCTTCGTCACGCCGAACCGTGCGGCGCTGTCGCGCACTTCCGGCAGGGCGGATTTCGGCACGCCGAAGAGAGCGCAAAGCTCGTCGCTCCAGACCTGTCGGTTGAGATCGTAGAGCTGGCTGCGGGCAGCGTTGGCGGCGTCGCATGCATGAACGGCGCCATCGGTGAAGCAATGGATCAGCCAGGCGTCGATCGTGCCGAGCCGGACATCGCTGCCGGCAGGCACACGATCCAGCAACCATTTCATCTTGGGGCCGGGGAACATCGGATCGATGGGAAGGCCAGTCAGCGCCTGGACACGCGGCGCATGGCCGGCGGCGATGAGCTCGGCGCAGACCGGCGCGCTGCGGCGGCACTGCCAACTGACGACCGGGCCAAGCGGTTTTCCGGTTTTGGCGTCCCAAATCGTCACGGATTCGCGCTGGTTGGAAATGGCGATGCCGAGGATATCAACGGCGGGAGCCGCCTGAAGGCACGCCGCAATTGCCTCCTGTACCGATTCCCATAGGCGCACCGGGCTCTGCTCGACCCAGCCGGGCTGCGGATGTTCGATGCCGACCGGAGAGGCGCCGCGCGACAGGATATCGCCGACCGTGGAAACAAGCACGGCTTTCGAGTTGGTCGTGCCCTGGTCGATGGAAAGGATGGCGGTCGTCATGGGGTGCTCCGGCGGGCAAAAATTAGAGGGCGCGACCAGGGAGGTCTCGTCGCGCCCCACACGGGATCTATACGCACATCAGGATATGCGGGAAGATGCCCGTGCAATCAGTGCAATTGCCGCCTCCGCGATAGCGGCAGGCGACATTCCGAATTCGTCCAGCAGAAACTCTGCCGATCCGGTCGGGGCGAAGATACCCGGTACACCGAGGATCTTCATCGGCACCGGCGCTTCGGCGACGACGACCTCGGCGATTGCCGAACCGAGGCCGCCAAAGGTCGAGTGTTCTTCCGCTGTCAGGATCGCGCCTGTCTCGCGGGCGGCCGCGACAATGGCATCGACATCGATCGGGCGAACGGTCGCCATGTTCAGCACGCGCGCCTCGATGCCTTTCTCGGCAAGGATCGCGGCGGCCTTCAGAATGCGGTGCGTCAGCGTGCCGTTGGCAATCAGTGTTATGGCATCGCCATCGCGCAGGAGGTTTGCCTTGCCGAGCTCGAACCTGTGGCCCGCCGGCAGCAGGTCCGGAACGCCGACGCGCGAGAGGCGCAGGAAGACCGGGCCATCATACTGGGCGGCCCATTCGACGGCAGCCGCGGTCTCGATCGAATCGCAGGGGGCGACCACCGGCAGGTTCGGCAGGACGCGGGTCCAGGCGAAGTCCTCGATCGAATGATGGGTCGGGCCGAGATCGCCATAGGCCATGCCCGACGAGATGCCGATCAGCTTCACGTTCGCGTTGGAATAGGCGATGTCCGCCTTGATCTGTTCCAGCGAACGGCCGGTCAGGAAGCAGGCGGCACCGCAGACGAACGGCAACAGGCCGCCATTGGCGAGACCGGCGCCGACACCGACCATGTTCTGCTCGGCAATGCCGACATTGACCAGGCGTTCTGGCCATCTGGCCTTGAAGCCGCCGAGCTTGGAAGAGCCGACCGAGTCGTTGCAGACCGCGACGATCTTCGAGTTGTCCGCGCCGAGGCGTTCCAGCGTGGCGACAAAGGCGTCGCGGCAGTCATGCAGCTTGGGAGAGGTCATCACGTCTTTCATCACAGGGCCTCCGAAAGCTCAGCCACGGCAATCTGGTACTGGTCGGCATTCGGCACCTTGTGATGCCAGTCGACCGTATCCTGCATGAAGGAGATGCCGTGACCCTTGTTGGTATGGGCAACGATGCAGTGAGGGCGGTTGCCGCGCTTTTCCAGCGCCGGAACGATCTCGTCCATGGCATTGCCGTTGATCTCGGTGACATTCCAGCCGAAGGCCGTGAGTTTGGCCGGGAAGGGGGCGAGATTGTTGGTGTCCTTCAGGGATGCACCCTGCTGGAACCGGTTGTGGTCGATGATCAGAGTCAGGTTGTCGAGGCCGAACTGAGCGGCCGATGCGATCGCCTCCCAGTTGGAGCCTTCCTGCATCTCGCCGTCACCGGTCATGACATAGGTGTGATAGGTCGCACCCGTCAGCTTGGCGGCCTTCGCCATGCCGACCGCGACCGGAAGACCATGGCCGAGCGGGCCGGTATTGGTCTCGATGCCAGGCACCTTGTTGCAGTTCGGATGGCCGTTGAGACGCGAATGCGGCTTCAGGAATGTGCTGACCTCATCTTCCGGAATGAAGCCGCGCTTGGCGAGCGTGACATAGAGCGCCAGCGCGACATGCCCCTTCGACAGGACGAAACGGTCGCGGTCCGGGTTTTTCGGCTGATCCGGCCAGATGCGCAAAACGCGAAAATAGAGCGCCGTCAATATGTCGATAGCGGACATTTCCCCGCCGATATGGCCGGCGCCGGCTTCGAAAACCGCTTGCAGATCGCGAAGGCGAATCTGCCGTGCGATGCGGTCGAGATCATTCGGCTGCATGTAAACCTCGTTGTGAATAAATATACAGTTGCCTTTATATTTGCACGGAGGGCCGGCAAGTCAAGCCGAAATAAGCATCATCCGTCGAAAATAAGTTTGTTCGAATTGGTTGACACTGGAATTTTTGCCGGTTACGAATTTACACGCATTACTGAATATTTATGCGAAGCGGTGCTAATGAGAGGCGTCGGTTCGGGGGAGAAGGTTGATGGTGGAGGCAGTAAAGGAAAGACAGGCATTCGCTGGCGGGTTTCTTCCGTCGCTTCGCGGCGCGACCGGTCCGCTGATCGGCCTGATCGTGCTTTGTCTGTTTCTCACGTTCGCAACGGACAAGTTCCTGTCGATCCGGAACTTCCTCAACGTGCTGGACCAGATCACGGTGCTCGGCGTCATGGCCGTCGGCATGACGATGGTCATCCTGATCGGCGGGATCGATCTCGCCGTCGGCTCGGTGCTGGCGCTGGCGATGATGGTGCTCGGTTACCTCAACGTTGTGCTGGGGGTGCCGATGTGGCTCGCCATCCCGCTGGCGCTTGCCGCTGCCTCGTTGAACGGCCTTGTCGCCGGCTTGCTGATCACGCGTTTCAACGTGCCGCCGTTCATCGCGACACTGGCGATGATGTCGATGGCGCGCGGCGTTGCGAACATGATCACCGATGGTCAGCAGATCATCGGTTTCCCGGCCTGGTTCAATATGATGGCCATCGTGCGCTTTGGCGGCTTCCTGACCCTGACGGTTGCCGTGATGGTCGTGGTCTTCATCGTTGGCCTTCTCTACCAGCGCTACCGTCACGGCGGCCGTGTGCTCTATGCCATCGGTGGCAATCCGGAAGTGGCGCGTCTCGCCGGCATCAATGTCCAGCGCGCGACAGTTCTCGTCTATGTGGCCTGCAGCTTCCTCGCCGGCCTGTCCGGCATGGTGCTTGCGGCTCGTCTCGACTCCGTCCAGCCATCCTCGGGTGTTTCCTATGAGCTCGACGCCATCGCGGCGGTCGTGATCGGTGGAACGTCGCTGTCGGGCGGTACGGGCGGCATCGGCGGCACCATTATCGGCGTCCTGATCATCGGTGTGCTGCGCAACGGGCTCAACCTGCTCAGCGTCTCGCCCTTCGTGCAGCAGGTCATCATCGGCGCGGTCATCGTGCTCGCCGTTACGGCGGAAACCTATCGCAAGCGCAAATAACGACTTTTCCCTCGCGGCTGGAGCGTGGCGAGGGGCTGAAAACGGCTCGCAATGGTGCGGGCCGGCAAAAGGGAAGGTGGCGCCTGCGAGGCAGGAGATCACCGCGTAACTCGGAGGAGAAACGAATGAAACTGTCCAAACTGCTGCTCGCAGCAACCGCCGCCTCGATCCTGGCACTTCCGGCCGCCGCCGCCGACGTCAAGAAGATCGGCCTTGCCGTTCCGAACCTTCAGGCTGACTTCTTCAACCAGATCAAGCTGGGCGTTGAAAAGCATGCCAAGGAAAAGGGCATCGAAGTCGTCGTCGTCGACGCCAAGAACGATACCAACACCCAGGTCAGCCAGGTTCAGGACCTGATGACGCAGGATATCAACGCCTTCATCTATATCCCGGCCGGCGCCGCCGCCGCCGCCGTCCCGACCCGTCTCGCACGCGAGGCCGGCATCCCCGTCATCAACGTCGATCGCACGCCGGAAGGCGCGCCCGGTGATACGTTCATCGCCGGCGAAAGCGTCGATTCCGCCTATGAAGTGTGCAAATACATCATCGGCAAGGCCGGCGGCTCGGGCAAGATGGCGATCATCCATGGCCAGAAGGGCACGACGCCGGAAGTCGATCGCTTTACCGGCTGCAAACGCGCCATCGACGAGAACAAGGGCGTCGAACTGGTCGACCAGCAGTGGAGCCAGATGTGGTCGGCGGATGAAGGCTTCTCGATCGCCCAGAACATGCTGCAGGCAAACCCGGACATCACGATCATCTTCGGTCAGGCCGATGGTCTCGCCATGGGCGCGGCAAAGGCTGTCGATGTCGCCAACCTCTCGGACAAGGTGATCATCGGCGGCTATGACGGCGACGTCTCGGCTCTCGAATATCTCGCCAAGTGCAAGGGGCCGTTCATCGCGACCGCGACCCAGAGCACGCAGAAGATGGGTGTTCTCGCGGTTGAATCGGCGATCGCCGTCGCTGCCGGCCAGAAAGTCGAGGAGCGCCAGACACCGAACGCGGTTCTGACGACCTGCGAAAACGCGCCGGAATTCGTGAAGAACCATCCATAATCCGTCCTGATGCGAAAGGCAGCGCCATGACGACCCGCTCTCCCATCCTCTCGCTCCGTGGGGTCCAGAAATCCTACGGTCCGATCAAGGTTCTCCATGGTGTCGATCTCGACATCTATCCGGGAGAGGTCGTGGCGCTGCTCGGTGAAAACGGTGCCGGGAAATCGACCCTGTCGAACATCATCTCCGGCACCGTCCAGCCGTCCGCAGGCGAAATGACTTGGATGGGGGCAGACTATGCCCCCGCCACCCCCCGCGCCGCCATCGATGAGGGCGTGGGCATGATCCATCAGGAGCTGAAGCTGCTCCCGAAGCTCTCCATCGCCGAAAATGTCTTCCTTGGTCGTTACCCGATGAAGAATGGCCGCATCGATCGCAAGGGGATGGAGGAACGGGCGCGCCATGGCCTGAAAAGGCTCGGTCTCGACGTCTCGCCCGATCGTCTGGTCGAGGGCCTGTCGACGGGAAAACAGCAGCTGATCGAAATCGCCAAGGCGCTGACGCTGAACGCGCGCCTTCTCATTCTCGACGAGCCGACGGCGGCACTCGGCGGCGAGGAAACACAGCTGCTATTCCAGCAGATCGCGCGGCTGAAGGCGGACGGTGTCGGCATCATCTATATTTCCCATCGCCTCGAGGAAATCCGTCAGATCGCCGACCGGATCGTCGTCATGCGCGACGGGGCGAAGGTTGAGGAATTCGACACGGGCGACGTACCGATCCGCACCATCGTCGAGGCGATGGTCGGCCGTTCGCTGGAGCGCATGTTTCCCAGCCTGCCGACGCCTTCCGAGCATGTTGCGCTGGAGGTTCGCGGACTTTCCTCGCCCGCCAACACATTCCGCGACATCAGTTTCTCCGTGTACAAGGGGGAGGTGTTCGGCATTGCCGGCCTGATGGGCGCCGGTCGCACGGAACTCGTGCGTGCCATCACCGGCGCCGACCCGATCTCCGCCGGCGAGGTCCTGCTGCATGGCAGACCCGTCACGCCGCGCTCACCGATCGACGCGATCCGCAACGGCATCGTCCTGGTGCCGGAGGATCGTAAGCTCCAGGGGGTCATGCTCGATCATTCGATCGCGGAAAATATCGGCTATGCCAATCTTGGTGAAATCTCGCGCAACGGCTGGATCTCGTCCCGTCGCATCCGCGACTTCGCCGACGAATTCATCACGCGCTTCGGCGTCAAGGGACGCGGCGGCCAGAATGCCGGCGAACTGTCCGGCGGCAACCAGCAGAAGGTGGTGCTGGCCAAATGGCTGGCGCGCAAGCCGCAGGTGGTCGTTCTGGACGAGCCGACACGCGGGATCGACGTCGGCGCCCGCTCGTCGATCTACGATCTCATCATCGATCTCGCCCGCGAGGGCGTTGCCGTGATCGTCGTCAGTTCCGACCTGGAAGAGGTGCTCGGCGTCTCCGGCCGGATCATGGTCATGGCCCAGGGAAAACAGGCTGGTATCCTCAACCGCGAAGACGCAAACGACGTCTCGGTGATGGAACTGGCGACGATCTGAAGAGGAATATTGAATGTCAGACATCATGCTCAACGCGCCAAGACTGTTCGATCTTTCTGGAAACGTCGCGATCGTGACGGGGGCGGGCAGTGGCATTGGCCAGCGCATCGCGATGGGGCTTGCTCAGTGCGGCGCGGATGTAGCCCTTCTCGACCGACGTACCGACGACGGTCTTGCCAATACCGCCGATTTCATCGCGCGGGCAGGCCGCCGCAGCATCCAGATCGCTGCCGATGTGACGAGCAGCGCGGCCCTTAACGACGCCGTTGCGCGTACCGAGGCCGAGCTTGGTTCCCTGACGCTTGCCGTCAACGCGGCCGGCATCGCCAACGCCAATCCGGCCGAGGAGATGGAGGAAAGCCAGTTCCAGACGATGATGGACATCAATCTGAAGGGCGTCTTCCTGTCCTGCCAGGCGGAAGCGCGCGCCATGCTGAAGACGGGACGCGGCTCGATCGTCAACATCGCCTCGATGTCCGGCGTCATCGTCAACCGTGGCCTCAACCAGTGCCACTACAACGCATCCAAGGCCGGCGTCATCCACATGACCAAGTCGATGGCGATGGAATGGGTCGGTCGCGGTATCCGCGTCAACACGATCAGCCCCGGATACACGGCAACGCCGATGAATACGCGGCCGGAAATGGTGCACCAGACGAAACTGTTCGAGGAGCAGACGCCGATGCAGCGCATGGCGAATGTCGGTGAAATGGTCGGCCCCGCCGTCTTCCTGCTGTCGAATGCTTCAAGTTTCGTGACCGGCGTCGATCTGCTGGTCGATGGTGGCTTCTGCTGCTGGTGATGGCGCTTCGGACGTTCGTTCGGTTATTTTGAACAGATTGTTGTAATTTTTTTGCTTGAACAGGCTTCTCGCCTCAAGCTATTGAAAGAATGTTCTCAGGGCGGGGCGAAATTCCCCACCGGCGGTATCCGGAGCGATCCGGGAGCCCGCGAGCGCCTTTCGCGAATGAGAGGGTCAGCAGATCCGGTGCGATGCCGGAGCCGACGGTCAGAGTCCGGATGGAAGAGGACATGTCTGCGGAACCGCCCTTTCGGGCGGTGCGTGGGCCTGTTCGCCCAAGGGATGAATGGCGGCCGAAAGCCGTGGTTTAACGCCGGAACCGGCACCCTTGAAAGGCAATGAAATGGCAATCTCGAAAATTGAAGATGCGATCGCGGCGCTGGCGCTTGGCCGGATGGTCGTCGTGGTGGATGACGAGGACCGCGAGAACGAGGGCGACATCATCGTGGCTTCGGAAGCGGTGACACCCGAGGCGATCGCCTTCATGATGAAGCATGCGCGCGGACTGATCTGCGTGGCGATGGAAGGCGAGCGGCTGGATGCGCTGGATATCCCGCTGATGGTTCCGCGGAACACGGAATTGCACAAGACCGCCTTCACGGTCTCGGTCGATTATCTGCCGGGAACGACCACGGGCATTTCCGCCGCCGATCGCGCAGTGACGGTCAAGGCTCTCATGGATCCCGCCGCCCAGCCGTCGGACTTTGCCCGCCCCGGCCACATCTTCCCGCTGCGTGCCCATCCCGGTGGCGTCCGCTCCCGTCCGGGCCACACGGAAGCTGCCGTGGATCTCGTCCGTCTCGCCGGCCTGATGCCATCGGGTGTCATCTGCGAAGTCGCCAACGACGACGGCACCATGGCGCGCCTTCCCGAGCTACGCGTCTTTGCCGAAACGCACGCAATGCCACTCATCACCATTCAAGACCTGATCGCCTTCGTCCGGCAGCGCGAACCGGTGGCGGCCTAAAGCCCGACCAATGGATTCCGGGATGCGAATCCGCATCCCGGATCTTGCCGGTTTGCCATCCTCGCCGCTGGCATACGGCGATTTACATCGCTGCGGATATCAGCTTATTCAAAATTTTCTGCTGCGTTTTCGGGCAAATGCGACATTTGCGCGCAGGTTCTTCTTGACGGAACCGTGTTTCTTCTCTTTATTCCCCTAAAGAAAATAATTTGCCTCAAGGGCAAAATCGGGAACATCATTTCACGGTCTGGGAGGAACGCATGGTAACGCCTGAAGCAGGTGCCGACGCGCATCTTGCGACGCGCATCGATCGGATGCATTCGCGCGACAAAACAGGATTGATCATCTTTATCGCCGTGCTCTGGTGCACGATGCTTTTCGCGCTGGTCAGGATTTGGCCCTATATTTCAGTGCCGGCCATTCGCTTCATCCTGGCGACCGCCTGCGCCCTGGTGCTGGCGTTCAACACGGCCGCCATCCTTGCGATGCTGAAGCATTACCGGGAGGACAAGCACTTCATCTACGGGCTCGATCTCAAGCATCTCGACGAGATGCGTCGTCGTCGGCGCTAGGAGGGGACCATGGCGTATAAACCACCGCAACAGAGCTTCGCCGGACAGATCTTCGACGTCATCACCCTTCTCGTCCTGACGGTCGGGGCGCTTTACCTGCCGCTTTATCTCGGTCTGGCGGGCGCCGCGAAGACGCCGGCGCCGATCGAAAATCCCACCTGGGAAGCGCTCGGCCAGAACGCCACCGAACAGCAGCAATGGACGGCGCTCGGGATCACCGATCCGGCCGCGGCCAACGACATCATCACCGCCCGTTTCGATTATTCGTTCAGCTGGGCTGCCCTGTTGATTATGGCCATTCTGGTGATCGGCTATTTCGTCATGGTGGTGCGGCTTTCCGACAGGGAATATCGCGACGTCATCCAGGAACGCTTCGGCGACAGGAAAAAGTAGGGGAGTTCAATGGATATCTGGACTGTTCTGGAATACGCGGCCTGGGCGCTTTCGGCCCTCTTTGCGGTGTGGATGCTGGCAGACATGGTTCGCATCGATACCACCTATGACAACGAGTTGCTGACATCGTCCCGCGAAGGCGAGATCGAGGCGGCAGCCGAACGTCACACCCTGTGAGGATCGCGACATGGTAGATACGAAAACCGCCGCGCAGCCCGAACGGCTGCAGTTGTTGCGTGTCCTCGGCCCCGCCCATATCTGGGCGCTCGGCGTCGGCATCGTCCTCGTCGGCGAATATATGGGCTGGAACTTCGCCGTCGGAAAGGGCGGCATGATTGCCGGCCTGGTCGCCTGCTGGGTGGCCGGCCTGCTCTATACCTGCGTTGCCATGATCGATTCCGAGGTGACGTCGACGGTTGCCGCCGCCGGTGGCCAGTATGCGCAGGCCAAACATATCGTCGGTCCGTTGATGGCCTTCAATGTCGGCCTGTTCCTGGTCATGGCCTATACGATGCTGGAGGCGGCCAATGCCATCACCATCGGTTTCCTGCTCGATACCGTCGCCGGAATGCAGGGCCATACCGGCCTGCACCAGCAACCGTTCATCGTCCTCTGCGTGCTGTTCCTCGCCTGGCTGAATCATCGCGGCGTTCTGGCGACGCTGACGTTCAATCTCGTCATCACCAGCATTGCCTTCGTCGCCATCATCGCGCTCTTCCTGGCCGTTCAGTTCGGGGTGTCGAGCGTGCCACTCGATTTCTCGGCCGTGACGACGGATCCCATGCCCTATGGCTGGATCGGCATCCTCGCCTCGCTGCATTTCGGTCTCTGGTATTATCTCGGCATCGAAGGCACCTGCCAGGCGGCGGAAGAAGTGCGTTCGCCGGCACGCTCGCTGCCCTATGGCACGATGGCCGGTATCATGACGCTGCTGATCGCGGCGACGATGACCTGGTATGTTTGCTCGGGCCTTATCCCGTGGGAATATCTCGGCCAGGCCGGCACGCCGCTCTTCGACGCGGCCCGTGTCACCGGCAATAGCGGACTGATGGTGCTCTTGTTCATCGGCACCATGTTTTCGACGCTGGCCTCCGCCAATGGCTGCATCAACGACGCGTCGCGGGCCTGGTTCTCGATGGGCCGCGACCGCTACCTGCCGATCTGGTTCGGCGCGGTGCATCCGGTCTATCGCACGCCCTATCGCTCGATCATCTTCCTGGTGCCGATCGCGCTGATCTTCGCGCTCGGCGCACCGCTCGATCAGGTGGTGACCTTCTCGATCCTGTCCGGCTTGCTCGGCTACACGTTCATGACCTTCAATATGGTGATGTTCCGCAGGAAATGGCCGCTCGACACGATCAAGCGCGGTTATGTCCACCCGATGCATCCGCTGCCGACGATCGTGCTTCTGATCCTCTGCGCCACCGCCTATGTCGCCGTCTTCCTCGGCTATGGCACGCAGCTCATCGCCATGGTCAGCTTCTACATCATCGCCTCCCTCTGGTTCCACTTCCGGCGCTATCGCTATGTGCGCCGGGGTGATCAGTTCACCATGCCCTGGCCGCGGCCGCAGGGCTATTGACGAGACAGTTGCCCGGGGCCGGGAAGCCGGCCGCGGGTCTTTCGTGCATGGAGAAGGTCGATGATCACCTATCTGTTCAGCGTTCTGACGCTCCTGGTTTTTGCCCTGATCGTGGCCGCCGGCGTCGTCGAGCATCGGTCGGCCATTCGAAAACGTCACCGGCTGCTCGATGAGAGCCATGACCTGCTGCGCGATCCGGGCATTCGTCTCGCGCCGGATCAATTTCCCGTGGTTACGGGGCGAATTGCCGACGGCCGCAGGATCAGGCTCGAGCTGATCGCCGATACGATGGTGACGCGCCGCCTGCCGCAGCTCTGGCTGTCGGTCACCCTCCTCGAAACGCAGACGCGCGACATTCCGACATTGGGCGCGCTCGCCCGTCCGACCGGCTCGGAATATTATTCGCTCGTCCACGGCCTGCCGGACTGGATGACACCGCCGGCGACGGAGGTGCCGCTGCTGATGCGCGGCGATGGCCGCGCGACACCGGAGCAGGCTCTTGCTGCCCGCGAGACATTCGGAAAACTCTTTGCCGATCCGCAGGTCAAGGAGGCGGTGATGACGCAGAAGGCGACGAGGGTGATCTACCAGGCGTCGCAGGGAACGCGCGCCGCGCATATGTTTCTGCGCCAGGCACAATTCTCGCTGGAGACCGTGCCGGCATCAACGATCGAACTGGCGGTCGAACTGGCGGTTGAACTCAGTGCCATCCTCATCAAGGATAGCGAACCATCCCATGCTTTCCAAGCCGCATAAGGGCCTGTCATGCCGAAACCGCTGAACCCGTATCTCGTTCTTCTTCTGGCGATCCTCCTGCCGGGCGGCGGCCATGTCGCGGTCGGCGAAGCACGGCGCGGACTGGCCTTCGCGCTGTTCGTCGTGCTCTTCTCGTTCCTGACCTATTTGACCACCACGCCGGAAACATCCTTTCTGGGACGGCATGCGGGTGGTCTTTTCATCTGGGCGATGTCGATCCCCGATGCCTATCGCCGCGCACGCCTGCGGTTTGCCATGGCGGCGAATTGAACAACCAGCGCTGTCAAGCGGGCCGGACCGCGGGAATCGCTTCCCCCGTCCACAGGCGCAGCCCGACCGATTCGGCCACTTGCGGATCACTGGTGAACAACGGGAAGCCGCGATTTGACAGTTCACGCAGGATTTCGACATCCATGTTCGTATGCAGCCGCTCCTTGTTGAGGCTGTTATAGACATGCCCGCTCGAGAAAGGATTGATGCCGGTGATTACCACCGCCGGCGCCCCGTTATAAAATGCGTAGAGAACCGCGGTGATGCCATTGGAGAATTTGGCTTCGTTATCGCCCTCGCGGATGATGCGGCCAAGGACCTCTTCCGCCAGGCGGGTGCGGTGATACTGCCCGATGAGGCGAAGGTCGTCGAAACCATAGTCAAAAGCCGCCAATCCCTCGCGAAGGGCCTGTTCGCCCTCCGGCCATCTGATGACATGGAGCGTGCCGCAGCGTTTTCCGCTCAGCGCATTGCGCACGGCGACCGCCCGTTCGCCCTTTCCCCTGACCTGGTTGAACTGCAGGAAAGTGACATCCGGCGGACCAATGTTCCAGCCCTCGGTCGCTGCCTGGGAGCCGTTGATACAAATAACAAAGAATCGGTCGTCGAAGCCTGACGGCTTATGGGAAACCGGCGCCGAACCGACGATCAACACGGGATTGATCAGCGGCTGTTTCGACCATTCCGGCCGGTTAAGGCGATATTTTAGCAGATATCGCAGCGAGCGGCGCCACCGATTGAGCTGTTTGAGCCATGCCATTGGTGCGGACCCGAAGATCGAGTGGATGGTGGATGCGGACAACAATTGGAATGCTCTTACTGATTTCAGTGGTTTTTCGATTTGTCCACTGATTGTGGCGCGACGAAAGACGTCTGGATTGGGATGCGGCCGCCGAAATGACCGATCAGGCCGACAGGACGCCGGTTTCACGCAAATGCCGCAGGACCCGTTCGCGGATCCACCGGGCGCTTTTTTCCCGGTCGGTGATGCTGACGGCATAGCTGTTGCGCAGCAGGTACCAGAAGCGGTGCAATTGGTCGGCGGGCAGTCGCGTGCGGCCGAGGCTGAATTGTTTTGCAAAATCACCGGCATGTTCACAAACGAAACAGGCCTGCATATAATCGGCCCGTCCGAACACATAGACCGGTTTTTCGTGCAGCAGCGCTTCCGCCCCGACACCGGAATTGATGACGCAGACGGCTTCGGATTTTGCGATCAGCGTGTGGATACTGGCGGTCGACAGGGTGATATGGCCTTTTTCCACACGGCAGCGCAGATCGTCGCTGATCTGGCCGTTCTTGTCCTGGGGATGCCGCTTGACCACCACCGACAGACCCTTTTCCAGGCAGGTCTCTATCACCTCGTCCATCATCGCGAACGGTGATGCATAGGCGAGCCGCTGCACGGCATCGCCGATCACTTGAAGTCCGATGAAGACGAATTTTTCCGGCAGCGTTTCCGCGAAGGCAAGATCGGCCTGTGCATATTTGGAAATGTTGCCTTCTATGATCGAGACTTGCTCTGATCGGAAAAAAGCCAGCGCTTCGTCGTAGTCGACGCTTGGCAGATCCAGTGCATCCACGGACTTTGTCGAGAAATCCGACCATCCAGCGTAACCGCCCGTATCGAAGCTGAAGCGGGACGGCCTGTCCGTTTCCTTGAAATGCAGCGCTTTCCTGTCACGGGAGATCGTATGATAGGAAAAAGAGGGAACCGAAGAACTCAGTTTGCCGTGGTTGAGGATCTGGCCGGTCACCTGGAAATCCAGCCCGGCGGATGTCAGCGTCCTCGCAATCGTTTTCACCACGAAGCGGATATCGCTTCTAAACCCCGGATAGTCGATCGGGTTTTTGCGGAAAGCCGCGGCGGGAACGACCAGTTTGACAAGCCCCGTTTCAACCGAATCGGACGGGTCGTGAATTTTCGCTCGCATGGACTGGTAGACCGCATCGAGAATATCCCGCCAATCCTCGGTTTCCTGACGAACCTGTAGAAGGTCCTCCAAGCGCGCGGCGGCACCTGGAACTCTCAGTCCTTTCGCTTTGCGCAGCAATGTGACCGCGCCATCAATGTCGAACACCGTCAAACTCGCCGATAGCCCGTGGTTCCAGAAGCGTCGGAGCAAATCCGGATCGTTCATGATACGATCGCGATCCCTCAGAAGCCTGCGGATGGCGAAGCGTAGAATGTCGTCACGCTTTACATATTCCGCCGCGCCGGCAGTCGCGATCGTGAAGGGTATCAACAGCCGGTCCGGTTCGTCCTGAAGGAATTTCATGCCTTCGATCGCGAGGGAACTGTGGTCCTGCTTCTGGTGAAAGATCGCCCGCCGGGCGTGAGCGATCTTGCTCCGCACAGGATAATCCCCCCCTGAGCCCTCCAGCGCGTGCAATGCTCCGTCCAGGTCGCCGTCACGCTGCTTCCTTGCGGAAACGAGCAGGGGAAGAAGTTCGGGCGGCATATGCCTGGACTGCGCGATTTCCCCGGATCGGCGGTCAACACCCAGATTGACGACGTTTGCGATATAAGAGGTGACGGCCCAGGGGCTCGGGGCCTGATGATGGCACAACTTGAAAAGGATTTCTTCGGCCTTGCTGGGACGATTGGCCTTATATTCCAGCAGCATGCGCCCGTCCGCGACGAGACGCTTGAATTTTCGGGCTGGAAAAGGTTGCAGCCCGAGCGATACCGTTCCTAAAAGCGCGCGGATCATCCCGATATGCCGACCGTTCCCGATGCTGTTTTCGATGTAGTCGATCACTGTATGGCGGACCTATCACGAGTCTCGGATATTTCACGGGGACGCTGGACGCTGGGCAATATATTGACCGCAGATCGCGACAGTCCACCCCCAAACGCCGGCCTTATCATAATTCGGTTTACAATTTTAAGGCGGACGGGCGGAAATCGCGCGAAAGAAGCAGCCGTTCGCCACCTCGTTTTCCATCGTGCGGTGCTCGACATTATAGCAGCGCGGACGACACTATATATGAAGACCACGAGGCTGTCGTGGCGGCCCTTTAATTCGGCCCGGTCAGAATCAGGGCGGTTCGAGTTGGACGAAGCTTTGGCGATGATTCTGCGAATCTGCCCGTTCCGCCATCGGCATGGCCCGCTGATTCCGTTTTCTCCGATCGCCTTGAATGCGTCGCGGGAGGTTTCGGAACATGTCGCGTTTGCCGCGAATCCGTCGCCGGGCCCGGATTTTGCCCGATTCTTGCCTCGTTATGACACGTGCAAGGCACCTTCCGATCTCGCTAACCCATGGTGGATAAAGGATTTTCTTAATCCTTTGTTAAGAACTTGCCTGCGCTTGAGGCGATTTTGTGTCGTTTCAGCAACAGGGCATCGGGAAGGGCGCATCAAACAGCACGAACTCGCAAGTTGGTGATTGCGCCAACTGTCCGGTCTTGTATTTTCAACTCCGGAAGCAAGGGCGGTTGATCGTCCGACTTCTTAAATGTTGGGGATGGGGCAGGGAATACTGTCCTTCAGTATAATACCCAGACCTGTTTGAAACTTTTGACTGGAGGTCAGAAATGAACATCAAGAGCCTTCTTCTCGGCTCCGCTGCGGCTCTCGCAGCAGTATCCGGCGCCCAGGCAGCTGACGCTATCGTAGCTGCTGAGCCGGAGCCCATGGAATACGTTCGCGTTTGCGACG
>NZ_DATJDJ010000230.1:0-6402 GCF_035497515.1 Pararhizobium sp. | reverse complement strand
GAATAAACAGCGACGCCCAGCGGATGAAACATCGTTTCCGGGTCGAGCTGCACGATCTGCCCTTGCGCCAGATCATTCAGCACAAGGCTCTTGGGAAGCCAGGCAAATCCCAGCCCCGCCAGCACCATTTCGCGCAATGCGCCGCTGAGCGAACTCACGCAAATGGTTTCGCAGCGATAGCGGGTCATCAACAGTGGCATGGCCTTTTCCCAGATGACCTCGCCGAAGAAACTGCGCTGGGGGTAGGTCAGAAGCGGCACGGCCTGATCCCCTGACGGAACGAGGGCGGCGGGGCCGACCAGGATCATGTCATCCCTGGCACTTGCGACACGCATGGCGGTCGTGGAGGGCATCGGATCCGGCGAGGGATGCATCTCGTAGCAGATCATCAGATCGACCTCGCCACGGATCATCATCTCCACGCATTCGGCACGATTGGCGCAATGGAGATGGTATGCGGGCTGGTAACCTTGCCGCCGAAGGTTTTCCACAAAACGCGGGAAAATCGAAAAGGCCAGCGCATGCTGGACCGCGACTTTCAGGCGTGACGTTCTCGTCTGCTCACCGCGAACCTGGCTGCGCAGTTCATAGAGTTGATTGAGCGCCCTCTGGAAGTCGCCATAATTCTCGGCTGCAACAGGCGTGAAGCGATGCGGCCGCACGCTTCTGTCGATCAGCGTGACACCGAGCCAATCCTCCAGCGATTGAATGCGCCTTGAGAAGGCAGATTGACTGACATTGCGCCGCTCCGCGGCCGCCGTGAAGCTTCCGAGCTCCCGCAAGGCCAGAAAATCTTCAAGCCAGCCAATTTCCATAAATCCTCCTTACATGCAATTCATGCATAATATGTCCCGCTTTTTGTGATTGACCCCCGCCTTTTAGCCAGTACGTATGTATCACAGGAATTGGCCCATTCAAGCGGCTACAGACGACAGACATGCCGAGTTTCGGGTATTCGGCGGGAGAATTCGCGACCGGTGGCGAGACTGACAATAACGGCTACACGCATACAACAAAAAAGGGGAAACATCATGTATCGTTCTGCAACCGCAATTTTTCTATCGCTCCTGATGGTCGGCGCGATGCAACCTGCCATGGCGCAGGAAACGACGGACACGCTGTCCAAGATAAAATCGTCCGGCGAAATCGTGTTTGGCTACCGGGAGACGTCGATACCTTTTTCGTACATCGAAAAGGATCAGACGCCGAAGGGCTATTCGATCGATCTCTGCATGCGGATTGCCGATGCTGTGAAGGAAAAGATCGGCAATTCCGAACTCAAGATCCGCTTCGTGCCTGTATCGCCGCAGACAAGGATTCCGCTCCTCGCGAATGGCACGATCGACATGGAGTGCGGCTCGACGACGAACAATCTGACACGCCAGGAACAGGTCTCGTTCCTGCCGACGACCTTCATTACCGGCACCAAGCTGCTTGTGAAGGCCGATAGCCCGATCAAGAACGTCGATGACCTTGTCGATCATCGTATCGCCCTGCCGCAGGGAACCACGAATGAACGGGCAATCAAGGAATATATCGAAGCGAACAAGCTGGATGTCGATATCCTCAACGTGAAGGATCACGCAGAAGGGTTTCTCGCACTGGAAAGCGGCCGGGTCGATGCCTATTCCACCGACCACATCCTTTTGGCCGGCCTTCTGACAAAGGCGTCTCAGCCCGAGGCCTTCAGGATTGTCGGCGATTTCTATTCCTACGATCCCTATGCCCTGATGATCCGCCGCAACGACGCCGAGTTCCAGTTGCTCGGCACCAAAGTGCTCGCCGGTCTGTTCCGTTCGCACGAAATCGAGAAGATCTACCAGCATTGGTTCCAGCCCTTTCCCAACAACGAGAAGGTGTCCGAACCGCCCAGCGATCTGTTGAAGGCATCCTGGCAGCTGAATGCCCTGCCCTGAGACCGGGCGCGTTACGAGGCGATCACAAGGACGTTGGGAGGTCATATGCACTACAATTGGGACTGGTCCATTCTCCTGCAGGAACCCTATCTGCACTGGTTGATATCGGGCACCGGATGGACAATTGCGGTTTCGCTCGCCGCCTGGGTTATCGCGGTGACGGTCGGTTCGCTGATCGGCATCGCGCGCACGCTGCCAAACCGGATGGTGGCGGGCATTGCGACGGCCTATACCGAAATCTTCCGCAACATCCCGCTGCTGGTCCAGCTGTTCCTCTGGTATTTCGTTCTGCCGGAAATAGTGCCGGAGCCTTTGGGACACTGGATAAAGCGTGACCTGCCATTGCCGGAATATACGACCGCGGTGATAGGCCTCGGCTTCTATACCGCGGCCCGCATCTCTGAACAGGTTCGCGCCGGCATCCAATCGCTTTCCCGCGGCCTCAGCATGGCTGGCTATGCGCAGGGCCTGACACTGACACAGGTCTATCGCCATATCCTGTTGCCGGTGGCATTCCGGCTGATCGTGCCGCCTTTCACCACGGAATTCCTGACTGTCTTCAAGAACTCCTCGCTGGCACTGACCATCGGTGTTCTCGAACTCACCGCGCAAAGCGGGCAGATTTCCGAATATTCCTTCCATAGCTTCGAAGCCTACACGGCGGCCACCGTCATCTACATCCTGATCACGATGGGCGTCACGGCCGTCATGACGGTCATCGAGCGCCGCCTGCCGGTTGCAACCTGAGGGAGAGCGACGATGAAAGATCTCGAACTGATCGTCGATTCGATGCCGTTTCTACTGCAGGGACTGGGCCTGTCATTGCTTTTGGCAGCCCTTGCCGCCGCCGGAGGCATCATGATGGCGGTCGTGCTGGCGCTGCTGCGGCTGTCCAGCAACCGTTTCCTGTCGGGGGCGGCGGCCGTCTATGTCAATTTCTTCAGGTCGATGCCGCTGATCCTGGTGATCTTCTGGTTCTTCTTCCTTGTGCCCATGGTAATCGGCAGACCGGTCGGAAGCTTCTATTCGGCGTTGATCGCCTTCACCCTTTTCGAGGCCGCGCATTACACGGAAATCATCCGGGCCGGAATCCTATCGGTCTCTCGCGGACAGGGCTGGGCTGCCGCTGCCACCGGCCTCACCTATGGCCAGAGCCTGCGCCATGTCATCCTGCCACAGGCCTTTCGAAACATGACCCCGTTGCTGCTGACGCAGGGCATCATCCTGTTCCAGGATACGAGCCTCGTCTTCGTCGTGTCGCTCAGCGATTTCCTGACCACGGTGACGATCGTCGCGCGCAACGAGGGCCGCCTCGTCAGCATGTATGTCTTCGCCGCACCCGTCTATTTCGCACTCTGTTTTGCCGCGTCACGGGTCGTTGGCGGGCTCCAGAAGAAAGCTATCCGATGATCAAACTGAGCAATATCGATAAGTGGTACGGCGCGTTCCACACCCTCAAGGACTGTTCCGTCGATGTTTCGCGCGGCGAAGTCCTTGTGATCTGCGGCCCCTCTGGATCGGGTAAATCCACGCTGATCAAATGCGTCAACGGACTGGAGCCGTTCCAGGGCGGCGAAATCACCGTCGACGGCGTATCGGTCGGCGCCGCCGGAACCAATTTGCCCAGACTCAGGGCAAGGATCGGCATGGTGTTCCAGAATTTCGAACTCTACCCGCATATGTCCGTGCTCGAGAATATATGCCTGGCGCAGCTGAAGGTCCTGAAGCGTCCGCGCGACGAAGCCGAAGCGCGCGCATTTACCCTTCTGGAGCGGGTCGGCCTGAAGGACCACGCCCGGAAACTGCCGTCGCAGCTTTCCGGCGGCCAGCAGCAGCGCGTCGCCATTGCCCGCGCCCTTGCCATGGACCCGATCGCGATGCTGTTCGACGAGCCGACCTCAGCCCTCGACCCCGAAATGATAAACGAGGTTCTCGAGGTGATGGTCCAACTCGCCCAGGAGGGCATGACGATGATGGTCGTCACGCATGAAATGGGCTTCGCGCGCAAGGTGGCCGACCGGATCGTCTTCATGGACCAGGGAGAGGTGGTCGAGGATGCCGCGACGGACCAGTTCTTCAGCGCGCCCAAAAGCGATCGCGCCAAGAGCTTCCTGTCGAGGATTCTGCAGCATGTCTAAAATCGCCTGATTGGAGCAGGCGCCTTGATGCAGATCGGCGGTGTCGCGGCGGAATGCGCGATCCTGTCGGCTACCCGGTCGATGACCCGCTTTCGCTCCTGATAGGCTTTCACCGCCGCTCCGAACGCGGCGAACATGCCGCGCGAGAGGCTGTTGCCGGCGCCGTCATATTCCGGATGCCATTGCACGCCGAGAATGAATGCCGCCTTCGCCACGCTGATCGCCTCGATCGTTCCATCATCCGCCGTCGCTTCCACGATGAGCCCCTGCCCCAGGCGGCCGATCGCCTGGACATGGACGGAATTCACCGACGAAACCCTGTCCCTGGCGAGGCCGTGCAATTGCCCGCCCGGCATGATCCGGATCTCGTGGGCGGGACCGTAGACGATGTGCGGCAAGCCGTTCGGGTTCCAGGCGGGATGGCTATGTGAACGGGGATCGTCGACGATCCCGGCCTTCAATGTCCCGCCGCAGGCGACGTTGAGTTCCTGCAGGCCGCGGCAGATCGCCAGGAGAGGAATATCGCGCTCGATCGCCAGCCGGCTCAAGGCGAGCGCGATGCTGTCTCGGCCCTCGTCGAAGGGCGCATGCCGGTCCTGTTCGACGCGCGGATCGAAATGGGCAGGATGGACGTTGGAGACGGCGCCGGTGAAGAGCAGTCCGACCCTCCCCAGCCTTCACCACTATTTATCGATCGATGGGAATAAACGCCCGTCCTGTGAGTCTCCCTCCTGTCACCGCAACTCGTCGGGCCGACGGCGCTCCGATCGCTCACTCGTCCGCCCGAGCGCCCGCTTCGGTCACGCCGAAGCTCAACCGTCTGAAACCGGGACGCCAAAGAAGAGATTTGACATGCCCATCTATCGTCCACCCAGGATTCCAGCCTCGGAAATCACCCCGCGCGGCATTTATCTGAAACGACGCGACCTTCTCGCCGCCGCAGCCCTGTTCGGCCTCTCGGTGCACGCGGACGCAGCGCCGCTCTCGGTGAAAAGCCGCAAGTCCACCGTTTCCGACGAACCGACGCCGCGCGAAGACGTGACGAGCTACAATAATTTCTATGAATTCGGCACCAACAAGTCGGACCCGGCGGAACATTCCGGCAAGTTCCAGCCATCGCCATGGACGATCGAGGTCGACGGTCTGGTCGCCAGGCCGGGTACTTTCGATCTGGAGCAGATCATCAAGGATTTCCCGATCGAGGAACGCATCTACCGGATGCGGTGCGTCGAGGCCTGGTCGATGGTCATCCCGTGGAACGGCTTTTCGCTGTCGATGCTGCTGGACAAGGTCGAGCCGCTCGGAAGCGCCAGATATGTCGCCTTCGAAACAATCGTGCGGCCCGAGGAAATGCCGGGGCAGAACGGCCTGTTTCAGCCGCTGGCATGGCCCTATATCGAAGGCCTGCGGCTGGACGAGGCGCGCCATCCGCTGACGATGCTGGCGGTCGGCCTCTACGGCGAAACACTTCCCAACCAGAACGGCGCGCCCGTTCGCCTGGTCGTTCCCTGGAAATACGGCTTCAAGGGCATCAAGTCGATCGTCCGCATGACCCTGACCGAGACGCAGCCGGACAATACCTGGAACCTCCTGGCACCGAGCGAGTATGGATTTTACGCCAACGTCAATCCTGAGGTCGATCACCCACGCTGGAGCCAGGCCACCGAAAGGCGCATTGGAACGGGAGGATTTTTCGGGTCCGAGCGACGCCCGACCCTGATGTTCAACGGCTATGGAGAAGAGGTCGCCGGCCTCTATTCCGGCATGGACCTGCGGAAATCCTTCTGATGGCTGCCGGGCAAACGAAAACAGTCAACTGGAAGACTGTCCCGGTCTGGCTGGTCTATGTTGTCGGGCTGATGCCCGCCGTCTGGCAGTTCTGCCGGGGGGCGACCGGAAACCTCGGCGCCGATCCCGTCAAGGCTTTCGAGCTCTTTCTCGGCCTCTGGGCCGTGCGCTTTCTCATCCTGACGCTCGCCGTCTCGCCGGCACGCCAGTTGTTCGGCCTGAACTTCATGCGTTATCGCCGCGCGCTCGGCCTGTTGTGCTTTTACTATGCGTCGATGCATCTTGCCGCCTATCTCGTCCTCGATCAGGCGCTGATGTTGTCCACGGTCGTCGAAGACGTCCTGAAGCGACCGTTCATCATGCTGGGCATGGCGGCCTTCGTCTTGCTCCTGCCGCTCGCCCTGACATCGAATAGCTTCTCCATCCGTCGCCTGGGCAGGAACTGGGTTCGGCTGCACCGGCTGGTCTATGCCATTGCCATCTGCGCAGGGGTTCATTTCGCGCTGGCCACCAAGGTGCTGTCCGCCGACCAATATGTCTATCTCGGCCTGATCGCATTG
>NZ_DATJDJ010000229.1:0-5720 GCF_035497515.1 Pararhizobium sp. | reverse complement strand
CTTTTTGCCATAGGCGCCGTCGAGGAATTTTTCCTGCGCCTGACCGAGCCCGGTCATTGCCAGGCTCGCCACGAGAAGCACGGGAAGGCGAGGGACAAACGGCATGCTTACACCCCGCTTGCCGGAATGCCGGTGCGCTGGACTTTGCGCGGCGCGGTGATGTCCTTCCAGGTCGAGAGTGCCTTGTTGACGGCTGTGAAAGGTTCGCGCTTGACGAATTTCCCTTGGCCTTCGCGGGTCTTGATCGCCCCCTCCTCGATGGCAACAACGCCGGCGGTCAGCGTGTAGCGGGGCAGGCCGGTCACCTGCTTGCCTTCAAAGACGTTGTAATCGATCGCCGACTGCTGCGAGGCGGCCGAGATCGTCTTAGAGCGCTTCGGATCCCAGACGACGAGATCGGCGTCAGCGCCGACGAGGATCGCGCCCTTCTTCGGATACATGTTGAGGATCTTGGCGATATTGGTCGAGGTGACGGCCACGAATTCGTTCATGGTAATGCGGCCGGTGGCGACGCCATGCGTCCAGAGCATCGGCATGCGATCCTCCAGTCCGCCGGTGCCGTTCGGGATCTTGGTGAAATCACCAACACCGAAGCGTTTTTGCGCGGTCGTGAAGGCGCAGTGATCGGTCGCGACCACCTGCAGCGACCCGGCGGAGAGCCCGGCCCAGAGACTGTCCTGATGCTGCTTGTTGCGGAAGGGCGGCGACATGACACGGCGGGCGGCGTGATCCCAGTCGGGATTGGCATATTCGCTCTCATCCAGCGTCAGATGCTGGATCAGCGGTTCGCCATAGACGCGCATGCCGTTCTGTCGGGCGCGGCGGATGGCTTCGTGGGCCTGCTCGCAGGATGTGTGCACGACATAGAGCGGGCTGCCTGCCATGTCGGCGATGATGATGGCGCGGTTGGTGGCCTCGCCCTCGACGGCGGCCGGGCGCGAATAGGCGTGCGCTTCCGGGCCATTATTGCCATCGGCCAAGAGCTTTGCCTGCATCTGCGCGACGATGTCGCCATTTTCTGCATGCACCATCGGCAGCGCGCCAAGTTCGGCGCAGCGCTGGAACGAGTGGAACATCTCGTCGTCATCCACCATCAGCGCGCCCTTGTAGGCCATGAAATGCTTGAAGGTGTTGATGCCCTTATCCTCTACGATAGTCTGCATCTCGTTGAACACCTGCTCGCCCCACCAGGTAATCGCCATATGGAAGGAGAAGTCGCAATTGGCCCGCGAGGTCTTGTTGTCCCACATGGTGAGTGCTTCGAGCAGCGACTGGCCGGGGGCGGGCAGGGCGAAATCGACGACCATGGTCGTGCCGCCGGACAGGGCCGCCCGCGTGCCGCTTTCGAAATCGTCGGAGGAATAGGTGCCCATGAACGGCATTTCGAGATGGGTATGCGGATCGATGCCGCCCGGCATGACATAGCAGCCCGTCGCATCCAGCGTTTCGTCGCCAGTGAGGTTCGGCCCGATCTCGACGATCTTGCCACCATCAACCTTGACATCCGCTTTGTAGGTGAGGTCTGCGGTGACGATGGTTCCGTTCTTGATGACTGTGCTCATTGGCTTATCTCCGATCCTCAAACTTTATTGTTCTATCGCCATGGACGGCAAACCCGATCGAAAGTGCCCGATGGCCTTTTCGCTCCAAGGTTTTCCTGATGTAGACGTCGTGGCTCTGCTCGGGGATTAACGGCTCGCCCGAGCTTGATGAGGAACTCACTCGACAATCCCCGCCGTCTCGACCACCGCGTGGAACAGGACATCGCATCCGGCGGATGCCCATTCCTTCGAGATGTCCTCGGCCTCGTTATGGCTCAAACCGCCCACACAGGGGCACATAACCATGGTGGCGGGCGCCACCTTGGCGGCCCAGCAGGCGTCGTGGCCGGCGCCGGAAATGAGGTTCATATGGCTGTAGCCGAGCTTTTCGGCGGCGGTGCGCACGGCGGTGACGAGCGTCGGGTCAAAGGTCACCGGCTCGAAATGGCCGATGGCCTCGATGGAACAACCGACACCCAGAGCCTGCGTGATCTTCGGCGCCTCGGCCTCGATCTTGGCGCGCATCCGGTCGAGCTTGGCCTTGTCGGGCGAGCGGATGTCGACGGTGAAGACCACCTTGCCCGGTAGCACGTTGCGGGAATTGGGGGAAAAGAACACCTGGCCGACACCGCCGACGGCGCCCGGCTGGTTTTCCATGGCCACACCCTGGACCATCTCGATGATCCGCGACATGGCGAGACCGGCATTGACGCGCAGGTTCATCGGCGTGGAGCCGGTATGGGCCTCGCGGCCGGTCAGCGTGAATTCCAGCCACCAGAGGCCCTGACAGTGCGTCACCACGCCGATGGTCTTTTCCTCGGCTTCGAGGATCGGACCCTGTTCGATATGATATTCGAAATAGGCGTGCATCTTGCGGGCGCCGACCTCTTCCTCGCCCTGCCAGCCAATGCGCTTCAACTCGTCGCCATAGGTCTTGCCCTCGGGATCCTTGCGGCCATAGGCGTAATCGAGTGTGTGCACGCCGGCAAAGACGCCGGAGGCCAGCATGGCCGGTGCAAAGCGCGCGCCTTCCTCGTTTGCCCAATTGGTGACGACGATCGGATGTTTCGTCCGGATGCCGAGGTCGTTCATGGTGCGCACGACTTCCAGCGCGCCGAGCACGCCGAGCACGCCGTCATACTTGCCGCCGGTCGGCTGGGTGTCGAGATGCGAGCCGACATAGACGGGCAGCGCATCCGGATCGGTGCCGGGGCGGGTGGCGAACATCGTGCCCATCCTGTCGACGGCCATGGTCATGCCGGCGTCCTCGCACCATTTCTGGAAAAGATGACGGCCTTCGCCGTCTTCGTCAGTCAGCGTCTGACGGTTGTTGCCGCCGGCAATGCCGGGGCCGATCTTCGCCATGTCCATGAGCATGTCCCACAGACGGTCCGCATTGACGCGCATGTTCTCGCCCGGTGCAGCAGCCATGGCGGTTCTCCTCGTTCTTTTTGCGAGACGCGCCTGTGGCACATCCCGTCGTTCCCGTGGTCAGATCGGGGCACTCTGGTTTTTTCGATTGCCCTGCGATCAGCCGTTGCGTTTGAAAGTGAACTGACTGATAATTTGACCGGTTGGTAAAACATTACAACTTCCGTTGCCGCACTCAAGACGAAAAACAGAAAAAACGTCAGTGCTGTCCGAATTTTTAGAACAGGCATTTTTCGGACGTTTTCAGGCCGCGTGCAAACGGTGATGGGTGAGAAGGCAGGGGGCAAGATGGTACTTCCGAGGGCAGCCAGAACACAGAGGCGCACCCGCATCCAGGAGGAAAAGGAAGAACTGATTCTGGAGGCAGCACTTGACGTGTTCGCCACCCACGGTTTTCGCGGCAGTACCATCGACCAGATCGCCGAAGTGGCGGGCATGTCGAAACCGAACCTGCTCTATTATTTCCGCACCAAGGACGCCATGCACCGGGCGCTGATCGACCGGGTGCTCTACAACTGGCTCGATCCGCTGCGCGAATTCGATGCCGAAGGAAATCCGGTCTCGGAAATCCGCAGCTATATTCGCCGAAAGCTCGAAATGGCCCGAGACTTCCCGCGCGAAAGCCGGCTGTTCGCCAACGAGATCCTGCAGGGCGCGCCCCATATCGAGGACGAGTTGAAGGGGCCGCTGAAGGAACTGGTCGATGAAAAGGCGGAGGTGATCCGCAGTTGGGCCAAGGCCGGCAAGATCGCCAAATGCGATCCCTATCACCTGATCTTCGCCATCTGGTCGACGACGCAGCATTATGCTGATTTCGACGTCCAGGTCCGGGGCGTGCTCGGCGAGGAGCAGTCCGGCGAGGGCCGTTTCGAGGATGCCGCGCGGTTTCTCGAACAACTGTTCGTCCGCGGCCTCGAAATCAGGCAAGGCAGTGTCGATGCTGCCTGACGGCGCCCATCAGGCCGGCGTGCCGGACGCCTGCTTCGCCGCATCGATCATGACCTCGATCTCCATCGCCCGTTGGACGATCAGTGTTTCCAGCGTGCCGGCGCGGCCGCGAATGGAGATGTTGTAGCTTTCGCGATCATTGACCGTCAGACCGGCATAGCGGACGACATCGGCGGATACGGCCAGTTGTGCATCATATTCCTTGGCGAAGCCTTCGAGCCGGCTTGCGGCGTTGATCGTGTCGCCGACGGCTGTCAGTGACGATGCACGGCCATAACCGATCTGGCCGATGATCGCCGGTCCGGCATGCATGCCCATGGCGATGCGCAGCGGCCGTTCGAGTTCGCTGGTGAAATTGCGGTTCAACACCTCGACGCCCCTGGCGATGCGAACGGTTGCCGTCAGTGCCTGCTCGCAGGCCTCTTCGATGCTGTTGTTCAAACCGAAGATCGCAAGCGCCCCATCGCCGATGAACTTGTCGATGACGCCGCCGGTGCTTTCGACGGCTTCGCCGATCGTCTCGAAGTAGCGATTGAGCAGGAAGACGGTGTCGAAAGGCAGTTGTTGCTGGGCAAGCAGGGTGAAGTCCCTGAGATCGCAGAACAGCACGGCGATGCGGCGTTCGCGGCCGGCGGCTTCCTGCTCGGTCGGCTGGATTTTGACGCCAATATTGTCGGCGCCGAGGATCGGGGAGATCGACAGGTTGTGGCTGGGGCGCAGCTGGCAGGCGAGACGCACATTGTCCGGCGCGCGGATACGGGTCAGCGTGGCGCGCTCCGCTTCGGTCGCCGGCGGTTGCCGGTCCAGTCCTTCCGTCACCCGCACCCGACAGGTGGAGCAGCGTCCGCGGCCGCCGCAGATCGACAGGTGCGGAATGCCGGCGGCGCGGCTGGCTTCCAGCACGCTGAACCCCCTGGCGACGGAGATGGTCCGGTCGGGATAGATGATCCTGATCTTGCCGCCGGCGGGGATTGCACGGGCGAGCAGCGTGAGACCAATGGCGGCGAGAAGCGTGGCCATGATCGAGAGCCGGATCTGCCCGAGGATTTCGGGGGCCGTGCGCGCCGGCATGAACCAGGTCTCGGATGGCAGGCCGACATCAAGTGATCGCGCACCAACGGCAAAGCCGAGCAGCGCCAAGAGCGGCACGAGCACGGCGAAGGAATAGAAGAACAGGAAGTAACGTGGATACCAGTCGCGCCCGCGCATCCAGAACCAGGCGCCAAGGCAGCCATGCGACCAGGCGAGAATGAGCGCGAGCGATTGCAGGCTCGCATTGACGGGATTGGCCCAGAGGCGCGGCAGCAACTGGTAATAGCCATCGCCGTATCCGGTCAGCATCCACTCGATGCGCGTGTTGGTGACGTGGGTGATCAGCAGGAAGGGGAAGGACAGGCCGAAGATGATCTTCAGCGCTTCCCGCACCGGCATGCGCAGCGTCTGGCGCCGGTAGAGGCTTTCGAGCGCAAGGATGAAATGCACGGCGAGCGAGCCATAGAGCAGCACCGTGCCGATCCAGCTGCGCCAGAGCAGATTGAACCACCAGCGCAACGCCTCCATTGCATCGACCGAAACGAGGCCGAGCGCATGGTTGGAAAAATGGGTGAGCAGAAACAATCCCAGGCAGGCGCCCGTCAGCAGGTGCAGTCTCTTGCGCGATCGTGAGGAAACAAGGTTCAAACAGACATCCAGTGTTGGCGGTCAGGCGCTGGCCGAAGCATATGTCCTGTTATTGACGAGTTCACGGTTCGGAGCAACGCACGTTTTCACGACGCTCTGTCGCGATTTCGTGTTCCATGG
>NZ_DATJDJ010000228.1:0-3131 GCF_035497515.1 Pararhizobium sp. | reverse complement strand
GACCGACGGCCCACCGCCGAAGGAGCCTCAACCGGCACTTCCAGCAATCGACGATGGGCAGTTCCGTAAGTTTGAATCTGCCTTGGATCGAGCCCAGCGGCCTGCAATTCTCATCGGTCGGGGTGCGGTGCTGGCTGGCGCGGTGCCGTCGCTCCTCAAGCTGGCCGAGCGGCGGAATGCGGTCGTCACCACCTCGCTTCTGGCTGCCGGCGCCGCGGAAGGCAACGCGCGCAACCTTGGTATATGTGGCGGCTTCGGCTCTGCACGGACCAACGAGATTTTGAAACGCGCCGACGTGGTCGCCGTGTTCGGCGCAGGCCTGAACATGTGGACAACGCGGGGCGGCATGGCGTTCCCGCAGGCGCAGCTGCTTCACTGCGACTGGTACGCCGCGGCCTTCGAGCGGTCGCTGGTGAAGTCCGACATTCCCCTCGTGGCAGACGCGAAGACTGCCGCTGATCGCCTGCTTGCAAGTCTGCCGGAAGTCGAAGACCGTGAGGTCTGGTGGAATGTCGGCATCAGCGACAGCAAGTCCGAGGAGCTTCCGGCGACCGACCGGCTGCATCCTGTCGCAGTAAATCGTCGCCTGGACCAGATCCTGCCGTTGAATCGCACCGTCACCACAGATGGCGGGCATTTCTTCGAGTTCCCGATCCGTGCGCTGAAGATCCAGGACCAGCGCGGCTTTCTCTTCACGCCCAGCTTCGGCTGCATCGGGCTCGGGCTCTCGTCGGCGATCGGCGCGGCTGTCGCCCGGCCTGACCGCGTCTCGGTAGCGGTCTGCGGCGACGGTGGCCTCATGATGGCCCTGCCGGAATTCGAAACGGCGGTGCGCGCCAGGCTGCCCATGGTCGTCATCGTCATGAATGACCAGGCCTATGGCGCCGAGATCAAGCATCTTGAGCATCGCGGCTGGAACCTCGACTATGCGCGCTTCGAAAACCCCGACCTGTCCGCGGTTGCACGGGCTCTCGGGGGGGACGGCATTGAAGTCAGGACTCTTCAGGATCTCGATCTGGTCGAAGCCGCGATTGCTACCCTCAAGCGGCCTTTGCTCATCGACATCCACATCGACGGCTCGGTCACCGGCAAGTGGGTCGGGCTTTCGCGCGGAGAGATTGAGGATTGATCGCCGGTTGCCGCGGCGAATGCAGAGCGTCTCGAACGGGTGAACCGAGATTGACGGCATGTCGAAGGCGCGGTGAATCTTGGTGGGGTATGTGTTTCATTTTGCGGGGCCTGGCTACACAGAGACTTGCAAATTCGCGCGCCTTGAGAGTGGTCTGCCCCCTGAAAAGTGATCCTTCTTGAAGTATGGCTTATGAGCCGAAGAAGGACATTGAAATGGCAGCGAAAAGACACAAGGCAGAAGAGATCGTCATGAAGCTTCGTCAAGTTGACGTGCTGAATGCGCATGGCAAATCGACGGCGGAGGCGATCCGGTCGATAGGCGTAACGGAAGTTACATATTATCGTTGGCGGGCAGAATACGGCGGCCTGAAGGGCGATCAGGTGAAACGCCTGAAGGAATTGGAGACCGAGAACGCTCGCCTCCGCCGGGCAATTTCTGATCTGACTTTGGACAATGATCCTGGCGGAGGCTGCCAGGGGAAACTTCCAAGCCCCGCCCGCCGCCGTGCGTGTGTGGATCATGTCACCGCAGAACTGGGCGTGTCCGAACGACGGGCCTGCCGGGTTCTCGGCCAGCATCGTTCTACGCAGCGCAAAATCGCAGATGACGAAGCGGCATTGACCGCCGACATCACGGCACTCGCTCTCTGACCTGAGCCCCATCTTCCCTCCAGTTTTCAGGAGAGTCTCGGGTTTTCAATGTGACTTTAGGCGGCCAGTTTTTCCATAGCCATTTTCATTGCGAATTCACTGGGTGTGATGTTGCCCAGTGAAGAGTGTGGTCTGTTTCGATTGTAGTCCTCCTTCCATGCTGTGATTTCCGTCCTGGCCTGGGTCAGTGACGAGAACAGTGTTTCATTGAGGCATTCATCACGGAAGCTGCCGTTGAAGCTTTCTACGAAGGCGTTCTGCATCGGCTTGCCCGGCGCGATGTAATGCCATTCGACGTGAGTGCTTTGGCACCATTCGAGAATGGCCATGCTCGTCATCTCCGTGCCATTGTCGGAGACAATCGTTCGCGGCTTCCCTCGTCGGGCGATGACGGCGTCGAGTTCGCGTGCAAGCCGCCGACCGGAGAGCGAGGTGTCGGCGACCAGCGCCAGGCATTCGCGGGTGAAGTCGTCAACAACGGCAAGGACGCGAAAGCGACGACCATCCGTGAATGCGTCGCTGACGAAATCGAGGCTCCAGCGCTCGTTGGGTCGCGACGGTAGTGCCAAAGGTCGCCGCGTTCCCAAAGCCCGCTTGCGACCGCCGCGTTTGCGCACGGTCAGCTTTTCTTCCCGATAGAGCCGTCTGAGCTTCTTCAGGTTCATGACAATGCCCTGCCGATCCAGCATGACGTGAATGCGTCGATACCCGAAACGGCGACGTTCGGATGCCACCAACTTCATCGCCTCACGGATATCAGCGTCATCCGGTCGGATGCTGCGGTATCGCACACTCGACCGATCAATGGACAAAACCTCGCACGCCCGACGCTGGCTCACCCCATGCTGCTCGCAGACATGAGCCACAGCATCCCGCTTCACATCGGGCGTCATCATTTTTTTGAAGCAACGTCCTTCAAAATGGCGTTGTCCAGCATGGTCTCGGCCAGCAGCTTCTTCAGCTTGGCGTTCTCGTCTTCCAAAGCCTTCAGCTTGCGAGCATCGGAAACCTCCATACCGCCAAACTTGGCCTTGTATTTGTAGAAGGTCGCTTCGGATATTCCGTGCTTGCGGCAAACATCGGCCGTCCTCAGGCCGCTCTCCTGCTCTTTCAATATCCCGATGATCTGCTCGTCCGTGAACCGTGAATGCTTCATCCTGTCCGTCTCCTCAGTGTGACGGACTCTACAAAAATTTGGAGGAAGTTCAGGGGCTCAGGTCATCCGGCCGAAGCCGATGCAAATCCTGACGGGTTTGCGGAACGCTTCGGTGACGCGCTCGAGAAGGCGACCGGTGGCATGATGACGGTGAGCCGCGAAACGCCAAAGGTCCGTAAGCAGCTTGCGACGG
>NZ_DATJDJ010000227.1:0-16374 GCF_035497515.1 Pararhizobium sp. | reverse complement strand
GCGCGCCACCAAGAAACAGACAAGCAACCCAACAAAAACCCGCCATCACAGGCTGGTTTTCATGAGTTATATCAGTCTCTTGCCAGATTACTTGCAAGCCGCGCAAAAGCGCTGGATGCGCTTGCAGGCTTCTTCAAGCTGCTCTTCCGAGGTCGCATAGGAGATGCGGAAGTTCGGGCCGAGGCCGAAGGCCGAACCGTGGACGACGGCGACGCCTTCGGATTCCAGCAGTTCGGAGACAAAGTCTTCGTCGGTCGCGATGACCTTGCCGCTCGGCGCGGTCTTGCCGATCAGGCCCTTGCAGGACGGGTAGACGTAGAACGCGCCTTCCGGCGACGGGCACTCGATGCCCTTGGCCTGGTTCAACATCGAGACGACGAGGTCGCGGCGGCCTTCGAAGATCTTCTTGTTTTCCGGGATGAAATCCTGCGTGCCGTTCAGCGCCTCGACGGCGGCCCACTGGGCGATCGAGCAGGCGCCCGAGGTCTGCTGGCCCTGGATCATGTCCATCGCCTTGATAAGCGCGAGCGGGCCGGCCGCATAGCCGATGCGCCAGCCGGTCATGGCATAGGCCTTGGACACGCCGTTCATCGTCAGCGTACGATCATAGAGCTTCGGCTCGACTTCGACCGGGGTCGCGAACTTGAAGTCGCCATAGGTCAGGTGCTCATACATGTCGTCTGTCAGCACCCAGACATGCGGGTGCTTCAACAGCACGTCCGTCAGCGCCTTGAGTTCGTCATGGCTATAGGCGGCGCCCGACGGGTTGGAGGGCGAGTTGAAGATGAACCACTTGGTCTTCTCCGTGATCGCCTTGTCGAGGTCATCAGCCGTCAGCTTGAAGTTGTTGGCCTGGGTGGCTTCAACGAAGATCGGGGTACCGCCGCAGATCGACACCATTTCCGGATAGGACACCCAGTAAGGTGCCGGGATAACGACTTCATCGCCCGGATTCATCGTCGCCATGAAGGCGTTGAAAAGAATCTGCTTTCCGCCGGTGCCGACGATCGTCTGGGCAGCGGTGTAGTCGAGATTGTTCTCACGCTTGAACTTCTTCGAAATCGCCTCGCGCAGTTCCGGAATGCCCGACACCGGCGTGTACTTCGTCTCGCCGCGGTTGATCGCGTCGATGGCGGCCTTCTTGATATTGTCAGGCGTATCGAAATCCGGCTCACCGGCGCCAAGCCCGATCACATCGCGACCCTTGGCTTTCAGTTCCCGGGCTTTCTGGGAAACGGCGATGGTGGCGGATGGCTTTACACGGGAAAGGGCGTCGGCAAGAAAGGCCATGATATGTTTGTCCTGATCAGGTTGAAACAGCATGCGGCCGAAGGAGCGTGTTCTGGCGGCTCCCTGAGCGGTTAGGTGTATGTCGAAAGACAGCCCCGGTTTCAAGCGCAAACAGCCCGGAAATCCGGCAAAATGCGTGACCATGACAATGTTTCATGGATGCGATCAGCCACGCGGATGAATCATTTTGTCGGCGACAGCGCCGATGCCGCTGAAATGACTCCGTTTTCCCACGCCGGTTAAAGAGAAGTGTCTATGTGCGGCACAGCACCGGCGGCGAAAGAATACAACGTTTCACCGGCAAGTTTTATTCATCAAAAACAGCAGCTTTGGCGGATTTTCGCAACGCCTTGATTTGGTCACAACAAATGCCTTGGCCCGCCGCAATTCCGTCCTTGTGCGGCCGGTTTCCGGGCATTTCCTGACGGCATACGAATCCAATTGCGCCGAGGGGGTCTGCAATGCTTCTGGACACTGAAAATTCGAGAACGCCGCCAAGCCGCCCGCTTGTGCCGCAGGTCGAATACATGCTGGTCGCGGCGCTTATCGCCGTGACGGCTGGCCTGCTCTTTGCCTTGGGCTTCTTCTCCCACGCCGCCGCCGAGACGAGCGAAGGCAAGCCGCAGCATTTCGCGGGCTATGTCCGCCCCAACGACATGGGGACCGGCGCCCTGCTCTTCCCCTCGAAGGAACCCGGCGCTTTCGTCGAGGCGCCGCGGCTTGCGACCGATGTCGTCATCGACGTCAACGGTCCGATCATGCGCACCCGCGTCACCCAGCGCTTCGAGAACCCGAGCAAGGGTTGGGTCGAGGGCACCTATGTCTTTCCGCTGCCGGAAAACTCCGCCGTCGATACGTTGAAGATGCAGATCGGCGATCGCTTCATCGAGGGCCAGATCAAGGCTCGCGAGGAAGCCCGCCAGGTCTATGAACAGGCGAAGGCCGAGGGCAAGAAGACCGCGCTTCTGGAGCAGCAGCGCCCGAATATCTTCACCAATCAGGTCGCCAATATCGGTCCCGGCGAAACCATCGTCGTGCAGATCGAATACCAGAGCAGCGTGAAGCAATCGGGTGGCGAATTCTCGCTGCGCTTCCCGATGGTGGTCGCGCCGCGCTACAATCCAGATCCGATCGTCCAGACGGTCGATCTCGATCCGAATTCCGGCTTTGCGGTGAATGACCCTGTTCCGAACCGCGACAAGATTACCGCGCCCGTGCTGAACCCCGCCGAGAACGCCAGGATCAATCCGGTGACGCTGACCGTCAACCTGAACGCCGGCTTCCCGATCGGCGCCGTTACCTCGCCGTTCCATGAGACCGACATCCGACCGGTTGACGACATGGCGCGCGCGATTTCGCTGAAGGGCGGCAGCGTGCCGGCCGACAAGGATTTTGAGCTCGACTGGACGGCTGCCGCCGGCAAGACGCCACATGCCGGCCTGTTCCGCGAGACCCTCGACGGCAAGACCTATCTGCTCGGCTTCGTCACGCCGCCGACCGACGATGTAACCGCGACGGAAACACATCCGAAGCGCGAGGTGATCTTCGTCATCGACAATTCAGGCTCGATGGCCGGCCCGTCGATCGAGCAGGCTCGCGAGAGCCTGGCGCTCGCCATTTCCAAGCTGCGGCCGGAGGATCGCTTCAACGTCATCCGCTTCGACGACACGATGAGCGTGCATTTCCCCTCGCTGGTGCAGGCGACACCCGACAAGCGCGAGGACGCCATCGCCTTCGTGCGGGGCCTGACGGCGGACGGGGGCACCGAAATGCTGCCCGCGCTGGAAGCAGCCTTGCGCACACAGGGTCCGGTCACGGACGGCGCCCTTCGGCAGGTCGTATTCCTGACCGACGGCGCGATCGGCAACGAAGAACAGTTATTCGCCGAGATATCGAAGAACCGTGGCGATGCCCGCGTCTTTACCGTCGGCATCGGCTCGGCACCCAATACCCACTTCATGACCAAGGCCGCCGAAATCGGCAGGGGCACGTTTACGCTGATCGGCTCGGAAGACCAGGTCGCGGCCCGCATGGGCGAACTGTTCGCCAAGCTCGAAAACCCCGCCATGACCGATATTGCCGTCACCTTCGACGGCGCGCATGCGCAGGACATCACGCCGAACCCGATGCCCGACCTTTATCGCGGCGAACCTGTGGTGTTGACCGCCCAACTCGACGGCACATCGGCAAGCGGCAAGCTGCAGATCGTTGGCAAGACCGGCAACCAGCCCTGGCGCATCGAAATGGACGTCGCCAAGGCATCGGAAGGCACGGGTATCGCCAAGCTCTGGGCCCGCCGCAAGATCGAGGACCTGGAAGCCAATGCCTATGCCGTGAATGACGCGGCAGTGCTCGACAAGCAGATCGAGACGGTGGCGCTTGCCAATCATCTGGTCTCCCGCGTCACCAGCCTTGTCGCAGTCGACGTCACGCCGTCACGTCCGGCCACTGAGCCCGTCGCCAGCACCAAGCTGCCGCTGAACCTGCCCGCCGGCTGGGATTTCGGGAAGGTCTTCGGCGAACAGCCGCAGCAGGCCTTGCCAGGGGAACAGCGCAAGGCAGAACTGCAACGGACGGAACAACAGGCGATACTGGTCGCCGACCGCATGGCTGCCGCGCCGACCGCCCGCGCCGCCAGCCTGATCGCCGACGCCGGCACGCAGGTGGACCTGCCACAGACCGCGACGCTGGCGGATCGCTACATCCTGATCGGCCTGATGCTGCTTGCCTTCGCAGTCATGGCGGCAACCACCTTCAGCCTGTGGCGCTGGCAGCTGCGCGGCCTGATCATGGAGGCACGCAACCGTGTCCGATAAACAACATCCAGTCGAAGGGCGCGCCGGTTTCCTGGCGCGCCTCAGTGCCTTGGAAACGGTCGTCCTGGCCGGAATCCTGCTCGTCGCGCTCGCCGGCCTGATGCTGGTGGGCAAGGGTTTCTACCTCAAGGCGAAGGCGGAACTGTCGCAGGTTCTGCTGAAACGCAGTTTCGAGGCGCAACTGCATGGCGAAACAAATGTGAAGCCATGGCCCTGGGCAGACTTTTCGACGGAAGCGGAAATCACCGCGCCGCGGATCGGCCAGACGGCGGTGGTCCTTTCTGGTGCGACCGGCGAAGCGCTTGCTTTCGGACCCGCGCGACTGGCCAACACGCCGGCTCCGGGCGAACTCGGCACGTCCGTCATTGCCGCCCACCGCGACACGCATTTCCGCTGGCTGAAGGATGTCAAGCCCGGTGATCTGCTGGAGGTGACCCGCAAGGACGGGACCAACCTCACCTTCCGCGTCGGTGCAAGCCGGATCGCACGCTGGGACAAGAGCGGCATCAATGCCGATGCGCCCGGCCGCAACCTGGCGCTCGCCACCTGCTGGCCGTTCGATGCGACGACGCAAGGCCCGTTGCGCTACATCGTCAATGCCGAACTCGTGGGCGATGCCGCAACATCCAAGCTCTCGGCGCTCGATGGTCCCGGTCAACCGGCGGTAAAGTCCTTTTGATCGGCCTTGATCCCCTCACGTCAGACCCCAGTTGAGACACTGGAACTGCGCAGAAGGGGATGACGGGCATGCTTGAACGACTTTCGATAACGGCCGGCGCGGCTGCTTTTCTCCTCTCCACCGCATCCATCGTATTCGCCGCCGAGACGGCGCAATTCAACACCGAAAAGGTCACGGTCACGGTCGAAACGGTTGCGTCCGGTCTCGACAATCCCTGGTCGGTTGAAGTTCTGCCCGATGGGGCCTTCCTCTTGACCGAGCTTTCCGGCAACCTGCGCATCATTCGCGACGGCAAGGCATCGGAACCCATTGCCGGCGTGCCGGACGTCGCCCGGCATGGACAGGGCGGACTTCTCGATGTCGCGCTCGACCAGAGCTTCAGGGCCAACCGGACGCTGTTTCTCTCGATGGCCGTCAAGGACGGCAGCGGCTACGGCACGGCCATCGTGCGCGGAGTGCAGTCGGCCGATGGCAGGAATCTGACGGAGACGAAGGAACTGTTCCGCATGGCCAAATTGACGGGCAAAGGCCAGCATTTTGGATCGCGGATCGCCCTTGCGGCCGATGGCAGCCTGTTCTTCGGCATCGGCGATCGCGGCGAGCGCGACCGCGCGCAGGATATGCAGGATCACGCCGGCGCCATCCTGCACATCAATACCGACGGCAGCATTCCCGCCAGCAATCCTTACAAGAACGGCAAGGACGCCAGGCCGGAAATCTGGTCGAAGGGACATCGCAATCCACAAGGCATCGTCATCGACCCCAAGAGCGGCGAACTGCTGACGGTGGAGCACGGCGCGCGTGGTGGCGACGAGATCAACGCGCCCCAGCCCGGTAAGAACTTCGGCTGGCCCGTCATTACCTATGGCAAGGACTATTCCGGCGTCGAGATCGGTGTCGGACAGGCGGCCGAAGGCTACGAGCAGCCGCTCTACTACTGGGATCCATCCATCGCGCCCGGCGCGATCGATATCTATCACGGCGCGATGTTCCCGGAATGGGAAGGCAATATCCTGGTTGGCGCCCTGAAATACCAGTTGCTGGCGCGGCTGGAACGCGACGAGAATGGCCAGGTCGTCTCCGAGGAGCGCCTGTTCGAGGGCGAGTTCGGGCGCATCCGCGACGTCAAGGTCGCGCCCGACGGATCGATCCTGATGCTGACCGATGGCGATGACGCATCCCTGCTGCGGGTCACGGCAGACAACAAGAACTGAGTGCCGGCTCCCGCGTCACTGGCGTGCCTACCGAAAAGGCTAAGTTTGATCAAACGGTTAATATTTGCAGAGACTATCGGGGGCTGCTTGGGCGCCTTACCCGTCAGCGACATATTGCGTCGTAAAAAGCCGAAAAATCATGCACACCGGAATAAACAGCAATAGTTTCAATAGCTTGCAATGCAGTTTGAAAAAAACCTGATTTTTCGGCAGTTGACTGCTTTTCGAATAAGCCAAAATGGCACACTTGTTCCAAAAAACTTTTGCTTGCCAATTTAAAATAAACACATCAATCTTACTGTGTTCGGGCAATCTGCGAACATGGAGAGACCTTTAAATACGCGCGCCGGACCCGCAATATGGTCCGGGCAGTCAGACGGTGAGCGAGTTTTTTGGTGGCTGGCTGCGATTACAGGACTCTTTCTTCTCAGTCGAGAACTGCCTGCCGCATGCCCCTGAGGCAAATATCGTAATGCTGCCCGCCGCATTCGGGCAGAGGATAAAGGACCTGACGTATGGCCGAGACTGGCATTGTTAAATTCTTCAACACCGACAAGGGCTTTGGTTTCATCAAGCCCGACAATGGTGGCGCCGATATCTTCGTGCATATCTCCGCCGTGCAGGCTTCCGGCCTCAACGGACTTTCCGAAAACCAGAAGGTCAGCTACGATACGGAACCGGATCGTCGTGGCAAAGGCCCGAAAGCGGTCAATCTGCAGGTTTCGGGCTAAGCTCCTCTCCTCCAGGCGAGATTCGTGTTTTGAAGCCCGGCATCCTGTCGGGTTTTTCATTCAGCCTGCATTCAGTTTCGCCATATTAGTCTGTTTTCATCATGAAGGACGGAAACGGTCCGGCCTATCACAGGATCAAGATGATGAACAAGGTTATCAAAGCTGCAGTTCTTGCGCTCGCCACGGCAGCCACTGTCATTCCGGCGATCACTCCGGCACAGGCCGAAGACTGGGGCCGCCGCCATTATCACGGTGGTGGACACCATCACAATAACGGCGACGCTGTCGCTCTCGGCGCACTCGGCCTTGCCACCGGCGTGATCATCGGCGGTGCGATCGCCAGCCAGCCACGCTACCAGGAACGCGTCTATATCGACCCGGAGCCCGAATATTACGAGCCGCGCCCGGTCTATCGTCGCGCCCGCCCGGTTGTCGTTCAGAATTACGGCTCGTTGGAGCCCTGGACACCCGGCTGGTACCGCTACTGCTCGCAGCGCTACCGCTCGTTCGACTCACAGACCGGTACGTTCCGCGGTTATGACGGTCGGGACTATTTCTGCCAGGCCGGCTAAGTCGACCAATCGTTAACCAGAAGTAAAGGCATGCGTCATCGGCGCATGCCTTTTTGTTGACCTGTTCCGGAACGGCACAGTCGAATGAAGCTCAAAGACCGCGCAGATAAGGATTGGTGCGGCGTTCCTCGCCGATCTGACCGCCGGGGCCATGGCCGCAGATGAAGCCGACCGTATCTCCGAGCGGCAGTATCTTGTCGCGGATCGATTCGAGAAGCTGCTGGTGATTGCCGCCGGGAAGATCCGTGCGGCCGATCGAACCGCGAAACAGCACGTCACCGACATGGGCGAATCCCTGGACGCGATTGAAATAGACGACATGGCCAGGCGCATGGCCGGGGCAATGCAAAACTTCGAAGACATGATCTCCGAAGGAGACGGTATCCCCCTCCTCCAGCCAGCGGTCCGGCAGAACGTTCTCCACCTTCATCGCCAGTCCGAATTTCTCGGCCTGGGTTTCCAGCCGTTCCAACAATGGCTTGTCGTCCTTGTGGGGGCCGATGATCTCAAGGTTCAGGGCTTCTTTCAGTTCCTTGGCGCCACCGGCGTGATCGATGTGACCATGGGTGAGCCAGATCGCCTTCAGCGTGATGCCATTGTCCTTGATCGTCTGCAGGATGACATCGACATCCCCACCGGGATCGACGATGACGCCTTCCTTCGTGTCGGTGTCGAACAGCACCGTACAGTTCTGCTGGAAATGGGTAACCGGGATAATGCCCGCCTGTAACATGCCGCCTATGCCTCGCTAACTACTGTTGCGAAGCATATAGGATGGATGAGGCGCAATGAAAACAGTGCAACGGGTTATCAAAACAGTTCCGGACAGCGGCACGCGAAAGCGCCGCACGCAGGCTTAACGAACAGCTGCCATTTCGATGGCAACAGGCATAGGTGCCTGCAGGTTGATCGTCGCCATCAGCAGCGCAAAAACGGCAAGCTTTGCGGCGACAACGGTAATCACGACCGGGCGAAGCTGACGGGCGGTGATGGCATTATCCTGGGTCATGGTCGGTTGCATCGGGCTGTTCCTTTTGTTGGCGGGTAAACACCCGGCTTCTTTAAAGGTTCCATGAAAGTGGAACGATTCCAGTATTTTGCATTCCGTCCGATATTTCAGTTCCGAATGGAACACCGAATTGGCGCCCTCATCCGGAGGCGAAAAAATAAAAACCTCCATCAAAAATTGTGAAATTGACTCGGTTCCGATTCCGCATCACCCTGCGCGGGCCGGGTGACGGCGATCGAGCCAAGCCGGGAACCGGCTCGGATCAAGTGAAACGGGGAGAGAACAATGGAAGCGTTATTACCTATCATCACGCAATTGATCGCGGGCGCCGCCGGTGGCAATGCGGCCGGGGCAGTGCTCAAACAACAGGCGGTCAGCGTTGTCGTTCGCACGATCGTCGGAGCGATCGGGGGACTCGGCGGTGGCTTTCTGATCCAGATGCTTGGCGGTGAGGCAGCGGCCATCGGACTGGCCACCCAGGCGATCGGTGCCGCAATCGGCGGCGGCGCCCTCACCGGCCTTGCCGGACTGGTTCTCGGCAAGAAATAGCTGGATCTGCACTTCAGCAGCCAGCTTAGAAAACGAGAAAAGGCGACCGATCGGCCGCCTTTTCAAGATTCAATCGAAAATCCGATCACTCGGCGGCAGCAGCCACCGGATAGACTTCCTTCATATAGTCGTTCATCAGCGTTTCGCTGATCGTTGCCGGTGTGAAGCGGTATGGGCCGATCTCGGAGACAGGCGTCACTTCCGCGGCCGAGCCGGTCAGGAAGCATTCGGAGAACTGCGGCAGTTCTTCCGGCATGATGGCGCGCTCGACCACCTGATAGCCACGACGCTTGGCAAGCTCGATGACCGTCTGGCGGGTAATGCCGTTGAGAAAGCAATCCGGCACCGGCGTATGGATGACACCGTCCTTGACGAAGAAGATGTTGGCACCGGTCGCCTCGGCAACCTGGCCACGATAGTCGAGCATCATCGCGTCCGCATAGCCCTTGGCTTCGGCGGCATGCTTGGAGATGGTGCAGATCATGTAGAGACCGGCGGCCTTGGAAGCGCAGGGCGCGGTCTTCGGGTCCGGCCGGCGGTATTCGGCGATATCGAGGCGGATGCCCTTCAGCTTCTCGACCGGATTGAAATAGCTGCCCCACTGCCAGATGGCGATCGCGACATTGATGCGGTTGTTCTGGGCCGAAACGCCCATCATCTCGGAACCGCGCCAGGCGATCGGGCGAACATAGGCATCGGCGAAGCTCTGACGTTTCAGGAGTTCGATCGTTGCCGCATCCAGCACCTCGACCGAATAGGGAATCGTGAAGCCGAGGATTTCGGCCGACTTATGCAGACGCTGGTTGTGCTCGGTCAGTTTGAAAACGCGGCCGCCATAGGCGCGCTCGCCTTCGAAGACGGCGCTGGCATAGTGCAGGCCGTGGGTGAGCACGTGGATATTGGCATCCTTCCAATCGACAAACTCGCCATTGAACCAGATCTGTCCGTCCAACTGATCAAAAGGAACTGCTGCCATCGTCTTGTCCTCGGGCGCCTATACGCCATTCTTTGTGTTGATTGTCTTCCCTGTTCCAGTTTATCGGCAAACTGAGGCGAGGGAAATTCATTTCGGTGATTTTGGATTGGCGATCAGAGCGGCACGGCCTATCTTCACCGATAGAACCAGCGTCGGCACTTCGCCCTTCTGAGGCTGGGGACTTACCAAGGGTGGAAAAATATGTCAATAAAGCTGACTTATTTTTCCGATTGTTACCGGAAGTGCGTTTCGATTGAAAGGAAATGACTGCGTGGCAGGCCAGCCCAATACAAAAGCCGAGACGGCGACCGCTCCTGCCGAAGCAGACAAGGCGAATGCAGTCGATTTCGAGATCATCGAACTGCTCTTTTTCGCCTACCGGGACTTCACCTCCGATCCCGACGTGATTCTTGAAAAGCGCGGATTCGGGCGAGCGCATCACCGCGTCCTGCACTTCGTCGATCGCGAACCGGGCATGACGGTCGCCGACCTCCTGGAGACGTTGCGCATCACCAAGCAGAGTCTCGCCCGCGTTCTCAAGCAACTGATCGATTCCGGCTATATCCACCAGGTCGCAGGCCCAGAGGATCGCCGCCAGCGCAAGCTCTACACGACCAAGGAAGGCAAGACGCTGGCGCGGGCCTTGGCCGAGCCACAGTCGCGGCGCATAGCCGAAGCCTTGGGCAAGACCGGACCCGGCGCACGCGAGACGATCAAGCGCTTCCTTGCCGGCATGAAGAACGCCGACGACAGCTGAACCATCTTCCGGGGCAAGACCGTCGCGCTAGACAACAGGGCATGTGACAGATGACAAAGACGATCAGGATCGAGGACGACGCTGCCCACCTGCTGGTGGTGGATGACGATCGGCGCATCCGCGATCTGCTCAACCGCTACCTGATGGAAAAGGGGTTTCGGGTCACCACCGCCGCCGACGCCGACGAGGCGCGCCGCAAGCTGGAGGGGATCGATTACGACCTGCTGATCGTCGACGTGATGATGCCCGGCGAGACCGGCATTTCGCTGACCCAGAGCCTGCGCAAGATCAAGACGGTGCCCGTGATCATGCTGACGGCGCTGGCGGAATCGAATGCGCGCATCGAGGGCCTGGAGGCTGGCGCCGACGATTACCTGCCGAAACCGTTCGATCCGCGCGAACTGGTGCTGCGCATCAACAACATCCTGCGCCGCAATGCGCCGGCCAAGGCGCCGAAGGTCGAACAGGTGATCTTCGGCCCGTTCACCTTCTCGGTCGTCCGTAAGGAACTGCGCCGCGGCGCCGATCATATTCGTCTCACAGATCGCGAGCAGGAGATCATGATGCTGTTTTCGCAGCGCGCCGGCGAAACCATCCCGCGCCACGAACTGGTGAGCGACGAGGCGGAGGTCGGCGAACGCACGATCGACGTCCAGATCAACCGTCTGCGGCGCAAGATCGAGGATGATCCGTCCAACCCCGTCTGGCTGCAGACGGTGCGCGGCATCGGCTACCGGCTGAGCGTGGATTGAACAGATGATCCGATCGGGCGGCCATGGCGAGCTTTGACATTCTCAGGCGCTACCGGAGACCCACCGGCGAAAACGCGTGGAAACGCACTGCCCGCTGGCTGCGCCGACAACTGCCGATGGGGCTTTATGCCCGCTCGCTGCTGATCGTCATCATCCCGATGGTGCTGTTGCAGTCGATCGTCGCCTTCGTGTTCATGGAGCGTCATTGGCAGCTCGTGACGCAGAGGCTGTCTGCAGCCGTGACCGGCGACATTGCTGCTGTCATCGACCTGATCGACGCGGCGCCGGGAAATGACTACACCGACATCATCCGCATCGCGCGCGCCAGGCTCGACCTGAACATCTCCATCGAACCCGATGGCGAACTGCCGGCGCCGCGCCCCAAGCCGTTCTTCGAAATCCTCGACCAGATTCTCAGCGAGGAAATTTCCGATCGGATCAGAAAGCCCTTCTGGATCGACACCGTCGGCAATTCCGATCTCGTCGAAGTCCGCATCAAGCTCGACGACAGCCGCATCCTCAGGGTCTATGCGCGCCGCAGCCAGGCCTATGCCTCCAACACCCATATCTTCATCGTCTGGATGGTGGGGGCATCGCTGGTGCTCCTGACCATCGCCATCCTGTTCCTGCGCGGACAAATCCGTCCGATCCTGGCATTGGCAAAGGCGGCCGAAAGCTTCGGCAAGGGACAGAAGATCGACGACTTCTCACCGCGTGGCGCCGAGGAAATCCGTCGCGCCGGCCTTGCTTTCATCCAGATGCGCGAGCGCATCGAACGCCAGATCGAACAGCGCACGGCGATGCTGACCGGTGTCAGCCACGACCTGCGCACCATCCTCACGCGCTTCAAGCTGCAACTGGCGCTGGCCGGCGACAGCGCCGATCTCGACAATCTCAACCAGGATGTCGAGGACATGCAGAGCATGCTTGAAGGCTATCTGGCCTTTGCACGCGGCGAGGCGGAAGAGGACGTTGGTCAGTTGAAGCTGCAGGACCTGATGAACCGGCTGACGCTGGAGGCGGAACTGCACGGCAAGGCGCTGACAACCTCCATCGAAGGCGATGACAACATCCGCGTCCGGCCCAACGCCTTCACCCGGCTTGTGGCGAACCTCGCCTCCAATGCCTACCGCTACGCCAACACCGTGCATATCGATGCCAAGCACAGCATGAAATGGCTGACCATCACCGTTGACGACGACGGCCCCGGCATTCCCGAACGATCCCGCGACGACGTGTTCAAGCCGTTCTTCCGGCTCGACGAGGCCCGCAATCTCGACAGTTCCGGCACCGGCCTCGGCCTCGCCATCGCCCGCGACATCGCCCGCAGTCACGGCGGCAACGTCACGCTGTCGGACAGTCCGATGGGGGGATTGAGGGCCGTGGTTCGGGTGCCGGCCTGATAAAAGTCGGCTATTTTCGCGGATCAGACCGTATCAAACCATCAACCGACCTCTTGTAACAGGCTGCGGTCTCACCGCCAAGGCGCCGTGAAGTGTGGCACCCTGTACCCGAACATCTCACCGAGAATAACCGCCGTCCATTCCACGTCGTGCGTTGAAGCGGTGCCAGGCGTCGATGCGCTTCGGATGCTTCTCCCGCATGGCATCGAGCGGCGCAAGCAGCCGCCCTTCCCTCTGCCAATGCGTGTCGAAGATTTCGATGATGCGGCGGTTCGGCCAGGGCTTGTTGACGATCGACATCAGAGCCGCGAAGGCCTCCCCCTCGCGCCCGGCGCCGAAACGGTAGGCGAGAACGCCATAGGCGAAGGCGGTGGAGCGGCTGACGCCGGCGTGGCAATGGACGAGGATACGGCTGCCATCCGCGTCGATCGCCGGAAGGACATCGTTGAAGAAGGCGGTGATGGCATCGGGAAAATGGGCGGTCGCCAGCGCGTTTTCCTGGTCGCGCAGGCGCACGACATGATGCCTTGCGCGCTCGATGCGCGGCAGGAGTTCGTCGGCGAGTTCCGGATCCAGCAGCGAGACGACATGGGTCGCCTGCCAATCACCGGCCACCATCGCCGCGTCGCGCAGGCAGGTGACACGGACGAATTCGCGGACGGCATTCAAGTCCATGGGGATTGTCCTTACAGAAGCCGCTTGCCGTTCGGTACGGGCTTGTCGGTCGCGGCGAGAACGATGGCGCCGGCCTCGTCCTCGAAGCCGAGTGTCAGCACTTCTGAACGGAAGGGGCCGATCTGGCGCGGCGGGAAATTGACGACGCCGAGTACCTGACGGCCGACCAGGCTTTCCGGCGTATAATGCGTGGTGATCTGGGCCGAGGATTTCTTCAGCCCGATCTCCGGGCCGAAATCGATGACGATCTTGATGGCCGGCTTGCGCGCCTCCGGAAAGGGCGAAGCCTCGATGATCGTGCCGGTGCGGATATCGACACGTTCGAAATCGGCGTAGGCAATGGTCTCGGTCATGGAGAAAGCCCCGAATTAGCCGGCCAGTTCTTCCGCCCGTTTGCGGGCTGCGGCAATCGCCCTGTCGAACAGAGGCTGCATGCCGTCATCGGCCATGAGAATGTTGAGAGCCGCTGCCGTGGTGCCGCCCGGAGACGTCACGTTCTGGCGCAGCTTCGAGGCATCGTCGGGGGACTGGTACAAGAGTTCACCAGCCCCCGCGACGGTTTCCCGAGCAAGCCGCATGGCGAGGTCCGCCTGAAGACCGGCCTTGCGACCGGCCTCCGCCATGCACTCGACGAGATAAAAGACATAGGCCGGACCGCTGCCCGAAACGGCCGTGACCGCATCGATATCGGCCTCGGTCTGGACCCATTCGACGGGACCGGAGACCTTCAGCAGGTTGTGAACGAGATCACGCTTTTCAGCTGAGACCGCGCCATTGGCAAAGGCGCCGGTGACGCCGCGGCCGATCATGGCCGGCGTGTTCGGCATCGCACGGACCATGGCCGCGTCACCGAGATGCGACTGCATGAAGGACAGCGTCGTGCCGGCAGCGACCGATACGACGACGGTCTCGGGGCCAATGAGGCTTTTCAATGGAGGAAGGACCGAGCCCATCACCTGTGGCTTGACCGCAAGGAAGAGTACGCCAGCTTTCAGGCCTTCCGGTGCGGCGGTCTCGTGGCGGGCGCCGTTGTCAGTGATCAGCTTCGCCATGGCCGGCGGCGGACCGGGATCGATGACAAGGAGATTGGAGCCGGAGATACCGCTCTTCAGCCAACCGGCGAGCATCGCGCCGCCCATGTTGCCCGCACCGATAAGAACGATCGGCCCCGCCGCAAGCACTGTCATCGTCACGCTTCTCCGACGGTTTCGAACATCACGGCTTCGACGGCGCTCTGCGCATCGACGCCGGACCAGACCACGAACTGGAAGGCCTGGAAATAGGATTCGCAGGCTTCGAGCGCACTCGACAGAAGCACCTCGACCTGCTGATTGGTGGGCTCCGCGCCGCCCGACAGCAACAGCGACTGGCGGAAGATCACCACGTCTTCCTGGCGCCACAGATCGAAATGCCCCATCAGCACCTGACCATTGATATGGGAGAGAAGCCGAATGACTTCGTTGACGCGGCTATCGGGAACCTTGATGTCGAAGGCGCAGGCAAGATGCAGCGCCTCGAATTCTTCCATCCATGAAAAGGAGACGTGGTAGTCGGTCCACTTGCCCTCGACATTCATGGCGATCTCGTCTTCGCCCGAGCGCTCGAAGGACCAATCATTGTTGGCGGCAACAAACTCGATCATGTCGACCGGGTTCGATTGGCGCTCAAGTTCCAGTTCCATCAAGCTCATGCGTCACCCCAAAAGTCCCGGTGCAGACATGCGTCATCGTGTTCACACACGGGGCTGCAAACTCAAACACCAGAAACAAACACTTATGATTACCGGAAACACGACCATCCTGGCTGACATACCCTGCCTGGAGCTTGCGTGATCCGTTTCGAATCATCATTTAAAATCAGTGTATAATGCCGGAGTCCGCATGAAAGCCCCCTGCGTGGAAAATAGCGCCAGAGGTTGTGGATAGGCTCTGCGAAATTGATTCAGCCCGGCGCCTTAAAGGACTCTGCCATCAGCATTTTTTGACAGTGTCCACAGGGTAAAAAATTTATGAAAATTTCCATTGAAAGATCGGTCGGAAATGACCGCCCGTGCCGTATTGGGACGCCTGGCGGATGATCGTCCCGGAGGCGGCGACAGTTTCAGTGCCGCCGCCCCGGATTCGTTATTTTCCGGCTTCGGCAAGTCGCGCTTCGAGCGCCGCGATCCGGGCGAGAAGGGCGTCGTTTTCATCGCGCGCCTTGAGCGCCATCTCGCGAACGACCTCGAACTCCTCACGCTTCACCAGGTCCATGGAATTGAGCAGCCGCTCGCCCTGGGCGCGAAACACGGTTTCCATCTCCTTGCGAACGCCCTGGGCGGCACCCGCGGCATCCGTCATCAACTTGGCGAAATCATCCAGAATACGGTTTGCGCCTGTGCTCATCGTTTGATCTCCGATCCTTCGTCCATCTGCCGGATTGGCAGGCTTTAGACAGGAGGTAGGGGGACAGGCCGACCGATGCAAGGAAAAATGCCGGGATGACCGCCTTTCCTGCGGGCACCGCGCCTTGACCCTGCCCAACCGGAGGGGCAGTGTTTCGCCAAACAACCGACCGGAATGAAGCAAGACCTTGGAAACAATACCGACACTCCTCTCGATCATGCCTTTCCCGGATATCGATCCGGTGCTGCTTTCCCTCGGCCCCTTGCAAATCCACTGGTACGGCCTCGCCTATGTCGCCGGCATCCTGATCGGCTGGCAATATGCCCGCAGGCTGGTGCGCAACACATCGCTCTGGGCCAACGGCAAGCCCGCCGCAACCGAAAACCAACTCGATGATTTCCTGATCTGGGTCGCGGCCGGCGTCGTCCTGGGCGGGCGCATCGGCTATATCCTGTTCTACGATCTCGGCAGCGTGCTCGCCAATCCCATCCGGGCGCTGGAAATCTGGAACGGCGGCATGTCCTTCCACGGCGGCCTGATCGGCACCATGATCGCCATGATCCTGTT
>NZ_DATJDJ010000226.1:0-75605 GCF_035497515.1 Pararhizobium sp. | reverse complement strand
CGGCAGGCACCGGCCCGGCCCAGGTTGCCGTCGCCATCAAGACCGCGATCGATGCGCTCGAAGGCAAGGTCGTACCGCAGTCGGTGCGCCTGCCGCTGGCCATCGTCGAGGACCCGGACTTCAAGGACGGCGAGAACTACTACGCCGACCAGTCCGACAACTTCTTCGTCGGCAACTCCTTCCCCACCTGCGGCATCAACTTCACCGCGCAGGAAATCATGGGCCAGAACAAGGCCGACCAGTAAGCACCGCTTGCTCCATCCGCCGCGGGGGCTGATCCCCCCGCGGTGCCTTGCCTGAGGGACCACGAAGCATGGATGCAACTGCACCGCTCTTCCGCATGGAAGGCATCTCCAAGCGCTATGGCGGCGTACGGGCCCTCGAGGCGGCCGAGCTGACCATCCACGCCGGCCGGGTTCACGCCATCCTCGGCGAGAACGGCGCCGGCAAGTCGACCCTGATCAAGATCATGGCCGGCGTCGTCGCGCCGGACGAAGGCCGCATGCTCCTGGAGGGGCGGCCCGTCAGTTTCCGTTCGCCCGCCGAGGCGTCGGCCGCCGGGGTCACCTGCGTGTTCCAGGAACTGTCGCTGATCCCGGACCTCAGCGTCGCCGACAATATCAGCCTTTCCAACCCGCCGCGCCGCTTCGGCCTGATCGATCGGCCGACCCAGCGCCGCATCGCCGAGGAAGCCCTGGCCCGGGCGGGTGCCGATGATGTCCATCCCCGTGCCCTGGTCAAGGACCTGCCCCTGTCGCGCCGGCAGTTGGTCGAGATCGCCAAGGCGCTGGCCTGGAAGCCGCGTATCCTGATTCTCGACGAAGGCACGTCCGCCCTGACCGCCGCCGATGTCGCCAAGGTGTTTTCCGTGCTGAAACGGCTGCGTTCCGAAGGTCTGGCGCTGCTCTACATTTCCCATCGCATGCACGAGATCGCCGAACTCGCCGACCAGTGCACCGTGTTCCGCAACGGCCGCAATGTCCTGAGCTTTGCCGCAGGGACGCGCAGTGACGGCGAGATCGTCGAGATGATGATCGGCCGAGAATATTCAAGCGCCTTTCCGCCGAAGCCGGACCGGCCGATCGATGTACGGCCGCCGGCGCTCGAATGCCGGAACCTCGGCTGGACCGATAGCCTGCGCGATATCTCGTTTACCGTCGGTAAGGGAGAGGTCGTCGGCCTTGGCGGACTCGATGGGCAAGGTCAGCGTGAATTGCTACTCGCCTTGTTCGGCGTGTTGCGCGGCACGACAGGATCGGTTCTGGTCGATGGAAAACCTGTCAGCCTGGAAAGCCCGGCAGCGGCGAGCACCCGGGAGGTCGGCATGGCGCTGATCCCCGAGGATCGCAAGACCGAGGGCCTGATGCTGCCGATGACGGTGCGGGAAAACCTGTCCTTCGCGGTGCTTGACCGCATCTCGGTCGGCGGGGTCATCGATCGCGACAAGGAAGCACGGCTGATCGACGAGATGGTCAAGTTGCTCGCCATCAAGAGCGATGGTGTGGATGTTCCCGTCGGCGCGCTCTCCGGCGGCAACCAGCAGAAGGTGGTGATCGCCAAATGGCTGATGCGACAGCCAAGGATCATCCTGCTCAACGACCCGACACGCGGCATCGATGTCGGCACCAAGCATGAACTCTACCAGTTGCTGCGCCGTCTCGCCGATGCCGGTGCCGCCATCCTGTTCTATTCGACCGATTATGATGAACTGATCGGCTGCTGCGATCGCGTGCTGGTCCTTTATGACGGCAGCATCATCCGCGAACTGGCTGGTGACGGCATCACCCAGCATGCGCTGATCGCCAGCGCGCTCAATGTCGAGGACAAGGCGATGGAGACGGCAGCATGAGCGAATGGCGCTACGGGTTGAACGAACAGCGCGGTACGTTGATGGCGGTCGGCATTTTCCTGTTCATGTTCGTCATTTATGTTTCGAACCATCCGGCCGGGCTGACGGCCAACGTCGTCCAGACGGCGGCCAACAAAGGCGTGCTGCTTGCCTTCGTCGCCATGGCGCAGACCCTGGTGGTCCTCACCGCCGGCATCGATCTTTCGGTCGGAATGATCTTCATCCTGACCAACGCGCTCGCCTCCTGGCTGGTGGTGGGCACGCCGCTCGAAACAGCCTTCGGCGTTGTTGCGGTGCTTGCAACCGGCCTTGCCTGCGGCGCACTCAACGGGCTGATCGTCATCTACGGCCGGCTGCAGCCGATCGTTGCCACCATTGCCACCGGCGCGGTGTTCTTCGGCATCGCGCTGCTGCTGCGGCCTTTCCCCGGCGGCTCGGTGAATGAGGACTTGGCGGACATGATGACCGGGCGGATGTTCGGCGTCATCCCGTCGAGCCTCGTGGCGCTGGTGGCCGTCGTTCTCGTTGTCTGGGTTCCGTTCAGTCGTTCCGTCCTCGGGCGGGCGGCCTATGCATCGGGATCCTCGGAGGTTGCGGCCTATATGTCCGGCGTTCCCATCCGCCGGGCCAAGTTCATGGCCTACATGCTGTCCGGCCTTCTCGCGTCGATCGGCGGGCTGTTTCTCACCTTCTTCACCTATACCGGCGAGGCGGCCCTTGCCAGCGGCAACGCCTATACGCTGTTTTCGATCGCATCGGTCGTGCTGGGCGGCGTCTCGCTGTTCGGCGGCCGGGGCAGCGCCATCGGCGCGATCTTCGGGGCGCTGGCATTTCGCACGATCGGCGACCTGCTGTTCGTCTTCGATTTCGATCCTCTCTGGCAACCTCTGTTCCAGGGTGTGGTATTGTTGGTCGCCGTCAGTCTGGGAGCGTTCGGGTTGTTCCGCGTCCGCAATCGCCTGGAGTGGTTCGGATGAGCGACACGACACGGGAACAGCCGATGACCCCACCGAAACTGCTGCGCCGCCTGGATCCGGCCATATCGACGGCATTTGCCTGCATCATCCTTCTCCTGGTGATCGGCAGCTTCTATTCGACCAGCTTCCTGTCGCCGGAATATCTGCTGCAGCAATTGAAGGTGGCATCCTTCCTTGGCGTCATCGCCACCGGGATGATGATCGTCATCCTGCTCGGGCAGATCGATCTTTCGGTTCCCTGGTCGGTGGCCGTCGGCGGGATGATGGCGTGTGCTGCGGCGGCCTATGGTCCTGCGGGCGAAATCCTCGCCATTCCCTTCGGCATCCTCTGCGGCATGGCGATCGGGCTGGCAAACGGGATCGGCGTCGCCTATCTGCGTATTCCCTCCATGATCATCACACTGGCGACCAACGCCGTCGCGCAAGGGTTGATGGTGGTCTATACCGGTGGCTTCTCACCCCAGGATTCGGCCACGTCGGCGATGCGTTATCTCGCAACCGGCTTTCTCCTGCCTGGCGTGCCCAATGCCGTCCTGATCTGGGCGATCGTCGGTGCCGCCGCCGTTTTCGTTCTGACGCGCACGACCTTCGGCCGCTCCGTCTATGGCATCGGCAACCGCGAGCGGGCGGCCTATCTTTCCGGCATCAACACGCGCCGGACCGTGCTGATCGCCTTTGTCGCATCCGGCGCGCTCAGCGCCTTCGGTGGCGTGCTTCTCGCCGGTTATGCCTCGAAGGCCGCGCAATCGATGGGGGATACCTATCTCCTGCCCTCGATCGCCGCTGTCGTGCTCGGCGGCACATCGATTCTCGGCGGTCGGGGTTCCTATCTCGGCACGATCGCGGGCGTGATCCTCATCACGCTGCTGCAGTCGATCCTGTCCGTCATGCAGATGCCGGAAGCCGGGCGGCAGATCATCTACGGCGTTGTCATCATCGCCATGCTGCTGCTTTACGGTCGCAGTCCCGCCAATCGATAACGGCCATCTTCGAGGCCTCATCCGCCCCGGATCGACGTGCGCCAGACGAGGTCGGCATCCAGCCGCACGGATCGGCTTTCCGGCGCGGCACTATCCGTGACAAGCCAGGAAACCGCCTCGCGGGCGATTGTATCGACGGGCTGCGCAAATGTCGTCAGTTGGTAGGATGACCAGGATGCCTGCTCGATATCGTCGAACCCGGCCACGCAGATCTGATCGGGAATCGACATGGAAAACTGGTGGCGCGCCGCGTCCATGAAGCCGCAGGCGAGCAGGTCGGTGGCGCAGAAGACAGCGTCCGGCCGTTCCTTGCGCGTCAGAAGCTGTTGGGCGACGATGCGGCCGGCTTCGTAGCCGGTATGGCCGAAACGCTCGACCACAACCTCCATGCCGAGTGCCGCGGCGGCCGCGACGAAACCGTGCTCGCGTGCCATCAGGCTGGGCGTTCCGGCTTGAGAATTGGCAAAGGCGAGCCGTTTGCAGCCGGCGCGCACAAAGGCGGTGGCGATGCGCGCCGCCGCTTCCGCGTCGTCGAGGTTGATCCGCAAAGGCCCTTCCCGGTCATCGTCGCGATTGATCAACACCAGCCGCTGGCCGTTCTTCAGGCAAAGATCCGTGATTGATTTGTCCGGCAATCCGGAGAGGATGATCGAGGCATCGGCCCGGTATCGGATCGCCTGTCGAAGGGCTAGATCGACGCTGCCATCCGAGCGATCGGTGTTGATCAGCATCGCCACCTTGCCGGAGTTCTGCAATTGCTGTGTCAGGGCACGGATCAGTGACGAGCGGTAGGGCGTGCCGATTTCCGAGACGATGAGGCAGACAATGCCGCTCTCGTTGCGCATCAGGCCGCGCGCCAAATGATTGACGTGATAGCCGAGCGCCTCGGCCGCATCCAGAACCTTCTGGCGCGTCTTCGGCGAAACGCTTGCTCCAGAGGTAAATGTCCGGGAGACGGCAGAACGGGAAACGCCAGCCTTTTCCGCTACTTCCTGAGCGCTGACAAACAATTTATGGGACACGCTTCTCTCCACTATCAGCTGGCAATTTGCACAATTTTGCAATTGCGTGCAAGAGCAGATCAATCGGCCTGAGCCCAAGAAATGTGACAGTTCTGTGAAGATTTAATTTGACAGCCGGTTTATGCTCATGCAGCATTTGCACACGCTTGCAAAAAGCGAACAGCGTGGAGGCGCTGCTTCAACAGGAGGAAATTTCATGGGTTCAGCATATATTGTCGCGGCAGCGCTTGCCGCCGGTGTCACGCTCAGCGCCTTTTCGGCGCATGCGGCTGGCGATCTCAACTTGATTTGTTCGGCCGACGTCGTCATCTGCGAGCAGATGAAGGGTGATTTCGAGAAGGCGCACAGCGATATCAAGGTCAACATGGTGCGCCTGTCGTCGGGGGAGACCTATGCCAAGATCCGCGCGGAGGCGCGCAATCCGAAGACCGACATCTGGTGGGCGGGCACGGGCGATCCACATCTGCAGGCGGCCTCGGAAGGGCTGACGCAGGAGTACAAGTCGCCGCTTCTGGACCAGTTGCAGGATTGGGCGAAGAAGCAGGCGGAAAGCTCCGGCTACAGGACGGTCGGCGTTTATGCCGGTGCGCTCGGCTGGGGCTACAACACCGAGATTTTCGCGTCCAAGGGTTTCAAGGAGCCGAAATGCTGGGCCGACCTGCTCGATCCGGCCTTCAAGGGCGAGATCCAGATCGCCAATCCGAATTCGTCCGGAACGGCCTATACGGCGCTGGCGTCGCTCGTCCAGATCATGGGCGAAGACCAGGCGTTCGACTATCTGAAGAAGCTCAACGTCAATGTCTCGCAATATACCAAGTCCGGTTCGGCGCCGGTGAAGGCGGCGGCGCGTGGCGAAACCGCCATTGGCATCGTCTTCATGCATGATGCGGTCGCGCAGACGGCGGAAGGTTTCCCGGTCAAGTCGGTCGCGCCCTGCGAGGGCACGGGCTACGAGATCGGCTCGATGTCGATCGTCAAGGGCGCGAAGAACCTCGACAACGCGAAGATCTGGTACGATTGGGCGCTGCAGCCCGACGTCCAGTCGCGGATGAAGGAAGCAAAGTCCTTCCAGCTTCCCTCCAACAAGACGGCGGAGATCCCGAAGGAAGCGCCGAAATTCGAGGATATCAAGCTGATCGACTATGACTTCAAGACCTATGGCGACCCGGCCAAGCGCAAGGAACTCTTGGAGCGCTGGGACCGTGAAGTCGGCGCAAGCGCCAATTAAAGGCGGATAGGCGAGAACGGGGCGCAATGGCGTCCCGTCCTCAGCCAGCCTCTCCCCGGCCCGGAAACCGCGCCCATGTTCCTCCACGGGCGGGACGCGGTTTGCGGCCACCCCTTCCCAATCGACATCATGAAAAGGCGCGGGGATCGTCATGGACAATCGCAACCGCAGACTGGATATTGCGCTCACGCTGGGCATCGCCGCGTTTCTCATCCTTCCCTGGTACAGGATCGAGGGCGGGTTTCTCGGTTTCGGCTGGCTTTCCGGTTTTCCGGGCGAGGCCGCCGTTGCCCCCGGCATCCTTCAGGTCTTCGGCTTTGGCCGCCTGTGGCTTGCGGTCGCGGCCGTGCTTCTGGCCGTGGCCGTTGCGGCGCGGTTTATCGCCGAGCCCATGCGGCGCGGAACGCTGCTCGCCTGGGCGGGTGCCGCCGGCGTCCTGTTCCTGATGTTTCAAGGTCTGGCGATCGGCTTTTCCGGCTGGAGCTGGACGATCAGTGAAACCCTGTTCGGCGCGCTTGCCGACGGCCAGCCGTCGATGGGGGCCGGGGCGATCCTTTTGTCGCTGGTGTTCGTATTGATCTTTTCGTTCGGGCTTGCCGAGCGTGGCGTGATGAAAGGCGATGCCTTCGTCGTCGCCTCGATCGCCGTCCTGGTCTTTCTCGTCGCCATCTTCGTGTTCTATCCGGTCGGCTCGATGCTGATCGGCGCCTTCCAGGATTTCGACGGCTCGTTCAATCCGGACGGTTTTACCCGCAATATCCAGGACAGCTCGATCTGGAGTCTGGGATGCGTGATCGGCGGCGAACGGTGCGGCGTCGCCTGGCGCACGCTGTGGCTGGCGCTGATGGCGGCCGGCGGATCGACGATCATGGGACTGGCTTTCGCGCTGGTGGCCACCCGCACCCGCTTCCCGTTCAAGAAGGGCCTGCGGCTCCTGACGGTCTTGCCGATCATCACCCCGCCCTTCGTCATCGGCCTGGCGCTGACGCTGCTGTTCGGCCGCGCCGGCGTCATCACCGAAGGCCTTTCCAGCCTGTTCGGCATCGAGCCCGGCCGCTGGCTCTATGGCCTGACCGGCATCTGGATCGCGCAGGTGCTGTCGTTCACGCCGATCTCCTTCCTCGTCCTCATCGGCGTCGTCGAGGGCGTCAGCCCGTCGATGGAGGAGGCGTCGCAGACGTTGCGCGCCGATCGCTGGCGCACCTTCTGGCGCGTGTCGTTGCCGCTGATGAAGCCGGGCATCGCCAACGCCTTCCTGATCGGCTTCATCGAAAGCATGGCCGACTTCGGCAATCCGCTGGTGCTGGGCGGCAGCCATGGCGTTCTCTCGACGGAAATCTTCTTTGCAGTCGTCGGCTCGCAGAACGATCCGTCGCGTGCAGCCGTGCTCGCCATCATCCTGCTCTGCTTCACGCTGACCGCGTTCCTTGCCCAGCGCTACTGGCTGGCCGGCAAGAATTTTGCCACCGTCACAGGCAAGGGCGACAGCGGCGCCCATATCGCGCTGCCCCGCGCGCTGTCGATCGGCGTGCATGCCCTGGTCGTTCCGTGGATGCTCTTCACGATCGTGATCTACGGCATGATCCTGTTCGGCGGTTTCGTGAAGACCTGGGGGCTCGACAACTCGCTGACGCTGGACCATTACGAGCGGGCGTTCTCGGTCGAGTTGCGTGACGGCGTCATCGCCTGGACCGGCGTCGCCTGGAATTCGTTCTGGACGACGATGGAGATCGCGCTGATCTCGGCGCCGCTCACCGCCGCCGTCGGGCTGCTGACCGCCTACCTGATCGTTCGCCAGAAGTTCGCCGGCCGTAATGTGTTCGAATTCGCGCTGATGATGAGCTTTGCGATCCCCGGCACGGTCATCGGCATCAGCTACATCATGGCCTTCAACCTGCCGCCGCTGGAAATGACCGGCACGGCGCTGATCCTGATCGCCTGCTTCGTCTTCCGCAACATGCCGGTCGGGGTGCGCGGCGGGGTGGCGGCGATGAGCCAGTTGGACAAGAGCCTGGACGAGGCCTCGCTGACGCTGGGCGCCACCAGCTTCCGGACGATCCGCAAGGTCATTCTGCCGCTGCTCAGACCCGCGATCACGGCGGCGCTGGTCTATTCGTTCGTGCGCGCCATCACCTCGATCAGCGCCGTCATCTTCCTCGTCAGCGCCGAATACAACATGGCGACATCCTACATTGTCGGCCTCGTCGAAAACGGCGAATACGGCGTGGCGATCGCCTATTCCTCCATGCTGATCGTCGTGATGGTCGTCATCATCACCGGCTTCCAGTTTCTCGTCGGCGAACGCCGGTTGCGGCGCGAAAACCGCGTTGCAGGTGTGACCGCCGCCCCCTCCCTTTCCCTCGACCAGGAGAAAACCGCATGATCACGCCCCGCGCCGGCTCCGTCGTTTTCCAGAACATCAGGAAGCAGTTCGGCGCCTTCACCGCCATCCACGACCTGTCGCTGACCATCGAGCCCGGGCAACTAGTCACGCTGCTCGGCCCGTCGGGTTGCGGCAAGACCACGACCTTGCGCATGCTGGCCGGTCTCGAACATCCGACCGGCGGCAGGATCCTGATCGGCGGCAAGGACGTCACCATGCTGCCGGCCAACGAGCGCGATGTCTCGATGGTGTTCCAGTCCTACGCGCTGTTTCCGCACATGACCTCGCTCGACAATGTCGCCTATGGCCTGGAATCCTCCGGCCTGAAGAAGAAGGAGGCGCGCGAACGGGCCGAGGAAGGGCTGAAGCTCGTCGGGCTTGCCGGCATGGGCCAAAGACTGCCGGCGGAACTGTCCGGCGGTCAGCAGCAGCGTGTCGCCGTTGCCCGCGCGCTGGTGCTCGAGCCGCAGGTGCTGCTGCTCGACGAACCCCTGTCCAATCTCGATGCGCGGCTGCGCCGCCAGGTGCGCACCGAAATCCGCGAGTTGCAGCAAAGGCTCGGCTTCACCGCCGTCTACGTCACCCATGACCAGGACGAGGCGCTCGCCGTTTCCGACCGCATCGTCATCATGAAGGACGGCGCCATCGCCCAGGAAGGCTCGCCCCGCGATCTCTACGAGGCACCCGCTTCCGCCTTCATCGCCGACTTCATGGGCGAGGCCAATGTCGTGCCCTGCGACGTCATCGGCATCGAGGGGGCCGACGCCATCATCCGCGTCGGCTCCCTTGAGCATCGCGTCCCGAGCCGCAATGCGAGACCCGGCCAGGCGACGCTTGCGGTGCGGCCGAACTCGATCACGCTGGAACCGGCCGAGAACGCCGCCTTTCCCGGCAGGATCACCCATTCCGCCTATCTTGGCGACCATGTCGAATACGAGGTAGAGACCAGCACGGGCCGCTTGTTCGTCGTCGATCCCGCTGTCGAACGCGCGCTTGCGCCGGCAACCCCGGTCGCCATCGGCTTCAAGGGACGCGGCATCGCAATCATCAACGCCTGAAGCCCGACAAAAATAAGAGAAGGACCATATCCATGACATCGCAGACTTCCGGGCAGACTTCCGGGCTCGACGCGCGTTTCGCGCTGGCGCAGGCCATCGCCAGGGACGCGGGCGCCGTTGCGCTCGATTACTTCAACAGGCGTGAAACGCTGGTGATCGAAACCAAGCGCGATCCGCAGGACGTCGTCTCCATCGCCGACCGCGAGGTCGAGACCCTGATCCGCGCCAGCGTTGCCGAAACGCATCCGAACGATGGTTTCCTTGGCGAGGAATATGGTCTCGTGGACGGGAGCTCGGGCTATACATGGGTGGTCGATCCGATCGACGGCACCAGCCCTTTCGTCAACGGCATGCCCAACTGGTGCGTCTCCATCGCCGTTCTCCACAAGGGCGAGCCGGTGATCGGCGTGATCCACGCGCCCTGCCAGGACGAACTCTATTCCGCCGCTTCCGGCAAGGGGGCGACGCTGAACGGCAAGCTGCTCACCCTCGATCCTTCCCGCACCATCCGCAACGCCGTCACCGGCATCGGCGCCAACAATTACGTGACGCCGGCTTTCGTGGCGCGCATGGTCGAAAGCCTGCTGGAAGCCGGCGGCAACTTCATCCGCAACGGCTCCGGCGCGCTGATGCTCGCCTATGTCGCGGCCGGCCGCCTCGTCGGCTACTACGAGCCCTACATGCATGCCTGGGATTGCCTCGCCGGCTATTGCCTCGTGAAGGAAGCCGGCGGCTGGTATCACCCCTTCCCCGTCGATGGCGATCGCCTGACCAAAGGCGCCCCGGTCCTGGCCGCAGCGCCCGGCGCCCGCGACGACCTGATGAAGATCGCCGGGCTCTAAGGCGGGCTTCGATCCAGCCCCTCGTCAAAGTCATGGATTGGACAATGGCGATGCCGGCCCGAACCTCGGGAAGGGAATGCCGACAAGTTCAGATATCGCTGCGGATTGATCGCGCCTTCGGTGTTGAGGCGGATTTCATCCTGATCATCCTGGTGGCCGACATGGCGCAATACGAGCGGTTGACGCGCAAGCTGTTCTTCGACAGCGGCAATGTCCACAAGTTCAAGACCTTCATCGCCATGGACAATGTCAAATCGGCACTGTCGGTGCCGCTCTGACATTGCCTGGATCAGCCGCCGTTGACCAGATTGAGGATCAACTGATGGACATTGCCGCCATTGCTGAGTTCGAGGCGATCGAAATCCCGGCTCTTCTGCCGCTGCTCCTGCGAGAGAACGCCGAGGCGCGCCGTCAACTCGGTCCTGATTCTGCGGCAGCCGGGATCGTCGGGCACGTGCAGGCCGACCGACATGATCTCGATCGCCTTGACCATATCCTTGATGTGATCGCCATGCACGCGTTCATGAACTTGGACGCCACTGATGAAGGTTTCCCATTTGCTGGCGGTGGAGGATGGAAGCGTGCCTCCGGGTTTCGGAAGCGTATAGGTGATGATCAGCTTCGGCTTGTTCGCAACGATCGTGCATCCGCCGCGCTGCGGCTCGTACTTACGCGTCCAGGTCAGCTTGAAACTGGTGTGCGCGATGGCGCGGACAAGTCCGGTCCCCGGCCCGCGTTCACCGATCGAGGCATAGAGTTCGGCGCCGGTCTTTCCCTGGATCGAATATGTCTGCACCTTTTCGACGGCCTGCCATTCGGCACGGGCTGAAAACGGGAGAATCAGGACGCTGCAGAGCAGGATGAACACTCGGGCGGCAGTTTTCACGCAAACCTCAATCGGCAATGTGGGCTTCATCGGTCGAGGGCGGTCTATCACGGTTTCGACGGCGCGCGATATCCCCTGATGGAGAAGGCTGCGATACCGTAAATCCCTTGCAGCCGCCGCGCCGGTCTGTCAGAAACTGTCGATCTGTCTGGGAGAATTGAGTGAGCGCGCATTCGGTTTCGTGTTCGGTTTTTACGGCCTGTTGCTTGGTGTGGCGGTCGCCGATTTGGCATCCGATTTCTCCCGTGCCCATGACGAATATTCCACCGGCGATCATAGCGTTCACGACGCCCTGACCGACCTCGCAAATCATACTCTGGTCTTGTCTTAATCTTGGATATTACACTTCCTTCGTCGTCGCCTTCGCATCTATATCACTGGCCCGACCCCGATCTTCGCCTGACTTCTACCGAAATACCGTCTGCCTCCTGCAGTTAAAATGAAACACGCAGTTACCGTAGAAACAGGATCACGTCTCTCCGTGTGAGCAGATGCGGTCACGACGGGTTGCAATCCGTCACAGAACCGCGGCGGCCTGACCTCCAAGGTTCACACAGCACGTCTTGCGCCCGGCCGCGATGCGGTCGGCACGGGAAGGCTGTTTTCCGAAACACAGGCTATGGGTGAGCAAAGTGGCTACAAAATACGGAACACAGGCATCGGAAACACTGACTGGCACTCTTGATCAGGATTACATTTACGGCTTGGGCGGCAATGACAAGATCTACGGACTTTTCGCCCGCGATTCACTGTCGGGTGACGAAGGCAACGACACGCTCTCCGGCAGTTTCCAGGACGATACCCTTTCGGGCGGTCTCGGCGCCGATACCCTCTCCGGCGGCCAGGGCGATGACGTTCTTACGGGCGGTGCTGGCGCCGATACCATGCGTGGCGGGTTAGGCGACGACACCTTTACCGAGACGGCGCTGGGCAACTGGAAGGGCGACGTCATCGATGGCGGTCTTGGGATCGACACGGTCGAACTGGACCTGCTGACCAACAAGGCCGGCCTCACCTTTACGGTGCAGGACCCGACCAAGACGGTCAACCTGTTCGGCTCCACCGTCACCGATATCGAGCAATATACCATCTCGGCGACGAATTATGCCGACGTCCTGACCGGCGGTCGCTGGAGCGACACGTTCAGCGGCCATGCTGGCGTCGACAAGCTTTACGGCAACGGCGGCGATGACTTTCTGGACGGCGGCGACGGCAAGGATACATTGTCCGGCGGCCAGGGCGACGACCATCTGCGCGGTGGTGAAGGCGACGACCGGCTCTCCGGCAGCTATGGCGACGACGACCTCCAGGGCGGCACCGGCAACGACAATATCACCGGCGGCAGCGGCGATGACGCGCTTTACGGCGAAGACGGCAATGATCTGCTCGATGCAGGAACCGGCGACGACTATCTGTGGGCCGGCGACGGGAACGATACGCTGCTTGGCGGCGCGGGCGAGGATTATATCATCACCGGCAGCGGCACCAACAAGGTGGATGCCGGCGCGGATGACGACCAGATTCTGATCTCGCTTGGCGATGGCAAGGATACGGTCGACGGGGGCAGCGGCAACGACCTGATCGAGATCCGCAATATCACCGGCAGTTTCACCGCCAAAGCCTCGAACGTCGTCAATACGCTTTCCGACGGCTCCACCATCGTCAATGTCGAGAACTACGACCTCTATGGCACCAACGCCAAGAACACGATCGTTACACTCGGCGGCGAGGATCACATTGTCACCTATGACGGCGACGACACGGTGAAGGCCGGTGCGGGCGACGACTACATCGACGGCGGCTCGGGCAACGACAAGCTCTATGGCGAAGCGGGCAACGACACGATCTTTGCCGGTGCGGGCAAGGATTCGATCTATGGCGGCTCGGGTACCGACACCGTCTATATCGACATGTACAGCTACCAGACGGTCAACTACACATTCGATGTCGTCAACGGCAAGGGAACGCTGTCGAACGGTTCCTTCGCCACGGATACGGAAATATTCAACATCTTCACCTCCACCTATGGCGATGACATTCTCAAGGCAGGCAATGCCCAGAGTGTCTGGTTCAAGTCCTATGACGGCAATGATCAACTGTATGGCGGCAATGGCGACGACCTGCTCGACAGCGGTCTCGGCAACGACAAGGTTGTTGGCGGCAAGGGTGACGACCTGATCTACGACCTCGGCGGCAACAACACCATCTCCGCCGGCGACGGCGACGACAGCGTCCACCTGTCGATCTTCGAGGCGCATACGGGTGGCGATACGACGACGCTCGACTTGGGCGCCGGCAACGATACCGTGGAGCTCAATTCCGGCCTTGGCTACACCTATGGCAAGCTGGTCGCCGAGGGCGGCAGCGGCACCGACCTTGCCGAAATCGACCGCAATGAAACGACGAAGGCGCTGACCTTCACGCTGAGCGCCAATGCCACCCTCGTCAACGGCGATGTGACGCTGAAGAATTTCGAGCGCATCGACATCACCGGCGGCAGCGGCGCCGACAAGTTCACCGGCGGCAATCTTTCGGATACGCTGGATGGCAACGATGGCAACGACACGCTGACCGGTCTCGGCGGTGATGACTGGATCTATGGCGGCAAGGGCCGTGATACGCTGAAGGGCGGTGACGGCTCGGATGAGATCTGGGGCGCCGGAAGCAGCGGCGATACGGATGCCGACACGATCGATGCCGGCGCCGGCAACGACTTTGTCCATATCAACAGCGGCGATACCGCGATTGGCGGCAGCGGTACGGACCGGGTCTATGTCGATGTTTCGGCGCTGACGACGGGCGTGAAGTTCACCTTCTCCACCGGCACGGTCAACGTCAATTCGACCACCTCCTTCTCCGGCATGGAGTCGCTCGACTTTGTCGGCACCAAGGGCAACGATACCGTTACCGGCAGCACCGGCGACGATGTCCTGCGCGGCAATGCCGGCAATGACACGCTCAACGGCGGGAGCGGCAAGGACATCCTCTATGACGATGCCGGCAACGACACGCTGAACGGGGGAGCGGGAGACGACTGGTTCACCCGCAACGACTTCAAAGGCAAGGACGTCTTTGACGGTGGCTCCGGCATCGATACGCTGGACTTCAACTATTACGGCTATGACAATTCGGTGAAACTCGACCTGCTCGACAATACCCAGAACGATGGGCTTGCGCTTGGCCTGACCGCCAAGAACTTCGAACGCATCTGGGGCACCAGCCAGGACGACGATATCCGTGGTTCGAATGCCAGCGAATGGATCTGGGGCGGCAGCAAGGATGACGTGCTGCAGGGGCGTGGCGGCGACGATACGCTAAACGGTGGCTCGGGTGGCGACCTGTTGACCGGTGGTACTGGCAAGGATACGTTCCAGTTCAACTATCTGACCGATGGCGGCGACCAGATCACCGACTTCAAGCGTGGTGAAGACAAGATCGGTCTTGACGATATCGGCTTCGGCCTTACCAAGGGCACGGCGATCAAGCTTGTCCTTGCCGACGAGGCGAATTTCACCACGACCGGCCCGACCTTCCTGTTCGAGAAGGACGCGCACCGCCTCTGGTTCGATGCCGATGGCAAGGGCGGCGACAAGGAAGCCGTGCTGATCGCCACCTTCGACAATCTGTCGACGCTCGGCACCAGCGACTTCATCCTGGTCTGATCCTCGACAAGCAGGCGGCGGTTCCTGCCGATTCGCAGGCGCCGCCGCCCGTTCTTGATATGGTTTTCAGCTTGCCAGCGTCAGGCCGCCAAGCCGACTGATATCCTTCTCGATCTCGCCGATCAGCGTATCCAGCGCCGTATTTCGCGACCGGCGGGCGCGGCGGACGACATAGGCAAGGGCAGGCGGGGACGGCAGCCGCGTGTGAACGATCTGCATGTCGCCGCGCAAATGCCGATCGCTCAGCAGCGCCACGCCCATGGCCGCATTGGTGGCCGCGACGATGCCGGCGGCGCTCGAACATTCAAAGACGGTTTCGAGAACCACTTCGTCGTCCTGGCCGATATCGAGCGCCCATTGCCGGTAGAAGCATTCGTCGTCGAACGACAGGAACGGGATCGGGCCGCTCAGGGGCAGCGGCAGGTCCGGATGTTTTACCCAATGAAGACTTTCCCGGAACAGCACTGTGTCGGTCGGGCGGACTTCATGCGCGAAAACCTGGATGATCGCGGCATTGAGTTCGCCGCGATCCAGCATGGCGCGCAGGACGAGGCTCATTCGCACCCTTGTGCGGACGGAGACGTTCGGATGCAGGCGCTTGAACCGGCCGAGGATGCGGGCGAGATCGCTGCATGCCGTATCTTCCGTCAGCCCGAGGTCGAGACGGCCGGCGAGCGGTGTCTTCGACAGGCTGAGAAGTGCCTCGTCATGCAGGCCGAGGATCCGGCCGGCATAATCGAGCAGGTCCTCGCCCGCTGACGTGAACATCGGTGTGCCGGCGCGGCGGCCGAGCAGTTCGCAATCGAGGTTTTCCTCCAGCCTGCGGATCTTGTGGCTGACGGCGGATTGGGAGAGGCCGAGCGCGCTGGCGGCGCGCGTCACCCCGCCATGATGGCGAATGGCGCAGAGGGTGCGCAGGGCATCGATTTCCAGCCGCCTGTTCTTCAGTTCGTCCATGATCCATCCGATATTTTGCGTTCGTGACGTTTTGATACCATGGATAGCCAATAGACATGACAAACTTTCCATCAATGTCATGTATACATCGAAATTTGTCATGTGCGTCCGACCGGCAATACCGGTATCCGACGATCAGCATTCTCGTTCCAGGCCGCTCCATGACCGCGCAGTCCCTTGCCCCTTCCCTCTCCCGCAACCGATTTCTGTGGCCGCTGATGGCGATCCTTTTGATCATCGGCTGGAGTTCGGGCTTCGTTGGCATTCGCTATTCCAGCCAGGAGGCAAGCGTCGTTCTGGTGCTGTTCTGGCGTACATTGCTTTCGGGCCTGATCCTTCTTCCCTTCGCGCTGGCCTTCGGGCCAAAGATCAGCTTGCGGATGGTCTGCGATCAGATGCTGTTCGGGGTGATGGCGGTATTTCTCTATCTCGGCGGTTTTGCGCTGGCGATCGAACAGCGGGTGCCGACCGGACTGGTCGCGCTGATCTCGGACCTCTTGCCGCTGGCCATCGCCGGCTTGTCGCAACCGATGCTCGGCGAGCGCCTCACCCGGAGACAATGGCTGGGAACGGCGATCGCGGTCGCTGGCGTCCTGATCGTCTCGTTCGACAGCCTGAGCTTCGGCAGGGCCCCGCTCTGGGCCTACGGTTTGACCGTCGGCTCGATGCTCGTCTTCGCGGTCGCCTCCGTTCTCCACAAGAGGCGGCGCGTGCGGCATATGCCGGTCCATCAGAGCCTCTGCATCCAGACGCTGACTGGCTCGGCCTTGTTCGGTCTTTGTGCGCTGTGGCAGGGCAATATCGCGCCGCCGATGACGACGGCTTTTGCCGTGGGCATGGTCTGGTTGGTGCTGTTCGCCACTTTCCTGGCCTATGCCGTCTACTACACCAGCCTGCGGCTGTTCCCGGTGGCGAAGGTCAGTGCGGCGATCTATTTGAGCCCACCGGTAACGATGCTCTGGGCCTGGGCACTGTTTTCCGAGCCACTGACGGCGGCGATGTTCGCCGGCCTGGCGGTCACCCTCGTCGGCGTCTGGATGACCGCGCGCGGTTGAAAGCTGGGATCAGTGCCTCAAGGGGCGTTGAACCCGTGCCCCGGGAATGTCAGGTTGGATTGGCGCCGCTGTTGAGGCGTCTGATATACCCGGGGACGAAAGCAGCCACATGGAAAGTACCGAGACCAAATCCCGCCATCTCGAAATGACGGTGCTGATGACGCCGGACATGGCGAATTTCAGCGGCAAGGTCCATGGCGGCGCGCTGCTCAACCTGCTCGACCGCGTCGCCTTCTCCTGCGCGTCGCGCTATTCCAAGCAATATGCGGTGACGCTGTCTGTCGATCAGGTCGTGTTCAAGGAGCCGATCAATGTCGGAGAACTCGTCACGTTCCGGGCTACGATCAACCACACTGGCCGGACCTCGATGGAAGTCGGCATCCGGGTGGAGGCGGAAAATATCCGGTCGGGAACGAAGCGCCACACCAATTCCTGTTATTTTACCATGGTGGCGGTCGATGATGCCGGCCGCCCGGTTGCCGTCCCTCGACTCGAATGTGAGAATCCCGTCGATGTTCGCCGCAACGAAGCGGCCGAATTGCGGCGCGCATTGCGGCGCGAATTTGCCCGGCGGATGGAGCATGTCAAAGCCACCGGCCGCGACCCCGCGGCCGCGCCGACCGAATAGGTTTACAGCGGTCCATCCAGAGCACCTGGAAACTGTGCAGGAAGACCGGACGACCGCCAAGACCAGAGATGGGAATTTTGCGAGTGCAAAACGTTTGCCTCTGGATAGGCTTAACGCAAATCGGGGGCTAATGGCCCCCGAAGTCATTGATAAACCTGACTGAAGTTTATTCGTCTTCGCCAACCGGTAATTCCACGGTTTCACGCCCGCCGGACAAGATCGCGCGTTTGCCGACATGGTTGGCGGCGCCGACCAGCCCTTCCCGCTCCATCCGCTCGACCAGCGAGGCGGCTTTGTTGTAGCCGATCGACAGACGGCGCTGGATATAGGAGGTCGAGCACTTTTTGTCGCGCAGCACGATCTTGACAGCCTTGTCGTAGAGATCGTTGCCGTCTTCCTCGGCCATCGCGCCCTTGTCGAACACGGCGCTGTCTTCCTCGACGGCTTCCTCGGCCTCCTCCGCGTCCTCGGTGACGGTGCCGAGATATTCCGGCCGGCCTTGCGTTTTCAGGTGGGCAACGACCTTCTCGACTTCCTCGTCGGAGACAAAGGGGCCATGGACGCGGGCGATGCGGCCGCCGCCGACCATATGCAGCATATCCCCCTGCCCCAGCAGGTGCTCGGCGCCCTGTTCACCAAGGATGGTGCGGCTGTCGATCTTGGAGGTGACCTGGAAGGAGATGCGGGTCGGGAAGTTGGCCTTGATCGTGCCGGTGATGACATCGACCGAGGGGCGCTGCGTCGCCGTGATCAGATGGATGCCGGCTGCGCGCGCCATCTGGGCCAGCCGCTGGATAGCGCCTTCGATCTCCTTGCCGGCGACCATCATCAGGTCTGCCATCTCATCGACGATGATGACGATGTAGGGCATCGGCGCGAGGTCCATTTCCTCCTGCTCGAACACCGCTTCACCAGTCGACCGATCGAACCCGGTCTGCACGCTGCAGAGGATCGTCTCGCCCTTGTCGCGTGCCATTGCCGCGCGGGCATTGTAACCGTCGATATTGCGCACGCCGAGGCGCGACATCTTGCGATACCGGTCTTCCATCTCGCGCACGGCCCATTTCAGCGCCATGACCGCCTTTTTCGGATCGGTGACGACGGGTGTCAGCAGGTGCGGAATGCCGTCATAGACGGAGAGTTCCAGCATCTTCGGGTCGACCATGATCAGGCGGCACTCTTCCGGCTTCAGCCGGTAAAGCAGCGACAGGATCATCGTGTTGATGGCGACGGACTTGCCGGAGCCGGTCGTGCCGGCGACGAGCAGATGCGGCATCTTCGCAAGTTCGGCGACAACAGGCTCGCCGCCGATGGTCTTGCCGAGGCAGAGCGCCAGCTTGAAGCGGCTCTCGCCGTAATTTTCCGATTCGATCAGCTCGCGAAAATAGACGGTTTCGCGCACAGGGTTCGGCAGTTCGATACCGATCACATTGCGGCCGGGAACGACGGCGACACGGGCCGACAGCGCCGACATCGACCGGGCGATATCGTCGGAAAGACCGATGACGCGGGATGATTTCACGCCCGGCGCCGGCTCGAATTCGTAGAGCGTGACGACCGGACCGGGGCGGACATCGATGATCTCGCCGCGAATGCCGAAATCCTCCAGCACGCTTTCAAGAAGCCCGGCGCTCTGTTCCAGCGCTTCCTGGGTGATGACGGCGGTTTCTTGGACGCATGGCTCCTGCAGCAGGTCGATGGGCGGAAAGACATATTCGCCTTCTGCTGCGATGGCAGGCATGTTGACAAGGGTCTCGGCAGCTTCGATCCGGGGAGCCGGGATATGTACCGGTGCCGGCGCAACAGCTACCACAGGCGCCGGTGCCGGCATGGCGGGGGCAACGGGCAGTTTCGGCTGAATAGCAGGCCTGACGGGTGCTGCTACGCCCGCAAGCGGCTTGATATCCCGCGCAGGGCGGATCGGCACTCTCAATGCGGGTGCCGGCGGCGGCGCGATCCTCGGCGTCGGCAAGGCTGGCGTGCCTGCGGGCCGGATGCCGATTTCACGATAAAGCGCCGTCACCGAATTGGCCGCGATCCGGACCTCTGGCGCCTTCCAGGTGGAAATCGGAGCGAGAAACTCCATGTCGGCGTCCATGTCCATCGCATCCCAGAAGACGTGATCGGAGACATGGAACGAGAAGGTCGGCTGCGGTTCGGCAACCGTCGTGACTGCGGGAGCGACAGGCACTTCGATGACGGCCTGCTCTATCGGGAAGCATGCGAGATCGACGTCTGCGGTCGCTGGTGGTTCAAAACCCGGAACGGTCTTTTCCATGCGGGCTGCCGCGACGGCGCTCATTTCACGCATTAGCCTAAGTGACAGAGCTTGGATGCCATAAGCAGGCATCGCATCGTCGATGGCAGGGACTTTTGCAACTGGTACGGTGTCGAGAACTTCAGGCTGCTTGAAAGCAGCAACAACTGGAGCCTCAAGTTCTTCCTTGTGATCCACTGCTGTGCGCTTGGAATAGACGCTTTCCGGTGTGCGGGTGAAGCGGACGTTCGGACCCAGCACGAAGGCGCTCTGCCAGACCGGCGCATCATCCCTGCCCTCGATTTCGCTGGCAGCAATCGCATCCGTATCGGTCGCGACCTGAGATGAAATGTCGAGAGGGTTCGCGTTCGGTGCGCCGTAGATGCGACGCTGCAGTTCTGCCCTCATCTCCTGGCTTTCCGAATCTGTGGGCGGTTCCCCCGCGTTATCGAAGCTGTTCGAAAAGTTCGTTCGGGAAAGACGCATAGTTACCTGCTCACTCAAAATTCACGGGCATTGGGCACACCCCTCTTCAATAGAAAATAAAGGTTAATCGCCCCTTTCCAGCGACCCTTTTTCGCACACGCGCCATGGGCGTCGGGGGAGGTCGGAACGGGACCGAAAAGGCGAAAGGCGTCGATTTTCGGCCTGTTTTGCCAATTTTTTTTCAGCTTATCGCGTGCTTTTCCCGAAAAATGCATCGTTTCGGTTTCTTTATTCAGGAACTTGCCGGGAGGGGTGTCGGGCATGGACGATAACCGCGTGCGCGCTTGCTGCGCATGAGGCCGAGGAAGAGGTCTACCGCTTCCTTTTCGCGTGAGAAATGATGGATCTTGCTCTGCCCGCGTTTGCCGATCCGGCCCCAGGAGCGGGTGAGACAGACCTCTCCAAAGAGGGTCGCGGAAATCTCCAGGACATAGTAGCGCGCCATGTTTTTAGAGGCGTCGGTTCGTTCGATATAGAGGTGATAAGGCTGCTTGATCATGCCGACAGAATCGGAAATTCCGCTGCAGGCGTCCAACGAGACTTATGAATCGATCAGGCCGCATCGATTCATGTTCGTGATGGAAGTGTCACGATCGATCTGTAATTCTCTGTCCTTATATGTCGGCGTATCGAACGATGTGGACGCGAATCGCATCGATGCTGTCGGTATGTGGTTGCGAATCGGATTGGATCGACGGTTCCCTTCAAGACGAAAGCGCCGCAGCCATATGCCGTGGCAGATTTCTGTGGGATTTCAGCACTTGCGATGAAGGATTCCAAGCGACTGGAGTTCTCTATAAATAATTGATTATAATAGTAAAATTGAAAAAATACTGATTCTTCGGGATGAACGGTTACCCGCCGCGCAAAAAGTCGCCTGCCGAGACCGTTTGACGAAAGACGGGAATCGGGCAATGGTCCCTCGACGGAAAATCACTGACGATCACGAAAAAACCGTCGTGAGGAAAAATGAAAGCCAGCAAGCAGCATATCGAACCTGTGGAATCTTCGGCAACGAAGATCAGTCGGCAGTCGCAATTGCTGTCCGCGCAACTCCAGTCGATCCGCGAGCGGCTCTACGAGCCGCAGGACGCAAAATCCCTGAAGACCTTTACGTCGCGCGAAGTCGCAGCGATGCTCGGTATCGCGGAATCGACCTTGCGGCAAATGTCGCTGGATGGCGAGAGCGCCATTCCGGAGCGGCAGGATAACGGCCGACGCATTTACACGCTGGTGCAGATCAACCAGATTCGCGAGCATCTAGCCCAGAAGCGTCCCGCCGAGGCACTCGATTTCTTCCCGCGCCGTCGGGAAGGCGAAAAACTGCAGGTCATCACCGTCGCCAATTTCAAGGGCGGATCTGCCAAGACGACGACGACGCTGCACTTGGCGCATTATCTCGCGATCCAGGGCCTGCGCGTGCTCGCCATCGACCTCGACCCGCAGGCTTCACTGTCTTCGATGTTCGGCTATCAGCCTGAATTCGACGTTGATGAAAACGAGACCGTTTATGCGGCCATCCGCTACGACGATCGCCGCCGGCCCGTTCAGGAGGTGATCCGCAAAACCTATTTCGAAGGGATCGATCTCATCCCGGCGAACCTGGAACTGATGGAGTACGAGCACGAGACGCCACAGGCGATCGCGGACGGCTACGGTCGCGGCGACAAGATTTTCTTCCGCCGGCTTTCGGCTGTCATCAGCGAGGTCGAAGCGGATTACGATATCGTGCTGATCGATGCTCCGCCGCAGCTTGGTTATCTTACCCTTGGTGCGCTCTGTGCGGCGACCGGTCTTTTGATCACCATTCATCCCGCTATGATCGACGTGGCGAGCATGAACCAGTTTCTCGCGATGATGAGCGATCTGATGGGCGTGATCGAAGAGCGTGGCGGCACGCTCAGCCATGATTTCATCCGCTACGTCATCACCCGGCACAATCCGAATGACAGCCCGCAGGTGAATGTCGTCACCTTGCTGCGCTCCCTCTTCAAGGAAGATGTGCTGGCACCGGCTGTCGTCGAGACGACGGCTATCGCCAGCGCGGGTCTCGAGAAGAAGAGTCTCTATGAACTTTCGAGGGGAAGTGTCGGGCGTGATACGCTGAGCCGGGCTCTTGAATCCGTCGATTCTGTCAACCGTGAAATCTTTCTTCACATCAAGGACGTGTGGGGCCGGTGATGGTCAATCCGAAAGAACGAAACCTGCGGATGAAGAGCCTGTTCGGCAATGTCGATCCGGAAGCACTCAACAGGCAGGCAGCCCCCTCCCCTTCCGAGGCGGAGAAAAAGCGTGTTGGTTCGGCGGCGGTCAAGTCGATGGACCGCGCCTTCGTCTCGATCGAGGACGAGAACAAACGGCTGCATGATCAGTTGCTGTCGTCAGAATCGATCATCGAACTCGATCCGGAGCGGATCATCCCCTCCTTCGTGAATGACCGTCTGGACATTGAAGGCGATAATGGGTTCCAGGCTTTCGTCGAAGGTATCCGGGAAGCGGGGCAGAAGCTGCCGATCCTGGTGCGTCCGCTACCCGGCAAGCCAGGCCACTATCAGGCAGCCTACGGGCATCGACGCCTGCGCGCCTGCCAGATCCTCAAGCGTCCGGTCAAGGCGATTGTCCGCGACCTTAGCGACGAAGAGCTTGTCATTTCGCAAGGCATCGAAAACTCGGAGCGCCTCAACCTGTCCTTCATCGAGCAGGCACTTTTTGCCCTGAAGCTGAAGGAGCGCGGCTATTCCCGGGAGACGATCTCCGATGCGCTCGGCCGCAAGGAGGGGCAGCGCCTCGCCTATATCTCGATCCTGACGAATACGGTATCGCTGATCCCCGATGTGCTGATCCGTCAGATCGGTCCCGCCTCCTCCATCGGCCGCCCGAAATGGGAAAAGTTGGGCGCCCTGATCCATGACCGGAAACTGAGCGCCCGCCAGTCGGAAACGCTCAAGGACCTGACTGCCTCCGCCGCCTGGTTGGAAAGTGATAGCGACCAGCGCTTCAGTCTGGTGCTCGACGCTTTCGACCAGACGTCAAGACGCAAGCCGGATCTGGTCGAGGTCTCGGTTGCACACGGTATCATCATTGTTGCCAAGCGGGCGGACAGTTCCACCCGGATTTCAATTCCCGACAATCGCCTTCCCGGCCTTTCGGACTGGCTGCTGCAACGGCTGCCCGAGCTTGTCGAGGAGTTTCAGCAAAAACAGGGAAAGGGTTCTGCGATGACATGATCGCCAGAAACGGAAAAGGGCCTACCAACTGCAATCGGTAGACCCTTAAACCACGAGCCAACGGACCACATGTGAACCGTCAACATCAGCTGTAACGAACTGATTCTAAGACGGACGAGGGTGTTAATCAAGTCTCTGTAACGAACGGGGACGGATTTTTTATGCCCCGCATCCGGCGGCTCCCGCGAAATCGAACGATTGGAACTGCGTTTCTACGGATTCGCAGCGGGATAGCTATGACCCAAGAAGCCTCTGTGGCGTCCTTCAGACGCGTCACCCCCGGAATTGTCGCCAGTGCGCGCCTGGCGATGGCGAACGACATACCGGACACGACCAAGTCGGAAATGGCGCTTCTCCTGAAAAAGGCGGCGCCGGTTCTCGGCATCGACGGCACGACCTATCATGTCATGGATATCCTTCTCGGTCTATCGAGGGCCGATGACTGGAAGGGCGCGAGCCGTCCGGTGGTGGCGATCTCGAATGCGAAGCTTGCGGAATATACGATGCGCTCGGAGCGCACGGTGATCCGCTGCATCCGCCGTCTTGTGGAAGCCGGGATCGCGGCTTATCGGGACAGTTCCACCGGCCGTCGTTTCGTTTATCGCAATGACAGCGGGGAGGTGATCGCCGGGTTCGGAATTGATTTCACGCCGGCACGTGTGCGATTGGACGAGTTGAAGCAGGCGGTCGAGCAGTATCAGTCGCGATTGAAGGCAGAACTCGCCGCCAGACGCGACATTACCCGCTTGTCGCGGATGATCGAAGATATGTGCATTGCATTTTCAGCAGAAACTGATGGCGCAAGGGACAAGTTGGCGGCTATTCTGGCCAGCAGCCAGGCAAACGTCATCCGAGCAGAGGCCGTCCGGGAGCTGCATCAGCAGGTAGTGTCCCAGGCCCCAGCTGAGCAAGTGCCGCTTGATATGTCATCCGAGGGTGACATGCATGTCAGTCCATATATAAATACAACCCAAGAATCTTCAATTGAAAGTAGGAAAAAGCGGACCCGCTCAACAGAGCGGGAGCACAGCAACACCAACGACCGCAATGCGGTCGAAGAGGCTTTTGACAAAAAGCCTGCCGAAACTGAGGGTGCTAGACAAGGTCGGGTTGGGCAGGATGTTCGGGATGTGACCGTTATCCAAGGCGAAGTTCTTGGCGCCGTGTCCGTCGGTCTGCTCCAGGCCGCCTGCCCCGAGACACAGGCCATGATTGCGGTTCAGTTCGACACCTGGTCTACGCTTGGACGTTCCGGCGAAACCCTGCGCCGTATGATCGGACTATCCGAGGCCGGGTGGGCGGATGGGCAAAAGCGTGTCGGCATCTACGCGGCCGCCGCGATCCTGGCGACTGTTGTGGAAAAATCGATCAGGGATCCCGACCAGATTTCCAAGCCCGGCGGTTATTTCCGAGCGATGATCGATCGAGCGGTTGAAGGTCAACTGAACCTTGAACGCAGCCTGTTTGGCCTTGCTGAAAGCCGATATCAAAGCTCGTAGCGAAAAAACTGTTGCTACCTCTTCATGGACTGTCATCCGTTTGCGGTGGGTTTGCCCCCCCAACCGGCTTTACGACCTGGACCATCGCCCGTCCGGGCCGCTCTTGATGCGGCGGTTTGAAAGAGTGGTTGTGGACAGGTCCGCTCCGACCCGAGGTACATCTGCTCGGGCATCGGGCCGTTCTACGTTGGGCTTTACCGTCAATGCCGAGGATTTGAAATCGCGTCACAAGCAATGACGTGGCGGCTGGCAGGCAGTGGTTGTGAGAATGTCGTAGTCCGACCGGTCGGCTGTTCGTCGGGGAGTTGGTGATGGACCTACGCCATGCGAACGCCGAGCTCGGGAACCTATTCCGAGCTTATTGGTGTGTCCCACACAAGTGGAGGCGGATCTCGTCCGAGGTCGTCAGATCACGACGTCAATTGTCGGTCGTTGCGAGCAGGTAACAGCTGTTACTCTCAAAGGGCCCGCGAACAGGCTTGAATTCATCGCTATGACGATGAAATTCCGCGGCGTGGCTCACCACCCCGCCGCCAGTTTTCGGGCCAGACGGGCTTAAAATAATTGAATGCCGGATAACCCCTTCTTCCGCCAAAATTGGCAGGCAGAAGGAGACATGAACATGAGCGAGAAGACGCACTCAAAAAGCCAGGCCCGATCGTCGCGCGGCAACTGCGATGAGTCGATGATTGTTGCGTTGGAGGCGAGGGAGGCCGACCGGGCTGCAGAGGACTTGAAGACGGTGTGATTGTGAATGTCGAGAGAAAGTTGGCGGAAGAAGCCGAAAGACGGAGATGGCGAATGACGGACTGGAACGCGGATAAACGCCGAATCTTGTGGCGCCGATCGGTCGCCACCATGGAAGCCCAGGGCTTGCCGGTCGAGAAGGACCCGCGGTTTCTCGGCTGGGTGGAAGACTGGATTGCCGGCCATATCCCGATGGCGGAAGTTCAGCGTCGCTACGGGCAATTGCTATCTGAGACGCCAGCCGAACCGGCCGATGCGGTTGATGCCACGACATATGCGGTTCTGGACGAGGTGCGGCAGGAGATCCCGAATATTGCCGGCGTCTCGTTAAGTACGGCCGAAGAGCGGGCGGAGCGGACACAAAAAATCACGGATGCCTGGCAATCCGGCCGCACATAGGTCGTTTAAATGCACCTGTTGTTTCAGCAGCACTGGGAGTGACCAGCGATCTGATCAAAAGTCTGGTCGGTTACGCTTCGTGCAAAACCCGGACGCATTTTAATCTCCACATGTCTCGGGGTATCGGTGAACATCGTTGGAACTGATGGGCATGGACCGGGGTCGCTAATACGGTTATGTGAGAACGAGTACTCTCGACCGGTTGAACAGCCGGTCGATTCTTCGGGGTGAGCAAGGACATGTGCGATATATTGACAGTTTTGAAGTTCCTATTAGACATGCACGCGGCTTTCTCTGCGTCTTGCTCGTTGGGACGGTGAGTATATCGCGTTGGGGGACACCAAGAAGGAGAAGGGTGGCCGACCCAAGACATTGCTGCAGCAATTGGCGGCGTCCCCGGAAAAACTGTTTTCCGGATCCTTCCGGCAGCAGGTCGCGGCGCTGTGCTTCCGCTTCACACCGAAGCCCGGTGAAATCGAAGTGCTGGTGGTGACGTCGCGCGAAAGCGGCCGTTGGGTTATTCCAAAAGGCTGGCCGATGAAGAACAAGGCGCTTTATGAGGCCGCCGCGATCGAGGCTGGTCAGGAAGCCGGTGTTCGTGGTCCCGTGAGGAAGAAGGCGATCGGCAGCTACACCTATCTGAAAACGCTGGAGACCGGCGCCGTTGTTCCCTGCATCGTCGACGTCTTCCAGATCGAGGTTCGCGAAACTGTCGACAAGTTCAAGGAGCAGGGCCAGCGGCGATTGGCTTGGGTGAGCCCGGATGAAGCGGCGCGGCGTGTTCGGGAAGTGGAGCTGAAATCGCTGATCATTGAATTTACACCGCGATAGCGGGGAATTGGTGGTGCCTGGACTTCGCCGGATCAGTCTCTGTCGGAATACCGATGGCTCTGCGTTGGGAGATACAGCATTCCCTCTCCGGCAACATGAGCGGGTTCCGGGATGGCGCGCCGGAGGTTATGGCGACGCAAATGTGAGTCGGCCCGTCATTCTGGTCCTCGCTCCCCAACGATATTCATTCATCCCATGTGGCGCCGGGGCGCGAGATAATCCGTTGATGGCCGCGTGCCTACTGCATAATTCCTTAAGCCGGAATCGATTTGAGGATAAAATTATGCAGCGTATTTAAAGGATTACAGCGACTTTACTCGTCATTCTTGAAGCGCTGCGCTATCGTTGCCACCCATATGGCGCGGTTCTTTCGCGAGGGCGGGGCGCTGCAGCGCCGCCCAGACGTATCGATCGCATGCGGATAGCCGATACTCAACGGGAGTGTGCTCCGTTGCGTGAACGCGATGGTAACAGCTGTTACTTTTGCCGAAACAAAACAGACCTCAAAAAATCATGTTGTGAGCTTTCTAACCCTCGGCATCTCATCATGATGCCTGCGCATTCGATCGAGGTGGCGGAACATGGTTCTCCGATCATCGTCAATCCGAAAATTCTCCCTCGCTCCCACGCCTGTGACGAGCACAGCCGAGGTTACCCGGCCGAGCGCACGCATTACCTATATCCGGGCGGGGGGGGATGGGATAACAATGGAAACGTATCACCGCACTTCGTTGCGCAAGTCGGGCAGGCCGATGCACGATGTAATGCGCCGTTGAGAAGAACCGCTAAAGCCCGACAAAGTCGCCAAACCGACGACTTCCGTTGTCGATCACGGTGTGTCGAAGCTCGACACGTCGACCCCGCATCGTCGGGCCGTGTGGTGAGAGGCTGCCCGCGTAGACGTTTTTCCCCTGACAGGAGATCACGCTCGTCGACAGTGATTTCGTTTGAGGAAGCGCAAAGGGGATCCGAAAAATCTCTCGCTGCTGGATAGGCAGCGGTTTCCAGAGGCTGTCTGCTATATGTGCCGGCGCCATTGTCGTGCCCGATACCGTCAGGATAACAACCGCGCAGCCTTGCCGCTACGCCGTGTCGCGTTGTTGTAGTAGCTGGAAGCCTGCTGCACGGACCGATGCCGGGATTGTTCCATGGCCTCGGGGAGAGGAACACCCCGGTTTGCGGCTTCCGTCAGATAGCCGGATCGCAAACCATGCGCGGAAAATTCGCTGGGATCCAGCCCCGCCATCCGGGCGCGCAGCTTGACGATGTCGTTGATCGCCTTCGGATCGAGTGCCCGGCGGGAAACGTTGCCCCAGCGATCGATTCCACGAAAGACGCTTCCACTGTCGATTTTTGCCGCAGCAAGCCAGGCATTGAGCGCATCGACGGGGCGGCCCGTCAGGTAGACGATTTCATCCTCATCCATGCTGCTGGTCTTGGTGCGGCCAAGATGGATTGACAACGAGGGCAGGGAGGGTCCTTCCTCGACAGGAACCGGCTGTTCGACAGTTAACTGCTCCTTCCGCAGTCCGGCTATTTCGCTGCGCCGGCGGCCGCCGGATGCGAAACCCAGCATCAGGATCGCCCGGTCGCGCAGATCGCGAAGCGCTGGGCTTGCGCAGGTGGCTAGCATTTTTGCCAGCACATCGCCGGTAACCGCCCCGGCGCTCTTGCGACGTCGCTTGCGTGGTGTGGCACGAACGGCCAGGCGAATCGCGGATTTGACGGCAGGGGAGGTAAACAGGCCGTCGAGCCCCCGCCATTTCGTCAGCGTCGACCAACTGGCCAGCCGTCGCTGGACTGTGGCTGGCGCATGCGGTTTCGCGACATGATACCCGGCCAGCCGCAGGTCCAGTTCGACCTGCGGCGGCATGCCGTGATCGGGATCGGTTTGCCGCCGGTTCGGGTCCCACAGATGGTGGGCGACAAACTTCAGAAGAAAGGCCTCCGGCGCCGGCCAGGGAAGGGGCGAACCCGTCGCTGCGGTCGCCCATGCTTCGAGATAGGCAAGGTCGGAGGCGAGTGCCCGCAGGCTGTTGTCGCCCATGCCCTCGTTGACCAGATGGCGTAGCGTTTCGACATCCTGATCAGTCAGCAGTTCGGCGAGCTTGTCTCGGCGGTCGATGGGCAGTACGGCGGCGATCGTGTCGAGTTCGCCGGCGCGCCGCTCGATGCTGGACGACACAGCTTTGCTTGGGGCAGGGCGGTTCACTTGGGCTCCATCGAGAGTAAAATTCGCTTCGGAACCGGCTTCTATGGCCGTCCGTTTGTCCAATTTCGCTGATTTGCTGTTGGAAATCAATAACTTCCGATAAGCGATCCTTATCGGTGGTTAGTGCATCAACCCACGAGCATACCCACTGGCGAACTCTAAAAGAACTATAGAGTTCGTTTAACAAATCGTTTACCATAAAATCAATGGCTTACGATATCGCGAAAATCAGCATGAGTGCCTTGATGCGGCCGGCTTTCGACGCCGGCATCGCTCTCGCGCGTTTGGACGAGCGCATTGCACGTTCGCCGGTCGGGCAGGGCTGGATTGAGCGCGCCCACTTCACCGATGCCTGCGCCTCCTTGTGGATCGACGGCGAACTCGTCCATCTCGAAGACCTCGTCCTCCACGACGCCACGCGGGATATTCGCACACCCACCCACGAACTGACAATCGCCCGCGACGTGTTGCGCACCCGCCGGCGCATCGCAGCCCAACCTCCCGGCTGGGCGCTGTCCGCCGACGGCATCAGCTCGCTGCGGAAAACCTCGAAGATCGGGTCGGGCGGCGGTGACGAGGCGACGACGGCCGGAGTTGTTCGGCCGGCGGTGGCGATCGACGCGGAAGGGGAGGGGGAAGATGTCGACGACATCGAAAATCTTCCCGGCGTCGACTATGCGGCCATTGATGCCGTGCTGGCCCGATCGGAGGCGGCGATCGAGAACGCAAAGCGCCCTGGCGCCGTCGCAGGCAGGCTTACTGCGGAAAAGGATCCCCTGGTCTATGACCTCGACTGGGACGAAGACGCGCGGCTCGACGAATGGCGCGGCGTGGTGCGCCAGGCGGAAAACTTGCCAGCGTTGCTGCAGGCCATCATCGCCCTCGATGCCTGGAACGAGCTTTCCGTGCTTCAGCATGGGCCCTGGCTTGGCCGGTTGTTGGCCGCGTCGATCTTGCGTCAGAGCGGCGTTACCACCGGTGCGCATCTCGCCGCTATCAACCTTGGCCTGAAAACCATTCCCGTCGATCGACGCCGGCATCGCGACCGGGAAACTCGGCTATTGGCCATCGCCCAAGGGTTTTTGGCGGCCGCCGAGATCGGCATGAAAGAGCATGACCGGCTGACACTGGCGAAAGCGATGATGGACCGAAAACTGGAAGGACGGCGGACGTCGTCAAAATTGCCGGAGCTGGTTGAGCTGGTGATGGCAAAACCGTTGGTGTCAGCCGGGATGGTGGCAAAAACCCTCGGGGTGACGCCGCAGGCGGCGCGGCGGATCGTTTTGGAGCTCGGCCTCAGAGAGATGACGGGGAGGGGGAGGTTTCGGGCGTGGGGATTACTATAACTCGCATATTTTAGAAAAGCCTCATCGCCGCCGCCGGCGAGCAAGGCGGGCTTTCGCGACAATCGAAGAAAGGCTCACTGTAAGCTCAATGCTTTCGGTTTCATCTATGCATTGCTTGATAAGACGTCCCAAAGTCGCGTCATGGGCCTGTCGCAAATTTTCGAGCTTAACCGTATGTTGACCATAGGCATAGAATTTGCCGCTTCGAAAGTTGCGGAGGCGAGCCATGATTTTGAATACCATTGCCGAGAAGCTGAAGCGCCCGTCGAAGGATGATTTCAAAGGCAGGCATTTCGAGGCATGGCTGATTGTACAGGCGGTTGCCTGGTACTTGCGCTACCCGCTCAGCTATCGTGACTTGGAAGAGATGTTTCGCGAGCGGGGCTTTGAGGTCGATCATAGCACGGTCAACCGCTGGGTATTGGCTTATGCGCCGATAATCGAGAAACGGCTGCGGCAGTTTCGGTGACCCCACTGCGGCTCGGTTCGGATCGATGAGACCTACGTCAAAATTCGCGGCAAATGGCGCTATCTTTACCGAGCCATCGACAAGCATGGCAATCCAGTGGATTTCCTGCTGACAGCTAAGCGCGATCTCGACGCCGCCAAGCGGTTCTTCCGCAAGATGCTCAAAGATGAACCCTTGTTGTCGCCGAACAGGATCGGGACGGACGGGGCCAACACCTTCCCTTCAACGATCAAAACGTCGGTTGAAGACGGGCTTCTACATTCCGATTCCGTCCACTATGTCACCAAGTACCTCCAGCAAGGCATAGATTTCCGGGTAAAGAAGAACATGCCAAAGATCGGTGGCTTCCAATCCTTCAACACGGCGCGGCGAACCATCGCAGGTTTCGAGGCGATGCTGTGGTTGAGGAAAGGCTTTGGCTTACCCGGCGGCTGGACTGTCAACGACCAGAACGATTTGCTTGCGCGCCTCTTCGGACTGCAAAAGCTTAACAAAGCATGAAAATGAAGATGCTCAGGGCATAATCGCGCGCTCCGATAATGTTTGCGACAGGCCCGTTCCGTCTTCACGCCTTATGTCCGCCATACGGGCAAGTTTTCCCTCCTGCCTGGAAGCAGACGTCGCGGATGACCCATGCTTTACATCATGGACTTCCGGTCGGCTTGAATGACCACTTATCAAGCGCCACGTGAACGATTTCGGCAAGCCTTGACCTCCAACTGAGACCTTCACCACACCTTCGGCAGAAACACCGTTGCATCTGCGATTTCTGTATGCAAGTATTCCAGCACACACATTATGGGAGGTGTACCGTTGACTCTTTCTGCGAAGTTAAACACCGATTTTGGGCACAGCCGAACTCTGGTCTAAAGCGGTGGGGATCCGAGCCAATCCGGCGTTGTTCAAGACATGTATTTTATGATCGGCAGGTTTTCTCACGCCGGAAAAGCAAAATTCCGGCGTTGGACGACTATCGGAAGATTAACAGTTCCTACCCGCGCGGACTGCATTTTCTCGCGCCCAATATGTGTTGAATGTAGAGAGAACAATATTTCCAAAATCCAAGGAGGAGTTACCATGAATATTAAGTCAGTGCTTCTATCATGCGGCATCTTACTCGCAACCAGCTCAGCATTTGCGCAAGACAAAGAGATTACCGTTCAGATATGGGGCTCGACGTGGGAAAACGGCCTGAAAGCCATTTCGCAGCAGTTCGAGGCTGAAAAGGGTATCAAGGTCAATGCGGTCACCCAGTCGTCTTCGGGCGAGGGGCTGGTCAAGCTCCAGGTCGAGCGCGACAAGCCCTCCGTGGATGTCTGGTTTGCAACCAACACCATTGCAAGCGAGGCGGCGCAGGATCGGAAGCTGTTCGTCAAGATCCCGCAGGATAAGCTCAGCAACCGCGACCAGTTGATCAAGGGCGCGATTTCCGAGGATTGGGTTGGCATCTATTACTACCCGATGGGCATCGTCTATGACGCGGACGCTATAGATGTCCCGCCGACGTCCTGGGAAGACCTCTGGAAGCCTGAGTACAAGGGCAAGATCATTGCTCCGGCCATGTCGATCTACTCTGGCTCGCTTTTGACGGTTGCAAACACCATCAATGGCGGCACCTCGGAGAACTTCGATCCCGGATTTGAGGCTCTCAAGCGCCTCAATGAGAATGTCTCGCTATACTACACCTCGGACTCCCAGGCTCGCCAGTCCGTCGTTCAGGGGGAGGGGAGCATCCTCATCGGTCAGAGCTCGCATATGAATGCGGTTGCAGGCGAAGGCCTCAACATGAAGATGATCGCTCCGCGCCCGGCCCCGATGTATTTCGATGTCATGATGATGACGAACGGATCCCATCAGGAAGAGGCAGCTATGTTTATCGACTTCATCATCTCGAAGAATGCACAGGAAGAGATGCTGGCTAGGGTGAACATGGCTCCGGTCAACCGGAACGCAAAGCTGCCGCCAGAACTCGCAGCGACCCTGCCAGCTGAGGGCGACGGAATCGTGATGGATGGCGCTGTCGTTTTGAAAAACATCAGCGACTGGTCTGTCCGCTTCGATGAAATCGCGACCCGCTAACCCCCACATACCGCCGCCCTGCGGAATAGAGATAGATCAGGTGGTGAAAGCCACCTGATCTTCTTTCCGATAAAGCTTCAAATCAAAGCAGTGGGCACCAGCCCGTCTGTGTCGCCTGGCTGGCCGACCCCTTGGGAGCCCACGACCTTGCCCACCCCGATCGCCGTCCTCACACTTCCCGAGCTCATTGCCCAACCGCTGGCTCAGATCGCAAAAGCGGTCGCAACGGGTAAGGTCAGATCGGTCGCCCTTACACAGCATTATCTGGAGCGGATCGCGCGGTTGAACCCGTCGCTTCAGGCCTACATCACAGTCACTGCTGAAACAGCGCTTGCGCAAGCAGACGCAGCCGACCGGGCATGGGATGAGGGCCGGCCCCTTGGGGTCCTGCACGGCGTACCCGTTGCGCTCAAGGATTTATGCGAATCTGATTTCGCGCCAACCTCCAACGGCATGGCGATTTATCGCAATCGCAATACCGGTCGCAATGGAGCCGTCGTCGGCAATCTTCTGGGGGCTGGCGCGGTTATTCTTGGCAAATTGGCCATGGCCGAGGGCGCTTGTTCCACCCACCATCCGAAAATGTCAGTTCCTGTAAACCCCTGGGGCCAATCGTTTCGCGTTGGTTCATCCTCATCGGGCTCGGGTGTTGCGGTCGCTGCCGGCCTCGCAGCCGCAGCCGTGGGCAGCGACACTGGCGGGTCAATCCGCTTCCCTTCAGCCTATTGCGGAATAACAGGGCTTAAGCCCAGCCGCGGTCTTGTCAGTACCGATGGCATTTGCGCCATGGCCCCCAGTCTCGACCATGTAGGTCCAATGGCATCCAATGCTGAAGGCTGCGCTTTGCTGCTGAAAGCGATGACTGGCCACGACAATACGCAACCGGCCCAAGAAAAAATGCACCGCTTCGGCTACCTTCCGATCCTGCTCAATGATGGGCTCGACCCCGAGATTGCGGCAACTTATCGCCGCCTGCTTGATACAGCCGAGCGTATCGGCCTCGATCTTATTGCCTGCGACCTGCCTGATATCCCCTATCTGCACGAAACGTGGGACCGGATCTGCGCTAGGGAGACGGCGCTCGGCCACGCAGCCACCTATCCCGCAAAAAGTGAGGACTATGGTCAGGCGCTCGCTACATTGATCCAAAAGGGATTGAGCGTGTCGGCTGACGACTATGCTGACGCCCTGAAGCGGCAGGCAGAGATCACCATCCTGTGGGAAAAGCTGTTCGAAGAGATCGACTGGCTGGCCCTGCCGGTTCATGCAGCCATTCCGCCCCCGCTTGATAATGCGCTTGGCGCACCAAACAGGAGCGTTGGCAATCCATTGGAATACACTTCGGCTGCCAATCTTACCGGCCTGCCGGCTCTTGCCTTTTCTGCAAGTCGAGATTCCCGCGGTTGCCCCATCGGCATGCAGGTCATGGGCCCGATGCACGCTGACTTCGCGTTGCTGGAACTGGGCAGCAGCTTGCAGTCAAACGGCCTCCATCCGCTCTCGCTTCTGAACGGAGAAAGCGGGAGCGTGCTGGAGTAGTCCGCAGGTCCAGAAAATAGCACTTGTTATCAAGCGAGGGCGCGAAAGTTTTTTTGTTGCGCTGCTCTAATAAGTATGCTTGTATCCATGTATACAAATATGGAGGCTATCGTGGATCTGGCTAATGAGTTTCGCAGCGTTTTTGCGGATCGTCTTGATGCAATGCTCGCAGACATTGCCGAGCTCGTCGCCATTGAGGCGGGCTCCTATGATATCGAAGGCGTGACCCGTACATCGCGCTGGATTGGCGAACGGTTGCAGGCGCTTGGCTTTGAGCTGAACTATGAGCAGGTACCCGAGCGCGGAGATCGCCTGCTGGCAGTACGAAAGGGTGATGGCAAGGGCCGCTTGATGATCCTCGGCCATGCCGATACCGTTTGGCCGCGCGGTACTCTCGAGAACTGGCCCTTCGAGATCAAGGCCGAGCTTGCGACCGGCCCCGGCGTTGGTGACATGCGAGGCGGGCTTGTGTTGGCCCTCAATGCCATTGAGGTTGCTTCCAAGGCGCGCCTTGCCGAGTTTGAAGAGATCAAGTTCCTTGTCGTCAGCGATGAAGAGCTCGGGAGCCCGCTCTCGCGCGACTGGATCGAAGCGCACGCAAAGACCTCCGATTGGGTACTGACCCTTGAGCCTGGTCGTCCCGGCGGTGGTTATTTTACCTCTCGCGGTGCCGTTGGTGCCTTCTTTATTGAGGCGACCGGGCAGACCGCGCATGCGGCAGCCAACTATCTCAAGGGCGCTTCCGCGGTTCGTCCTCTTGCCATCCTCGTGCCTCAGATCGAGGCACTTACGAATCTCGAAAATGGTACCATCGTCAACGTCGGCGTGTTTCAGGGTGGCGATGCCCGGCAGGTCATTCCGGGCCACGCTAAGCTCCACGTTGATATGCGCGCTCGAACGCCGGAGGAGGCTGAGAAGCTGCAAAAGGAAGTGGAGCGTCTGATTGCCGGGGTTTCGACCGACCGGGTTCGGGTGGTTCTGTCTGGCGGCTGGACGCGGCCTGCCTGGGCCCGGACGCCCGAGACCAAGGCGCTTTACGAGATCGTTGCCAAGGCTTCCGAGAATATCGGCGCGCCCTGCTTTGAGCTCACCAATATCTCGGGCGGCTCCGACGCAAGCTTCTGCGGCGCGGCCGGTGTACCCACGATCGACGGCCTTGGTCCGATCTGCAATGACATCTGCTCGCGCGATGAAACGATTGTCGTTGACAGTCTCGTGGCGCGGGGCGCGGTGTTTTCGACGCTGATCGCTGATCTCTCCAAGAACGGCAAGCTCCGGGACAAGGGATAACGTGCAAACTCGTTGTCCGGGGACTGGCAGTGAGCTTTTGATCGCGGCATAAAACAAAGGCATGTCAGTGAATATATGGAAGCGAGATATCATGGATGCCGATGGAATTGACGATCTGGTTGGAGGCCGGCTGGCTGCGGTAAGCTCTGCCGATGCTGTCTATGAACTGTTGCGGTCGCTTATTCTGGATGGGAAGATCGAGGCGGGGCAGCGTCTGCGCGAAGTTGAGGTCGCCCAGCGGCTCGGAGTCAGCCGCACGCCCCTGCGCGAAGCCTTTACGCGGCTTATCTCCAACAGGCTCCTTGTGCGGACGTCTTCTGGTGTCGTTGTCGCGGATGTGAAGTCCGCCCTGAAGGGTATCCGCGCAATCAGGATTGCGCTTGAGGGTTACGCGACGAGGCTCGCGGTGCCCCACCTCAACGAGGAAGACTTCAAGGTTCTTGAGGCGTCGATAAAGTTGGCGCTAACGCTGCCGGAGGAGGCGCGTACCGAGCGCGTGCGCAACAACAATGTATTTCACGGGAGGATCTACAACGCATGCGGCGTTCCCGAACTCCAGTCCGCGATAGACAACTACGCCGGCTTTTTCATGAGTGAGGCGAATCTCGCCGCCCTCAGTCGGGCGCAGTCGCAGGAAGTGATCCAGGATCATGTCAAGCTTCTCGAGGCAATCAAAGCGCGGGATGCGGAGGAAGCCGAGCAATTGATGAGAGCTCACCTGATCCGCGGTTTTAACCAACCAATGGGATAAAAAATGAAGTACAGTGCGTATCCCGCGACAGAATGTGCCATCGGTAGCACATTCTGTCGGACCCGGATTCAAGCGGTCCGGTGAGCCAAGCTACGACATCGTAGCTCGTCAACAGTCCCTAAATTCAAATTCAGGCGAATATTCGGGCGGCCGGTCGCGCGAACACACCCTCAATTCTTCTCTGACGGAATGGCGACCATGAAACATCTGCAGAGCAGTACTTTGCAACTCAGGAACTTGACCAAGCGGTACGGCTCGTACGATGCTGTACGCGACCTCGATCTGGACGTGCCGAGCGGATCGCTCTTGACCCTTCTTGGGCCATCCGGTTGCGGCAAGACTACCGTTCTCCGAATGATCGCGGGCTTTCTCAACGTGACATCCGGTGAGATCCTCGTCGATGGCAAGGACATCGGCAGGGTCGAGCCGAACTTTCGCGACATCGGCATGGTTTTCCAGAACTATGCCCTGTTCCCGCATATGACCGTTGAGTCGAACATTGCGTTTGGCCTCAAGATGCGTGGCGTATCAAAGAACGAGCAGGCGACCCGCGTGCGCGAAGCGCTCGCGATGGTCCAGCTCACGCACCTTGCCGACCGCTATCCCAGCCAATTGTCCGGCGGCCAGCAGCAGCGCGTCGCCCTTGCGCGTGCCGTGGTCATCAAGCCCAAGCTCTTGCTTCTCGATGAGCCGCTTGGCGCGCTCGACCGGCACCTTCGCGAAGGGCTGCAGTTTGAGCTGCGCGAGCTCCAGCAGAAGCTGGGCATTACATCCATCCTTGTGACGCACGATCAGGAAGAAGCTCTCTACCTCTCTGACTATATCGCCGTTATGAACCAGGGCCGCATTGAGCAGCTTGATTCTCCGATCGAGCTCTATGATCGGCCCAAGAGCGAATTCGTCGCTCGATTCCTCGGCGTGCCCAATATCTTTCATGCAACGATTGTCGCCACTGAAGGCACAGAGGCAACACTGTCGCTGGGTGGACAGCACATTGTTGTCAAGTCTGCCGAAGGCCAATCCAGGGGCGCGGATTGCAAGGTTTCGATTCGTCCTTCTCACATCAAGGTTGTCGGCGCTGATGATCAGCGGGAAGGGATCGCGGGAACCGTCAAGAACCTGCACGAACTTGGCGAGCGGGTCGTCTATCGTATTGAGGTCGACGGCCTCCTGATTGAGGCCAATGCTCCGCGCAATAACAACCGTGACAGATACGCCGTCGGGCAGCCGGTCAAGCTGATCCTCGATCCGGCCCAGACAATTGTGTTGAGGGCGTGATGGAGGCCACCAACGATCGCACCAAGTATCTGATTGCGCCCGCGCTGATCATCGGGCTCTTTATCGTTGCCGCATACAGCTACTTCGGTCTCTCGAGCTTTTTTGTAAAGGGCCCTCCGGGATCGCAGTTCGTCGGGGAGTTCACGCTCGAAAATTATCGGCGTGTATTGTTCACCGGGGCAAACCAGTCGGTGCTCATAGGCACGCTTGGGGCTTCCTTTGTGATCTCGGTGGTTACAGTTGCCATTTCCATTCCGATGGCGATGGCCATCGTGCGTTCCAAGCGACCGTGGATCGGCACCTTGATTATGCTCGCCATCGCCGTCACCTTTCTGTCAGGTGGCGTGACGCGAGCATATTCCTGGCTTATCATTCTGGGAAACAAGGGCCTGATCAACCTCAGCCTGGTTGAGCTAGGCATCATCGATAGGCCGATCCGGTTCCTCTACAGCTGGTCCGGCGTTGGCATCGCAATCACCCATTACCTGCTGCCCTTCGCCGTCTTTACCCTCATCGGCGTGGTCCAGAACCTCAACGTTTCGGTCGAGGAAGCAGCTCGCAGCCTTGGCGCCAGCCGCACGACGACATTCTGGCGCATTACGATGCCGATCCTGTTGCCGGGGCTCATGGTCACGCTAGTACTCGTCTATTCAATTGCGCTTGCCTCATTCCTCTTCCCGCTGGTCCTGGGCGGAGGAAAAGTACGGATGATCGCCAATCAGATCTTTGACCGCATGTTCACCGAATATGACGTCCCGTATGCCGCTGCTACCGCCGTCGTATTCCTGATCAGCGCGTTCGTTTCGATCTGGCTGATCAACTTCGTTGCCAAGAAAATCAAGAAGGCGGTTTCGTGATGTTGAGGCGTGATCTCGAAGCGAAGTACGGCATCGTCGCCAGTACCCTGGCAACGATCGCGGTCATCTTCCTGTTGTTGCCGGTGGTGTTTGTCGTGCTCCATTCGTTCAGCCCAACGCGCTATTTCCAGTGGCCGCCCACCGGGTTCTCCCTCGAATGGCACAAGAACTTTTACACTTCCCCCATGTTCATGGATGCTGCGAAGAACTCGTTCACGATGGCCCTGATTGTAACACCGCTCAGCCTATTGATCGGTATTCCAGCCAGCTACGCGCTGGTGCGGGCCGAATTCAAGGGCAAGGGGCTGATCCAGCAGGTCATCCTCTCGCCGCTGATTATTCCCGGCGTCGTGACGGGTATATCCCTGCTCTCGCTGCTTTCAGCGGGTGGGGTCCGTATTGGTCTGTTTGCGCTCTGTCTCGGCATGCTGGTCTTCGCACTGCCTTTTGCCATCCGTGCGCTTGCAGCCAATCTGCTTGGTCTTGATCCGCGGATCGAAGAGGCGGCACGCAACCTTGGCGCGGGACCGTTCCGCACCTTCTTTGTCATTGTACTTCCGCAGTTGAAGTCGGGCATCCTCGCCGCGTCGGTGTTCATCTTCGTCGAGTCACTCGACAACTTTTCGATCGCTGTGTTCCTCACCAACGACAGCACGAAGGTGCTGCCAGTCGCGGCGTATCAGTACATCAAGGATTTCGACGATCCGACGGTTGCAGCCATGGCTACGGCACTGGTTGTGCTCTCGGTGATTGCGGTCGCGCTCCTTGAAAAACTCATGGGTTTCCAGAAGAGCCTGAGGCTCTAGGCCCAGGACTTCCCAGGCAAGTTCTTTAAATAAAATGGCCCTAGGCGGCCGGAAAAATGGTGAAATAACATGGCTGATATAGCTCGCATTGAACGACTGAAACGCACCTCGATGGTCTCCGTCCATAACGGCATCGCCTATGTGGCGGGCATGTGCGGCAATCAGGGCGAGTCCATCCAGGACCAGACCCGCGTTATCCTGCAAAAGGTTGACCGCTGGCTGAAGGAAGCAGGAACCGACAAGTCGAAGATTCTGCGCGCCACGGTCTGGATTTCCGACCAGAAGCATTTCGAAGCCATGAACGAAGTCTGGGAAGAGTGGGTCGATCCGGAAAATCAGCCGTCACGCGCCGCCGGTGTCGTGCAGCCCGCAGCCCAGGGTTACGATGTCGAGATCATCGTAACCGCAGCAATCTGAGGGACTGCCTTCAATGCAGACCAACAACAGCGGCAAGCTTTCCGTTGCAGTGATTGGCGCCGGCGTGGTGGGCCTTTCCACGGCGCTATGGCTGCAAAAGAAGGGGTTCGATGTGGTCGTCATCGACCCTACACCACCCTTGCCGGGCGTGTCGTTCCGCAATGCTGCCTCCTTTGGCAATGCGGCAACGGTTGCGCCGTCGGGAATTTTTCCCACTGCTGCTCCGGGTATTCTCTGGAAGGTTCCGGGAATGGTGTTGCGTCGCGATGGGCCGCTGACGCTCTATTGGCATGATCTTCTCGATCTCGCCCCGTGGATCGCGGCCTTCCTTACGGCTTCACTACGCCGCCGGCAGAACGGGACCATCTCGGCGCTCGGCTCGCTGATGCGCGTGCTGGAAGAGGGCCATGCGCCGTTGATGGAAGAAGTCGGTGGCATTCAGCTTGGCCGCGGCAAGGGGTCCGTTCACCTTTATCGCACTGAGGAGGAAGCCCAGAGCGCCAAGAAGTCCAATGAGCGTCGACGCGTTGAGGGTATCGAAGCACAGTACCTGTCGCGTGAAGAAATAGCTGCCATGGAGCCAAATCTCGCACCGGGCTATATTGGCGGTACGATTTTCCCCGGCTGCTTTGTCATCGACAGTCCCGAGGCATATTGCCGGGGCCTTGCCGAGGCAATCCAGAAGCGCGGCGGCCGTTTCGTTACGGCCAGGGCCGAGCGGATCGAAAGCGGGTCCGATGGCGTGCGCGTCCATGCGGGCGGCCAGTTCATCTCGGCTGACCGCCTCGTCATTTCGGCCGGCGCCTGGTCGCGCAGCCTGTCAAGGCAGGTTGGCGATCGCCTCAACATGAATACCGAGCGCGGTTACCACGTCGCTTTCGCGCATGATGAGCCGCTGCTGACGCACCCGGTCATGTATCCCTCGGACGGGTTCTTCCTCACTCCGCTGTCGCATCAGATTCGCGCGGCGGGCACGGTGGACCTGGGCGGGCTCGACAAGCCTGCGCGCCAGTCGCGTCTTGATGTGCTTGAAAAGAAGGCCAGGCAGATGGTGCCCGCACTGGGCGCGCGTCAGGATACCTGGATGGGCTTCCGTCCCTCGACGCCGGACAGCCTTCCCTTCATCGGCCCGTCGCCCAAGGACCCACGCATCATCTATGCCTGCGGTCACGGCCATCTGGGCCTGACGCTCGGCGGCATCACGGGCAAATGCGTGTCCGAACTCATGACGGGCGAGAAACCGATTGTTGATCTCTCACCGTTTTCTCCCGCCAGAGCCATGTTGAGGCTGAACTGATGACTTTCTCCATAGCACTTCGCTGCCCGCAAACAGGACAATTCGGAATTGCCGGCGCAGCCTCCTCTATGGCCATGGGCGCACGTTGTCTGTTCGTCAATCACGACGCCGGAGCAGTCATTACTCAGCACCGTACCGACCCACGTCTGGGCCCGTTGGCGCTGCGCTACCTGCGCAGCGGGCTTTCCGCGCAGGAAACACTCGACAAGATTGCAACCACGCCCGGTATTGAATGGCGCGAGCTTGCCATCGTCGATCGAAATGGGGCGACAGCCTTGCGGCAGGGCTCCAATCAGGAGCCGATCTATGCGAACGCATCTGCTATGGGCACCGTTGCCGTCGGCAACATCCTGAGGAATGACCGGATTCCGGTGGCAATGGTTGCGGCAGTACTCGAAACAAGTGGCAGGCCGCTCGCCGAGAGGTTGCTGGCAGCGCTTGATGCTGCGCTCGAAGCGGGCGGAGAGATCTTCCCCTTGTGCTCTGCCGCGCTCAAAATCGCCGAATACCCGGATTTCTGTTCGGTTGATCTTCGCGTTGATCGCTGTGCGGAGCCATTGGGCGAGTTGCGGCGCCTCTGGGAAGACTATGAGCCGCAATTGGCCACATTCGTAGAGCGCGTTCTGAATCCGGATGTTGGCGGACGCGCAACCAACTCACTGGAAATTCTGTCATCCGAGGAGGAGAGGCAATGAGGATCGCAGCAGTTCAAACGCTGATGGGGTTGTCGCCGGACATCACTGTGCCCGCCGCGCAAGCGGCGATGGAAACGGCAATGCAGATGGCGGAGCGGCCAGATTTTCTCGTTCTCCCGGAATACTTCAGCTATTACGGTCTCGACCAGAAGCGCTCGGTCGCGCTTGCCCAGCCTCTGCGCGAAACGCCCGCCTTTCAGATGGCGCGGGCCTTTGCCAAGCGCCACAATGTCGGGCTGCAGGGAGGCACGATCCTTGCCAAGGTTCCCGGCGAAGAGCGCGTCGAAAACGTCTCGGTGGTCTTTGACCGTCAGGGCCAGGAGATCGCCGAATACCGTAAGATTCATCTGTTTGACATGGGCGACCTGGGCAGCGGCGCCTTTCGTGAATCCGACTATATCAAGCCTGGCGAGGAGATTGTCACCTGGGAGTTCGATGGCGTAACCTTCGGCACGGCTATCTGCTTTGACGTCCGGTTCCCCGAACTCTTCCGTGCGCTGCGACTTAAAGGCGCCGCGGTCATCACGCTGCCGGCTGCCTACACCATGGTCACCGGTGAGGCGCACTGGGAGCTTTTGGCGCGTGCGCGCGCCGCTGAAACTCAGTGCCATTTCATTGCCTGCGGCCTTGGCGGCAGCGTGGTTGTCGATGGTCAGGAAAAGGGCTGCTACGGCCATTCCATCATCGTCGACGCCTGGGGAAGGGTCTTGGCGCGCGCCGGGCAAGGCGCCGAGATCATTTCAGCCGGAATGGATATGGAGAACCTCCACTCAATTCGCAAAACCATGCCGGTCATGAAGCAGCGTCGCCTCACGGGCGATCCTGCCACTGCTTTTTAGAGTAATTCCAGAAAGGTGTATCCAGTATCTGGCGCGAATCGCGATAACAAACGCCATTTCAGCTCAACTCTTCCCCGAAGAAACTGAAATGATCTGAGATTCTACTAGAAATAACTTGGTTTTAACTGTCGCGCTTATTGAGCAGGGCGGCGGGAGAGCGGGTCTTTGCGCGCTTTTTTCCAGGCGACTGACATCACGGTTAGGGGGTGAACCCCTAAGAAAGGTTTGAGAGATAATGGAAAAGGTTAATACGGTAGTCGTTGGTGCGGGCCAGGCTGGCCTATCGATGAGCGAGCACCTGAGCAAAGCCGATATCAGCCACGTCGTTCTCGAGAAGGGGAGGGTTGCCGAAAACTGGCGTTCGCAGCGCTGGGACTCGCTGCGCGCCAACGGTCCGGCATGGCACGACAGGCTCCCGACCATGCCGATTGCCGATATTGAGCAAGATGTCTTCACGCCCAAGGAGAAGCTCGTCGACTATCTCGCCGCCGTTGCCGAGAAGATCGCCGCACCGGTTCGCACTGGGGTCACTGTGCTGTCTGTCAAGAAGCTGCCCAGGAAGCAGGGCTTTCTGGTCTCCACCACGGCGGGCGATTACGAGGCCATCAACGTGATTGCAGCGACCGGCCCGTTCCAGGTTCCGGTTACCCCCGAGATTGTTCCCAAAACGGCCGGCGTTGTGCAGATGCATTCGGTTGCCTACAAGAACCCGAGCCAACTGCCCGAAGGCGCAGTACTCGTCGTTGGCGCGGGCGCGTCGGGTGGCCAGATTGCTGAAGAACTGGTTGATGCCGGCCGCAAGGTCTATCTGTCGCTCGGCCGCCACATCCGCCCGCCGCGCTACTACCGCGACCGCGAAGGCGCCTACTGGACCGGCGTTCTGGGTCGCTGGGATACGGTCAATCGCGACAAGAATGTCCAAAACATTGCTCTGGCCATCAGCGGCGTGCACACCAAGATGCCGATCGACTACCGGTTGCTGGCTTCAAAGGGGGCGACTCTGGTTGGCCGTACGGCAGGTTACGGCGATGGAAAGCTCACGTTCGCGGATGACCTCCCCGGCAACATCCGGGAAGGCAACCAGAGCTACCTCAATACGCTCGACCTGATCGACAAGTATATCGAATATAATGGGCTCGACCTGCCCGAGTATCCGGACGCGCGCAACCTGCTTCCGGCAACCGAATACGAAAAGAACCCGATCCGCGAGGTCGATCTGGCCGATGCCGGCATCACGTCAATCATCTGGGCCTCGGGCTTCAGACGCGACTATAGCTGGCTTGAGTTGGACATTTTTGATGAGGACGGCAACCCGATTCACGAATCTGGTGTGTCAAAGGAGCCTGGCATCTATTTCCTGGGCTTGCCATTCCAGACGCGCCGGCGGTCCAGCTTCCTGTTCGGCGTCTGGTATGACGCAAAGTACATCTCCGACTACATTGCCATGATCCAGGCGTATCACGATAAATATAGCACCTGATACGCTGCTTATTTCCTGACGTTCTCTTGCTGTTGCTGGCCTCAAGAGAACGTCGTATCTCTCAGTCCCTGAATCACCCAGATGGTGTCGAACGACATTTCGCGAGCGGCCCGAAACGATGCCGATGCTGAGTCCTCCGCACGAGGCTAACATCGGAGAATTAGCTCGTGTACCGAAGCAATGGTGTCGAAACCGGGAGGAATTCGTTAGCCCGGAACGAGTCTGGGGGCGACCTGATTTCTGCCCAAGCGGCATCCGGTAACTGTATCGAGATGTTAAAAACTCGAAACGCCCCACACATCATGAATGGCAGTGCTGTCACCATTCAAGTTCGAGACGCAGCAGAAATCTAACCCGAGTTAATTGCCGAATTCGGGGTTGTTCCGCCGCCTTGCAGGTGAGGAACAGGCAGGAAGCCGCATCTTCCTGCTCGCCACTCTCCGAAAATGTCTTCCTCAGGCCAGCGCCTCGCGGAGCCTTGAAAGAGTTGCCTGCTGAATTTTGCGCGCCGCCAGCGCTTCTTCCATCGTCACCCTGACGAAGCGGGTTGGCGTGTGCGGCTGGAGTTGACCGATGAGATCCATGTCGGCGGAGATGACGGTGCCGACCATGAAATAGCCACCACCTGACACGGCATCCCGGTGCAGGATGATCGGCTCCGTGCCGCCCGGCACTTGGATCGAGCCGTAAGGATAGCAGCTGTCGACGATGTTCGACGGGTCGGAGCCGGCGCCGAAGGGCTGTTCGCGCTCGACGAAATCGAGTTTGCGGCCGCCCTTGAAACGATAGCCCATGCGGTCCGCCTCGTTCGCCACCTTCCATTCGTCGGCGAAGAAGCTTTCCTTTGATTCCTCGGTGACGCGGTGCCAATAGAGGCCGGGCAACACGCGTAGCTCCGCCGGCATGCCAGACTTGCGGCGCAACTCTTCGGCAACCGTCTTGCCCTCGTTGGCAAGGCTTCCCTCGCCGACCGGCAATTCGTCACCCGCAGCGATCGGCCGGCCCTTGAAGCCGCCAAGCGCACCGATCGGATAGGTCGAGCGGCTGCCGAGTGCTTCCGGCACGTCGATGCCGCCGGAGACGGCGATGCAGATGCGGGCGCCGGACTTCAGGAAGTCGAAGGTCAGCGTCTGGCCGGCCTTCACCTTGATGGCGGTCCAGCCCGGTTGCACCACGCCATCGATCTTGGCCGGCATCTCTGCGCCGGTAATGGCGACGAGTGCGTCCTCGGTGAATTCGAGCTTCGGGCCGATGAAGACGGCTTCGAGGCCAGCCGCACCCTCGTCATTGCCGACGAGCAGGTTTGCCGCGCGCATCGCATAGCGATCCATCGCGCCGCCGACGGGAATGCCGAGGTGGAAATAGCCGGGGCGGCCGAGATCCTGGACGGTGGTCGCGAGACCGTGGTGGAGAACCTTAATGGCCATTGAGCATGCCCTCCAGCTTGGCATTGGTGCCGTCGATATCCTTCTGGAATTCCCGGAGGTCGAAGCTGACCTCGCGGATCGGGGGCGCGAAGCGGCCCTTGTCGACATCCTCGACCGCCTGATCATAGGCATCGCGGTCGATCGGCTTGAACTTCACGATGTCGCCGGGGCGGAAGAACACCATGAAATCGCGGAGATAACTGGTCGTCTGGGTTGGGTCAAAGATCGGCATCGGCGTGATGCCAAACATCTGATAACCGCCGGCACCACGCACCGAATAGATGCAGCCGAAGCAGCCGCCGTGGCCGACCGTGAGTTTTGGCGTGTCCGTGCGGGGACGCAGGTACTTCGGCACCTGGATCTGCCGCTGACGCTCGACCATCTGGTACATGAAGGGAAGGCCGGCGACGAAGCCGACCATGGAGACGAACCACGGCGAGCCGGAATGGGCCGTGACGAAATCATCGACCGAGCCGAAGTCGTTGATGCGGGCGGCGTAGTCGAGATCGGTGCCCGTCGGGTCCTGATGGCGCTCGCGAAAGCGCATCAGCGTCTCGTGCGTCCAGGGGTCGTTGTAGAAGACCGGGATTTCGACGATGCGGGTCTTGATGACAGGTTCCGCCTTGGCGGCCGCACCCTCGATCGACTTCACTTCCTTCAGGATATCATCGGGATGGATGATGTCCGGGTTGAACTTGATCTGGAAAGAAGCATTGGCCGGGCAGATTTCCGTGATGCCTTTGATGCCGCTTTCGCGCACCCCCTTGGCCATGGAGAGGCTCTTGAAGAAAGCTTCGAGCGACATCTCCTCGCTGCATTCGACGAAGAGGTGCTCGTCACCCCCGAATGTGTATCTGATGCCCATCAGGCAACCTCCGCAGTCGCGCCGGCTTTCGCGGCGAATTCGGTTTCAAGCCATGTTTCGAGGAAGCGGGTGTCGAAGGCACCGCGTTTGACGCTGTCATCCGAGGCAAGCTCCAGATGCAGCGGCACCGTCGTCTTGATGCCCTCGATCGTCAGGCCTTCGAGCGCGCCCTTGAGCCGTTCGAGGCAGGCATCGCGGGTCTCAGCCCAGACGATCAACTTGCCGACGAGCGAGTCGTAGAACGGCGGGATCGTATAGCCTTCGTAGAGCATCGTATCGAAGCGAATGCCCTCGCCCTCCGGCACGACGAGTTTGGTGATGGTGCCCGGCGCCGGCAGAAAACCCTTGGCCGGGTCTTCCGCATTGATGCGGCATTCGATGGCATGACCTTCGGCCTGCACATCCTCCTGGCGGATCGACAGCGGCGCACCGCCGGCGATGCGGATCATTTCCTCGACGAGGTCGATGCCGGTGATCATCTCGGTCACCGGATGTTCGACCTGGATGCGGGTGTTCACCTCGATGAAGTAGAATTCCTTCGTCACCTCGTCATAGAGGTATTCGACAGTGCCGGCGCCGCTGTAGCCGACCTCGCGGGCAAGCGCCACGGCGCTATCGCAAAGCCGGGTGCGCACATCGGCGGGCAGCCGGAAGGATGGCGCCTCCTCCCAGACCTTCTGGCGGCGGCGCTGAAGGGAACATTCCCGCTCGAAACAATGGATGAAGTTCTTGCCGTCGCCGAGGATCTGCACCTCGACATGGCGCGCCTTGGTGATGACCTTTTCCAGATAGAGGCCACCATCGCCGAAGGAGGCGAGCGCTTCGCCAGAGGCCTGCGGGAAATGGCGTTCCAGTTCGGCAAGATCGGCGGCGATGCGGATACCGCGACCGCCGCCGCCTGCTGCCGCCTTGATCATGATCGGAAAGCCGGTTTTGGCCGCCACGGCCCTTGCTTCCTCGATCGTTGAAAGGCGTCCGGCACTGCCTGGCACGGTCGGAACACCCGCCTTGGCAGCAACGTCTCGGGCCGCGACCTTGTCGCCGAGCAGGCGGATCGCGTCGCCTTTCGGGCCGATAAAGATCAGGCCCGCGGCCTCCACCGCATCGGCGAAATCGGCGTTTTCCGACAGGAAGCCGTAGCCCGGATGAACCGCATCGACGCCGGCCGCCTTGGCGGCGTTCACCACCGCCTCGATGTTGAGATAGGATTTCTTCGGTGCCGGCGAGCCGATATCGACGGCTTCGTCGGCAAGCTTGACCGCCAGCATGTCGGCATCGGCAGCGCTATGGACCTGCACGGTGCGAATGCCGAGCGCCTTCGCCGCCTTGATGATGCGCACCGCGATCTCGCCGCGGTTGGCAACGAGGAGCGAGCGGATCGTCATGCCTCCACCTCGGCGATGACCTGGCCGGCCATGACCGGCTCTTCATTGTCGACGAGGAAGGTGATGTTCTTGCCCTCGATGCCGGCCGGCACTTCCTGGAACGTCTTCATGACCTCGATGAGCCCGATCGCATCGCCGCTGGCTACGCTGTCACCATCCACCTTGAATGGCGGCACATCCGGCGACGACGACCGATAGAAGGTGCCCGGCAGGGGGGATCTGATCTCAATCTTGCTCATGTCTCTCTCCGCTTGAATGGTCGAGCCTCCGCTTTGTTCCAAGCGGCGGAAAGCTCCTGTCTGTTTGTATCGTGCGATTCGTTCCTTAGAGCATTTCCGCTTTTCTCGAATTGAGAAAACGCTCTATGTCGTTGTTTTTACGAAATTCCGAGCGTAAAATCGCTGCGAACTCTTGCGAGCCTTCCTAGGGTCCGGCGACGTCTGAGGCCGACGTTATACGAATGCCTTCGGCGATGAGCGCCTCGCGCATCTGGCGAACAATGTCGAGCGCGCCGAGCGTATCGGAATGGAAGCAGATGGATTCGAAATCGATGTCGATGTCATTTCCTTTGATGGTCTTGACCTTGCCTTCCTTGCAGGCGCGCACGACCTTGCGGGCAATGGCGGCCGGGTCCGGCCGGCCGGCATCGCGCGTAAACACGATGGAGCCGCTGTCGTCATAGTCGCGGTCGGCATAGAATTCGCGAACGACTGGGTGGCCAGCTTCCTTCGCCGCGCGCCAGGTGGCGGAGCCGCCCATGCAGAAGATGAAGGCATTCGGCTCGACGGTGCGCATGTACTGCACGAACATCTGCGAGAGTTCCGAATTGACGGCCAGTTCCATGTAGAGCGCGCCATGGGGCTTCACGTGCTGAAGACGGGCGCTGTGACGGTGGGCGAACTCGCGGATCGCGCCGACCTGGTATATGATGTCGTTGACGAGTTCCTTGGCCGTTCCGCCAATCTTGCGCCGGCCAAATCCCTGCAGGTCGTTGTAGCCCGGATGGGCGCCGATGCCCACGCCGTGCTGAGTGGCGAGCCAAACGGTGTGATCCATCAGGTTCGGATCGCCGGCATGAAAGCCCGCCGCAATATTGGCCGAACTGATCAGCGGCATGAGGGACGCATCATCCGTGTTCCCCACGTGCCAGCGGCCGAAGGCTTCGCCCATGTCGCAGTTGATATCGACTACCTCGCGCAATGTCTCTTCCCTCGCATGCATTTTCCAACACGGAAACGCTAGCGTGCTTCGATCCATTTGAAAAATTCTATTTTTTCATAAACAAATTCTGAAAATCAGAATTCTTGCATTGTGTGTCCTCGGAAATATATATAATAAAAACAGTTAGATAATTGGCGTATTCATTGGATTAAACGGTTCTTGGCCAGTTTAGATGCCGTTTGTTCTGATTTTTTGATATGCCCGCACAAGAAACCAGATATGGAGCTACGCCCTTGACAATTAGCCTGCGACAGATCCGCTACTTTGTCGCGACCGCCGAGCTGGGGCAGATATCACAGGCCGCGGTCGATCTCTCAATTTCGCAGTCCGCCGTGACGACAGCGATCAAGGAACTTGAGCGTACGGTTGGCGTCAGCCTCTTCCTGCGCACGTCGCACGGCATGGACCTGACATCCGCCGGCCGGCAGTTCTTGTCACACGCCTATGAAATTCTGAAGAAGGTCGATGAGGCAACGCATCTCAACGTCGTCAGCAGCGAGGTCGAAGGCACGCTGACCGTCGCAGCCACCTACACCGTAATGGGATACTTCCTGCCGCTGCATATCGAGCGGTTGCGCCGGCTCTTTCCCCGACTTGAAATCCAGCTCTTCGAACTCAACCGCGAATCCATCGAAGAGGGGCTTTTGAGCAACCGTTACGACATGTCGGTTCTGCTCACCTCCAACATTCTCAATCCGGCGCTGGTGACCACGACGGTACTGAGCTCGCCGCGCCGGCTCTGGCTGCCCTCGCAGCACCCGCTTCTGCAGTCAGAATCGGTCGGGCTGAGGGAGATTGCAAATGAACCATACATCATGCTGACGGTCGACGAGGCGGCCCATTCCTCCCTCAAATACTGGAGCGCGACACCCCACCAGCCGCGCGTCGTCCTGCGAACGTCCTCGGTGGAGGCGGTGCGCTCGCTGGTCGCCAATGGCCAGGGCGTCGCCATCCTCTCCGACATGGTGCACCGGCCCTGGTCGCTCGAGGGTCGGCGCATCGAAACTATCAATATCAGCGACCCCGTCCCCGCCATGGATGTCGGCCTCGCCTGGCGGCGGAACATGGAACTGACGCCTTCCATGCTCGCATTCTGCTCCTATTTCCAGCAGGTTTTCCACCTGTCCGGGGCGATGACCGGCTAGCCGACGTCCGTCGGGATTCTATCCCTGCTGAGCGATCACATCAGGAGCTGATGATATAACGGCGAGCGGAGCTTTTATAAGAAAATGCAAATCGCAGTATAAGCTGAGCGTAATTTCCAAAGGTGCAAGTGCGCTGTACCGTTTCGTCAAGTCCAGGGCCTGAAAGGGTATCGCGGTGCCTGGCCGGACAAATGGAGGAACAGTTGTCGGCTTATCAAAAATCAGACGTCCTGAGCGGTGCTATCGCACTGATTCAAGATCACATGGCTGTAATCACTGGTGATGTGGTGTTGATCACCGCTGATACGCTCACCGATGTCGGCGCCATTGAGGCGATCTGCAATGCGGTTCGCCTCGCCGGAGCCCAATATTCAGTGATGACGATTGCCCAGCTGCCTTTCCAAGGCGCGCTATCCGACCCCTATATTCCCTCGACGGTGGCTGCGGCTGCCCTGGAGGCGACGGTCTGGATCGACCTGACACTGCCTTACCTCGCCGGGTCGCATGTCTTCGACGTCGCGTTGAAAAAGGGCCTGGTGCGCTACAATCTGGCGGTCGGTCTTGATTCGGATGGTCTTGCCAGCCTTTACGACAAAGTCGATCTGGATGTTCTCTACCGGGTTCAGTCCACTCTCGATGGTCTTGCGACGGAAGCGCAGCAAAAGGGCCTATCCTGCCGGATCACGACGCCGCTCGGAACGGATGTGTCCTTCCGTATTGCCGAACCCAGCCTCACCAAGCCACGGCGGGCGACAAGCGGCGGGATCTACTCGATCCCTGGAAACCTCTTTATGTGTCCCGACTTGGAAAGCGTGAAGGGTCGCATCGTCATCGAATGCGCCTATCACGAATACTACACCCGCCTGCAGACTCCGATCACCGTCGAGGTCGACGGTGCCATACGCTCGGTGGAAGGCGGTGGCTTCGATCGCCGCCTTATGGATCGTGCCCTGCGTCGTGCCTGCGGGGGAGATCTCGGCTACGTTATTCATCTCACGCATGCGTTCAACCCGGTCGCCCGCTTCAAAGGCACCAATCTCCTGGAGGATGTACGTGCCGCCGGCAACGATGCTGTCGGGTTCGGACGGCCGTGGTGGATTCCGGGTGGCGGCGAGAACCATCCCGATGGTGTGATGAGCCGCCAGTCGCTGTGGATCGGAGATCATCACATCGCCAGCGACGGCGCCTTTACGGGCGATTTCGCGCATTTCGAAGATGAACTTCAGCCGGTTTACGGTTGAACGGGCGCTGGGTGACACGATGCAAGCACGCTTTATCACCGTTAATAATATTCGCACCCGCTACCTGACTGCAGGCGATCCGTCCAACACGCCGCTTCTTATGGTGCACGGCCGCATCCTCTCTGCGGAACACTGGTTCTGCAACATCGATGCGCTCGGCCAGGATTTCTACGTCGTTGCTGCGGATACATTAGGATCCGGTTTCACGGGGCCAGCCGATTTTTCCAAGGGCCTTCATCCGGTAGAACAGCGGGTCGATCACCTTGAAGCATTGGTTGACAAGCTTGGTTTCGGCGAATTCTACGCAAGCGGCAGTTCCCATGGCGCGCTGCTTTCGACGCTTCTGCATCTCCGGATGCCGGATCGACTGACGAAGCTTGTCGTCAACGGATCGGCTGCGTTCGCCAGCCCCGAGCTTTTGGCGGACAGTGTCGATGCCACTCTGCAGCGTGACGATCCAAGGATCGGCAAGCTCAGCCTGCGCGATTGGCACGATTGGATGCGCGGCTATGTCTACGATCCGGGCTGTCTCCCGGATGCGGCTTTCACCCCGGTCATGACCGCCTACGCGCAGGACTGGGTGATGGATTGCTGGCGCGAGTCGCTGAAGGGGCATAAGGAAATGGCGAAGCGGCCGGATCTTCGCATCGGTCATCGCCTCGATCAGATCAAGGCGGATACGCTGCTGGTATGGGGCCGTGACGACGCAGGGGCCCCGCTGTCGGACGCGGAACCGTTGGTCGCCGGCATCGCCCGGGCGAAACTGGAGGTCTTCGACAACTGCGGCCACATGCCGATGATGGAACATCCTGATCGCTTCAATGCGGTCGTCCGCGACTTCCTGATGAGGAGGTCGCGCTGATGCAAATCGAGTTGCGAACCCTGCTGACAGAGCGCCTAGGATCCCGATATCCGATCATCCAGAGCCCGATGACCTGGGTTTCAGACGCGCGGCTTGCGGGGGACGTCAGCTCGGCGGGCGGGTTCGGCATCTTTGCCTCGACGACTGTCAGGGCCGGCGAGGTCGATGCCGAAATCGTCAGGATCAGGCAGTCGACCTCCGCCCCCTTCGGCGTCTATGCGACCGGTTTGCAGCCCAATCTCGACGAGGTCGTGGATGCCGTCATTCGTCACAATGTACGCGGTTTTTGCTATGGTCGCGGCGTCACATCCGCCACGCTTGAGCGATTGAAGTCCCATGGTGTCGTCTGCATGACGAATGTGGGTGCGGTCCGCCATGCCGTCAAAGCCGTCGAAGTCGGTGCCGATATCCTGCTTGTTCAGGGCGGCGAGGGGGGAGGCCACACAGGCGCCGCCTCAACCATGGTCCTGCTGCCGCAGGTCCTCGATGCGGTTGATGTTCCCGTGGTTGCAGCAGGCGGTTTCAGGGATGGACGAGGGTTGGCAGCCGCGTTGGCTTGCGGTGCCGTGGGCGTCGCAATGGGCACGCGGTTCATGATGACAACCAACACGCGGGTTGCCGCGCCTACGTTGGCCCACTATGCAAATGTCACCGATCCGGCGCGCATCACTGTTTCAACCGCCATCGATGGCCTGCCGCAAAGGGTGATCGCGAACCGGCTTGTGTCCGCGATGGAACAGAACACAGCTGCGCTCCAGATGATCCCTGCGCTTCGCGCCGCGTGGAACTTCAGGACCCAGCAGAAACTGAGCTTTCTCCAGTTCCTCGCCATGAGTCTGAAATCACTTAGGGAGGGGCCCGTGGCTGCCAGTCAGGCGTTGCGCATGGCGCGTCTGCCCGAACTTTTGCGGCTTGGACTCGAACAAGGTGATGTGGAGCACGGTCTTCTACCTGCAGGGCAGGCCGCTGCCGCAATCACAGAAATTGTGAGTTGCGAACAGGTCATCCGCGAAATCGTACAGGTCGCATCTCAAAGACTTAAGAGCATCGATAAAGAGATCGCATTGGTCTGAAACACGCGACTTTTAACCAGTCAAAATGTGAGGGTAAGGTTTTGGAGGCTTCGATAAAAGAGGAAGACGCATCGGGCAGACATCCGGTTATAGCGTCTCCGCGAAATTTTTGGGGTGGCTTCGCCCTCTTTGTCCTTTCAGCCGCCGCTTACTGGCTGCTGGGCAACCTGAGCGCGATGCACGGCTATACCTTCGGAGCTGGCACCATGCCGCGGTTGATCGCCGGCCTGCTCGCGGCGCTTTCCGTTGTCCTAATCGGCATGGGGCTAGCCATAAGGGGATCCGCGCTACCGACCCTCGCGCTGCGGGGCCCGCTGATGCTTTTCTCCGCAATCATCTTTTTCGCGCTTGCAGTGAGTGCACTTGGGATCGTGATCACGTCGTTCCTAACGTACCTGATTGCGGCTCTTGCCACAAAGGAAACGCGATGGGGCGAGGCCGTAGTTGCCGGCGTCTGCATGACCGTCTTCTGCACGGTGCTGTTTTACTACGGCCTGTCGCTGCCCTTCGCGCTCTGGCCTGCCCTGTGAGGATGAGATGACGGATTTTCTATACAATCTTAGCATGGGTTTCGGGGTCGCGCTTTCGCCAATGAACCTCGCGATGTGCTTCGTCGGCGCTTTGATGGGGACGCTGGTGGGTGTCCTGCCCGGTGTGGGAACCGTTGCGACGGTAGCCATGCTCTTACCGTTGACATTCGGCATGCCGCCCGAAACTGCGCTCATCATGCTCGCCGGCATTTACTACGGTGCCCAGTATGGTGGCTCCACGACATCGATCCTTGTTAACATTCCGGGCGAAGCCAGTTCCATCGTGACTGCCCTCGACGGCTTCAAGATGGCCCAGAAAGGGCAGGCCGGTAAAGCTCTGGCCGTCGCCGCGATCGGGTCATTCTTCGCGGGCTGTGTTTCGACGCTTCTCGTCTCGATCCTCGGCAAACCCCTGACTTCGATCGCACTGGCGTTTGGCGCGGTGGAATATTTCTCTCTGATGGTTCTGGGGCTCGTGCTCGCGGTCGTATTGGCACGCGGATCCGTTTTCCGGGCCTTGGCCATGGTCGCACTGGGTCTGCTTCTTGCAATGATTGGTTCAGACATGGAGACAGGCGCGCAACGGCTGACCTTCGGGCTGCCGGAACTGTCCGACGGGTTGGATTTCTCTGTCGTTGCGATGGGTCTCTTCGGCTTTGCCGAGATTTTTCGAAACCTCGAGGGCAACAGCGTGGACCGGTCGGTGTTGACGCAGAAAATCAACGGGTTGATGCCGACGTGGCAGGATTGCAAGAATTGTTTCATGCCCGTTTTGCGCGGTACCGCACTCGGTTCGGTCCTTGGGATATTACCAGGTGGGGGTGCGACGATCTCGTCGTTTGCCGCATACACGCTTGAAAAGAAGATTTCCCGCAATCGTGCCCAATTCGGGAAAGGCGCGATCGAAGGCGTGGCTGCGCCGGAAAGTGCAAACAACGCGGCGGCGCAAACCTCGTTCATCCCGCTTCTTACCCTTGGTCTTCCGTCCAACCCGGTCATGGCATTGATGATCGGCGCGATGATGATCCAGGGCATTGTCCCGGGTCCGCAGGTCATGGAAAAGCAGCCCACTTTGGTTTGGGGTCTCATCGCGTCAATGTGGATCGGCAACCTTATGCTGCTGGTCATCAACCTCCCGCTCGTCGGCATGTGGGTCAAACTTCTGCGTGTTCCCTACCGGCTGCTTTTCCCCGCAATTGTCGTCTTCTGCTCGATTGGGATGTATTCCATCCACAATTCTGCCTTCGACGTCATTCTGGCCGGCGGGTTTGGTATTGTCGGTTACGTGTTGATAAAACTAGACTTTGAGCCTGCTCCGCTAATCCTGGGTCTGGTTCTCGGCCTGATGGTCGAGGAGAACCTGCGCCGCGCGCTCATCATCTCCCGTGGTGATACATCAGTCTTCTTCACGTCGACGCTGTCACTGGTGCTGCTTTCAATTTCGGCTCTGCTTTTGATCCTGTCCATACTTCCCGCAATTCGAGGGAAACGGGATGAGGTGTTTGTTGAGGAAGATTAGCAGCCGGAACTGTTCCAACAACTGAGGATCGACTTATGAAGAAGCTTAAAAAAACGCTGCAATGTCTCGCTTTACTATTTGCTGCAGCTGTACCAGCCCTGGCGCAGGACAGCACGACGCGGTTCATCGTTGGATATGCGCCGGGGGGCGGCAACGACCTATCTGCACGGATCGTTGCGGAGGCGCTGGGGAAGGCGACAGGCCGGCCTTTTATCGTGGAAAACAAGCCGGGGGCCAGCGGCCAGCTCGCTGCAGAATTCGTTGTGCGGGCAAAACCCGACGGGCTTACTTTGCTGGCAACAGGAAACTCCGCCGTCTCCATGGCTGCGGCGATCTATCCCAAGCTCAGCTATGACCCGATCAAGGATCTCGTGCCGGTCGCCGTCATTGCGGATTACCCGCAGCTTGTACTGATTGTTGCCGCCGACCATCCCGCCAAGACCTTCGCGGAATTCGTGTCCTGGACAAAAGCCAACCCAGAGAAGTCGAACTATGCCGCCGTCGCTCCGGCTTACACGATACCGACCGAGCAGTTGAAGCTCGCCGCGGGACTGGAGGCGCAGGCGGTCTCCTACAAGAGCTCCTCGGAAGCGTTGGTTGGTGTTTTGAACGGGCAGATAAGCTTTCTTCTGGGTGACCACAACACGACGCTTCCCACGGTCGAAAGCGGCCAGACCCGGGCGTTACTCGTAACGGGTGTGGACCGCATTGCCGCGCTACCCGACGTTCAGTCGGCCGGCGAGCTTGGCTACACCCAGGTCAAAAGCAGCCTATGGACGGGAATTTTTGCACCCCCGGGAACGACCGCCGAGCAGGCACGGGAAATTGCAGGCTTGATCACCGCTGCTCTGAATGAGGCTGGCGTCCGGCAAAAGCTTCATCAGATCGGTGTCGAGCCCGGGAGGCTCGTCACTGGGCAGTTTGGTACACAGATCGCCACGGAAGTCGAAAGCCTTCGTGCCGTCGTCAAGGCCGCTGGCCTAAAGTTTGAATAGCGGATCCGCGCAATCAACAATCTGGGAGAAAATACGATGTTGAATCTGTTGAGAAGAGTTCGTGCCGTTTGGCTTAGCGTCGCCGTGGCAGTGATGGCTACCGGCCCCATCGCCAAAGCTCAAGATACCGCAGACTACCCAAACAAACTGGTGACTATCTACGTCGGCTATGGAGCCGGGGGGGCTTCCGACGTCACCGCCCGACTTCTCGCCAGCCACATGTATGCGGAGAAGGGGGCTAAGGTAATTGTTGAAAACAAGCCGGGCGCGGGCGGGCGACTGGCTGCGGAATACATGACCCGACAGAAGCCCGATGGATATTCGCTTATGGTGGCGGGTAACGGCGTGATCTCGGTCGCGAAGGCGATCTATCCCAACCTCAACTACGATCCCACCGCCGGGTTGACGCCAATCGCGATCATCGCCGAGTTCCCGAACTTCATTCTCGTCGTTCCCAGCGATCATGAAGTCAAAACCTTCGCTGAACTGGTTGAATGGACAAAGGCCCATCCAGACGCCTCGAATTACCCGACACCCGGCCCCTCATATACGATCCCGACAGAGCAGCTGAAAATCAACAGCGGTCTTTCGGGTGTGGCCGTCTCATATCGCTCCGGGAATGAAGCTCTGATGAGCGTGGTAACCGGCGAGAGCCTCTTCATGCTCGCGGACCCGGCGTCGGCCATGCCGTTGCTTGAGGGCGGCAACGTCCGGGCGCTTGCCGTAACGGGCAAGGAGAGGCTGGCGTCGATGCCGGATCTGCCCACCCTTAAGGAACTGGGCTTCGACGTGAACATGAACCTTTGGACAGGCCTGTTCGCACCCGCGGGTGTTCCAGCGGATATCCTTACGAGCCTTGAAGCCGAGGTCAACCGAGTGGCCCGGTTACCGGACGTCGCCGAAAAGCTCCGCGGGATGGCACTCGTGCCCGGCAACATCAATTCTGCCGACTATACCGCCCTCATTGCCAAAGAAGTCTCAGACTACACTGCCACCGTCAAAGCGGCTGGTCTGAAATTCGACGAGTGAATTGAGCGGGCGTTGCCGAGAGCAACGCCTCACCACCATGTGAAAGCACCATGACCCAAAGTACCCTTAAGGCCCTAATCGTAACCCCGGAAAACAGCACGATGCTGGAGCCGGAAATTCGGGCGCTGTGTCCCGAATTCAGCGACATCCGGGTGGGCCGCGTGCCTCGCAGCCCCGGCATGCTGACCCTCGATACATTGCCAATACTGGAGGAGCGCAGCTTGCGAGTTCTCGAGGACAACCTCAGCTTCGAGCCCGACATCGTGCTCTTCGGGTGCACCGTTGCCGGGTTCCTGTCCGGCCCGGAGCGTCACGAAGCCTATGTCCAGCGGCTTCGTAAAGTCGCCGGCGTAGATGTCGTGGCGGTTGCCCCGGCAATGGAACAGGCGCTGCGTGCATCTAGAGTGAACAGCACGACAGTCGTCACACCCTATATGGATGCCGCGAACAATAGCTTGCGACGTTATCTGGATGCGGTCGGCATCGAGGTTGAAACGCTGGACAGTTTCTATCCCGGGAGCATTGAGAACCTCATGAGGATCACCGAGACCGACATTCTTCGCAAGGTGAATGAAACGGTGCTTCCCCATTCGAAGTCTGTTTTCATAGCCTGCGCGCAAATGCCGGCCATGAATATCCTGCCGGGCATTCGCAAGGATCTTGGAATTCCGGTCTGGTCGTCGATTATTGCGACGGCCTGGGCGGCGGCGCGCAGCTTGGATGCGCAGGGTCATCGCCTGAGAATACTGGATGATCCCGGCTACGCGCCGGCGCAATAACCGGAGATTTTTCACAAATCGTTCCTGGGCTTGACCCGGGTAGGACGTTCCACGCGGAGAACGAAAGGCAGAGCTATGTCTCAAAGTATCATAATTGCCGGTGGCGGAATCGGTGGTCTAACTGCAGCACTGGCGTTGCTCAGAAAAGGCTTCGACGTCACCGTCGTCGAGCAAGCGTCTGAGCTGAAGGAGATTGGTGCCGGGTTGCATATGGGACCCAACGGTACGGCTGCTCTTTTTGGGCTCGGGCTGAAAGATGCGCTTATGAAGCAAGCCGTTCTTTCGGTAAAACGCGAAATGCGTCTCTGGAACACCGGGGAAGCGTGGAGCCTCGCAGCCCACGGGGCGGGCTCTGAAGAACGATATGGTGCCCCATATATGCTTCTCCACAGAGCCGACCTCCACGGAATACTTCGTGATGCAGTGCTTGCGATCAAGCCGGATGCCGTACTCCTCAACTCTAAGGTCACGGGATTAGAGCAGGACGAGAGCGGCGCAGGGGTTTTGCTTGAAGACGGGCGTATCGTTCGTGGCGCGGCGGTTGTTGGTGCGGATGGCGTCCACTCCGTCGTGCGCGACAGGCTCGGCAAGAGTGTCACGCCGCAGTTCACTGGCAACATGTTCTGGCGCGGCATGATCCCGATTGAGCTGGTGCCGGAGCGTGAAAGGGATAGCGCGGGCGGCTGGTTCTCGCACAGAGCGACCGTGACCTGCTATCCCGTGCGCGGCGGCAAGTTCCTGAATTTCGTCGGTACCGTCAAACGCGATGGGTGGTCCACCTTGTCCTGGACGGAGCAGGGCACGACTGAAGAGTGCCTGACCGATTTCGAGGGCTGGCATCCGAATATTATCCAGATGATCGAAAATATGGGCACTCCTTACAAGTGGGGCCAGTTCCAGTTTGAGAGCGTACGCGAATGGACCGATCGCCGCGTGACATTGCTTGGGGATGCTTGCCATGCCATGCCCCCGTCTCTGGGGCAGGGCGCCATCATGGCCATCGAAGACGGCGTCGTTCTCGCCCGGGCCTTGGAAGCAAGCAAGGGCGACATCATCGCTGGGCTGCAGCGCTATCAGGCTGCCCGCGTTGAACGCGCCACGGAGGTCGTGAATTGCTCCTGGAGAGAATCCCGGGGCCGCAACAGCGCTGATCTTGCGGATCCGGCTAAAGCGTCGGCTTACATGGCGGCCCGTTTCACGAGCAGTTCCGTCAACACTTTCTATGACTGGATCTTCGGATACAAGGCGCATGAGGTGAACGTCTGATGTTCAAGGACACCGAAGATCAGATCGCAATCCGAAACGCCGTCCGCACGCTGCTGAAGCAGTTCCCGGACGAGTACTGGATGGAAAAGGACAGCAAGGAGGAATTCCCCAAGGAATTCTACAGCGCTTTTGCAGAAGCGGGTTTTCTGGGCGCCTCAATTCCCGAAGAGTTCAACGGAACTGGACTGCCGCTTGCCGACGTCGCCGCGATCCTCCAGGAAATTTCCGAGAGCGGCGCCGGCATGGCGGGTGCGAGCGCCGTCCATATGAGCATGTTCGGCATTCAGCCGATCATCAAGCACGCTGACAGTCGGCTTCGTGACGAGATCCTGCCGCGCATTATAGACGGTTCGCTGCAAATTTGCTTCGGCGTGACGGAGCCGGATGCAGGAACTGACACGACGCGCATCACGACCTTCGCGCGTCGGGATGGCGACGACTACATCGTTCGCGGCAACAAGATCTGGATTTCGAAGGCACTGGATGCGGACGAATGCCTACTGCTCGTTCGAACAGTGAAGATCGAGAATGTCGCCCGTCCGACCGACGGCATGAGCCTGATCCTCGTGCCGATGAAGGCCGCCGGCATCGCAGTCAGTCCGATCCCGATGCTGGGCCGCCGCTCGATTGCGGCATGCGAAGTGGTCTTCGATGATGTGCGGGTTCCCGCAAACCGCATTGTCGGAGAGGAGGGTAAGGGCTTCCGTTACCTTCTGGAAAGCCTGAATGCCGAGCGCATTCTGGTGGCCGCAGAAGCGGTTGGACTGGGACGCGCGGCTTTGGCGAAGGCGGTTCGCTACGCCAACGAACGCCAGGTCTTCGGTCGCCTGATCGGACAGAACCAGGGCGTTCAGTTCCCTCTTGCCGACAGCTATGCCCGGCTGGAGGCTGCCGACCTCGCCGCGCGGAAGGCGGCCTGGCTTTACGACGCGGGCGAGCCGTGCGGGGCCGAAGCCAATACGGCCAAGTATCTGGCATCGGAAGCAGCGTTCGAAGCTGCCGATCGCGCCATGCAGACGCTTGGCGGTTTTGGCTACGCAAATGAGTACCACGTCGAGCGGTATTTTCGTGAAGCCCGGCTCTGGCGCGTGGCGCCTGTCGCGCAGAATCTCATCCTCAGTTTCATCGCGGAACGTGTCCTCGGACTTCCCCGGTCGTTCTAACCGCAATATCTGTTTTGGAGCAAAACATGACCAAGTATGATTGGGCCAGCCTCGAAGCCCTGATGCAGCCTCGGGGGATCGCCGTTGTCGGTGCGTCGCCCGACGCCGGCAAGTATCCCGGCAAGGTGATCAAGAATCTCGGTAAGTCGGGTTTCCCCGGCAAGATCTATCCTATCAACCCCAAATACGACGAGATTTTCGGATATCGCACCTACAAATCCGTGCGTGATCTGCCGGGGCCGGCCGATGTGGCCTTGTTGCTGATCGGCGCGAAGAACATCCTCGGCATGCTGGATGACTTGATTGCCATCGGCACGCGCACGGCGATCATCTACGCTTCTGGTATGGCCGAGGCGAGTGAGGCGGGTGTGGAACTTCAGGAACAGATCGCCGCCAAGGCGCGCGCCGGCGGCATTCGTCTGCTTGGGCCGAATACGCTCGGTGCGATCAACCGCGACAATGGAACCTGGCTTTCGGGTGCGGCTGTGCTTGGACGCGAAACGCTCATCGAGGGACCTTTGTCGATGGTGACGCAAAGCGGCGGCATTATGGGTTCGTTCCTCGATAGGGCCATGGCGCACGGCATCGGTTTCTCCAAGGCGATCGCGACAGGCAACGAGGCCGACATTAACGTCGCCGATTGTGTAGGCTACTTCGCGCAGGACGAGGCAACGAAGGCGATCGCCGTCTTCGCCGAGTCGATCCGCGATATTCCCAAGTTCACCGCTGCCTGCCGACTGGCGGCTGACAATGGCAAGCCGATCGTGCTGATGAAGACCGGCCGGTCAGAGCGTGGTAAGCGCGTGACGCAGGGTCACACCGCTGCGCTGATCGGAAACGATGATGCCTATGAAGCCCTGTTTGCCGACCTTGGCGTGATCCGGGTCGAGAGCCTGGATGACCTGTTTCTGATTCCGAACGGGATCATCAACCTGCCGCGTCCAAAAGGAAAACGCGTCGGCGTGATTTCGGCTTCTGGTGGCCTTGCCGGGCTTTCTGCCGATATCTGCGACCGCGTCGGTATCACCATGGCGACGTTCAGCGACGCCACGGACGCCGAGGTGAAGGAGTTGCAGACGGGTTATGGCAGCTGCTTCAACCCGCTGGATATTACCGGTCAGGTGGTGACCTCGGAAACTTGGTGGCAGGTCCGTCATATGCATGAACTTTTGTTGAAGGATCCGAACGTCGATGTCGTTGTGTCTGGGCAGGCAGCCGGGCAATATGCGGAACAGACCGGCATCGATTTGGTTGAAATGGCCAAGGCCGCCGACAAACCGCTGATACCGTTCTGGACCGGGCGCGACGTCAATGCCGGGGGCCTTCGCCGGCTCCGTGACGCAAACCTCCCCGTTTTTGAACAGGCCGATGCTGCCTTCCGAGCCGTTAAGGCCTCCGTCGACTACGCGGCCTTCCTGCGCGAACGGGATACGGCAGAGAGCGGCAAGGCAGTGGATACGAACTTCGCGAGAGGCGCCGTTACTATGGATGCCTTCCCACTTACGAAAACCGATGTCGTCGTCTCGTTGGCAGAGGTTGAGATCGTGACACTCAGCTTGACGCCGGATGATCAGGTCGGGCCGTTCCTGACCTTTGCAGATGCCGATGGCAGTCGCCGTCACGGCCTAATTCCCTGGAATTCGAGGCAGGCGGATATGCTCGCCAAACGCTTCGTCGGAGAAAACGACAGTCGGCGCGACGTTGTCCGTGAACTGATCGCAAAGCTTGCCGAGATCGCAATTACTGCAAATCTACCCACTAAGGCCGTGCTCGCCTTTGGCCGAAATGGCGAGCCTCTGAGAGCGGACTTTGCGCAAGGTAACGCGAGCGATGATGCCTGAGTGGCCCGGCGAGAGCCGTATTCAGGAAGCTGAGATTTCTCAGATGACTATGGATAACGTTCTCAAGAAGGCGGCCACCCAGTGGGGGGACAAGACCTATCTGCATGATCTTGAGTCCGACAGCCGGTTCAGTTTTCGTGATATCGACGAGATTTCGTTGCTGATGGCCCGCAATCTGCGCGCTAAGGGCATCGGGTCGGGGAGCCACGTTGCGATCCTCATGGAGAACTCCGCGGATCTCCTCCTTCTCTATCTCGCTCTGGCACGCGCGGGGGCCATTGCCGCCCCCGTCAATCCCGATGCTCCGGCGCGCCTGCTGTCCTACTATCTGACGCTGTGTGATGCGACCGTTGTGATCGCCGATGATGCGTGCCGGGACACGCTGTCGGCGGTTCTACCCGACCTTCCCCTCGTGACGACGGTCATCCTTCGCAACGATGCCGCCCTCCCGGGGGCGATGTCATTCTCAAGACTGTTCGACACGATCGACCATGACGACACGCCGTTCTCCGTTCGTTTTACCGATGTCGCCTGCCTTGCTCTGACCTCGGGCACGACCGGTCCTTCCAAGGCCGTGGTCTTTAACCAGGCAACGATGTTGCTCGTCGCGCACAGCTATGCGTTGGCATACGATTATCGCTCGGACGACGTATATTACATCTGCCTCCCACTCTTTCACACCAGCGGGCTGCGCGGTGCCGCCTGGGTCGCCTTGTTGCAAGGGGCAGGTATCGCGCTGGCGCGGAAATTCTCGGTCTCCCGGTTCTGGAGCGACATTCAGCGATCGGGCGCCACGACTTTCGACTTGTTAGGGGCAATGGCATCCTTCCTTTGGCAGGCGCCGCCCCATCCGCTTGAACGGCAACATCGCGTCAGGATGGTCAGGGTCGCGCCTGTTCCAGTCTTCGGAAGGGAGTTTGAGGCCCGTTTCGGGGTCCGGCTTGTGTCGACCTACGGCCTGACGGACGCGGCCGCACCCGTGGCGCGCAACTTGGACGATCCGGCAGACAAGTTCTTTTCCTGCGGGCGTCGTCGCCCCGGATTTGACGTCAGGGTCGTCGATAGCGACGATCTTCAGATGGAGCCAGGCGTAACGGGGGAGATTGTCATTCGCGCCAATGTGCCATGGTTGATGCCAACGGGATACTACAACAATGCCGATGCCAATGCATCGCAATGGCGCAACGGGTGGTTTCATACCGGTGATCTTGGCTGGCTGGACAGGAACGGCTATCTCTATTTCGCCGGCAGGGCCAAGGATGTCATCCGCAGACGGGGTGAAAACATCTCGGCTTGGGAAGTGGAGCAGTTTCTTCGCAGCATTCCCGGCGTCAGAGATGCGGCGGTCTACCCGATCGCCTCCATGCACGGTGAGGACGAAATCGCAACCACGATCGTCCTTGCAAACCCGGACGCTCTGCTTGAGCACCAAATACGAGAGCATTGCCGAGAAGGCATGCTTGCCTATATGGTGCCGGGACATATAGAGTTCCGCCTGTCTCTTCCCCTGACGCCGAGCCAGAAAGTCGATAAGGCGGCGCTACGTCGCGAAACAGAGGCTCGCCTGCTTGTCGTTCGCACCGGTGACTGAGCGGAGCCGAAAGGCGCTTATATTTTTCAACCTGCCGCTTATACTCGTCCCTTTGTGACCGTCCGTTTCACGTGCATGTCGGACGGGTGAACGTGTGAGAGGCGAGGAATGGACGAGCATAGATCGCTGCATGATCTTCTTAGCCTCAGGGAGCTCGAGATCTTCGTCGCGTTTGGGGAAACGGGAAGCATTTCGGCAGCCAGCCGCAGGAGTGGAATCTCCCAGTCCGCCGCGTCCCAGTTGATCCAGCGGCTGGAGCACAGGATGTGCTTGACACTGCTGGATCGGTCCGCGCGGCCGTTGCGGCTCACGCTGGATGGCCACGACGTGATGCGTCGTGCGGAAAATCTCCTCACGGAGGCGAAGCAGTTTGTCAATCGTTTCGACGAAGTGGGGCTGTCACGTTCAGTTTTCCTGCGGATGGGTGTGGTGGAAACTTTGTGTCTGCCGTTCATTCCAAAGCTCGTCGAGGCGCTTGGAAACCGCCTGGATCGGCTTTCGGTGATGGTCGGCAGTTCCAACATGCAGCGTGAGGCCTTTTTAGAAAGGCGCATCGATGTAATGATCATGAGCGACTCGATGGACGATCTTGATGAACTCAAACGCCACCTCGTTGCCGAAGAACCCTTCATTCTAATTGTCCCTCGGGGGCGTGTCGTTAATGATATCGCCGATCTGCGCAGCCTTGCGGCAGAGTTGCCCATGATCCGGTTCGGGCACCGATCCGCCGCGCGCCTGAATATAGATGCCCAGCTCAAGCGCACGAAGGTGCCAATCATTCGCGACATCGAAATTGACACCCCGCATGCCGTCATTGGCATGGTTGCTGCGGGGCTGGGCTGGACGATTACAACCCCGTTGAGCGCCCGGTCGTCCTGGCAAGATCCGGAAGATGTCGAACTGCTGCCGTTTCCCGGCGCACAGTTCCGGCGCAAGCTCTATCTTGCGACGCGACGGAACGAGCTGGGCAATCTACCGGAAGAGCTCGCAAGGCATACCAAGAACATACTGCGTGAGCACTATCTGTCCGGTATTGCCGAAAAACAGCAGTGGCTGGCTTCCGAAATAAGAATTCCAGAGTGATTTGGCAGCAGCCCTTACCCTCGGCCTTAAACCGAGTCTTGGTTTTCAACGAGTTCAGGTTCTGAAGTGAGTATCGGAAGTTCATATCCCTTCAAGGCGAAGGCAAGGCATTTCGGTCTAAATCATGCCGCCCACAGCTTTGAGCTTCAACATGGCAGTTCGGACATCAGCCGCACATGACAAAAGCAGATGTAAACCATCCGGGTCCTTGCTCTGATCCTCAAGGGGGCTGGGTCGTGTAGACTTTCAAGTCTGGGCGACGCGCACCAGCGGGCTTAGGTCTGCGCGAGTCGTCCGGCCGCGTAGTCGCGCGCGAGCGCAATAAAGGCCTGGAAGGCGGCGGAGGAATTGCGCCGATTGGAATAGTAGAGGCACAACGGCACGAGCGGCGGCGTCCAGTCTTCGAGAATGCGCACGAGCCGTCCCGCTGCGATGTCTTCGCGGACATCGGTTTCCATGAAATAGCCGATCCCCACGCCGTTCGTTACCGCGATCCGCGCCAGGGATGCTTCGTCAAGAGTGATCGGCCCCTCGACGTCGAGATGCAGTTCTTCACCGCCCTTCTCGAACCGCCATCGGAACAGTGCGCCATTGGGAAGCCGCCCGCGAACGCAGGGGTAAGAGAGCAGATCCTGCGGCACTTGGGGGATAGCCCTGTTTTCGAAAAACGCGGGAGATACCGCAACCGCCATGCGCCGCATCTTTCCCAGCGGTATGGCGATCGCGTCGCTGGGCACCAGATCCGCGCTGCGCACGCCCAAATCGAAGCCCGCCGCCACGACGTCGACAAGCCGCCCCTCGGTGACGATGTCGATGTGAACCTGCGGATAGAGCTTCAGATAGCTCAGGACCAGCGGGGCCATGATTTCGCGCGCCGCCGTCGCGAAGGCATTGATGCGCAAGGTGCCGGACGGCGTCTCCTGCTGGGAGCGCGCCGTATTCATCGCTTTCTGGATGCCCTCGAGCGCTGGTTTGATCTGTGCGACGAAGATCCGCCCCGCATAGGTGAGCGAGACGCTGCGCGTGGTGCGATTGAATAAACGAACGTCAAGATCCCGCTCGAGCTTGCCCACCGCGTTGCTGATGGCCGTGGTCGACATGCCGAGATCGAGCGCCGCCGCTCGAAACGAGCCGCACCGAACGATCGCGAGAACCGCTTCAAGTTCGATCAGAGAATGGCGCGTCATTGTCCTGATTTTCGCAATACATCACGCCGATTTATCTTGCTTATCAGTAGAAAAGTCCATCGCTAACTTAGCCTCATCACCACTGAGGAGATGAAGATGTCAATGAACCTACCCAAGCCAATCGCCGACTATGTCGAGGCAAACGCCCGTCTCGATATCGAAGAAATGATGAAGCCTTTCCTGGATGACGCCGTCTTCATCGACAACGGCAAGCGTTACGAGGGGCTGGCTGAGATCCGCAAGCTACTCAAGGACGAAGCGATCGCGGTAAAGGCGATCTTCACGCCCGACACCGTCCGCGAAGAAGACGGCGATGTCGTGCTCGAAGGTCCCGCCCATGGAGACTTCCCGGGCAGCCCGATCCGCTTCACCTATCGGGTGAAGCTGGCGAACGACGCCATCAAGGTTCTGGAGACCACGGTATGAGCATCCAGGCAGTTCCCAACGAATTCGCGGGCAAGCGCGTGCTCGTCAGCGGCGGCACCAAGGGTCTGGGCCGCGCCACGGTCGAGCGCTTTCTCGCGGGTGGAGCCCGTGTTGTCACCGCCGCCCGCACGATCAAGGATCCTATCGAGGGCGTTGAATATGTCCAGGCAGACCTGACCACTGCGGAGGGCAGCGAAGCGCTAGCCAAGGCGGCACTTGAGAGGCTGGGTGGCATCGACATCCTTGCCCATGTCATCGGTGGCTCGGCTTCGCCGGCGGGTGGCTTCGCCGCGCTGACGGACGACCACTGGCTCGCCGAACTGAACCTTAACCTGCTGGCGACCGTCCGGCTCGATCGCCTGTTGATCCCGCAGATGATCGAGCGGGGCAAGGGCACTGTGGTGCACATCACCTCAATTCAGTCCGTCCTGCCCCTGCCCGAATCCACGACAGGCTACGCCGCCGCGAAGGCGGCGCTCAGAACCTACAGCAAGTCGATCTCGAAAGAACTCGGTCCCAAGGGCGTGCGGGTCAACTCCGTCTCGCCCGGCTGGATCATGACCGATGCTACTGGAGACTTTCTCGAAATGCTTCGGACTGCGAATGGCGGCACGATCGAGGACGCGCGGCAGTCTGTCCTCGATGCCTTGGGCGGGATCTCGATCGGGCGCGGAGCCGAGCCTGAAGAGGTGGCCGACCTTATCGCCTACCTTGCCTCGGACCGTGCTGCTGCGATCCACGGCGCCGAGTTTGTCATCGATGGCGGTACAATCGCCACGGTATAAGGGTGGCTTCCCGGCGCTCGCGCGAGCGCGGACGCCGGGACTGAGCCTGCCCTTGCCGGTGGATAAAGCCGTCGCGGATTGCTGATGCGAAGTTAGCAAGGGTCGGCGGCGATTTATAGATAAGCCTTTTCCATCTTCTTGGTGACGGTGAGAGCTGGGTTGCGAGCACACCACTCTCGAGAAAGTCTCGCAGGAGTTGAAACGGCGCGGCTTTAAGTTTGTCGGGCCGACCATCACCTGCGCGTGGATGCAGGCGGTCGGCATCGTCAACGATCATTCATTTAGGTGCTTTCGGCGCCAAGCAGAGCCCGAAAAAAGGCGTTAGGACGATTCTGGTTCATCAACTGCCATCGTGCGAGCCTGGTCTTGACCGCAGGGGCGCAAGGACAAGAAAGGCACGCCCGACGGACTCGAACGTTGTTTCCACACCACGCTCTCGCGGGATGCGATCGCATAACCTCTGTCATGTGACAGTATCGCTGGCCGATAGTGGCGACGCCAAGACCATACCAGCCCAGCGCACCGCCACCTGGCTGTGAGGTGCCATCAGGCATCGAGACGAGACCTACCGCGTTGAGCCGACGCCGATCGCCGGAAACAACGGGTAATACGGAAATGAATTGCTCCCCCCAAGGCTATGAGGGACCCAATCTTGGGGTCGCCGACGGATGAAGAAATTGGTCTTTGCTGCAGATCTCATCAACGCGGAAGACCACTTGATCTGCGTGCGGCCAAGAGCTGACCGTCCGAAAACCTCAAAGCCCAGGCCACATGCCGCCGTCAAGGCGTAGGTTTGCTCCCGTGATATAGCCCGCGCGCGGACTTGCAAGGAAAGCGATGGCATCGGCGATTTCGTCAAGCGTTCCAACCCGTCCCATCGGAACTTGGGCAAACATCGGCAGCACAGTTTTCTCGATTTCGGTCCATGACGCGTCCAACGCAAGGCCTTGCCCGGCGGCAACCTTGCGGAAGCCTTCGTCCAATTTAACGCTATGAATGGTTCCGGGCGATACCGTGTTCGCTGTAATGCCATCCATTGCAACCTCCTTTGCCAGCGAGGCTGTCATCGCGATCATCGCAGCCTTGGCAGCACCATAATCGGGCCTTTTCGCAGGAGTCATCATTGCCGCCATGCTGGAGATATTGACGATTCTTCCCCATTTGCCGGCCCGCATGCTAGGCAGCAGCCGAGCGGTTACCCTTACTGCCGCCAGCACGTTCCGGTCGTAAGCGGATGCCCATGTCTCCGGGCGAGTGGTCGTCCAGTCTTCCACCTCGCCGGAGCCGCCTGCGTTGTTGACTAGGATTTCGACTGGTTTCACGAAAGCCTGCGCATTATCGGTGAGCCCTTGTACGTCATCGTCATTCGTCAGGTCGCCAAAGACCGCATAGGCGCGCCCACCTTGGGTGACGATGTCGTGGGCGACTTCTTCCGTACTCGTCTTGTTGCGGCCATGGACGATGACGATAGCACCCTCACGCGCCAAGCCTCTGGCTATTCCTTCGCCAATACCCTTGCTGCTCCCGGTGACAAGCGCAATTTTTCCATCAAGTTTCAAATCCATCTGGCAATTCCCATGTTAGTGCGATGCACCGATAAGGAGACAAGACGATGAATGAGGCAATTACGCACTTTAAAGTGCCTGTCGAACGAGAACCAAGGGAGGTTTGCCTCGGCCCGGATGGATCGGGCGCACATGTGGCCAGGGTGCTTCGAATGATCACGGGTCGGTGGAAACTACCCATCCTGTTCCGGCTCTTTGCGGAGCCGTCGATGAGGGCGTCGCAATTCATGCGGGACATTCCTGACATCTCCCAGAAAATGCTGACGCAACATCTTCGGGAGCTGGAGAATGACGGCCTTGTTGAGAGGCAAGATTTCAGCGAGCGGCCGCCGCGCGTCGAATACAGTCTCTCCATCGCTGGCCGCGGTCTTATACCGGTTTTGATGGCAGTACGGGAGTTTTCTCGGGACCACCCTGAAACGTTTGCCTGAAACTCATGCGTGCTAATGGCTGTAAATGTTGCGAACGCGTCATGATGGCTCTCTGCTCGCAGCTGCCCTGGGCCGTTTAAGGCGCCCGAAACGACAGCCCGCACAGTCTAAGAACGTAATCGACCATGGGCGACAAGCATCCGTGCTGATCGGCCTGGTCACGTTCAGCTGATCGCCGTATTCCTGTCTCTTTGGGACACATCCCGTCATCCTGCTTCTGGGTACGGCTGTTTGGGTCTTCAATTGTTGAGAAGCGGCAACGCAGCAGATGTGGCCGGCGCGGCAGCAGACATTGCCCCTTCAGACGATAATCTATGAAACCTCGCCTGCGCCTCCATGGAAAAGGCAAGCTAGCCTCTGTCTCTCAGATCAACATCAATTCGCGTCTCATCCAGGCGGATCCCTCAAATCTCCAAAATATCGCTTGCATAAGGAACCGAATGGTTCCATATTGGCTCCATGGCGAAACACACTCAGACGTCCCCATCCGTTGGTCGCCCTCGCGAATTTGAACTCGATGATGCAGTTCGCAAGGCGATGGGCGTATTCTGGGACCTCGGATATCACGATGCGTCTCTTCCTGATCTGCTTGAAGGCATGAATCTGTCCAGAGGTAGTTTCTATAAGGCGTTCGTAGACAAGCGGGGCGTCTATCTACGTGCTCTTGACGCCTACATCGAGGATGCCGTTCGGACGGTGGGCGAAACGCTGAATTCCGACCTGTCACCGAAAGCCGCAATTCGCGAGGCATTTTCGCAGCAAATTGACTTTTCTTGCGGCAAGCCAGGATTGCGCGGGTGTTTTGTTGTCTTGGCAGCTGTTGAAATGCTTCCAGCTGATGAACAGATTTCGGCTCGTATTTCCCGCCTGTTTCGGCGACTGCAAGACCTTTATGCAGCCACGATTATCAGGGCTCAAGCTGGCGGTGAAATTGATCCTGGGCTGGATGAGCGGACACTTGCCAGGTTCCTTGTCTGCCAGATCCAGGGCATGAGGGTTTTGGGCAAGGCAGGAGCGGATCGTGAAGACACGCGAGCCATGGTTGATCTTGCCTTAAAGGCGCTTGACTGACAGTAATTAGGAACTGAAGAGTTCCTAATTACTGTCAGTTCCGCCAGCGTTTCGGCAGCTTTTTACCGACTACAAGGAGACAAATATGGAGAGTTCCTGCGACCCCGAAGACAAGCTCGATCCGCGCAGATGGGTCGCGCTCGTCATCCTGTTGGCCGGGGCTTTTCTGCCGCCTCTGGATTTCTTCATCGTCAACGTGGCGCTGCCGTCAATCCGGGACGATTTGCGGGCCTCTGCATCGACGATGCAACTAATTATCTCAGGCTACGCCACCACCTATGCAGTCATGCTGATCACAGGTGGCAGGCTTGGAGATCTCTACGGTCGCCGCAATGTCTTTCTGGTTGGAATGGTCGGATTTGCCGCGGCATCTGCAATATGCGGCTTTGCCTGGTCTCCGTCGATACTGATCATCGGCCGGGTCCTTCAGGGATTTGCTGCGGCAGTCATGGCACCGCAGGCCCTGGCGTCAATAAATGCGATTTTCCCGGAACACGAGAAATCGAAGGCACTCAGCTTCTACGCCCTGACATTTGGGTTGGCATCGATGGCTGGTCTGTTTCTCGGAGGGGTATTGATAGCACTGGATATATTTGGTCTTGGATGGAGAGCCATCTTCCTGATCAACCTTCCGGTGATCGCCATCGCCGCACCGTCCGCCTCTATCATGTTGCGCGAAACCCGATCGGAGCACCCGAGCAAACTGGATCTGGGCGGAGCATTGCTGATCGCGCTTGCACTTTTTGCATTGATCGCGCCGCTAATCGAGGGCCGCGAGCAGGGGTGGCCGGTCTGGTTGCTTTCGATGCTTGCCGCCTCCCCGCTGCTTTTTCGCCTATTCTGGCGATTTGAGCGAAACTTGGAGGCGGCGGGAGGAGATCCCATCCTCGCGCCGAGCCTCCTGAACGTTCCAGGATTGAAACGCGGGCTGATAGCTGCCCTATTTTTCTACTCGCTCGCAGCATTCTGGCTCGTATTCTCGGTCTATGAGCAGAGCGGTCTTGGTCGCACGCCTTTCCAGGCCGGGCTGGCCATCCTTCCCGCGGCAGTCGGCTTTGTCCTCGGCCCTTTCGCAAGCGAACGCATCCTCAGCGTCTTCGGAAGATATTCCGCAGCCGTTGGTATGGGGCTGCAAGCTGTTGGCCTGTTTGCAACAGCGGTTCTGATCTCAAGCGATCATGCCCAATTCCTCTTTCTTCCGCTCTTTCTCATCGGGGCGGGGCAGGGCATCGCGCTTCCAAACCTTTTGAAAAGCGTCGTGCAGCGGGTCGGCAAAACACAGTCCGGATTGGCCTCCGGCCTCGTCAACTCAATGCTTCAAATTGGCGGTGCCTTCGCGGTGGCAATCGTCGGCGGGTTGTTCTTCTCCATTTTGGGGTCTGCTACCGACGTGGACTCAATCGGCCGAGCGTACAGCGTGGCAGCAATCGCAATCGCAATCTGTTTTCTCGTCGCCGGTTGGCTTTCCGCCGGCCTTCCAGCGAACAACGCGGCCCACTGATGAGCAAGAATATTGGTGGGTTGGGGTCATTGGCTCATCCGCTGGTGGCGAGAATATTCCCACCGTCTCTGTCGGTCATGAGCAGACAATCATTCCTCTACAGAGCAGAACAGAAACATCTGAGGTATACCCCCATGAACAAAATCTCCACTCTTCCCCTCGCGGGTAAGCGAGCGCTTGTAACCGGTGCAGCGCGCGGAATTGGTGCGGCCATCGCGCTGAAGCTGGCCGAGGACGGTGCCGACGTCGCCATCACCTATGAGAAGTCGGCCGAAAAGGCCGAAGCTCTCGTCGCCGAGATCGGCGCCACGGGCCGTAAAGCCGTCGCCATTCAAGCTGATGCCGCAAGCCCCCAAGCCGCGATCGCGACTGTCGAGCGGACCGTCGCTGACCTTGGCGACCTCGACATTCTGGTCAACAACGCCGGTGTCCTTTTCTCAGGCGATTTTTCCACACAGCCACTGGAGGAGATCGATCTGCAGCTGAACGTCAATGTGCGCGGCGTCTTTCTGATCACGCAGGCGGCGCTGAAACACATCCCGAATGGCGGCCGCATCATTAGTACAGGCAGCAATGCGGGTCTGGCGGTCCCGTTCGCAGGGATCGCGGTCTATGCAGCGACTAAGTCCGCTCTGGAAAGCTTCACACGCGGTCTCGCGCGTGAACTGGGTCCGCGGGAGATCACCGTCAATCTGGTCCGACCAGGGCCGATCGACACCGACATGAACCCAGCCGACGGCGCTTTGGCGCCCGCTATCCTGCCGAGCCTGTCAATTGCCCGCTACGGTCGGACCAGAGAGGTCGCAGAGGCCGTCGCCTTCCTCGCCGGGCCGGGCGCTGCCTTTATCACCGGCTCCGGCATACTCGTCGACGGCGACATAAGCGCCTAAGCATTGAGAGGCGGGACCTGTCGCCTCATGCGTCACGTTCATATTTATTCGCGCTGCAAAAATGGGAGATAAACATGGAATATACGCGCCTTGGAAATACCGGCCTGGAGGTTTCCCGCCTCTGCCTTGGTTGCATGAGTTATGGCGAACCCGATCGCGGCAGTCATCCATGGACGCTGACGGAAGAGCAAAGTCGCCCCTTTATCCGCAAGGCGATCGAGCTCGGGATCAACTTCTTCGATACCGCCAATGTCTACTCGGATGGAACGAGCGAGGAAATTCTCGGCCGCGCGATCAGGGACTACTCGGGGAGAGACGACGTTGTCATCGCCACAAAGGTCAACGGCCGGATGAAGCCCGGACCAAATGGTGCCGGTCTGTCCCGGAAAGCCATTCTTTCGGAGATCGATGCCAGCCTGAAGCGGTTGGGGACTGACTATGTCGACCTCTACCAGATCCACCGGCTCGACCATCGTACACCGATCGAGGAAACCCTCGAAGCGCTGCATGACGTCGTCAAGGCGGGTAAAGCCCGTTACATCGGTGCGTCGTCCATGTACGCGTGGCAGTTCTCGAAAATGCTCGCTGTCTCGCAGGCGAACGGATGGACACGGTTCGTCTCCATGCAGAACCACCTGAACCTGCTGTACCGTGAGGAGGAAAGGGAAATGCTTCCACTCTGCAAAGCCGAGGGTATCGGCGTCATACCTTGGAGCCCCCTCGCACGCGGCCGTCTAACCCGCGACTGGAACGCGCAAAGTGATCGCTCGGATACCGATGAGATCGGAAAAGGCCTTTATACGTCGATGACCGCGGATGCCGATAGGCGCGTAGCAGAGGCAGTGGCAAAGATCGCGAAGGAGAGAGGGGTTCCCAAAGCGCAGATCGCACTCGCTTGGGTTCTTGCGAAATCCGAAGTGTCGGCTCCGATCATCGGCGCGACCAAATTGCATCACTTGGACGACGCTGTCGCTGCGCTGACCATCGGGCTCACCGATGCTGAAATCAGAGATCTTGAAATCAGTTACATTCCTCACTCTGTCGTTGGGTTCTCCTGAAGATAGGGTTTGGCGGCAACAGACTGAAACACGTGAAGATGGACTGAGAATTTGAAGACGATCGGCATATTGGGCGGAATGTCCGCGGCTTCGACCCAAATTTATTACCGGGAACTCTGCAGGCTTACCCGCGAGAGCCTGGGCGGACTTCATTCTCCTGAGCTTCTGATCAGGTCTGTCGACTTCGATGAGATCGAGAAATTACAGGCATCCTCTGATTGGGGCGTGGCGGCAAATATCCTCAATAAAAGAGCCGTTGCCCTCGAGCGCGGTGGTGCCGACCTCCTCATCCTAGCGACGAATACCATGCACAAGGTGGCGGACAAAATCGTTGGCGGGGTGTCGATCCCGTTCGTGCACATCGCGGACGCAACTGCGACTGCTATCCTGGACGGCGGTTTCCGTAGCCGGGGCTTATGGCGACTGCCTTTACGATGGAACAGAGTTTCTACACCGATCGCCTGACAGCCCGAGGCCTGTCGCCGATCATTCCCGATGCCGGCGATCGAGCGGAAATCCATCGCATCATCTATGATGAGCTTTGCCGTGAGGTCGTCACCGAGATCAGTCGCTCGACGTTTGAATCGATTGCGCAGCGGCTGATTGATCAAGGGTGCGACTGCCTGATCCTTGGTTGTACGGAAGGGGGCATGCTGCTGAACCACGACAATGTGGGTGTGCCGGTTTTCGATACCACCCTGGTTCACTGCAAGGCTGCGCTCGATGCAGCTCTGGAATGACATTTACCACGGTGTGAGCCAATCGTTCGGCATACAAGTTGACGAGCCGAGGGTTAGATCATCAGACCTGTTCTCCAAGGTGAAGCTGGACCCACTTGACCTCCTCCGATGCAGTGCGTCCGAAATGCCGTTTGAAATCGCGACTGAACTGCGCCGGGCTGACGTAGCCGACGGATCCCGCCACGTCTGCGATCGTCCTGCTCTGGCGGGCGATCATCAGTCTCGCCTCATGTAGTCGCATTGCTTTCACATATTGCATCGGACTTGAGCCGGTCAGGTTCTTGAAATGGACGTGATAGGAGGGGACGCTCATACCCACGTTTCTCGCAAGATCCGCGACGGCGATTTCACTGCTGTAGTTCTCCCGCAGCCATGCCACGCTCTCAAGCAGTTTTCCAGAGGTCCCTTTTCGCTGAAGGGCCGCGATAACCGCACCCCCTTGCGAGCCAGACATCACGCGGTAATGCAGTTCGCGCAGGATGGAACTCCCGAGGACGGCGACATCGACAGGGTTGCCGAGGACAGTCAGCAGGCGAAGCAGGACGTCTTCGATATCGCGATCCATTCTGCTCGAGAGCAGCCCTCGCGGTTTGGCGTCGGAGGGACCT
>NZ_DATJDJ010000225.1:0-2484 GCF_035497515.1 Pararhizobium sp. | reverse complement strand
CTTGCCATCGTCGGCATCGCCATCATCTTCGACCGGGTCAGCCAGGCTTATGGCAAACGGCTCCAGAAGCATCGGGAGATCGTCCATGGCTGAGCATGCATTCGGCGGCATCAAGATCCGCGAACTCTACAAGATCTTCGGCCCCAACGCCGCGGCACACATCGAATCCGTCAAGAACGGACTGACCAAGACGGAGCTGAACGAGAAACACGGCCATGTTCTCGGGCTGCGGGATATCAATATCGAAATCCCCTCGGGTCGCATCCAGGTGATCATGGGGCTTTCCGGCTCCGGCAAGTCCACGCTCATCCGCCATATCAATCGCCTGATCGATCCGACCTCCGGCGAAGTCCTTGTCGACGGCGTGGATGTGGTGAAGATGTCGGAGACGGATCTTCGCGAATTCCGGCGCCAGCAGACGGCGATGGTGTTCCAGAAATTCGCTCTTCTTCCCCATCGCAACGTCCTCGACAACACGGTCTTCGGCCTCGAGGTGCAAGGCTTGCCGCAGTCGGTCCGCGCCGATACCGCGATGAAGTGGCTGGAGCAGGTCGGTCTCAAGGGCTTTGAACAGAAATATCCCAACCAGTTGTCGGGCGGCATGCAGCAGCGTGTCGGCCTTGCACGGGCGCTGGCCAATGATGCGCCCGTTCTCCTGATGGACGAAGCCTATTCGGCGCTCGATCCGCTGATCCGCTCAGACATGCAGACGATTCTTCTGGACCTCCAGAAGGAAATCAAGAAGACCATCGTCTTCATCACGCATGACCTGGACGAAGCACTGCGGCTTGGAGACCAGATCGCCATCCTGCGCGACGGCGAGGTCATCCAGCAGGGCACCAGCCAGGACATCGTGCTCCGCCCGGCGGACGATTATGTGGCGAATTTCGTGAAGGACGTGAACCGCGGCCGCGTTGTGCATGTCGAGGCCGTCATGCAGCCGCTGGCTGGCCACGCCGCTCCATCCGGGCCGACGATTGCTGCCGGAACCACGATCGAGGAAGCCGTCCGCTTGCTCGTTTCCGGGCCTGAGAAGGACGTGACCGTCGTTGATCCTACCGGCAAGCCGCTCGGCATGGTGACGCTCCGTCAGCTTGCGGGCGCAATCGTGAGCGCTCACGGCACCACCTCTCCTTCGGCCGCAACGCCGGCCATGGCGAGCTAGCGAGGGGCATAAGGACGACAAGCCTGACGGGTCACTCGATCTTCAACAGCCCGCCTGAGACCAGGCCCTTCAGGTGGCGATCGACCGAAACCCGGTCTTTGCAGGTGTGGAAGCGGCCAAGGCAATGGTCGCTGAGGGCAACGAGGTCGCGATATTTCGGCGAGGTCGGCAGCCTCGCCGCTGCAATCAGCCGGGGGATCAGGAAAGTGGCGTCTTCGGGCTGGTCGAGGCCCGAGAAGTCGATCGGCGTGTCATAGGCGTGGACGGCGTAATAGGTCTCGTAGATTTTCGAGCGCAGGTCCGTGAGCAGGTTTTCCGGCGAACGCGACAGCATCATGTCGCGCGTCGCAACGGATTGATGGTCGCCGAACTCCATGACCAGGGTTCCGCGCGGGCCGGGCTCTGCTTTTCTCTTCCCGAGGAAGGCCTGCAGATCCTGCCGCGCAAGCGCGATACGGCGCATATATTCGTTGAGGTCCGCCGACTTGTTGTAGTGCGACGCAGGCTCTTTCGGCTCCGGCAGGAGAACGGATTCATAGGGTGCATGCGTGAACATGGTTTGAATGGCAATGAAGAGCGGGCGGCCATCTTCCTTCCGATGTTTTTCGATCAGCGCGTTCACATAGTCGAAATAGACTTTGTCGCGGACGCTCATCGGCTCGTGGCCGGTCGTCTCCGCGCCGAATACCTCCTGGAAACCGATGGATTTCAAAAAGGGGCCTTCGTTGAACGCAATCGTCGGCATCGGCATGACGGTGATGGTGCGGTATCCGCATCGCGCCAGAACTTCGGGCAGTGCGCCCTTGATTCTTCCGTCTAGCACGCGGGTGACATAAGCGGCCTGCCAGCCGAAATCGGCGCTGGAAAGGCTCGTCAGAACCGTGAAATTCGTCATCCATGTGCCGCCGCCAACGGTCTCGACATAGAGCGGCTTGATGGTGCCGTCGTCCGACCGGTAACTGTCCGTCACAGCTTTCGGGAATGAAAGCTCAGGAAAAACCAGCGGCGATGACTGGCTTTCCGAAAGGATCATCATGAAATCCGGCCTGCTGCGATCCACACCGCAATCGGCCGTGTTCGCCATGGCCACCGAGCCGTCGATATGGTCGAACTTTCTTGCAAGCGGAACCCAGCCGATCATGTCGGGCACATTCGCGAAGGACAGCGGAAAAGCCGAGGCGTTGTAGCCCGCGACATAGGGCAGAAAGTCTGCCTCGCGCGGATCGTGAGAAGGATGGGCGGCGTAGGCGGTGGCAAAGGCCACGACGAAGGCCGGCGCACCAGCGCGCCAGCGGAAGCGCAAGGGGCGCTCGCGGCGA
>NZ_DATJDJ010000224.1:0-20860 GCF_035497515.1 Pararhizobium sp. | reverse complement strand
GTTGGTATCGTGGCCCCTGGTGCCGATATGGAAAGCGGACGCAGCGAGGTCGCCGAGACTGCCGGCCTTGGTGAAGATGTCGTCGTCCGCGCCGCTGACCGGTTTGTCGATCCCGAGGCCGCCTGACAGCGTATCATTGCCCACGCATGTGACAACCGTCGAAAAATCAGTGTCATTCATCGGCGAGATCGCAGATATCGGGGCTACCGCTCGGACTCGATCGCGCGGAGGATGTCGATCAGCTTGGGCGCCATTTCGCGAATCTCCGTCAGGTGGATGGCGGAGAGTTGCTCGAGGATGTCGTCGGCCTTTTGGGTGAGGGCCAGCGTCTGGCGTCGACCGTCCGCCGGGTCGGAATTGCGCGTCACGTAGCCGGCGGAAACAAGGCGGTTCACCAGTTCCGTTGCCGTGTGCGGCGCGATCAGCAGCCGCTCGGCCAGCTTGCCGACGGTCATGGATTCCTCGTCGCGATGCCCGCGGATTGCAAGCAGGGCCTGATGCTGCTGGGCTGGCAGACCCTTGACCTGGGCGGCGGAGGTGCTGAAATCCATGAAGCGGCGCAACGTATAGCGCAGGTTGGACAGAGCCTCGTAATCGGCATCGCTGAGCCTGCTTTTCGCCATTCTTCATTCTCCCGCGATTGGCATTCCGGCCACGCCGTATCATCGGGCGCCCAACTTCCGCGCAAGATGCTTTTGCCCGGCTTACCGCAGGTTCGCCTGGCAGACCATCCTTCGTGGCAAATTGTCTTCGTCCCGCGTGTTGATTTATATCGTAGTACGATGTAGTTGCGGCCATCGCAACGCTGCATCAACGGAAGAACCATGCCGCTCAAGAAGACCGAATACCCACCGCACGACTTCACCGGCGGACTCGCCCGGCGCGAAGCCGGAGATTTCACGACGGATAGACGCGTTCTCGCCCTGATCGGCATGGCGCTGGTCGTCGGAACGGGAGGCGCGTTTGCCGCAAGACTGCTGGTCAGCCTGATTTCACTCGTCACCAACCTCGCGTGGTTCGGACAAGTCAGCCTTGCTGTCACGTCGCCTGCGGCGGCTCCGCGTTCTGTCTGGATGGTCGTTATCCCCGTCATCGGCGGCCTGATCATCGGCTTGATGGCCCGTTTCGGATCGGAAAAAATCCGCGGCCATGGCATTCCGGAGGCGATCGAAGCGATCCTAATCGGCGGAAGCCGGATGTCGCCGAAGGTCGCCATCCTCAAGCCTCTGTCTTCGGCGATCTCCATCGGCACGGGCGGTCCGTTCGGCGCCGAGGGGCCGATCATCATGACCGGCGGTGCGATCGGCTCTCTGTTCGCCCAGTGTTTCCATATGAGTGCCGCCGAACGGAAGACGCTTCTCGTGGCCGGGGCCGCGGCGGGCATGACGGCAATCTTCGGTTCACCCATCGCCGCCGTGATGCTTGCCGTCGAACTGCTACTATTCGAATGGAAGCCGAGAAGCTTCATTCCCGTTGCGCTTGCAGCCTGCATCTCGGCCTGCTGGCGTCCCTTCCTGTTCGAGGCGGGCGCGCTTTTCCCGCGACAGTTCCATATGGACCTGCCGTGGTGGGGGATCGGGCTCTGCGCGCTTGTCGGCATTATCGCCGGCCTGCAATCCGGGCTGCTGACAACACTGCTCTACCGCATCGAGGATGCCTTCGACGCGCTGCCGATCCACTGGATGTGGTGCCCGGCCATCGGCGGCCTCGTCGTTGGTCTCGGCGGCCTGATCGAGCCGCGCGCGCTCGGCGTCGGCTATGACATCATCGACGGCGTCCTCAACAACCGCCTTCTGCCGCAAGCCGTGCTGACGATCCTGCTGGTCAAGGCCGTCATCTGGCTGGTGTCGCTGTCATCCGGCACGTCGGGCGGTGTGCTGGCGCCGCTCCTCATTCTCGGCGGGACGCTCGGCTGGCTGATCGGGCTGCTGCTTCCCGGCGATCCCGGCTTCTGGGCTTTGCTCGGCATGGCGGCGATGATGGGCGGAACGATGCGCGCGCCGCTGACCGGCACCTTTTTCGCGGTCGAACTGACAGGCGATATTTCGAGCCTGCTGCCGCTGCTGGTGGCGACGATCTCTGCTTACGCCGTGACGGTGCTGCTTCTCCGCCGGTCGATCCTGACGGAGAAGATCGCCCGCAGGGGCCAGCACATCACCCGCGAATACGGCATCGATCCCTTCGAATATACCCGCGCCCGCGATATCATGATCACCGATGTTGATACGCTTCCGGCCGCGATGCGCGTCGGCGAAGCCTCGGTCTTCTTTGCAAACACCGAGCGAACGCACCGGATCTATCCGGTCGTCGACACGGCGGGAGAGTTGAAGGGCTTGGTGTCGCGCGGCGATGCCTTGCGCTGGCAGCGCGATCCCGCGCTGGCCGACCAGAGCCTCGACGATCGGGTCTCGGACACATCGGTTCCGGTCGCAAATCCCGACGATACGATCGGCTATGTCGCCGATCTGATGCTGGCGACCGATGTTGGCCGCATTCCGGTGGTCGATCCACAGACGGGCCGGTTGCTCGGGTTGGTAGCGCGCAAGGACATGCTGCGCATTCGTCACGCCGCCAACACGCTCGAAAACGAGCGCCAGCCCTATCTCGGGTTGCGGAAGACGGCCCCCGTGAAGACTGGTCAGGCCTGAACTCGTCTCGACGCCAGGCCCGTTCCGAAAGGATATTCGGTTAGTTGGACCTGGTGTTGTAGCTGCGGTCGATATAGGTTATCCAGCCGCGGGCCTGGTCGAACAGCAGCGCGAAGTCGTATCGCCATTCCAGCGGCAGGATCCGCCAGCCGCTGGTCCTCGGCAATGCGAGGCGCTCGTCCAGCTGTTGTTTCAGCAGGCTCAACCGGCTGGCGTTCTCCGTTTCCGAAGGCTCAGAATGCAATGATGGCTTGTCCGTGAACATGGGCACTTCTCCTTTGAAGGGATTTCTAAATATATCGTGTTGCGATATAAAATCAAGATCGTCCGGGCTGCGACGGAATGCCTGTCGTCTTTCGACGCCTTCTGGTGGCGTCGGTTCCCGACGATGCCTATATAAAGGTCAGTGGTCCGCCGGTGCGGACGATATGGATGATCCATGGACGAGAACCTACAGGCGCGCGCCTTCAACAGCGCGGCAATCCGCGAGCGGGCGGAAAAGGAAATGAACGAGATCGGTATAGATGATGCGTTGATCGAAACGCTGGTCGATGCGTTTTACGGGCGGGTGAAATCGCATCCGCAACTCGGTCCGGTCTTTGACGCGCGGCTGGCGGGGCGCTGGCCCGAGCATATGGAAAAGATGAAAAGTTTCTGGTCGTCCGTCGCCTTGCGTAGCGGCGCCTATGGCGGCAAACCGGTCCAGGCGCATCTCGGTGTCGCGAACATGACGCCGGAACTCTTCCCGCAATGGCTGGCGTTGTTTTCCGCAACGCTCGACGATGTCGTTCCATCCCCGCAGGCGAAGGCCTGGTTCATGGAAACCGCAGAGCGGATCGCCCGAAGCCTTTCTCTCTCGCTGTTCTACAATCCGGCGCTCGACGATCCCGCCTTGAAACGTTAGATATAGGGCGAGACGCAGGACCGGATTTCGCCGCTATAGGCACGATAGGTGTTATCGGCCGGATCGAAGGAGCGGTAGCGGGAGAAGCACCATTGCAGATGGGCGTCCTGCGTGTCAGCATTTTCGACGGTGTTCGATGCGTGCTGGGGAAGATTGCCGGGCCGGGGCTTCGCCTCCGTTATCAGCTCTTGCACCGCCATTGTCACGGGCGGTTCGCATGGCCGGCGTGCGCCGGTATAGGGCTGAAAGGTATTGTCCGATGCCCGGTAGGACCGGTATCGCTCGCTGCACCATGCGATCCGGGCCATGTCGACACTGTCGGTCGGCAGGCCGGCAGGTTCCTGATCATAATCATCAGAGCCGGCGGGCGCGCTCCATATCATGCCGGACGAAACGGCACTGGTGACGATCCCGTCGAGCACGGGAAGCGCGTCGGCCGTTTCCTGTTGCGGGACAGGCCGGGCCGGCAGGCGTTCGAAATGCTGCTTGCTCGGATCGATCTTTATTGGTCGCGCTGTCCACAGCGAAGAGATATCCATGCTGTTCAGCGTGCTCGGTTCCGCATCGGGCAGAACGGCCGGAATGGCCAGAACACTGCCGGCAGCGACCGTAACCGACAGGGTGATGCCCAGAATGGGCAGGAGGTTGCCTTGCATGACCTGCTCCTTGCATTTCACACACCTTCCGTCGCGCTCGATCCGGAACAGCGCGTATAAGTCTCAAATGCGGGCCGTGGATCCACGATCGGTGTTCAGCAGTGAAACGCAAGGGGTGAATCCGGGTTCCCGAAGGAAGGGCCGATATCGTACGCACAGGTCCTTTTTCCGGAGCGAACAGGACCAAAGTCCAGGACGGCCTTCGCGTGAGTTTAATTGTTGACGCGTTGGACAATCCTGTATGGACGCCCCAACGGACCCCTGGCTGCCGGATTTCGCGGGCCACAAGCCGACAAGGCGCCTTGCCCGCCCGCGCGCGCCTTCAGTCAAGCTCCCTTGCGGCGATGGTACTTCCGTCTTGCCCGGTAGGCGAAACGGCAATCCTGACCACAGTGGCCCCGTCGCCGAGTTCGATCGACGTCTCGGAGGGCAGGGGTTTGTCGGAGATGACGGTGTCGAAATCGCCGAGATCGGCAAAGACGTGCAGTGCGGTGTGGCCAAAGCGGCGGCTGTTGATCAGGAGGCAGCTCTGGCGGGATGAGGCAATCATGGCGCGTTTGGTGCGGACCACCGCTTCGTCCATGTGATAGGCAAGCCGACCGGAGACGGCCGGCGTCGAGACGAAGGCGATGTCGGCGCGCAGCCGCGACAGGGCTTCTTCCGTGACGATGCCGATAAACGCGTTGAATTTCGAGGAATAGACCCCGCCAAGCCCGATCAGCGTGACACCATTCTCGCCCTTGTTGCGCTCCATGATGGCGGCATTGTTGGTGATGATGGTGATGGGCTTCTTGCGGGCAAGGACATCGCCGAGCACGGCGGCCATCGAGCCGTCGTTGATCATCACCGTCATGCCGGGCTCGACCAGTTCTGCGGCGGCTTCGGCGATCGATCGCTTGACGTCGGCTTCCTGCAATTCGCGGAACCGAAAGTCGCTTTCGAACTGCGTGCCGGCGTCGATCGTCGCACCGCCCCGCACCTTGCGCAACACGCCGGCCTGTTCGAGATCGTCGAGGTCGCGATGGATCGTCATCTTCGAAACCGCGAAGCGTGCCGCGAGATCGTCGAGATCGACCGCGCGGCTCTCAACCAGAAGATTGATGATACCCTGCCTGCGTTCGTCGCGCTTCACTGTCGTCCTCCGGGCCGATCATCCGCCGTGGGGAATCTATATCGTCAATTGCGGGAAATTATAACATGCAAAGTGTGATTTTGTGATTCCGGTCACGAATCGTGCAACAGGAGTTCGCGAGCCGTCCGTTCGTCGGTGATCAGGCCGTGAAGCTTGTTGCTATGGAGAACGGCGCGGATAGCCTCCGTCTTCATCGGCCCGCCGGCGATGGCGACGATCCGATCGGGCCCCTTGTCCGAAAAGGAGGCGGCGAGCGTGCGCGCCGTGACCGACGTCTGCAGGATGCGGCCCTTGCGGTCGAAGAAATGGCCGAGCAACTCGCCGACCCCGCCGAGTGCGGCGATTTCCTCCAGTTCATCCGGTTGCAACATGCCGGACTGGACGAGATGCGCCTGGCTATCGACAGTGCCGATGCCGACGAGCTTCAAGTCGGCGCGTGCAGCAAGATCGAAAATCTCGTTGACGCCGCGCTGCGACAGCAGCACCTCACGGTCTTCTTCGGTATTGGCGAAGAAAGGCACCGGCATCACATAGGCCTGCGTTCCGGTTTTCTCCGCCAGCCGATGGATGACGTCATAGGGGTTGGCGGCATAGTTGCGCGTCAGGCCGCCGAGCAGCGACACGAAAAGGGTGCCGCTGGCATTGATGCGCGGCAATTGCCGGACGGCGGCCGAGAGCGTGCGGCCATGGCCGATCCCGACGACGCGGACGTCGTCGCGCTCGACTTCACGGCGCAGGAAATCGGCGCCGGCATGGCCGAGCGTGGTCAGCGCAAGCCCGTCGTCATCGACATCCGGCGCTACTTCGCAATATTGCAGCCCGTAGCGGGTGGCGAGATCGACCTCGAATTTGGCGCAGTCGGCAATCTCGCCATCGATCGTCACCTTTACCACACCGTCGGCGACCGCTCGTGAGATCAGCCGGTGCGCCTTGACCGAGGAAATGCCGAGCCGCTTCGCCACGGCAGATTGGGTGAATCCGCCGATATAATGCAGCCAGGCCGCCCGGATGGCGAGGGATTCTTCATTGTCAGCCATCGACGCCATCCTGCTCGATTATGGGAATACAATCGATAGCCGCCAGACCAGCGCTTGTACAAGCCTCGGATTTGTCCGACGGTGCGTTGGGTCAACGTCGGATGCAGGCAGGTCAGCCGACCCTGAGATCGGCCGCGCCCGTATCGATATGCGGCGCCCAGAAGGCGACGCTTTCGGCGATCTGCGGAATGACCTGCCGATCGTTCGGCTCGCGCTCCTTGAAGGACAGCTCCAAACAGATTTCGTTGTCCAGCGCGCCACCCTCGGCGAAAGCCTTGAGCAGCGGTTCGGGATGGATACGGCCCCTGGCGTTGAACTCGGCGGTGAACGGGCGATGTCCGCCCTTGTCCGTCAGGCTCTGCTTGATGTGGATGATCGGCGAGACCGTCGGCACCGCGCGCGCCCAGGCATAGGGCTCGAAATCGTCGGGATTGCTGGAGGTGACGTCGCCATGGTCGATATCGGCCATCATCCACATGGGAACGGCCATCTTCGCAGCCGTGAGGCGATCCTGGAGCGCGATGCATTCCGCAATCGTCTCGCCGAACTCGCGGCCGATGCTCATCGGCTCCCAGAAAACATAGGAGAGGCCGGCCTGCTTGGCATGCTCGGCCACGTCGGCCCAGCAGTCGATGGCAATCTTGATCAGGTCCTCGCGCCGCACCGGATCGTCGTAGTCCTTGTAGGTGAAGATCGCGAACTGGGTACCAACCGACGTGCCCCCAAGATCGCCGATAATGTCGGCGAAGGTCTTGAACCAGTCGATATAGTAACGCCGGACGTCGGCATCCGGATGGCCGAAATGGTTGAGGCGGCCATAGGGGCCGGTCATCCCCGAGGTGACCCGCACGCCGGTCCGCTGCAGGGCGGCATCCATCTGGCGCGTCAGGCGACGAATGGTCGGCGCGCTCCAGCTCGGATTGATGAATTCATGCGTCAGTTGCAGGTCGCGCAGTTTGAGGTCGCGTGCAACGGTTTCGATGAGATCATCCGGGTCGGCAAAGCGGTTGACCAAGGGATTGGTGTTGAGTGAGAGCGTCAGCGGCATTCGATAACCTCAGGCGGCGGCAAGGCGGACGGTGTTGAACCAGTCGACGAAAGCAGCGCGTTCCGCGTCCGACAAGTGAATGTAGTGCTTGGTGCGACGGTAAAGGATGTCATCGGCCTTTTGTACCCATTCGCTGGCGATGAGGTAACGCGCTTCCGCCTCGTAGAACTGGCCACCGAAATGCCGGCCAAGGCCTTCGAGGCTGTTGGCATTGCCGATAATGATTTTCGCGCGGGTTCCGTAGAGGCGGCCATAGTGCTGCACCAGCTTGCGCGGCATCCAGGGATAGGCGTCGCGCAGACTGTTGGCAAAGGTCTCGTAATCGGCGTTCGGCATGTCGCCACCCGGAAGCGGGGCCTTTTCCGTCCAGTCGCCGCCCATGTTCGGGAAAATGTGCTTCAGCCGGTGCATGCCGCGCTCGGCAAGTTCACGGAAGGTGGTGATCTTGCCGCCGAACACATTGAGCAGCGGCGCGCCGCCGGTCTCGTCGAGGTCGAAGACATAGTCGCGCGTGACGGCGGACGGGTTGCCCTTGCCGTCGTCGAACAGCGGCCGCACGCCGGAGAAGGAGTGCAGCACGTCCTGGCGGCGCAGTTTCTCCTTGAAATAGCGGTTCACCGCCTTCAGCAGGTAGTCGATTTCGCTCTCGTCGGCCGATACATCCTCGGCGCGGCCCTCATAGGCGATATCGGTCGTGCCGATCAGCGCCTTGTCGCCCTCGTAAGGGTTGATGAAGATGACGCGCTTGTCGTGGTTCTGCACGAGATAGGCGTTCGCGCCCGCCCAGAATTTCGGCACGATGATATGACTGCCCTTGACGAGGCGCACATTGCGCGACGAGTTCGAGCCGGCGACGCGGTTGATGATGTCGGAAACCCAGGGGCCGGCGCAGTTGACCAGACATTTGGCGCGAAAGGTGCGGGTCTCGCCGGTCGTGGCGTTTTTGGTCGTGACGGTCCATCCGCCGTTTTCGCGGCGGGCGGAGACGGCGGGCGAACGGGTCAGAACCAAGGCGCCCTTTTCGGCGGCGCCGATGGCGTTCAGCGTCACGAGACGGGCGTCATCCACCCAGCAATCGGAATATTCGAAGCCGCGCGTATACTGGTCGAGGATCGGTATACCCTCGGGATCGCGCTTCAGGTCCAGCATGCGCGTTCCCGGCAGCTTCTTGCGGCCGCCGAGATGGTCATAGAGGAAGAGGCCGAGACGCACGAGCCAGGCGGGGCGATCCTCAGGGCTATGCGGCAGCACGAAGCGCATGGGCCAGATGATGTGCGGGGCGGCGTTGAGCAACACCTCGCGCTCGATCAGCGCTTCGCGCACCAGGCGGAATTCGTAGTATTCGAGGTAGCGCAAGCCGCCATGAACGAGCTTGCCGGAGCGTGACGACGTGCCCTCGGCCAGATCGTCCTTCTCGCACAAAACGACTTTCAGGCCTCGACCCGCCGCGTCGCGGGCAATGCCGGCGCCATTGATGCCGCCGCCGATGACGAAGAGGTCATAGGTCTCGGATTCGCTCATGTCTTGCTCCTTCCCTGCGCCGTCGGTCACCGTCGAGGACAGTGGCGGCGCGCTATCGAGTGAATTCAACGGGCCGCCAGAATGTCCCAGGCCGGCGTAATGCCGGCAAGAACATCGCGGTAGGCGGCGTAGAGGCGTGTCATGCGTTCGGTATTGTCGGCCTGCGGCTGTTCGGCCGCACCGAGCTGCGGGGTCACCCAATCTTCGATACAATCGTCCATGGTGCGATAGGCGCCGATCGCGACAGCTGCCATCATCGAGGCGCCAGCCGCACCGGCTTCCTCGCGGGCGCTGACACGAACCGGGGCGCCAATGGCTGCTCCCAGCGTGCCGCGCAGGGCAGCGGATCGGGCGGCGCCGCCGCTGACGCGCAGTTCGGTCGGCAACGGTCCTATCGCGGCATAACAATCCCGTGCCGCCATGCCAAGCCCCTCGACGACGGCTCGGACGAGATCGGGATACCGGTGGCGGCTCGACAGGCCGGTGAAGTTCGCCCGTGCTCGCGCATTGACGAAGGGACCGCGCTCGCCAGCTTCGGAAATATAGGGGTGATAGAGAATGTTGCCCGGGTTGCTGTTTACAAACCAGCCGTCTACCCGGGAGATCATCTCGTTCAGCCCGACGGTCTCGCCGAACTCGCCCAGGAGATCGGCGCCGAGTTGCAGCAGCCAGTCGAGATTGATCGTCGCTCCCATATTGGTCTGGACCTGGGTGACAATGCCGGGAATGGGCAGGGTGATGACATAGCCGGTCCGCTCGGCATTGAGCACGACGTCGGACACCGATTTCGCCTGCATGTGAACGCCGGTTGAGCCGATCGCCGAACATGCGGCGTTGCGGCCTTCGCTGCGCACGCCGGCGCCGAGCGCGGTCATGATCATATCGACATAACCCAGGCAAACCGGCGTGCCGGCCCGAAGACCACAGGCCTGGGCCGCCTCGGCGGTCAGCGAATGGGTGGTTTCGGTGCCCTCGATGACGTCCGGCAGCAGCGAGCGGTGATGGGAGAGGCCGAGCGCGGCGAGCACGTCATCGTCATACCGGCGGGTGCGGAAATTGCCGAAGGTGAAGCTCACTTCCGACGGGTCGGTGGCACGCACGCCGGTCAGGTTGAGATAGAGCCAGTCCTTGCAGTGCATCGCGGTTTCGGCGCGATTGAGCAGGTCCGGGAAATGACGGTCCATATGCGCGAGCTGTACGCCCTGCTGGCACGTATTGAGGCCTGTGCCGGTGGCTTCGAAACGCGCCCTGTCACTTTGCGAACCTGACAGCCGTTCCACCGTGGGGGCCGCGCGGGCGTCGAGCCAGAGCCAGGCGTCGGAGGTTGCCTGGTTGCCGCTGCCGACGAGCCAGGTGCCATCGCCCTGTGCGGTCACGGCGATCGCGGCGGTACGGTCTTCCAGATGCTCGATCTTGTCGGAGAGGCCGCGCAGGGCGCGTGTGCAATCGAGCCAGGTCTGGGGCAGCGACTGGGTCACCGCGCCATCCTCGCCCGTGTGATAGGTGTTGCGCACCGAAGCACTCGCGACCTGTTGACCGGAGAGCGTGAATGCCACGGCCTTCATCACCGAAGTGCCGGCATCGATGCCGATGATCAGGTCCCCTCGCTCAGTCATGCCGAGCCCTTACGGCCGTCCCGATCATCTCGAAACCACGCATGTGTCCCTCCTGAAACCTCTCTGAAGGATGTGCTGTCCATGCGGCTTGTGATGCCTTCGAACGGACTGAACGCGATCCTCCCGCGTCTTCAAAACAAATATAACATAAACATACCATATGTCGCGCAAAATTTTACTGGCTCAGAATTTTCTTTCATATAAAATCCGTTGTGAGAGGAGTGTGCGTTCCCGGCGGGTGGAGCTTTGCGCGCATCTCCCATGTGTTGGTCGCGGTCGGGTTTGTCGCAGAAGGCGAATGGCTGACGAAAACGACTGCGACAAATTTTAATCAGTAAATTTCATATGGTTATACATAAAAATGGCAATGATTTTCTCGCTTCTTGAGAGCGGGTAAAGGCTTTTCGTTCGCTAGGCGATCGGCGCAGGAAGGCAAAATTCATCGCCGGGAAATAATTTGAACGGCATTGTCAGATTCTTGGATTGCCAAAAAATAGTCGGCAAGATGCGGTTGACAGTCCGTGTTAACTTAACATATGTTGTGCGACATATAACGCATAAATATCGCAACTGCGGTAGGTGTGTTGCAATGCAGCACGGGCGGATGAGGAGATCTCGCTGGTGCCGTCCTTGGGAGGATGTCATGATGTTTTTCGGATCAAGGATTGCGCCGCATCTCGTTGGCGCCATTTCGCCTGCGCCTCATCCTTCGATGAGAAGGGGGGGCACTGTCCGCGTCCCCTCTTTGTCTGGATGCGCCCGGCTCCTCCGAGAAAATCTGACCGTCACAGCCAAGGTCGCCTGATATGACAATGAACGCGAAATCAAAATCTCAGCCCGTGTGGAAATCCCGTTGGGCCGGCATCGCCGCCGTGGTCGTGCTGCTCGGCGCCATGGCGCTCGACACCAAAGTCGTCGGGATCGGTTCGGAACATGATGTCCAGGAGCGGAAGTTCTCGCCGGTCGCATTCGGCGCCGAACAGTTCCCGATCATCAGGCAGGATGTCGAGAAGCGCGCCGTCGATGGTGCCGAACTCTCCAAGGCGATCGCGGCGGACAAGAAGGCGGCTGGCGAAAAATACGGCGTCGCGACATCGACCGGCCCGGTGATCCCGGTGTCCTTCACCGGCGTCGTCGGCGAGCGCAAGTCCAACTATAATATCGTCGCCGTCGAAGGACTGTCTCCCGAGTTGACCGTTCGCGTCCAGACTGGGCCGGCGCTCAACGGCACAGATCTACGCGATGCCACCGGCAGGATCGAGTTTGGCCAGTTCACCAACCAGATCGAATTCCAGGATGCCGGCTCGGCGATCAACAACGAGGTCAAGAAGGTGGTTCTGGGCGGCATCGACCCGAATGCGCTGGCCGGCAAGACGATCTCGGTCGTCGGCGTCTTCAAGCTCGTCAATCCAAAGAGCTGGATCGTTACCCCTGTGAGGCTCGACGTCAAATGAGCGAAGTCGGTGCCTCCAGCCACAAGGATGAGGTCGTTCTTGCCGCCCGCAACGTGGCGAAGGCCTATGGCAATATCCATGCCCTGAAGGGCGTGAATTTCGATATCCACCGCGGTCAGGTGACGACGCTGTTCGGCGAGAACGGCGCCGGCAAGTCGACCCTGATGAAAATCCTGTCCGGTGTTATCCCGCCGACATCGGGCGAGATCATTCTTGATGGGCAGCCGATCTCTTTCGCGTCATCCTCCCAAGCACGCGACCACGGCATCTCCATCATCCATCAGGAGCTCAGTCTCGCGCCGAACATGAATGTTCGCGACAACATCTTCATGGGGCGCGAAATCATGATGGCGACAGGCGTCGATTTTGCCGAGGAAGAACGGCAGACGCGCCGGCTGATGCAGGATCTCGAGGAAGACATCGACCCGCTGACCCCGGTCGAGGAGCTTCGTCTCGGCCAGCAGCAGATCGTCGAAATTGCCCGCGCCCTGTCGGTCAATTCGCGCATCCTGATCATGGACGAGCCGACCTCGGCGCTGTCGGCCTCGGAGGTCGAGGTGCTGTTCAAGGTCATCCGCGACCTCAATAGCCGAGGTGTCTCGATTGTCTATATCTCGCATCACCTGGAAGAAGCGCTGCAGATCACCAATCATGCGGTGGTTCTGCGCGACGGCGCGATGACCGCCTATGCCGAGCGCAAGGAAATCGACCTCGAATGGATCGTCCGTCACATGGTGGGCGACAATTTCGACCTCGGCTCGCCGCCGACCGGTTATGACAAGGGCGGTGTGGCGCTCTCGATCGAGGGGATCACCGTGCCGGATCCGGCCGGTGCGAGCTACTCGGCCGTCGATGGATTGTCTCTCTCGGTGCGTGAGGGCGAGATCGTCTGCATCTACGGCTTGATGGGGGCCGGCCGCACGGAACTCCTGGAATGCGTGGCCGGACGGTTGCGCCCGACCGCGGGCAAGGTCGTGCTGAAGGGCAGGGACGTGACCGGCCAGACGATCTCCGAATGCATTCGCGATGGCCTCGTCCTGGTGCCGGAAGACCGCCAGCGCGACGGCCTGATCCAGACCATGACAGTCGGCCGGAACCTGTCGCTGGCCAGCATCGGCGCCTTCACGCGGGGCCTTTTCACGTCCTTCTCGCGGGAAGCCGGCCTTGTCACGGACTCCATTCGCAAGGTTCACATCAAGACCGATGGCGCCGGTGCCGCGATTGGCTCGCTGTCCGGCGGCAACCAGCAAAAGGTCGTGATCGGCAAGATGCTGGCGACGCAGCCGGACGTGATTCTGCTCGATGAGCCGAGCCGCGGCATCGACATCGGTGCCAAGGCGGAGGTGTTCAAGCTCCTGGCCGAGCGCGCCAAACAGGGTCTCGCGGTGATCTACACGACATCGGAAGTCGGCGAGTGCCTGAGCATCGCCCATCGCATCATCGTCATGCGGCGCGGTCGCATTTCGGCGGAATTCGGTCCCGACGTGACCAAGGAACAAATTATGGCCGCCTCGGGCGAGGCTGTGGTTGCCCACTAGGAGCACGAACATGTCAGTCACAACTACCATTGACAGCAAGCCCGCGCCCGGTGCCGGCAAGCGCAAGAAAAGCATGGTCGAGCTTTTGTTCGAGGGGCGTGCCTTCTTTGCGCTGATCGCGATCGTCATCGTCTTTTCGCTGATGTCGCCCAATTATCTCACAGTCAGCAACTTCCTGATCATGGCCTCTCACGTTGCCATCTTCGGCCTGCTCGCCATCGGCATGCTGCTGGTCATCCTGAACGGCGGCATCGACCTCTCGGTCGGCTCGTCGCTCGGACTTGCCGGTGTCGTCGCCGGCTTCCTGATGCAGGGCGTGACGATCCCGCAACTCGGCGTGATCCTCTATCCGTCAGTGTGGATCGTTGTCCTGGTGACCTGCCTTATGGGTGCCGTCGTCGGTGCGGTGAATGGCGTGCTGATCGCCTATCTGCGCGTGCCCGCCTTCGTCGCCACGCTCGGCGTCCTCTATGTCGCCCGCGGCGTAGCGCTTCTGATGACCAACGGCCTGACCTACAACAATCTCGGCGGCCGCCCGGAACTCGGCAATACCGGTTTCGACTGGCTCGGCTTCAATCGCCTGGGCGGCGTGCCGATCGGCGTGCTCGTGCTGCTGGCCTTCGCCGTTATCTGCCATATTCTGCTGTCGCGCACGGCTTTCGGTCGCTGGCTCTATTCGTCCGGTGGCAACGAGCGCGCTGCGGAGCTTTCAGGTGTCCCGGTCAAGCGGGTCAAGATCACGGTCTATGTGCTCTCCGGTATCTGCGCCGCTGTCGCCGGCCTGGTTCTCTCCTCGCAGCTGACCTCGGCGGGCCCGACCGCCGGCACCACCTATGAACTGACGGCGATCGCCGCTGTCGTCATCGGCGGTGCGGCGCTGACGGGTGGTCGCGGCACGGTCATCGGCACCATGCTCGGCGCCTTCGTCATCGGCTTCCTCTCGGATGGCCTCGTCATCATCGGCGTCTCTGCCTATTGGCAGACGGTTTTCACCGGCGCCGTCATCGTCACCGCGGTTCTTCTGAACAGCGTCAAATACGGTCGCCGCTGAAAACAGCGACGACTGACACCAACTGACCGTTGCCGGGAGAGGCGGGCCACCCGAGTGGCCCGGCAGCGGAAAGTATTGCCGAAAATCGGCGTAACCGGACTCAACAAAGGGAGTGAGATCATGTTTAAAAAAGGTATGCGGGTACTCTTTGCAGCAACTGCGGTCATGCCGCTGCTGTTCAGCTCTGCCTGGGCCGATGGCCTGATCACCGTCATCGTCAACGATCCGTCGAACCCCTACTGGTTCACGGAAGGTGAAGTTGCCAAGAAGACGGCTGAAGGACTTGGCTACACGGCCAATGTCGGCGCCCACAAGGGTGATACCAACACCGAAAGCAACCTGATCGATACCGCGATCACCAACAAGTCGGTCGCGATCATCCTCGACCCGGCCAACGCTGACGGCTCGGTCGGCGCGGTCAAGAAGGCCGTTGCCGCCGGCATCCCGGTCATCCTGGTCAACGCCGAGATCAACCAGGAAGGCCTTGCCAAGGCTCAGCTCGTCTCGAACAACGCCCAGGGCGCTGCTATCGGTGCACAGCAGTGGGTCGAGGCTGTCGGCGAGAAGGGCAAGTATGTCGAACTCTTCGGCGCTCCCTCCGACAACAACGCCGCGACGCGTTCGAACGGCTACGAAACCGTCCTGACGCAGTATCCGGATCTGGAAAAGGCCGCCAAGGAAGTTGCTGACTGGGATCGCACCAAGGGCCACGACAAGATGCAGTCGATGCTCCAGGCAAATCCGGACATTATCGGCGTGATCAGCGGCAACGATGAAATGGCCCTCGGCGCCATCGCTGCCCTGAAGGAAGCCGGCAAGCTCGACCAGGTCAAGGTCGGCGGCTTCGACGGTTCGCCGGACGCGGTTGCCGCCATCAAGGCCGGTGAACTGCAGTACACTGTTCTCCAGCCGGTTGCCGTGTTCTCGGAAGCTGCCGTCAAGCAGGCCGACAACCTGATCAAGAACGGCTCCACCGGTGTCGATACCGAAAAGCAGCTGTTCGATTGCCTCCTGATCACCAAGGACAATATCGACAAGTACACGGCTCCGTTCGTCCTGAGCGAATAAGCGAGCATCGGGAAGCGTCCGCAAGGGCGCTTCCCGTTTCCGATTCCCGCCCCGGGCCCATCGCGGGGATTTTCGACCGCGCTTGGCATTTTCCTTGTCGCCCGATACGAGATACGAACCTCCTATCCTCGAAGTCATGGCAGGGCTCCCCGTGAACAAGAAAGTCGACGTCAAGGAATTGCTTTCGGAAGCGTTGCCGAGCGACAGCCGGCACGCGCGCCAGCTTGTCCGGCGCCAGCTCATCGCCGAAGCCGTGATCGCCGAGGGCTCGCTTCGCATCGAGGATCTGACGGAACGTTTCGGCATCAGCCTGATGACCGCGCACCGCGATGTCGATGAACTCGTCAGTCGAGGCCTGTTTCGCAAGACGCGCGGCATCGTATCCGCCGCTCCGACAAGCCTGATCGAATCCAGCGACGCCTATCGCGCCACGCGCCAGGCCAGAGAAAAGAAAGCCATTGCCCGCGCTGCTATGAGCTTCGTCGAGCCCGGCCAGGCAATCTTTCTCGATGACGCGACCACGGTGCATGAAATGGCTTCGCTGCTGCCGGCCAAGGTGCCGTTGACGGTGATCACCAATTCGCTCGTGCTGATCAACGAGCTCAAGGATGTGAACGACCTCAATCTCATCGGTCTCGGCGGCCAGTTCTATCACTGGTGCAATGCCTTCATGGGCCACATCACGGTGAACGAGATCCGTCGTCTGCGGGCCGATACCGTCTTCATGTCGTTATCGGCGATCGTCGATGACGTCGTGTTCCACCAGTCACCGGAGACGGTCGAGACCAAGCGGGCCATGTTCGAAAGTGCGGCCAAGCGCGTGCTTCTGGCCGACCATACGAAGTTCGAGCGGCGTGCGCTGCATCACTTCGCGACGCTCAATGAATTCGATGCCGTTATCGTCGATGAGGATACGCCGATTTCCCATCTGTCGCGCATGCGGTCGAAGGGCATCAATGTCGTGGTGGCGGACGCGGAACGGTAGGACCCGGCAGTCCGTTCGCGGACTTTGCGCGGTTGCCGATGCGTTTCGCCGCTTGTCTGGAGAATGGAGAAACGTATGCCCTGCATCATGGGTATAGACAGCGGCCTGACCGTCACCAAGGCCGTGATTTTCGATGAAAGCGGAACTGCGCTTGCCACCGCGCGCCGGCGCGTTCCGCAACTGATCCCGGAGCCGCAGCATGTCGAGCGCGACATGGGCGGGCTCTGGGCGGCGACGGCTGACGCGATCCGCGAGGCGGTGGCTGCCTGCGGCCGTCCGGCCTCCGACATCGTCGCGATCGCCGCGACCGCGCATGGCGATGGCATCTACCTGCTTGGCGGCGACCGGCGTCCGCTCGGCCCGGCAATCGTCTCGCTCGATACCCGTGCCACGGAACTCGCCGACGACTGGAACCGGGGCGATGTGGGAAACCGCTCGCTGGAACTGACCGGCCAGAAACCGCATGCGTCAGCCCCGTCGGCGCTTCTCGCCTGGATCCGCGAGCGCCAGCCGGAACGCTACGCCCGGATCGCGCATTTCATTGCCGCCAAGGACTGGCTGCGTTTCTGCCTCTGCGGCACCATCGGCACAGACCGCACCGAGGCCAGCACCTCCTTCACTGACGTGCGGACGCAGGATTATTCCAGCAAAGCCTTTGCCCTGTTCGGACTTCAGGACCTCTCGGGCAAACAGCCGCCCATGACCGGCTCGACCGAGGTCGTCGGCGGCGTGACGACTGAAACTGCGCGGCTGACCGGCCTGCTGGAAGGCACACCCGTCGTCGCCGGCCTGCATGATGTCACGGCATCTGCGCTCGGCATGGGCGGTTATGGCGAAGGCATGATCGCCGTCATTGCCGGCACCTATTCGATCAACGAGACGGTTTCACGCGCGCCGAAGGTGGATGCGCGCTGGTTCTGCCGCAACGGCATCCTGCCGGGCGAATGGAACAACATGTCGATCTCGCCGGCTTCGACCGCCAATTACGACTGGTTCATCGACCAGTTCTGCGCCGCCGATGCCATAAAGGCGGAAGCGGCGGGCGACAGCATCCATGCGATCCTCGGCAAGGAATTCGAGGCCGCGCGTGACCGTCCATCCAGCGTCTTCTTCCATCCCTATTTGTTCGGCTCGCCCTTCGGCGGAGCTTCGAGTGCCGGATTTTCCGGCATGAACGCCTGGCATGATCGCGGTGATCTGGTCCGGGCGGTGCTGGAAGGCATTGCGTTCAACCATCGCATCCATGTCGATGCCTTGAAGGATGGTTTTGGGCCGAAGACGGCGCGGCTGACGGGCGGCATTTCCCGCAATCCGGCCATGGCCGGTCTGTTCGCCGATATTCTCGGCATGCCGGTCACCGCGACGAAGACGGAAGAAGCGGCTGCCTGGGGCGCGGCGCTCTGCGCCGGCGCGGGCGTCGGGCTGTTTTCCTCGCCGACCGCCGATCCGCGCGATCTCGCCTCGATCGAGACGGTCTATCAGCCGGATCCCGATCGCAGCCAGGCCTATGACGAAAAATACCAGCTGTTCCTCGACCTTGCCAACGCCATGAAGCCGCTGTGGCCAAGGCTACGGCGCTTCGGTGGTTCGGAACAGTGAACAGGATGCATGCCATGACTGACGTGAATGAAAACGACGTGCGCGCCGATTCGGATACAATCGAAAAATTCGACGTGATCATCCTCGGGGCCGGTATCAACGGGGCGGGACTGTTTCGGGATCTCTGCCTGCAAGGCATCAAATGCCTGATCGTCGACAAGGCCGATTTCGGCTCCGGCACCAGCGCCGCCCCCTCGCGGTTGATCCATGGCGGGATCAAATATCTCGAAACCGGCGAGCTTGGTCTCGTCGCCCAATCGACGCTGGAGCGCAACCTGCTGCTGCGCAACGCGCCGCATTGCGTCGAGCCGCTGGCCACCTTCATCCCGTCCTTCTCGCTGATGAAGGGCGCCTTCGCGGCGCTGCGAACCCTGTTCGGCTCGACCACGGCGCCGCGCAGCCGGGGCGCGATCCTGATCAAGATCGGCCTTGCGCTTTATGATCTCTACGGCGCCCGCCACCGGGTGATGCCGAAGCACCAGTTCATGTTCCGGAAACGGGCGCTTGCCGAAATGCCCGAAGTGACGCCGCGCATCGTCGCCGGCGGCATCTATTACGACGCCAAGATCAGCCGGCCGGAGCGGCTCGTATGGGAACTGGTCAGGGATGGCCTCGACGCCCGTCCGGGCGCGCGCGCCGCCAATTTCACCACGTTGCTCGGCCAACAGGCTGGCGCACTTTCCTTCCGAGATCCCACAGGCAGAGAATGGCAGGCGAGCGGTGTCCTGGTCGTCAATGCGGCCGGCCCCTGGATCGATGATGTCAATGCGACACTCGGCACGGAGAGCCGGCTGATCGGCGGCACCAAGGGGTCGCATATCCTGCTCAGCCATCCCGATCTCGTCCGCAGCCTGAAGGGGCGGATGATCTATTTCGAGGCCGACGATGGCCGCATCTGCCTTGTCTACGAATATCTGGGGCTTGCACTGGTGGGCTCGACCGATATCAAGGCGGCCGATCCGGAAAACGTGCGCTGCGAGGATGATGAGATCGACTATTTCATCGCCAGCCTGCGTTCGCTGCTTCCACGGCTGCATTTCGACCGCGACCAGATCGTCTATGCCTATAGCGGCATCCGGCCGCTGCCGGCCTCCGATGCCAGTCAACCCGGCCTGATCAGCCGCGACCATTCCGCCCCGGTTCTGGAGCCGGCGGCGAACCGGCCTTTCCCGATCGTTTCGCTGGTCGGTGGCAAGTGGACGACGTTTCGCGGTTTTGCCGAGGAGGTTGCCGATACGATCCTCGCCCGGCTCGTCAGGGCACGGACCACGAGTACCCAGATGCTGGCGATCGGCGGCGGCCGGGATTTCCCGGTCGACGACGCGGCGCGCAAGGCCTGGATCGCCGCTCGTGCGACGAAGACCGGCCTTGCTCCGCAACGCGTTTCCATGCTGCTCTCCCGCTACGGCACGACCGCCGATCTGGTCATGAAAGACGCTGCCGCCGGTGGAGTAGGGGAGACGGAACTCACGCATGTGAGTGGCTACAGCGCTGCCGAGATCGACTGGATCGCCCGCCACGAAATGGTGGAGCATCTGGCCGACATCGTCATGCGCCGCACGACGCTGGCGATCGAGGGGCGTTTGAGCGCCGAAGCCCTGGATGAGATTTCGCGCATTGCCGCGACGTCACTCGGATGGAACGAGGAGAGACGGGCAGAGGAAGTCGCTGTGGTTTGCGCGCATCTGAAACAGTTCAATCGCGTTCATCTGTGATCCGCTGGTATGTGAAAACCAGGGAAGGCCGGTCCCCCTGACGGGCCTTCTTTCGGGGAACCACGCCGTCCTGCACCCGGCCCGCGCTTCATACTTCAGTATCCCCGAGCGGCCCCCGAAGCCGCCCGGCTGTCCATCGCGCCATTGTAGCGAGCACCGCCTCCTTCGTCGATTTCCGCCAGATTTTTGCCGCCGACGAGAATGCCGGCGGCCTGGCCCCAGATCGGCCAGCTGGAGTCGATGCCGACGTCGTGGCCCATTTCCGTCAGGAGCTTCAGCGTGTCGGACGACAGCGCATAGGGCTCCATGTAAACCCTGTCCGGCAGCCACTGATGGTGGATGCGTGGAGCGTCGATGGCTTCCTGGATGCTCATGCCGTGGTCGATGACGTTGATGATCGCTTCCAGCGTGATGGTGATGATGCGGGCACCGCCGGGGCTGCCGATGACCATGAAGGGCTTTCCGTCCTTCGAAATGATCGTTGGGCTCATCGATGACAGCGGCGTCTTCTTCGGCTCGATCGCATTGGCCTCGCCCTGCACCAGGCCATAGAGATTGGGCGAGCCGGGTTTCGAGGTGAAATCGTCCATCTCGTTGTTGAGCAGGATGCCGGTGCCATCAGCGACGACGCCGGCGCCGAACGAACCGTTCAGCGTATAGGTGACGGCCACCGCATTGCCGTCATTGTCGATGATCGAGTAATGCGTCGTCTCGGTGCTTTCGCCCATGCCCTTCGGCATCAGATCTTTCGAAATGCCGGCCTTGAACGGATTGATCTTGGCGCGGATTTCCGCGGCATAGGCCTTGTCGGTCAGCTTTTCGACCGGGTTTTCGACAAAATCCGGATCGCCAAGTGCCGAGTTGCGATCGACATAGGCATGGCGCATC
>NZ_DATJDJ010000223.1:0-5829 GCF_035497515.1 Pararhizobium sp. | reverse complement strand
GTTCGGTCAGCCAGCATGTAAAAGCCCTGGAGGAATGGATCGGCCAGCCGCTTCTGGTGCGGGGAGCACGAAGCACGACAGCGACGAAACAAGGCCAGTTGCTCGCCGATGCGATTTCGAGCGGCGTCGGGCAGATCAGCGAGTTGTGCGAAAAACTGCGCAGCAAACGAAGCGCCGACCAGACGATCACCGTTTCTTGCGTTCCGGGCTTTGCCGTCATGTGGCTGTTCCCGCGGCTGATCAAGTTCGACCAGCTGTATTCCAACATGCCGGTCTCGATCTCGACGGATGCGTCTTCGGCGAAGCTCATGCCGGGGCAAGTGGATCTGGCGATTCTGTATGGGCTGGGCAATCATCCTGGATTGCACGTGGAGCGTCTGATAGGGGAGCGGGTGTTTCCTGTTTGTGCCCCCTCGCTATTGGCAGGGAGAAACCCCCCTTTGCGCGACCTCGCGGATATGACGCAGCACACATTGCTGGTCGATGAGCTCAATTACGCGATAGGCGATCCGCCGTCCTGGAACTTCTGGGCGGAGCAGACCGGTCAATCGCTGCCGACGCCAGCCCGCATCCGCCGCTTCGGACAATCGAACATGGTCGTGCAGGCCGCCATACAAGGGCAGGGCGTGGCGATGGGACGCGATCCGCTGGTTGCCGACGCGATGCTGAATGGCAGCCTCGTGCAGCCGTTCGGCGGTTACGCTATCTCGAACTTCGCCTATTGGTTCGTCTGCCCCAAGGGCGCCATGAAGACTGAACGAGTGCGCTGTTTCCGTGATTGGCTGTTCAGGGAGCAAGCCGAGACTTATCTGGCCGAATTAAGATGAACTAATGCCTGCATTAATCACATGAGGATTGGGCTGGACCGCCTGCCGACCTAATATGGCCCGGCAATCGTTGTTCAACGCAGGTGAGTATGCACGTCAGGATGTTTTCATCTTTTGCACGGCTGGCCGGCGACGCTGAAGCCGTCCATTGTGCAGGACAAGCCGCATGCCGCGGGTGACTTTCACCGATCATCGCGGCCAATCCGTTGCCGTGGAGGAGCGCGACATGCTGGAGTTTGCCGCGGCGGAGATCACCAACGCCTCGCGGCTCTCGTGCCAGATCAAGCTGACTGTGGATCATGACGGCCTGTGCGTGACGACACCCGAGACGCGGGTTTGACCCGAGAACCAGCCGTGAAGCGTCTCGTCATCGTCGGAGCCGGGCAGGCGGGATTGTCGACCGCGGCGCGTCTGCGCAGCCAGGGCTTCGACGGCGCCATCACGATTCTGGGCGAGGAACCATCCTTGCCGTATCAGCGCCCGCCGCTGAGCAAGAAATATCTTACAGGCGAATATGACGCCGAGAGGCTGCTGCTGCGCGCGGAAAGCTTCTATCGCGACCAGGAGATTGCCGTGCGCATCGGAACGAGGGTCGCCGGCATCGACAGGGCTGCCAAGCACGTAGAGGCGAATGGGGGCGCAATTGCCTATGACTGCCTGGTGCTGACGACCGGAGCGCGCCCGCGTACCTTGCCCGCCCATTTGGGTGGCGAACTCGAACGCGTTTACTCCATGCGCAGTCTGGCCGATGCGGATGCGATGGCGCCCGAATTCGTATCCGGGCGGCGCGTGGTGATCATCGGCGGCGGATATGTCGGACTGGAGGCTGCCGCGGTCGCCGCGTCGCGCGGCTTGCGGGTGACGCTGGTCGAGGCCTCGAGCCGCATTCTTCAAAGGGTGGCCGCCCCGCAGACGTCCGACTACTTCCGCGCCTTGCATGAGGACCATGGGGTCACCCTCATCGAAGGCGTCGGTCTCGACAGGCTGCTCGGTGATCATGCCGTTGCGGGGGCAAGACTTCTGGACGGCCGCGAGATCGGTGCCGACTTTGTGCTGGTCGGTATCGGCGTTCAGCCGAACGCAGAGCTGGCGGAACGATCGGGTCTCCATAGCGACAACGGCATTGAGGTGGATGCCTTCGGCAGAACCTCCGATCCGGCGGTTTTTGCCGCGGGGGATTGTTGTTCATTTCCATATAAAGGCCGCCGGATCCGGCTGGAATCCGTGCCGAATGCGATTGCGCAGGCAGAGGCGGTCGCCGATGTGATTTTGGGAGGAGGCGAAGCCTATATTCCCGACATCTGGTTCTGGTCGGACCAGTACGATGTGAAGATGCAGATTGCAGGACTGAATACAGGCTACGACTCGGTTGTCGGGCGTCGTGACGGCGAGACCAGATCATTCTGGTATTATCAGAATGAGAGGCTGATTGCGGTCGATGCGCTGAACGACGCGCGCTCCTTCATGACCGCGAGGCGGTGGCTGAAGGCCGGCCTGTCGCCGCGATCCGACGACATCGCCACGCCTGGCTCGCCGCTCTCGGCGCTTGGCGTCACCTGATGGCGCCATGCGGCGCGGAGTGGCGCGAATCGACGCATGGCAATGGCATTTGTCGTTAGATTTCCTAATGCCTGTCATAATAATTCAAATATTGGGCCGGCAGGCTGGATCGGACTAGTGTGATCGGAACCGAAGCAGGCGGGGTGAGCCGCTTACCGATAGGCAACCAGGCATGTATCTAAGAAATACGTGGTATGTGGCGGGGTGGAGCAGGGATTTCGGTCGCGCGCTGAAGCCAGAGACCTTCCTTGGTGAAAACATCGTCATCTATCGCAAGGAGGATGGCTCGCCGGTGGCGCTGGAAGATGCCTGCCCGCATCGGAAATTGCCCCTGTCGAAAGGCCGGCTGCTGGGCGACACTGTCGAGTGCGGATATCATGGGCTGACCTTTGACTGTGCCGGCGCATGCGTTGACGCACCGACACAGCGCGGCCAGATTCCAGCTCGCGCAATGGTCAAATCCTATCCTGTCGTCGATCGCTACCGCTTCGTGTGGATATGGATGGGTGACCCGGCGCTGGCCGATCCCGACAAGATTTTCCCGATAGCCAACTTCGACAATCCGAGCTGGGGTTGCACCGATGGCGGCGTGCTCGACATCGACTGCAACTATCTCTGGATTTGCGACAATCTGCTTGACCCGAGCCATGTGGCCTGGGTGCATGTCGGCTCCTTTGCCGGCGCCGGCACCGACGATCAGCCCCTGACCGTTGCCAAGACGGATCGGGGCGTGCTTGTTTCGCGCTGGATTTACGGCAACATGCCGTCGCCCTACTATGCCGGGCTGGTGCGCTTCGAGGGCGCATGCGATCGGCTTCAGCATTACGAAATGTGCTTCCCGGCCATTGCGTTGAACAAGTCGATCTACACGCCGGCGGGCACCGGCGGCCCGGATGCGCCTCCCGTTGACAAGACCTATGTCAACATCTCGTACAACTTCATGACGCCGATCGATGAAAATCGCTCGCGCTACTTCTGGTTCCAGCATCGCAATACTGATCCACAGGACAAGGCGATCTCCGAGAAGATGAACGCCGGCGCCCGGATGGCCTTCGAGGAAGATCGCGAGGTGCTTGTCGCCGTGCATAACGGCATGAAGCGCAAGACATCGCCCAATATCGATCTTGGGCTCGATGCGGGCGCGAAGCTGTTCAGGCTGCATCTTCAGCGGCTGATCGACGCGGAATCTTCTGCTTCCGCTCCGCTCGGCGCAGTGGGATGATTGCGGCGTATCAACATTGCCGATTCGCGCCTGACGCCACGAGGAGACGTAATGACAGCCTGGATCAAGATGATTTCCGATGGCGAGGCTGACGCTGAGCTGCTCGAGGTCCTGAAGCTGGCGCGCACGCCGCATGGCACCGTGGACAATGTGATGCGGGTGCATTCCCTGCGTCCCAATACGATGAAGGGCCATGTGAGCCTCTATCGGGCGGCCCTTCATGACGACGCCAACACATTGCCGATGTGGCTGCAGGAAACGATCAGCTCCTACGTCTCCATTCTCAACAACTGCCGGTATTCATGGGCCAATCACTGGGCCAATGCCCGTCATCTGATCGCCGATGACAAGCGGGCTGATGTGATCGAGAAGGCGTTGCGGGCGCGCAAGCCGGAGGAGGCCTTCGAGGGCCGGGAACTGGCCGCCATGTGTTATGCGGAGAAGCTGACAGTCGCTGTCGGCGATATGGAAGAAGCCGACGTTATCGCTCTGCGGCGGCATGGCCTTGACGATGGTCAGATTCTCGAGATCAACCAGATCGTCGGCTACTTCAACTATGTCAACCGGCTGCTCAATGGACTGGGCGTGTCCACTGCCGGTGATGTTGTCGGCTATTATTCCGGATCCACCGAATCATGACGGTGAACGGAAACTCCAGTGCAATTTCCGTCGGACCGCCTTCGGCCGATCCGTTCGTCATTCAACTCATCGATATCGATAAATATTATGATCAGTTTCAGGCGCTCAAGGGCGTGACCTTGAACGTGCGCGCAGGCGAAAAGGTCGTCGTCTGCGGGCCGTCCGGATCGGGCAAATCGACGATGATCCGCTGCATCAACCGCCTGGAGAAGCACGATGCCGGCCGTATTGTCGTCGATGGCGTCGAGCTGAACGATGACATGAAGAACATCCGGGCCGTCCGGCAGGACGTCGGCATGGTGTTCCAGCAATTCAACCTGTTTCCGCATTTGACGGTCCTTGAAAATCTGACCATCGGGCCGATCCGCGTGCGCAAAATCCCGCAGCAGGAGGCTATCGCGCGGGCGCGCAAATATCTCGAGCGCGTGCACATTCCGGAGCAGGCCGACAAATATCCAGGCCAGCTCTCCGGTGGCCAGCAGCAACGCGTCGCCATCGCCCGCTCGCTTTGCATGGAAACGCGGATCATGCTGTTCGATGAGCCGACATCGGCGCTCGATCCCGAGATGATCAACGAAGTTCTCGATGTCATGGTGGAGCTCGCCGCCTCTGGAATGACGATGGTCTGCGTGACGCACGAGATGGGCTTTGCGCGCAAGGTCGCCGATACCATGGTGTTCATGGAGGCCGGCCAGATCGTCGAAGTGGCGCCGCCGGAGAAATTTTTCTCCAATCCGTCCAGCGAGCGCTGCCGACTGTTCCTCGACAAGGTCCTGCAGCACTGATGGCGGTGGTGAACCAAGAGGCTGCGAGCATGCCGGCATCGGTTGCGATGAAGGGCAAGGCGTGGACACTGTCGCGGCTCATGGCGACGCGTCCGGTCGCGGTGGCCGTCTATGTCCTGATTGTCGGCCTGATCATCTATCTGGCCTATGATGGCTCGCGGGCAATGGGATACAACTGGCAGTGGTATCGTGTTCCCCGTTACTTCTTCCGTTTCACGAATGACGGCTTCGAGCTGGGCGAAATTCCAATCGGGCTCCTCGGCACCCTGGCAATCACGGGCGCCTCGTTCGTCGTAGCGCTTTTGCTTGGCCTTGGAGTCGCGTTGTTGCGGCTGTCCAGCCTGGTGGTCGGCCGCGCCGTTGCGATCGGCTATCTTGAGATCGTGCGCAACATCCCGCTGCTGGTGCTACTATACCTCTTCTACTACGTAATAGGACCGATCTTCGGTCTGGACAGGTTCTCGGCGAGCATTGCCTGTCTCGGCGCGTTCCATGCGGCAACGATATCCGAAATCTTTCGCGCCGGGATCAATGCCGTCTCGCCCGGCCAGTGGGAGGCTTCCCATTCCATCGGAATGACCGATGGCCAGATATATCGCTACATCGTGCTGCCGCAGTCGGTTCCCTTCGTCCTGCCGCCGATGACCAATGAGATTGTCGGGCTTGTGAAGAGCTCAGCCATCGTCAGCGTTATCGCGGTGGCCGAACTCACGACAATCGGCCGAAACATCATCTCCAATACCTATATGAGCTTCGAAATATGGTTCACCATCGCAGCCGTCTACATGGCCGTGAG
>NZ_DATJDJ010000222.1:0-15602 GCF_035497515.1 Pararhizobium sp. | reverse complement strand
AAATCTTCCGCCGTGGACAGGATCAACTCAAAGGGGTCGTTCCCGGTGGTTTCAATGGCGGTGTCGCCGTCATCATCGGCCTGCTGCTGATCGGCTTTGTCCTGATCAACTCGATCTACACGGTCCAGCCGGATGAGCGTGGCGTCGAGATGCGCTTTGGCAAGCCGAAGGACGAAGTTTCCATGCCGGGGCTTCATTACCATTTCTGGCCGCTGGAAACGGTCGAACTGGTCAAGATCACCGAGCAGCAGCAGAACATCGGCAGCAAGTCCGGCGTGGGCGACCAGTCTGCCCCCGGCTTGATGCTTTCGGGCGACCAGAATATCGTCAACGTGCAGTTTTCCGTGCTGTACTCCGTGACCGATGCCAAGGCCTATCTTTTCAACGTCGAAAATCCGGCCGATACCCTGCAGCAGGTATCCGAAAGCGCCATGCGCGAAGTCGTTGGCCGCCGGCCGGCGCAGGATATTTTCCGCGACAATCGCCAGGCGATCGCCGCCGACGTGAAGACCACGATCCAGGCGACGATGGACACCTATGGTGCCGGTATCTCCATCAACACGGTAGCGATCGAGGATGCGGCCCCGCCGCGTGAAGTGGCCGATGCCTTCGACGAGGTGCAGCGCGCCGAACAGGATGAAGACCGTTTCGTCGAGGAAGCCAACCAGTACGCCAACCAGGTGCTCGGCAAGGCGCGCGGCCAGTCCGCGCAAATCCGCGAAGAAGCGGCCGCCTACAAGGGCCGTGTCGTCAAGGAAGCCCAGGGTGAGGCGCAGCGCTTCATTTCCGTTTACGACGCCTATGCCAAGGCTCCCGATGTGACGCGCAAGCGGCTTTATCTGGAAACCATGCAGAACGTTCTCGGCAAGTCGAAGAAGGTCATTCTCGACGAGAAGAACGGCCAGGGCGTGCTGCCCTATCTGCCGCTGAATGAAATCGGCAAGCCCGCGACGTCGGGAGGGGCCCAGTAATGAACAATCGTCTTCCCTACATCCTGATCGGCCTGGCCCTTGTGCTGATGGTGGTCTATTCGTCCGTCTTCATCGTCAACCAGCGCCAGCAGGCAATCGTCGTGCGCTTCGGCCAGATCAAGGACGTCAAGACCGAGCCGGGCCTCTACTTCAAGCTGCCGTTCGCCTTCATGGATGCAGACCGCGTCCAGTATGTCGAAAAGCAGGCCTTGCGCTTTGACCTCGACAATATCCGCGTCCAGGTCTCCGGCGGCAAGTTCTATGAAGTCGATGCGTTCGTGGTCTACAAGATCAGTGATGCCCGTCGCTTCCGCCAGACCGTCTCGGGCGACCGCGAATCGGCGGAATCACGTCTTCGCACGCGTCTCGATGCGTCGCTTCGCCGGGTCTACGGTTTGCGAGGCTTTGAATCGGCGCTGTCCGAAGAACGGGCTTCGATGATGCGCGAAGTTCGCGCCGACCTGAAGGGCGATGCGGAATCGCTCGGCCTCAACATAGAGGATGTCCGCATTCGCCGTACCGACCTCACGCAGGAAGTATCGCAGCAGACCTATGAGCGCATGAAGGCCGAGCGCCTTGCCGAAGCCGAACTGATCCGCGCCCGCGGCAATGAAAAGGGCCAGACCCGCCGCGCCATTGCCGATCGCCAGGTTGTCGAGTTCGTAGCGGAGGCCCAGCGCGATTCGGAAATCCTTCGCGGTGAGGGTGAGGCGGAACGGACAGCCGTTTTTGCCGATGCTTTCGCCCGCGATCCGAAGTTCTTCGAGTTCTACCGCTCGATGGCGGCTTACGGCACGGCGATCGCCAGCCCGGAAACGACCCTGGTCCTGTCGCCTGATTCGGAGTTCTTCCGTTACTTCAACAGTTCGGATGGGGCTGCTGTTCCGTCCGTCACCCCGCCGGCGACAGGAAACTGATCGCGACAATGGGTGATTTTCTGACAGGAATTGCATTTTTCCTGATCATCGAGGGGCTGGTGTACGCACTGGCCCCTTTGGCTTTGGTGGAAATGGCAAAGCGATTGCCGCATATTCCGGAGCAACAGTTGCGCCTGTTTGGTCTTGTGTCCGTTGCCATCGGCGTATTAGTGGTCTGGATGGTGCGAGGGTAGGACATGACACATAAATTGCTCATTCGTCTGGTGGATGCCGAATATGCGATCACCCGGCTCAATATCGGGTCGCAACTTCCGGAGTGGCTGCCGGGGGCGGGATTCTGGGCCGTCTCCAGTTCGCGCGAGGAAATGACGCTTGTCTGCCGGGCGGCGCGCATTCCTTCCGGCATTCAGTCCTCCGGCGGCTGGCGGTGCTTTCGCATCGAGCAGCATTTCAATTTCGAGGTCCCGGGCGTGCTGGCATCGGTGCTCAACCCGCTATCGGACGCTGGCGTCGGTATCTTCGCGAATTCGACCTTCAGCACCGATTACGTCTTCATCATCGGTTCCGACCTCGACAAGGCCGTGGCGGCCCTGAAGGCCCATGGCCACGATATCATGACCTGAGGCGTCCAGCGCGACATTCGCGCTGACGAAAAGATGACTGGACGGGTCCTAAATCCGCCTTATCTTCGCATAGATTCTACGCCATACCGGGCGGCGGAAATTCTGATGTGGAGAGTGTCCATACAGGCGCCTGCGCCGTCCGATGAACACCTTGCTGCCGTCCCGGCATGCCATTTCCGAGAGGACCCCATGGGCTTGTCCATCCGCGCTTCCTTCGTCCGATCCATCACGCTGGCGGCGAGCGCCGCCCTGGTCTTCAATTCGTGGCCAATCGCCTCTGTCGCGCAGGCGCAGACGAAGCCACCCGTCGTGACGCAGCAGGGGCCGGAATCGGTCGCCGATCTCGCGGCCGGTCTTCTCGACGCCGTCGTCAACATCTCGACGTCGCAGAACATCAAGAACGACGACCAGACGCCGATGCCGCAGGTGCCGGACGGTTCACCGTTCCAGCAGTTCTTCGACGAATATTTCAAGGGACAGGGCGGAGAAGGCGGCAATCGCCAGCGCACGGTGGATTCGCTCGGCTCCGGCTTCGTCATCGACCCCTCCGGCGTCATCGTCACCAACAATCACGTGATCGAGGGTGCCGACGACATCGAGGTCAATTTCGCCAATGGCTCCAAGCTGAAGGCGAAGCTAATCGGCACGGATACCAAGACCGATCTCGCCGTCCTGAAGGTCGAGCCGAAAAAGCCGTTGACCGCAGTACCGCTGGGTGATTCGCGCCAGATGCGCATCGGCGACTGGGTGATGGCGATCGGCAATCCGTTCGGCCTTGGCGGCACGGTGACGGTCGGCATCATTTCGGCGCTGGGCCGCAACATCAATGCCGGTCCTTACGACAATTTCATCCAGACCGACGCAGCGATCAACAAGGGCAATTCCGGCGGTCCGCTGTTCAACATGAAGGGCGAGGTGATCGGCATCAACACGGCGATCATTTCGCCGAGCGGCGGCTCGATCGGCATCGGCTTCTCGGTGCCGACCGAACTTGCCGCCAATGTCATCAACCAGCTCCGAGAATTCGGCGAAACCCATCGCGGCTGGCTTGGTGTGCGCATCCAGCCGGTAACGGCCGACATCGCCGAAAGCCTCAAGATGGAGACACCGAAGGGCGCCTTGGTCGCCGGCATAATCAAGGGCGGGCCTGTCGATGGCGGGGACATCAAGACCGGGGACGTGATCATCAAGTTCGATGGCCGCGACGTGGTCGAGATGCGTGACCTGCCGCGCGTCGTTGCCGAAAGCCCGGTCGGCAAGGCCGTCGACGTGGTCGTCGTTCGCGACGGAAAGGAACTGACCGTCAAGGTGACGCTCGGCCGTCTGGAGGATGGCGACAATGCAGCCGAGGCGGGACAAAGCCCGCAGGCTGAGGAAGAAGGCACGGATCAGGCCGAGCCACCAGCCGCTGAACTGCCGTCATCCGATGTGGTTCTCGGCATGAAGCTTGCGGTCCTCGACGAAGCTGCCCGCAAGACCTATGGCATTGCCGCTGATGTCGAAGGTGTGGTCATCACCGACGTCGATCCGCAATCGGCCGCCGCCGAGCGTCGGATCGCAGCCGGCGATGTGATCGCTGAAGTCGGCCAGGAAGCGATGGAGACGCCGGAAGACGTTTCGGCGCGAGTCGAAAAGCTGAAGGCCGATGGCCGCCGCAATGCGCTTTTGATGATCGCCAATAAGACCGGCGAACTGCGGTTCGTGACCGTGCGGATCGAGTAGGATCCGGTTCAGTCGTCACATAATGGAAAGGCGGCCCCAAAGGGCCGCCTTTATCGTTTCGGCCAGGCCGTGCGGCTGAGCGCATACAAGACGTGATGCTTCAAGTGAGGCGCGGTGTCGGGCACGCGGGGATGGGCGAAGTCGCGGTCCGGATCATGTTGCATGCCAAGGCGCTGCATGACAGCCGTCGATCGGATGTTCTGTTTCACGGCGAAGGAGACGATTTCCGCGAGTCCATGCGTTTCAAAGCCATGCCGCAGCAGGGCCTGCGCGGCTTCCGTGACATATCCCTTCCGCCAGAAGCGAACCGCCAGCCGCCAGCCGATCTCGACGGTACCATCAGGCAGATGCGGCTCAAGATCGGTGCGCGCTAGGCCGAGAAAGCCGATCGGCTCGTCGGTGTCGCGCAGCGCCAGTGCGAAGAATCCGAGGCCGGTTTCGGCGATGCGGAGCCTGGCCTCATCCATCAGTGCGTCGGACTCTTCCCGCGTGCGACGGCGGGGGAAAAATTCCATGACTTTCGGATCGGCGTTGATGTCGGCAAACAGCGGCCGGTCGGTTTCCCGCCAGTTGCGCACGCGCAGCCGTTCTGTCTCGACGATGATCACCGCACGAAATCCGTCTTCCGGTATCCCTGGATATAAAGAAGTGCCGTGAGATCGGCATGATCGATGCGGATCCTGACCTGCGAGGAGACGACCGGCTTTGCGTGCAGCGCGACGCCGGCGCCAGCCAGATGCAGCATGCCGAGATCGTTGGCGCCGTCGCCGACCGCCATGGCTTCGCTGGTGGAAATGCCGAGCCTTGTGGTGATATCGACAAGCGCATCGACCTTGGCCTGCTTGCCGAGGATCGGCTCGGCAACGGTGCCGTTCAGCACGCCATCCTTCTCGATCAGGATGTTCGCCCGGTTCTCGTGGAAGCCGAGCGTTGCGGCGATCGGGCCGGTAAAGACAGTGAAGCCGCCGGAGACGAGCGCGGTGTAATAGCCCTTGGCCTTCATCGTGGCGATGAGTTCGAGCCCGCCCGGGGTGAGCGTGATGCGCTTGGCAATCACGTCGCCGACGACGCTGAGCGGCAGACCCTTGAGCAGCGCCACGCGTTCGATCAATGCCGGCTCGAAGGCGATCTCGCCATTCATGGCGCGCGCGGTGATATCAGCGACCTTGTCTTTCAGCCCGACTTCGGCGGCGAGTTCGTCGATGCATTCCTGGCCGATCATGGTGGAATCCATATCGGCGATCAGCAGTTTCTTGCGGCGCGTCTCGGCGTTCTGGACGACGACATCGATGGGTGCGTCACCGACCACGCCGCGCAGCAGCGCTTCCTGCCAGTCCGGATTGACGCCGTCTTTCAGCGCGATATCGCAGGCGACCCCATCGGCCAGCCAGTAGAGGCCGGATGCATCGACCGCCGTGGCCGCTTCTTCGGCGAGTGCCGGTGACAGGATGGGATTTGACGGGTTGGCTACAAGCGTGGCAACGAAGGCCATGATGAAAAACCTTGAGATTGGACAGGACGCCATCCTGATAACCGGGCCGACCGCCAGCGGCAAGTCCGCTCTCGCCGTCGATCTGGCCAAGCGCAACAATGGCGTGGTCATCAATGGCGATAGCATGCAGGTCTATGACACGCTGCATGTGCTGACGGCGCGTCCGTCCGACGCGGACATGCAGGGTGTTCCCCATCATCTCTATGGCCATGTCCCGGCCGCGCGGCACTACTCGACCGGTGAATGGTTTCGCGACGCGACCGCGATTTTGGCGCGGGTGCGCGGCGAGGGACGGGTGCCCGTCTTTGTCGGCGGCACCGGGCTTTACTTCAAGGCGCTGACCGGCGGGCTGTCGGACATGCCAGCGGTTCCAGATTCCATTCGTGACGATGTTCGTCGCAGGCTGCAGGAAGAAGGTGTCGAGGCACTGCATGCCGTCCTGATGGCCAGGGATCCCGGCATGGCCGAGACACTGCGTCCGGGGGACGGACAACGCATCGCCCGGGCTTTGGAAATATTCGAGGCGACCGGCCGGTCGATCCGTCATTTCCAGGCGCAGCAGGGGCCGGTGGCGATTGATCCCGACCGCGCCATGAAGATCGTCGTCCTGCCGGAGCGCGACCTTCTGCGTCAGCGGATCAACGGGCGTTTCGCGCAGATGCTCGACACCGGCGCCGTCGAGGAGGTCGAGGCATTGCTTGCCCTCAACCTGAAGCCCGAAATGCCGGCGATGAAGGCGATCGGCGTGCCGCAGATCGCCGCGATGCTGACCGGCACGATGCGCAAGGCCGATGTCATCGAGACCGCGTCGGCGGCGACGCGCCAATATGCCAAGCGACAGATGACATGGTTCCGCAATCAGCTGGACGACAGCTGGCTGCGCTGGGACCCACAGTCCGGCACGCCGGATGGCTCTATTTCCGGATAATGCTGCTCAGCGGCTTTTTCAACAGGCTTTCGCGCAGCGAAGGCCGCGGCTGATCGGGCGATGGCTGGGCAAAGCTTGGCGTCGGGCGCAGAGGTTGGCGATAGGGATCGGGTGCCGGTTGTGGCGCCGGTTCTTCCGACAGCAACTGGTTACGGATCTGGTTGAAGCGCTCAAGCTGCGGATTGGGTGGTTCGGCGCGTGGCAGCATCGTCGAATTGTAGGGTTCGGGCGCCAGCGTCTCCTTCTCGCGCTGCACGACCGGCGGTGATTCGACGAAGCCGCTGTTATCGGCATACTCGTCTTCCGCCGGTGACTGGTATGCGCTGTTGTTTCCGGTTGAGGCGGCGAACGCCTGCTGGAAGCCGGAAATGTCCGGGCCGTTCATGGCGCGCATGCGCGCGACCACGGTGCGAAGATCGACCGTATCGGGTGTCTCGTCGGTGATCTTGACGGCGACGCCGTTGGCCTTCGGCAGGTTCTTTTCATCGACGCGGGTAAACCGCATGCGCATCGGAACGGCGACCGCCTCACCGAAGGCGATCGCTTCGCCATTGCCGATCGAGGAAATGAAGCTTGTCGTCGAGATCGATGAATTGGGGATAGCCGAACGAATGATTTCCTGGTCGCGGTCGTTGGACAGGCGCATCGCGAACACCGTCGAGCACTGCGACAGGATCGTCGGGTCGAGTTCCCCCGGGCGCTGGGTGATGATGCCCAGCGACACGCCGTATTTTCGGCCTTCCTTGGCGATGCGGGCGATCGCCTGCCGCGTCGGCACGAAACCGAGGCTGGCATCGGCCGGAACGTAACGGTGCGCCTCCTCGCAGACGACCAGCATGTGCACGCCGCCATTGCTCCACAAGCCGATTTCGAAGGCCATGCGGCAAAGGACCGAGGCGACCGAATTGACGACCTCGGAAGGAATGCCGGCTAGTTGGAAGGTCGTCACCGGCTTGCCGTCGCCGGGAATGCGGAAGATCTTGGCGATCGTCTCGAGGATGGTGTCGGTGATCGTGTTCGACGAGAACATGAACGTATAGCGAGGGTCATTGATCGCGCCGATGACCTTGACCTTGAGGGAGCGCAGATGCGGCTTGTCGGTTCGGCCTTCGAGCCGGCCGATGCGCTCGTCGATCATCGCCAGAAGATCGGCCATGCGGTAGGGAACCGGCGTGTCGGCCGTCATCGAGCTTTTTTCGCTGGTCCGGCGCGCAAGGCTCGAATCCGACCCCTTGAAGGCGCGCTTGGCTTCCGGAATGACGTCGCGCAGGATATCCAGTTCCTCTGGGACCGGCGGCCGGCCGCGGAAGATGACTTCGGCAAACTCCTCCAGCTTCATCAGCCAGAAGGGCAGATCCAGATTGTCGGTGTCGATGACGACGGCCAGATCCGGAAAGGCGGCGGCGAATGCGTTGTGCGGATCGAGGATCAGCACGCGCAGCTTCGGATCGGAAATGATGGCCTTGCGCAAAAGCAGGGCGACGGCTGTCGACTTGCCGACGCCGGTCGTGCCGACGATGGCAAAATGTTTCGACAGCATCGAGGGGACATGGATCAGCGCATCGAGGCTCTCATCCTGGGTCAGCTTGCCGATGACGCAGGATTCGGATTTGCCGGTATCGTAGATACGGGCAAGGTCGGCCGCACGGATGCGGTGGGCGATGGCACCGAGATGCGGGTAGACGCTGATACCAGCGGAAAACTCTTCGCGGCCGGACAGGCCGACATGGACTTCGCCCATCAATTCCACTTCGATGCGGAAGACGTTGTCCATTTCCTCGCCCCATTCATTGGTGGCGGTCTGCATGGAATAGACGAGGGCGACGACGCGGTTCTCGCCAACGGTGATCGAGATCAGCCGGCCGACGGACCATAATTCGCTCAACGTCGTCTCGCCATTCTCGGCAAGTGCTGCGATGGTTGCACGCGAACCGCTGCACGCGACGACGCGTCCGAGGAAGCGGTTGCCCCGTTTCAGGGTGTCACGCCGCTCCTGCTCGCCCGCGCTGATCGATGAATGTAGGTCGCTATTGAGCAATACGAAACCTCTCGTCCAGAAATCGCACCCTATCCGAAGGGATTTAATAAGTAGTTTCTAGGGCTTGGAAGGGCATGTGCCGTTTTGGACGCGCCCGGTTGTTTTCCGAAAAGCGTTGACGGGGCAGGGATTTGTCGATAACACTCCCGACCATGATACAGATCGCAGCAATTCTTGTGGTGGGACGGCGCATGGGCAGGATGGTGTAACCATCCGGCGATAGCCACCCATGCGCAAAACACGAGGCCCTAACGGGGCCTTTTTTTATGCCTTCAAACACGATAATCACAGCCAAACTCAGAAACATGGACGGAAACAGGCCAATGAGCGGCACAGACAACCAGACGCAGGGCAACCAGGATAATCGCATGACCGGGGCGGAGATTGTTCTTCAGGCACTGAGGGACAATGGCGTGGAGCACATCTTCGGTTATCCTGGCGGCGCCGTCCTGCCTATCTATGATGAAATCTTCCAGCAGGAAGACATCCAGCACATCCTCGTTCGCCACGAGCAGGGCGCCGGCCACATGGCCGAAGGCTATGCCCGCTCGACCGGAAAGGTCGGCGTCATGCTGGTCACGTCCGGCCCGGGCGCGACCAACGCGGTGACGCCGCTGCAGGACGCGCTGATGGATTCGATCCCGCTCGTCTGCCTGACCGGCCAGGTTCCGACCTCGCTGATCGGCTCTGACGCCTTCCAGGAATGCGACACCGTCGGCATCACCAGGCCTTGCACCAAGCACAACTGGCTGGTCAAGGACGTCAACGAACTGGCCGGCATCATCCATGAAGCCTTCCGTATCGCCCAGTCCGGTCGTCCGGGTCCGGTCGTCGTCGATATCCCGAAAGATGTCCAGTTCGCGACCGGCACCTATACGCCGCCGTCGGCCGCTCCGATCCAGGCAAGCTACCAGCCGACGCTCCAGGGCGACGCACGGCGGATCGCCGAAGCTGTCGAGCTGATGAAGTCAGCCCGCCGGCCGGTCATCTATTCCGGCGGTGGTGTCATCAACTCCGGTCCGGAAGCCTCGCAGTTGCTGCGCGAACTGGTCGAGCTGACCAATTTCCCGATCACCTCGACCCTGATGGGGCTCGGCGCCTATCCGGCGTCCGGCAAAAACTGGCTCGGCATGCTCGGTATGCACGGCACCTATGAAGCCAACATGGCAATGCACGACTGCGACGTCATGCTCTGCATCGGCGCCCGCTTCGACGACCGCATCACCGGCCGCCTCAACGCCTTTTCGCCGAACTCGAAGAAGATCCATATCGATATCGACCCGTCCTCGATCAACAAGACCGTTCGCGTCGATGTTCCGATCATCGGCGATGTCGGCAATGTGCTCGAGGACATGGTTCGCCAGTGGCGGGCGTCGGCCAAGGAGATCGACAAGAACCGGCTTGCCGATTGGTGGGAAGGCATCGTCCGGTGGCGCGGACGCAATTCGCTTGCCTACAAGGTGAGCGACGATGTGATCATGCCGCAATACGCGATCCAGCGTCTCTACGAACTGACCAAGCATCGCGACACCTACATCACCACGGAAGTCGGCCAGCACCAGATGTGGGCTGCCCAGTTCTACGGCTTCGAACAGCCGAACCGCTGGATGACCTCGGGTGGTCTCGGCACGATGGGCTACGGCTTCCCGGCGGCGATCGGCGTCCAGGTCGCCCATCCCGACAGCCTCGTCATCGACATCGCCGGTGATGCGTCGATCCAGATGTGCATCCAGGAAATGTCCTGCGCCGTGCAGCATAACCTGCCGGTCAAGATCTTCATCCTCAACAACCAGTATATGGGCATGGTCCGCCAGTGGCAGCAGCTGCTGCACGGCAACCGCCTGTCCAACTCCTATACCGAGGCCATGCCCGACTTCGTCAAGCTGGCGGAAGCCTATGGCGGCGTCGGCATCCGTTGCGACAAGCCGGCCGACCTGGATGCCGCGATTCAAGCGATGATCGACAGCCCGGCACCGGTGATCTTCGACTGCCGCGTCGCCAATCTCGCCAATTGCTTCCCGATGATCCCCTCGGGCAAGGCGCATAACGAGATGCTGCTGCCGGACGAAGCCACGGACGAAGCGGTCGCCAACGCGATCGACGCCAAGGGCCGTGCACTGGTTTGATGAATAGGAAAGAGACAAGACAATGAATGCACATCTTCAGCCGACCGGCTCCGCCTATTTCATCGCCAAGGAAACCGAAAAGGCGGAGAACCACACGCTTTCGGTTCTCGTCGACAACGAGCCGGGCGTGCTTGCCCGCGTCATCGGCCTGTTTTCCGGCCGCGGCTACAATATCGAGAGCCTGACCGTCTCGGAAACCGAACACCAGTCGCACCTGTCGCGCATCACCATCGTCACGCGCGGCACGCCGCACGTGCTGGAGCAGATCAAGGCACAGCTGGAACGCATCGTTCCGGTCCACCGCGTCGTCGATTTGACGGTTCGCGCCGCCGAACTCGGCCATGACCGGCCGATCGAACGCGAAGTGGCGCTGGTCAAGGTCAACGGACAGGGCGAGAGCCGGGCGGAAACGCTGCGCCTCGCCGATGCCTTCCATGCCAAGGTCATCGACGCGACGCTGGAGCACTTCATCCTCGAGATCACCGGCAAGTCGTCCAAGATCGACCAGTTCATCGCCATCATGAAGCCGCTCGGCGTTCTCGAAGTCTGCCGCACCGGCATCGCGGCGATGAATCGCGGTCCGCAGGGCATGTGAGACAAAGGGGGCGCCGCAAGCGCCCCTCTTCGGCTGCAGTTGGTTGTTCAGATCATCTCCAGCGGCATCTTGCTTGCCGGTGGCGGAAAGATGCGGTCGAGGGTGGCAAGGTCGTCTTCCGTCAGGTGGACCTCCACCGCTGCACGGTTTTCGCGGACGCGTTCGGGCATGCCGGTCTTGGGGATGACGATGACGCCGGGATTGCGGATGAGGAAGGCGAGCGCAACTTGCGCGACGGTGGCCTGGTGGGCCTTGGCGATATGGACCAGTTCCGGATGACGCAGCAGGCGGCCTTCGTCGAGCGGTGAATAGGCCATGACCGGGATGCCGCTCTTCTGGCTGTCCTTCAGCAGATCATATTCGATGCCACGGCGGTTGAGATTGTAGAGCACCTGGTTGGTCGCGACGGTTGCGCCGTTCGGCACGCTGCGTAGTTCCTCCATGTCGTCGGGATCGAAATTGGAGACGCCCCAGGCACCGATCTTTCCGGCCTTTTTCAATGTCTCGAAGGCATCGAGGGTTTCGCGCAGTGCATAGCGGCCGCGCCAGTGGAGCAGGTAGAGGTCGATATGGTCGACGCCCAGCCGTTTCAGGCTGGCCTCGCAGGCCCGGACGGTGCCCTCGCGGCTGGCATTGGAGGGCAGGACCTTGCTGACGAGGAAGGCGTCGTCGCGCCGGCCCCGGATCGCTTCGGCCACGACCCGCTCGGCGCCGCCATCGGCATACATTTCCGCCGTATCGACCAGCGTCATACCGAGATCCAGCCCATGGCGCAGGCTTTTCGCCTCGTCGGCTGCCGTTTTCTTGTTTTCGCCCATGTGCCATGTGCCTTGGCCGATGACCGGAACAGTCCTGCCGTCTGGAAACGCGGTTGTTGGGATGGCGCCTGGCATGGAATCCTCTCTCGTCGGTATGACTGCCGATCCGTCCTATGGATGGTCGATGTCTCATTTAAGGCGTATCGTTGCGGGGCAAAGGGCGGCACGTGAAAAACAATGCGGAATAGCTTCTTGTCACCATGACAAGTTTCGGGTGGCCTGCGCCAATAGGTCAACTAAACTGACCTAAAATAAAATGCCGGGAGGATTCCATGGAGGCCGACACGCTTTTCGCGTTGTTTCTCTTCGCATTCACGACATCGATCACGCCGGGGCCGAACAACATGATGCTGTTCGCATCCGGTGTGAATTTCGGCTTTACCCGCACCATCCCGCACATGATCGGCATCGGCGCCGGTTTCCTGACGCTGCTGATCGCCGTCGGCCTCGGGCTGGGCGCCATCCTGCATTCCGTGCCGCTGCTCTATACGGCATTGAAATTCGCCGGTGGCGCCTATCTGATCTGGATCGCCTGGAAGATCGGCACATCGCGAACGCTGTCAGACGGGCGGGCCGGCGCGGTGCCGATGACCTTCCTGCAGGCGGCGGCCTTCCAGTGGATCAACCCGAAGGCCTGGGTCATGGCGGTGACGGCGATGGCGACCTATACCAGCGCGCAAAGCTATCTGTTCAGTGTCATGATCGTCGGCATCATCTTTGCTGTTGTCAACGTGCCGAGCGTTTCGACCTGGGCCGGGTTCGGGTCGGCGCTCAGGCAATGGCTTTCGCATCCGGTGCGGCTGAAATGGTTTAATATCACCATGGCCGTCTTGCTGGTTCTCAGTCTTTGGCCGATGCTGAAATGAACGGGAGAACGGGATCAACACCATGACGTCGCACGATCACGAGCATCACCATGACGATGACCACGATGATGGTCACCACCATGACAATCATTTCTCCGACATGCAGGCGCGGGTGAAGGCGCTGGAAACCGTCTTGACCCAGAAGGGTCTGATCGATCCCGCCGCCATCGATGCGATCGTCGAGACCTACGAGACCAAGATCGGCCCGCGCAACGGCGCCATCGTCGTCGCCAAGGCCTGGAGCGAACCGGATTTTGCCGATTGGCTGCGGCGCGATGCGACTGCCGCCATTGCCAGCCTCGGCTATATGGGCCGGCAGGGCGAGCATATGCGCGCCGTCTTCAATACGCCGGAGACACACAATCTCGTCGTCTGCACCCTTTGCTCCTGCTATCCCTGGGCGGTGCTCGGCCTGCCGCCGGTCTGGTACAAGGCGCCGCCTTACCGCTCGCGGGCGGTCATCGATCCGCGCGGCGTTCTGGCCGAGTTCGGGCTGACGCTGCCGGACAGCAGGAAGATCCGGGTCTGGGATTCGACGGCGGAACTGCGCTACATCGTCATTCCGGAACGCCCTGCCGCAACCGAAGGCCTCGACCAGCGCGCGCTTGCCGACCTCGTCACCCGTGATTCCATGATCGGCACGGGTGTCGCCAAACCTCTCGCAGGTGCGGCATGAACGGCGCACAGGATCTTGGCGGGCAACACGGCATGGGGCCGGTTGCTCCGGAGAAGGACGAGCCCTATTTCCATGCCGAATGGGAAAAGCGTGCGCTCGGCCTGACGCTGTCCTGCGGCGCCTTCGGCGCCTGGACAATCGACGAAAGCCGGCATGCGCGCGAAAGCTTATCCCCGGCGACTTACCTCTCCGCCAGCTACTACGAAATCTGGACGCGGGCCCTGGAGACCCTGCTGAAGCGGCATGGTTTCGTTTCGCAGGCAGAGTTGGCCGCCGGCCAGATGCTGGAAAAGGGCGCGGAGCCGAAACGAATCCTGAAGGCGGATATGGTCCCGGCTGTCCTGGCCAGGGGCGGACCGTGTGATCGCCCCGTCTCCCATGGTCCGGCTTTCGCGGTTGGGCAGCGAGTGCGCACGAAAAACTTCAATCCGGAAACGCACACACGTCTGCCGCGTTATACACGCGCCAAGAGTGGCGTCATCGAAGCCGTCCAGGGTTCCTTCGTGTTTCCCGACGACAATGCCCACGGCAAGGGTGAAAACCCGCAATGGGTCTATACCGTGGTGTTCGACGCGCCGGAGATCTGGGGCGAGGGCGCCGATCCGACGCTGACCGTCTCGATCGATGCCTGGGAGAGCTATCTTGAACGCGCATGAGCCGTCTTCACTTCTCGCGGGATCGCCGGGGCTGCCGAAGTCCAGCGAGGGGGATCCGGTCTTCGCCGAGCCCTGGCAGGCGGAAGCCTTCGCCATGACGGTGCGCCTGCATGAAAAGGGCGTTTTTTCCTGGAGCGAATGGGCGGAAGCCCTGTCGCATGAACTGTTCAAGCCCGGCCGCCGGGATGATGCCAGCGATTATTTCGACTGCTGGGTGGCGGCCCTGTCGCGGCTCGTGACGGAACTGTCGATTGCCTCGGCCGATAGGCTCGATACCCTGACGAAGAGCTGGCAAAGGGCGGCGGAAGCGACGCCGCATGGTCAGCCGATCAGGCTGGAAAACGATCCCGTCCGTTAGGGCCGGTCGATATTCGGTCCATGCCGGCCTGCAAATGGCGCTTTCCGTTGCTTCCGGACTCACGTACCGAAGCACGCTGCGCTCCGGGTCACAGAAAATCATCATTTTCGACTCGGCCCGAACCGAATCTCAATTGGTCCCGAGATCAGCGCCGGCCGGTCGGTTCGGCTGAGTTCAACTGCTCAGCTCTCGAACTGGCGATAACATTCCTCGGCGATTTCCTGCAGCTTGGCGCGGCTGAGTTCGCCGGTAACGGCATAGCCGATCGAGCCGTCGATCCAGTAGAACGTTTCCACCGGGCCTGCAGATGCGAAGCGGAAGCTGGTTTCCGCGTTTTCCGGATTTTTCCCGAGCAGCATGGTCAGCCGCTGACCAGTCGTGTTCTCGTACATCAACATGGCGCCCGCCTTGCCGTTGACCGGAACGAGCCGACCGCCGACAAGCGAATAACCCTTTGTCCGCAGGTCGGGGGCGACGAGCTTGTAGTCGAGCCGCTTTCCGAGCCAGGTCACCAGATGCTCCTGCTGGTCGGCGCCGACCTCGACCGGATGACGCTTCTCGCTGGCATAGATGAGGAAGGCCGTTTTCGACTGTGCCGGCAGGCTTTCGAGCGCGGAAGCGGTCTCGACCGGGACGGAATCACCGAATGTCCTGTCAGCATAGATGCCGGCTGCCGCACCAGACAGGAACAGGACCAGAGATGCGGCAAGCAGGGCCGCCTTGCGCCAGGATGTGTTTGTAGCGACTGTCAGGGCAGGGCGCACCATGACTTGGTCCGATTCATCCAGCCGCGCGTAACTTGAGAAGGCGGCCTTGAGATCCGCCGCTTGTGCCTGCCATGCGGCGACGTCAGCG
>NZ_DATJDJ010000221.1:0-28872 GCF_035497515.1 Pararhizobium sp. | reverse complement strand
GCCGCTTGAATCCGGCGCGCATCTGCTCGACCTTCTCCCGGCAGAAGCAGCCTTCGATATGGTCGTTGACCAGGCCCATCGCCTGCATGAAGGCATAGATCGTCGTCGGGCCAACGAAAGTCCAGCCGCGTTTCTTCAGGTCCTTCGAAATCAGCGTCGATGTCGGCGTGGTCGGATTGGCGGCAATCGCTTCCCAGGTGACGCTTTTCGGCCGTTCGTTGCCGCCAGGCTCATGGTTCCAGAAATAGCGGGCGAGCGAGCCGAATTCGGCCTTCAACTGCTGCGCGCGCTTTGCATTGTTGATGGTGGAAACGATCTTGCCGCGATGGCGCACGATGCCGGGATCGGCAAGGCAGCGGGCGATATCCTCGTCGCCAAAACCCGCGACGACATCGAAATCAAAGCCTGCAAAGGCCGCGCGAAAAGCGTCGCGCTTGCGCAGGATCGTCAGCCAGGAGAGGCCGGACTGGAAGCCTTCGAGGCAGATCTTCTCGAACAGCCGGATGTCGTCGGCCATCGGCTTGCCCCACTCCTCGTCGTGGTAGCGCTGGTAGTCCGCCAGATTGGCATGCCAGGCGCAACGCTCGCGCCCGTCCTCGCCGGTGATGATACCCTTTGCCGTCACACTGTTCTCCCCGCTCCTGCGCGCGCTTTACCATTCGCCAACCATAGTCCTAAAGCGGGCGATAACCCTACCCAAAGCTTTCGCTGTGCGAAGGCCTTTTAATGAACGGGCATTTACCATTCGGTTGCCGCCCGGTGCCACCATCGTCCCATTCCGCCAGTGTTTCTGGCGTTCAAAATTCCAGTCGTGCTGCGCCCGCCCCGCGGATGGCGAAGCTATGACATGTCCCCGGCGAAAGGTAGCGAGCCCGTCCGATGTTGAAAAAATCCTTGATCCTTGCCACAACCATTCTTCTCACTTTCACCAGTTTTGCCGAGGCGCAGGACCGGTACCAGAACCGTCCGCCGGTCATCATCAGTCCGGACCTGACCGCGCCCTGGGTTACCCAGCTTGGCGGCACTGTCGAACCCCGCGTCTACCGCCAGCAGAAGCGCCGTATAGCCGTTCGCGCGCCGGCCGCCACCCGAAAACAGTATCTCTTCCAGCGCAACGTGCAGCGTTCCGGCACCGCCCTTGCCCAGCCTGTCGCGATGACGCGGGCGCAGCCGAAGCCGAAGCCGCAGCAGATGGACCCGCAATTCCTGCCGCAAACCGTCGCCTATGAGACGCAGGAAAAGGCTGGCACGATCGTCATCGATACCAACAACCGCTTTCTCTATCTGGTGACCGGCAACGGAGAAGCGCGGCGCTACGGCGTCGGTGTCGGCAAGCCTGGCTTCGAATGGGCCGGCGCCCACAAGATCACCCGCAAGGCCGAATGGCCGGGCTGGACACCGCCGAAGGAAATGATCGCCCGGGAAGCCGCCAAGGGCCATTACCTGCCGGCTTCGATGGAAGGCGGAGCGGCCAATCCGCTCGGTGCGCGCGCCATGTATCTCGGCTCGACGCTCTATCGTATCCACGGCACGAATGCTCCCTGGACCATCGGCTATGCCGTTTCCTCCGGTTGCATCCGCATGCGCAATGAGGACGTGACAGACCTCTACGAGCGCGTGACGGTCGGCACGAAGGTCATCGTCATCTGACGCTTCAAGGCTTGCCGAAAGGTCCAAAAGTGACCTTTCGGCAACAACTGTTCCCGTCGATACACCGCTTGCGATCACATTTGCTCTATCCAGCCGCCGTGAGACTTGCACAAAACGCGATTGTGAATAGCGTTTTCAGCCTTGGGACTGGAGAGGAATTGCGAATGAAATATGCGTTGAGAACATTGGCCGCAGCGGCTGCGACCACCATCCTGCTTGGCGCCTCGGGCGCCGCGGCCTTCATGCCCGCGGAGCCGGCAAACACGAAGACCAGCTCGGACGTCACGCTGGTCGCCACGCAGAAAATGCCGGCCAAGCAATTCTGGCGCACCAAGGTGCGGCTGCGGACGGATGAGCCGACAGGCACGATCATCGTCGATACCAACAACAAATATCTCTATTACATCGAAGGTCCGAACAAGGCGACGCGCTACGGCATCGGCGTCGGCCGCGAAGGTTTTGGCTGGTCGGGCGTCGTCAAGGTACAGCGCAAGGCCGAATGGCCCGGCTGGACGCCGCCGAAGGAAATGATCGCCCGCGAACGCAAGAAGGGCCATATCCTGCCGGCCTACCAGGAAGGCGGTATCGACAATCCGCTCGGCGCCCGCGCGCTCTATCTCTACAAGGGCAGGAACGATTCCGGCTTCCGCATCCACGGCACCAACCAGCCCTGGACGATCGGCCTCAACATGTCGTCCGGCTGCATCCGCATGATGAACAAGGACGTGGAGCATCTCTATGATCGCGCCTCGATCGGTGCCAAGGTGATCGTCATCGGCCCCGGCAACAAGCAGGGCGACGTCTCGTTCGATGTCCGCGGCGTCGATATCCTGCGGACGATCTTCGGCGGCTGAGCGCGGTCGATCGCGGTTTGAAAGTCCGCCGGTTTGGACGACCGGCGGGCTTTTATACACGTCAGATCGACGATCAGATCGTGCCGCCGGCCGTTTCAAGCTCCTGCGGCCGTTCTCCGCCATAGGCCCAGTCCAGCAACTCGACCGTGTGCAGGATCGGCATGGCCGTGCCGGTGGCGATCTGGGTGATGCAGCCGATATTGCCGGTGGCGATGATGTCGGCCTTTGTCGCCTCGATGTTCTTTACCTTGCGGGTCTTCAGGGTTGCCGAAATCTCCGGCTGCAGGATATTGTAGGTGCCGGCGGAGCCGCAGCAGAGATGCCCTTCCGCCGGGTCGCGGACTGTGAACCCGGCATTCTTCAGCAGCAGTTTCGGCGCCATCGTGATCTTCTGACCGTGCTGCATCGAGCAGGCGGAATGATAGGCGACGGTGACGTTCTTCGGCTCCTGCCGTGGCAGGTCGAGGCCTGCCAGATATTCGGTGATATCCCTGGCAAAGGCGGAAACGCGTGCGGCTTTTTCGGCATAGGCAGGGTCAAGCCGCAGCATATGGCCGTAGTCCTTGATCGTCGTGCCGCAGCCCGACGCGGTGATGATGATCGCGTCCAGCCCGCCTTCGTCGGCCGCCTTTATCCAGACATCGACATTGCGCCGCGCCGCCGCGAGCGCCTGCTCCTCGCGGCCCATGTGATGCACCAGCGCGCCGCAACAGCCCTCGCCCTGCGGCACCACGACCTCGACGCCAAGCCGGGTCAGCAACCGGATTGTCGCCTCGTTGATCCCCGGCTTCAAGACCGGCTGGGCGCAACCCGTGAGGATCGCGACGCGGCCCCGCTTCGGCGCGCTTGCCGGGCGGATACCCGGTTTCGAGGCCGGCGATGGCGCGGCGATTTCCGTTGGCGCCAGATCGAGCATGACCCCAAACGTCTTCAGGAACGGCACCCGCTTCAGCAGCCCGGCAAACGGCCGGCCAAGTCTTGCGGCCTTCAGCGACAGCCGAAAGCGTGCCGGATAGGGCAGCACCGCCGCCAGCACGCTGCGCACCAACCGGTCCTTCAGCGGCCGCCGATAGGTCTGCTCGATATGGACCCGCGCGTGATCGACCAGATGCATGTAGTTCACGCCCGACGGACAGGTGGTCATGCAGGCAAGGCAGGACAGGCAGCGATCGATATGGGTCACCACCTCCTCATCCGCCGGACGGCCGTTTTCCAGCATGTCCTTGATCAGGTAAATGCGCCCGCGCGGGCTGTCGAGTTCGTTGCCGAGCGTCACATAGGTCGGACAGGTGGCGGTGCAGAAACCGCAATGCACGCATTTGCGCAATATGGATTCGGATTCGGCCACATGCGGATCGGCAAGCTGTGCGGGTGTGAAGGTGGTTTGCATCAGGTATTTCGCTCCGAGTGTGCGGAGGCATCCCCCCCTCTGTCACTGCGTGACATCTCCCCCACAAGGGGGCAGATTGGCCGCCGGCTCCATGCCCGCCTTACTATGAGGTCACTTGGGGAAAAGAATGATCTCCCCCCTTGTGGAGATGGCCCGCAGGGACAGAGGGGGGTGTGGCACGGCATACTGGTCATTCCCGTCACCCCATCTTCCCCGGATTAAAAATCCCCTTTGGATCGAACTTGTCCTTCAGCCGCGCCGACAGTGCTGCAACGGCCGGCTGTTCCGGCTCGAAGGCCGGGGTGGCATCGCGAACCGCATCGGATGCCCGCACCAGGGTCGCATGTCCACCGCCGAGACCCTTGATATAACCGCGCAAGAGTTCCGCCTCCGCATCGGCTTCCATCCGCAACCAGACGAGGCCGCCCTGCCAGTCGTAGAAGGCATCGACGCCGGCTTCAAGCCGCAGCGCCGCGACAAGCTGGTGGCCGGCCGAGGGCGCGATCGAGACGCGCCAGAGGGATTTCCGGGTGCCGTCCGCATAGGGTTTGACATCACGGATGTCGCGCCAGAGTTTTTCGGTCACCTCCGGATCAAGGACAGTAACGGGGGCAACAGTGGCGAGCGCCGATCTCAGCTTTTCGGATCGGGCGGAAACCGACGCCGCCAGCCCCTCGATGCGCAGCACGGTCGCGGCGCCATCCGGCAGGCTGCTGCCAAGGAAGCGATAGCGCACGGTTTCCGTCAGATGCGCGGCACCGGATGCCTCGACCGGCATCGCCATGGCATGCGCCATGGCGGCTGCGGCCTGCGAATCGTCCAAACCAAAAGCAACGACCGTCGCGGCGATGGGCGGCAGGGGCAGGACCTTGAACGTAACTTCGGTGAGGAGCCCCAGCGTTCCATGCGATCCGCAGAGAAGCTTGACCAGATCGAGCCCGGTGACGTTCTTCATCACCCGGCCACCGGACTTGATGACCTCGCCCGCACCATTGACGAAACGGATGCCGAGCAGGTGGTCGCGGGCGGCACCGATCGTCAGACGGCGGGGGCCGGAGACATTGGCGGCAAAGACGCCGCCAATGGTCGGCTCGCCCGACGTACCCATGACGCCGCGATGGTCCATCGGCTCGAAGGCCAGCATCTGCCGGTTTTGCGAGAGCGCCGCCTCGATCTCCGCCATCGGCGTGCCGGTTCTGGCGCTCATCGTCATTTCCGCCGGATTGTAGCTGATGATGCCGGAGAGCTTTCGGGTCGACAGCACCTGCGGCGTCCGGACCGGGTTTCCAAGGCCGGAGCGCGTTCCGCCGCCGACGATGGCAAGCGGCGTTCCTGTTCCGGCAGACTGCCTGACGATGTCGGCGGCTTCCGTTTCGGACGTTGGCTCAAATTCCATGTTCATGCAGCCGGGCGCCCTTCCAGCGGGAAGACCTTGGAGGGATTCATGATCCAGTGCGGATCGAACGCCGCGCGCGCCGCCATCTGCTGGTCGAGATCGGTTTGCGAGAACTGGTGCAGCATCAGGTCGCGCTTCTCGATGCCGACGCCGTGCTCGCCGGTGAGGCAACCGCCGGCATCGACGCAAAGCCGCAGGATATCGTTGCCAGCCGCTTCGGCGCGGGCGGCATCCTCGGGATCGTTGATATTGTAGAGGATCAGCGGATGCATGTTGCCGTCGCCGGCGTGAAAGACGTTGGCGACCCGAAGGCCGTAGCCATCGATGATCTCGCTGGTCTTTTTCAGGACATAGGACAATTGGCCGAGCGGCACCGTGCCATCCATGCAGATATAGTCGGCAATGCGGCCCGTGGCGCCGAAGGCGGACTTGCGGCCCTTCCAGATCAGCGCCGCCTCGGTTGCCGACTGGCTTTCCTTGATCGTCGAGACGCCGTGGCGGCGGGCAATCTCGATAATGCTCGAGAGCATCGCCTCCATTTCCGCCTCCGATCCCTCGACCTCGACGATCAAAAGCGCCTCGACATCCATCGGATATCCGGCCTGGGCAAAGGCCTCGCAGATGCTGATGGCCGGCTTGTCCATGAATTCGATGGCGACCGGGATGATGCCGGAGCCGATGACCTCGGCGACGCAGGCGCCTGCCTCCTCCGACGACATGAAACCGAACAGTACCGGCCGTGAGCCTTCTGGCCTTGCAATCAGCCGCACAGTCGCCTCGGTGACGATGCCGAGTTGCCCCTCCGAGCCGCAAACCAGACCAAGCAGGTCATAGCCCGGCGCATCCAGCGCCTTGCCGCCGAGATCGATGATCGTGCCGTCGAACAGCACCATCTTGACGCCGAGCAGGTTGTTGGTGGTGACGCCATATTTCAGGCAATGGGCGCCGCCCGAATTCATGCCGATATTGCCGCCGATGGTGCAGGCAAGCTGCGAGCTCGGATCCGGCGCGTAGAAGAAACCATCGGCCGATACGGCTTCCGAAATATTGATATTGGTGACGCCGGCCTGAACCGTTGCCGTACGGTTGGCAAAATCGATATCGAGGATGCGCGACAGCTTCGACAGGCCGATCACCACGGCATCGGATTGCGGGATGGCACCGCCCGACAGCGACGTGCCGGCACCGCGCGGAACGACGGGAATACCGTAGCGGCTGCAATATTTCATGACGGCGGCGACCTGCGCCGTCGTTTCCGGCAGGACGACGGCAAGCGGCACCTGGCGATAGGCAATGAAGGCATCCGTCTCGAACGGAACCAGCCCGCGCTTTTCGCTGATCAGGCAGCCCTTCGGCAGGAGATCGGCCAGATCCGCAATGATCGCATCACGGCGGGCAAGCACCGATGGCTTGGGCTCCAGAAAGGCGATCGTCTCCGGCATTTCGTCATCCCTGCATCCAAGTGGTATTTTTTCTTTACCACTACCATCATAATCCGGCAAATGTTAATCAGTTTTTCCGGTTCCGAAACAATGGTCAAGATTGATGACAAATCTGGGCGATCTTGAGGTCTTCACCCGCGTCGTGGCGACCGGCAGCATGTCGGCAGCCGGACGGGCACTCGGCTTTTCGCCCGCCGTCATCTCCAAGCGGATCAAGCGGCTCGAGGATCGGCTCGGCACCCGGCTGTTCCAGCGGACGACGCGTCAGATATCGCTGACCGAGGCGGGCCAAGGATTCCATGACCGCGTGCTCGGCATCATGGCCGGCATCGAGGATGCCGAGGCCTTTGCCTCCGGCCGATCGGGACAGGCGCTCGGAACATTGCGCATCACTGCCCCCACCTCCTTCGGCCGCATGCATGTCGCGCCGCATCTCGCCCGCTTCATCGAGGATCATCCGGACCTCGTGCTCAATATCGTCCTTTCGGACGAGTTTTCCGACATCGTCGCCGAGGGTTTCGACCTGGCGATCCGGATCGGCGAACTCAGCGATTCGACATTGGTCGCCCGCAAGCTGGCGCCGGTCCGACGTATCCTCTGCGCGTCACCCGCCTATATCACCCGCTTCGGCATGCCGGAAACGGTCGACGATTTCGGCCGCCATATCTGCCTGCGCCAGCACAATCACGATACCTGGAAGCTCGAAAGCGCTGATGGATCGCTGAGTTACAAGCCGCAGGGCCGGCTGATCACCAACTCTTCGGAAGTCGTACGCGAAGCGGTTCTCTCCGGCGCCGGCATTGCGCTGCGCTCGACATGGGATGTCGGCGGCGACCTGAAATCGGGAAAGCTGGTGCAGGTCCTGCCCGAATGGGAGGGTTCCCGCAACCTGTTCGTCTCCGCCCTTTACCCCAGCCGCCAGTTCCTGCCGGCCAAGGTGCGGCTGTTCATCGATTACCTGGCGGGCCTTTACGGGCCGGAGCCTTACTGGGAGCGGTAGCGACCTTATCCCAGAAGCCATAGCGGCGGGCGTGCTTGCGCTTGAGATCGGCGACATAGTCCTCATGCGGCATCAGCCCGTCGTTGCCACCGGGGCGCGCGGCCAGCGCAGCCAGCCTCACGAGATAGTCCGCGCCCGTCCCGTAGAATTCGAGCAGGCCGCGACCGACGATGCGTTCCAGCAGGGCGCGGTAGAGCGCCGTGGCGGCGGCTGGATAATCCGCCTCGAAGGCTTCGGCGGCCGGCAGGAGAAATTCGTAGAACTCCCCTTCCCAGACACCCCAGCGGCGGATGACGTAGCGCGCAGCAAGATCGAGCCTTGGCCAGGCGAGATAGAAGCGCAACACGGCATGCGGCTCGCGATGGTCCTCGACAAAGGCAAAGGCCCTGTCGAGGGCTTCGAATTCCTCGAAATCCCCGGCCTTGGCGATGTATTCCCTCAGAATTTCGACATCGAGGTTCTTCTCGAAGATCTTCCAGCGCAGCGCCTGCGCGGATGGCCGGTCCTTCATGCCTTCGAGGATGGCTGCTTCGAGTTGGTCCTTGTCCGGAAGCGCCTTGAGGCCGCCCTGGAACACATCGCTCCGACGCATGAAACCGACACGGGACTTGCGGGGTCGCCGCACCCAAGCCAGCGCTTCGGCAAACCGACCGACGGCATGGAGTCGCTCGGCAACCACCGTCGGCTCGCGCAATGTATCCGGCAGCGCCTCCTCGATAGCGACGTAAGTATCGAGGTCTCCGAGCGCATCAGCGATGGCACGCCGCACATGCACGCTCGCCGGAAGAAGCGGGCTGCCCGCCGGCAGTTTCATCACAGGCGCCAATGCAGCATCCCATGACTTCAGGACCTCCGCAGACAGCCCAGCGGCAATGTGCACCGCGAGCAGCGTCCGGAAACCATGATAGTCCATGCCGGCAAGCACCGGCGTCATCAGTGTCGGGATATGCGCCTGCTGCTCGGACGATGCCCGTTGCGCAAGATCGGAAGCGGCGGCACATGCCTGGGCATAGATGCCGGCGATGCGGCCGCTGGAATCGTTGACGCGCTCCGCGAGGCCGTCATAGCCGAGCACGAAGCGGATCAGCCGCTCCAGCGCCATGCCGGGATCGGCGGCGCCGAACTCCTTGATGATGCTGGCGGAAATGCTTTCGAGGTCATTGCCGAAGGCGCGTTCCTTCTGCCAGCGGATGCGTGAGGTCGCCTTTTCCAGCATGGCGAGACGACTATCCACCAGCTTGGCGATACCCGCCCCGCCGCCGATGCCGGCCAGTGCCGCATTCAGGCGCTTCTTGAAGGACGGATTGAGCGCCGCCTCATCCAGCGCAAGCTCGATGAGTTTGTCGAGACCGAGGACAGTCAGCCCGTCCCGGTCCAGTTTCGCCTTTTTCGCTGCTTTCGCCATGCCCAGAACTGACCGAATCTCTTTCAATAAGCCCCAGACTTAAAGGCTTTCCCGGTCCTCGTCTGCATGATGTTTGCGGATCGCACGCACGACCAGCCACATGACGATGACGGCGACGGGCACGAAAAACCCCGTCAGCACGCTCGACTTGACCGGCAGGCCCTCGCTTTCGAGCGCCTTGGCGAGATAGCCGAACAGGCCGACGACATAATAGGAGATCGCGGCGACCGACAGGCCTTCGACGGTCTGCTGCAGGCGAAGCTGCAGTTTGGCGCGCCGATCCATCGAGTTTAGCAGGACGCTGTTCTGCCGCTCCAATTCGACATCGACCCAGCTTCGAAGCAAGGCCGTGGCGCGGGTCAGCTTGCGCGACAGGTTGGCCTGACGCTCCTCGACCGACTGGCATGTGCGCATTGCCGGTGCCAGACGCCGCTCCAGGAAGGTTCCGAGCGTCTCGTATCCGGGCACGCCGGTTTCCGTCAGCGATCGGATACGTTCCTGGACAATGCCGTAATAGGCGCGGCTGGCGCCGAAGCGATAGAGGCTGAGGGCAGCGCCGGCTTCCAGTTCAGCGGCGAGCAGCGTGATCTCGGACAGCATCTCGTCGGCCCTTTCACGGGCGGATGTCCGCATCCTCTGGGTGACGCCGGTCAGACCGTCCTCGATCCGGCGGATATCCGGAGACAGCGATTGCGCCAGGGGCAGGCCGACCATGGCGAGTGTGCGATAGGTTTCGATATCGAGCAACCGTTGGACGAGCGCGCCGGTGCCTGCTTCCGTCATGCCGCGATCGATGACCAGGATCGGCGTCAGGCCATCACCATTCTGGCGAAAATCGGTGAGCACCACGGCCTGGCCGTCCTTGACGTCGCTGTAACAGAGGCTGGTCGGATCGAAGGCGTTCATGGCGGCGCGCGTTTCCGGCGTATCCGGGCGGATTTCCAGGCGGATGCCGGAGATCAGCGTGCCGGGCGGCAAGAAACCGTCGCCAAATGGATGGGTGGTAACCTCGTCGCCGAAACGATCGGGGATCTCGCCGTCCCAGAAATAGGTCGAGAATTCGGTGTGCCGCTCCCAGCGCAACGTGCCCTGCCCCCAGGACAGGGCGTGGTGATTGGCGTCGCGGCTGGGCGGCGAGACGCCGCGGGCGCGCGACAGATCGGACAGCACGGCATGATCGACCCCCGAACCGCCATCCGTCATGAAGGCAAGCTGGAAGATCACGCGCGGCGACCGCACCAGCGCATATGGACGCGCATGGATCTCGCCCAGCGCCTGCGCGCGGGCTGGAGCCGACGGAAAAGCAAAGCTGCGTTTTGCCATGAAGCGTTTTCCCCTCTCACGCATCAATCAGAACTCTCTTATCAACACGGCGAGCAAAAGGGAAAGGACGCATTGACGCAGCCCGGACATTCTCCATCGTGGCGGCGGAAAGTGGCAAAAGAATTTGACCACTTTGGCACGCGCGACTAGATTGCGACCAAGGAGATTTGCCGTGACAGACGCCATCATCGATGCCTTTGCCCGCATCCCTCACAGCCGAACCTCCGGCGAAATCATCCAGCAAATCGAACTCCTGATCCTTGAAGGCGTGCTGCGCGACCAGGAGCGCCTGCCGAGCGAACGTGACCTGTCGCGCCGGCTCGACGTCTCGCGGCCGATCCTGCGCGAGGCGCTGAAGGAGCTGGAAACACGCGGGCTTCTGGTCAGCCATCACGGCGGCGGCACGTTCGTCGCCGATGTCATCGGCCAGGTCTTTTCCAAGCCGGTGATCGAACTGATCGCCCGGCACCAGAAGGCGACGCAGGACTATCTCGAGTATCGCCGCGAACTCGAGGGCATGACGGCGGAACTGGCGGCCCGGCGCGCCACCCGCTTCGACAAGGACATGCTGACGAAGATCATGGAGGAGATGCGCGCCGCCCATCTCGCCGGTTCGGCCGAGGGCGGCCTGAAGACCGATGTCGATCTGCACAGCGCCATCGGCGAATGCGCCCATAACATCATCCTCTTGCATACGCTCCGCGCCTGTTATCGGCTGTTGAGCGGTGGCATCTTCTTCAGTCGTGAGGTTCTATTTGCAGCGCCCGGCGCCGGCGACAGGCTGCTTGCCCAGCACGAGGCGATCTACGAAGCGATCATGGCCGGCAATCCGGAACGGGCGCGCGAAGCGGCACAGGACCATATCGACTTCATCATCACCGCGACGCGCGATGCCGAGCGTTCCGGCGAATGGGCTCGTATCTCCCAGTTGCGCATGCAGCAGCGCGGCCGCCCGGCATCCGCCCCGCTCCTGAAGACCGCGGCGGACGACGAGCGCTGATCAAGATTTTCGGAAATGGCGTGCATTGCCTCACCAAGGCCGCAAACACACTCTAGGACGGCGCGAACGGCACATTTCGCTGGTGCAATCCACATAGATTGACTGTCTTGGCTGCACGCCCTCTGATTTCGGGCGCGCCGCGATACTATATGTGTTTCACAAAATCTGCTCGTTTACAGCCTGCGGGAAGCGGGCATAGTGGAACGATATTGCATTTTGATGATTCTATTTCTTGAAAGGTCCCCCTGCCGTTGAGCATTCTGAACCGAATCGCAGCCAATCTACGCCTGATGTTCCGCCGCCCGGTGCGAATGCAGTGTGCCGCGCTGTGTTATCGGTTCAAGAAGAAAAGCGCGGCGCCCGAACTTCTGTTGATCACCAGCCGCGACACCGGCCGATGGGTCATTCCCAAGGGATGGCCGATGGAAGGCAAGCTCTGCCATGAGGCGGCAGCGCGCGAGGCGTACGAAGAAGCGGGCGTCAAGGGCGAAGCGGGCGCGGAGCGGATCGGCTTCTACATGTATGACAAGGGCATGCACCACGGGCTGAAAGTTCAGTGCATAGTCCAGGTTTACCCGATCGTCGTGCTGGACATGCTGAAGAATTTCCCCGAAAAGGGCAGCCGTAAAATCGAATGGGTGACATTCGATGAGGCTGCCAAACGGGTCGCCGAACCGATGCTCAAGGATCTGATCCTGGATTTCGAGAAGCGGCTACTGGCCACCATGCATCCCGCTCCCCAATCGATGGCGCGATAGGCGCTCGCCATCCGACCAAGCGGATAGCGTGACGTAAGGCCTGCCGGGCATAGTTCGGATCGGACAGCCCGTCGCCTGCATGAATGGAGAAAAGACGGTGAAACCGCTCCCGAGCCTCGAAAAGCCGACACTCGACAATTACCTCGACAAGGTGACGCTCAACGAGCAGGCGACGAATCATGTACTGCGTCCCTGGGCGGGCATCGGGCTCGGAATGCTGTTCATGCTGATCAGCATGATCCTCGCCGCCGCCTATGTGTCCGAGGAACCGGGCTTCCTGATCATCGTCGCGGCCGCCGCCGTCGCCGGCTACATGGCCATGAATATCGGCGCCAACGACGTGACCAACAATGTCGGCGCCGCCGTGGGATCGAAGGCAATCACCATGGCCATGGCGCTCGTCATCGCCGCCGTCTTCGAGATTGCCGGCGCCGTCTTTGCCGGCGGACGGGTGGTTTCCACCATCGAGGCCGGCATTGTCGACGCAGCAATGATGCCGACCGGTATCTCCTTCGTCTGGGTGATGATGGCGGCGCTGGTCTCCGCCGCCGTCTGGATCAACATCGCCACCTGGTCGGGTGCTCCGATCTCGACCACGCATTCGATCGTCGGCGGCATCCTGGGCTCCGGTGTCGCCGCCGCCGGTGTCTCGGCGATCCACTGGACATCGCTTGCCGGGATAACCGCAAGCTGGATGGTGTCGCCCATTCTCGGCGGAGGCATCGCCGCCCTTCTGCTGGCGTTCGTCAAGACCTTCATCATCTACCGTGAAGACAAGATCACGGCGGCCCTCTTCTGGACGCCCTTCCTGATCTCGGCGATGACCGGCTCTTTCGCTGCCTATTTCGCGGTCATCGCTCTGGAAAAAGTCGTCGCTGTCTCGCTCACCAGGGGCATCCTGATCGGCATCGCCGTCGCAGCCGTCACCATCCTCGTCAGCCGGCCCTGGGTGGCTCGCCAGGCTCGGGGCCTGGAAAACCGCAACCAGTCTCTGCGCAAGCTGTTTCGCATGCCGCTGATCCTGTCGGCCGCGCTCCTCTCCTTTGCCCATGGCGCCAACGATGTTTCCAATGCCGTCGGCCCGTTGTCGGCGATTGTCGCCAATGTCAACGGGCTGGCGATCGTCAAGACGACCTATGTTCCGCTCTGGGTCATGTTGATCGGCGCCTTCGGCATTTCCTGCGGCCTCCTGCTGTTCGGCCCCAAGCTCATCCGCGTCGTCGGCGAGGAGATCACCAAGCTCAACCCGATGCGCGCCTATTGCGTGGCGTTGGCGACGGCCATCACGGTGCTGATCGCCACGTCGCTCGGCCTGCCCGTCTCCACCACCCATACGGCGGTCGGTGCGGTGTTCGGCATCGGCTTCTTCCGGGAATGGTATACCCGCAACTCCACGCGACGGCTGGACTATGTCCGAAAGAAAACCGGTCAGACGGATTTCGAGCGGCGTGTGCGGCACAGCCCCGAGGAAACCCACCGACGCCGGCTGGTGCGGCGTTCGCATTTCATGACGATTGTCGGCGCCTGGGTCATCACCGTCCCGGTCTCCGCCCTGCTGTCGTCCGTTGTCTATTTCATCTTCGCCGCCCTCTTCATCTAAGGACGTTTCCTATGCGCGCCAATTTCCGCATGCAGCGGCTGTTTGTCGATGTGCCGCTTGCAACGGGCACGATCTACGAGGCCTCGAAGGAACAGTTCAACTATCTCGTCAATGTGCTGCGCTTCGAAACCGGTGATGCGGTCCTGGCCTTCAACGGCCATGATGGGGAGTGGCGTGCGGAACTGTCCTTTCCGACGAAGAAGCGCCTCTTCCTGACCACGGTCAAGCAGACACGGCCGCAGCCCGCCCCTTGCGATCTCCACTATCTTTTCGCCCCCCTGAAGGTCGGGCGGCTGGATTATCTGGTGCAGAAGGCCGTCGAGATGGGTGCTGGCCTGCTACAGCCGGTGATGACCCAGCATGTCCAGGGCAAGATCACCAATCTCGACCGCGTCCGCGCCAATGTCATCGAGGCAGCCGAACAATGCGGCGTGCTCGGCATTCCCGCCGTGGCCGAACCGCGCAGGCTGGAGGACGTGCTCGAAAGCTGGCCGGCCGACCGTCGAATCATCTTCTGCGACGAGGGTGACGCCGGCCAGAATCCGCTGCCGGTGCTTGCCGCGATCAAGGAGCGCAAACACGCATTGCTGATCGGCCCGGAGGGCGGCTTTTCCGATACGGAGCGCAGCCTGTTGCGCGGACTGGATTTCGTCACAGCGATTCCGCTTGGACCACGAATCCTGCGCGCCGATACCGCCGCCGTCGCGGCCATGGCGGTGATCCAGGCAGCCATCGGCGACTGGCAATAACGACTGCGACATTTTCGCGCCTGCAAGGTGTTGAAAAATTGAACCGGGCTTGAAAGAATTTCACTTGCACCACATCTGAAACCGGTTCAATCACCCTCCTGAATTCTGCCGCCCGGCAGGTTCAAGCCCTTTCAAAAGAAGACGCCCATGGCCAGAGATACCACCGACCAGACGCCGGTTAGCTCCGTCGCAGAACTGACCGAATATCTGGCTGGGGGTAACAAGCCGAAGGACAGGTTCCGCATCGGCACGGAGCATGAGAAGTTCGCCTTCTTCAAGGCCGACAACAGCCCCGTTCCCTATTTCGGCGAGGCCAGTATCTCCGCACTTCTGAACGGCATGGCGGAAAAGACCGGCTGGGAGCCGATCATCGACGCCGGCAACATCATCGGCCTTGCCGAACAGTCCGGCCATGGCGCGATTTCGCTGGAGCCAGGCGGCCAGTTCGAACTGTCCGGCGCGCCGCTCGAAAACCTCCACCAGACCTGCAAGGAATCGAACCAGCATCTTGCCGTACTGCGCGAGATCGCCGAACCGCTCGGCATCCGTTTCCTCGGCATCGGCGGCAGCCCGAAATGGACGCTGGCAGACACCCCGCGCATGCCGAAATCCCGCTACGACATCATGAGCCGCTACATGCCGAAGGTCGGCACGCAGGGCCTCGACATGATGTACCGCACCTGTACGATCCAGGTGAACCTCGATTTCTCATCGGAAGAAGACATGCGCCGCAAGATGCAGGTCTCCCTGAAGCTGCAGCCGCTCTCGACGGCGCTGTTTGCAAGCTCTCCCTTCACCGACGGCAAGCCGAACGGCCTTCTCTCCTGGCGCGGCGACATCTGGCGCGACACCGACAACCAGCGCGCCGGCGTCCTGCCCGCGGTCTTCAATGCTGACTTCGGTTTCGAGGACTATGTCAAATGGGCGCTCGACGTACCGATGTATTTCGTCGTGCGCGACGGCAAGTATCACGACTGTACGCACGTCACCTTCCGCCAGTTCATGAACGGCGCATTGAAGGGCGAACTGGCCGACTGGGAGCCTAATATGGGCGACTGGACCAACCACCTCTCGACACTCTTCCCGGACGTGCGCCTCAAGCGCTTCCTCGAAATGCGCGGCGCCGATGGTGGCCCCTGGCGCCGGATCTGTGCCCTCCCCGCCTTCTGGGTCGGCCTTCTCTATGACGACGAAGCGCTTGCAGCAGCGGAAGACCTGACCCGCGACTGGACCTACGAGGATACGCTTGCCATGCGCAATGCCGTCCCGGCGGAAGGCCTCAAAGCCACGCACGATGGCAAGTCCCTGTTCGACGTCGCCCGCGAAGTCCTGTCGATCTCGCGCCTTGGCCTCAGGAACCGCAAGCGACTGAACGGCGACGAACTCGACGAAAGCATCTTCCTCGCACCTCTTGACGAGGTTCTGGCCAAGAAGGCGACGCTTGCCGAGGATTTGCTCGCCCTCTACAATGGCCGCTGGAACGGTTCGGTCGATCCTGTCTTTGCCGACTATCAGTACTGATCCCGGCACTCGACTATCCATGATCCTGTGATCCATGGTTTCAGGCTTTATCAAAAAGCGGTTTCCACCTGTCATTTCCTCGTTATAGTGCAACGACATGCGTCGTTTCGCCTGCAGGAGAGAACAGGACATGATCCCGCTTTTTGACATGATGATGCAGGCGCAGAACGGCAATGCCATGGAGGTGATGGCCAAGCAGTTCGGCCTTGCCCAGGAACAGATGGCCAAGGCAACGGCGGCACTGATGCCGGCCTTCTCCACGGCGCTCAAGCGAAACACCGCCAATCCCTATGATTTCGGCACCTTCCTCACAGCGATGTCGAGCGGCAATCACGCGCAATATTTCGAGGACATGAGCAAGGCCTTCACGCCGCAGGGCATGGCCGATGGCAACGGCATCCTCGGCCAGCTTTTCGGTTCCAAGGAAATGTCACGGGCGGTGGCTGCTCAGGCTGCCCAGATGACCGGCATCGGCCAGGAAATCTACAAGCAGATGCTCCCGGTCTTCGCCAGCGCGATCATGGGTGGCCTGTTCAAGCAGGCGTCTGGCCAGATGCCCGGAATGGCGAACCCGTTTGCCAACACGCCGATGGAAGCGATGATGAAGCCCTGGCTCGAAGCCTCCGGCTTTGCCAGGAAACCGGAACCGGCGCCCAATCCGTTCGACAATCCCTTCACGCAGGCGATGCAAGGGTTCTTCGGCATGGGCAAGGCGGAGGAAAAACAGCCGACCGCGCCGGACATGTTTGCCGGCAACCCGTTCGTCAAGGCGTTCCAGGACATGATGGTCGCCGGCACCAATGCGAAGCCCGAGCCTGAAAAAAAGCCGGCGGACAAGAACCCGATGGCGCCCTTCACCGACATGTTCAACAGCATGTTCGACAGCGGCCTCGAGGCGCAGAAGGAATATCAGAAAAGCATAGACGGGCTGTTCGAGACGTATCGGAAGAAGACGACGAACTGAATAAACATAATATTCCACTCGCCTGATATTACGACCTCCGATTGACAAAGACCGACATACCGGCAAGATTAATTCATATTCTCTACCAGTATTCGACATGAATTCGCGCAAATGCGGGACGAAGCCGCCCGCAAACTGCTTGCGCATGACACGATCGCATTCGCCCGACAACAGAGCGTAGCAGCGGTAGATTCCCAGCCAATTGAGACGGCGAGCGGGCGATATTTAAAAGGGGATGATCATGACGACGACGCCTACGCTGTGGAAGTCCGGCTTCCAGGTGAATACCACCGATGATGGGGTCTATGGCGAAACCCAAAACGGCTCCAAGGTCGTCGCGCTCGCCAATGGCCGCTTCCTTGTCGTCTGGGTCGATGATTCCGGCGGTCTGTTCGGATTTCCCGGCCTGGAAGTGCTTGGCCAGGTCTACGACGCGCAGGGGCGCCCGGTCGGCAACGAATTCACCGCCGGCTTCATCTATAACGACGACAACCAGCAGGCTCCGGATATCATCTCGTTCGATGACGGCAGCTTCGCCGTCGCCTACCAGACGACGGACGCCGTTCCGATCGGAGACGGCGAAAACATCAACATCGACTATTACAACGCCGATGGCAGTTTCAGCCACAATATCGACCTGCGACAGAACTTTGCAGGCCCGCCCGGGGTCGACGAACGCGCGCCGTCGATCGTTGCGCTCGCCAATGGCGATGCGGCGATCGTCTATGAGCAGAGCGACAATGGCGCCGCTTCCAATATTGTCGGTCATATCCTTGCCAACCAGGCGGCGGGCACGCTGATCAACTTCGAGACGACGGCGGAAGCCACCCGCGCGGCTGACCTCGCCGTGCTTTCAAACGGCAGCCTGATCGTCGCCTATGAGCGCGACCTGACCATCGGCGCCGGCACGGACTATACCCAGATCTGGTATTCCGTGCGCACGAGCGCCGGCGTCCTGACCCAGAAGCTCGTGGCCAGCACCGACCTCGGCACGGCCGCCAAGCCAGTCATCGCGACGCTGTCGAACGGCGGCTTCGTCATCGCCTGGACGGATTCCGATGCCGGCCCCGGCGCGCCCGGTGCGGTCGCCCGCTACTTTTCCGCACCCGGCGTTGCCGGCGTCGAAGTGCTGCGCGAGACGTCCGGCGCCGGTAGCGCGCCGACCGTGACGGCGCTCGCAGACGGCGGCTTCGTTCTCGGCTGGAGCGATGGCACGGCGCACAGTCTGAAAGGCCAACGCTTCAACGTCTCCGGCCAGGAAGTCGGCACCGCGTTCACGCTGGCGACGACCGGCAACCCCTCTCAGATGCAGTTCTCCCTGCTCGACGACGGTCGTTTCGTCGCGACCTTCACCGCCGACAATGGCGGCGACAGGGATATCCTGCTCACCATCTTCGATCCGCGCACAAGCCCGATCCAGGGTACCAGCGGCAAGGACGTGCTGACCAGCCGGATCGAGGGCGCCACCGTCCAGGGGCTCGATGGCGACGACTTCCTCTATGGCATGGCGGGCAACGATACGCTGGAAGGCGGCAAGGGTGGCGATTACCTGAGCGGCGGAACCGGCGTCGATCTGGCTTCCTACAGCACTGCGGCTGCCGCCGTGACTGCCGATCTCGTCATCCCGGCCAACAATCTCGGCGAGGCCGCCGGCGATCGCTACAACTCGATCGAGCGCCTGATCGGCTCCGATTTCAACGACACACTGTTTGCCAACAGTTCTTCCAACGTGATCTACGGCGGCAAAGGCAATGACACGCTGGACAGCCGCGCCGGCAATGACACGCTCAGCGGCCAGGAAGGCAACGACACCCTGACCGGTGGCCTGGGTGCGGATTATCTGTCAGGCGGAACCGGTTCCGACACAGCCTCCTACAAGGCGGCGACCGCCGGTGTCGTGGTCAACCTGAAAAGCCCGGCTGCCAATACCGGCGAGGCCAAGGGGGACACTTATAATTCGATCGAGAACATCGAGGGCAGCGCCCATTCCGACAACCTGACCGGTACGGATTCCACCGCCAACAGGGTCCTTGCCGGCGCCGGCAATGACGTGTTGAACGGCGCGACCGGCAACGACCTTCTGACCGGCGGCGGCGGAAAGGACCACTTCGTCTTCAACACGGCCCTGAACGCCAGCACCAATGTCGACACGATCAACGACTATGTCCGGCTGGACGACACGATCCGGCTGGAAGACTCGATTTTCGTCAACATCGCGAAAAACCTCAATGGCACGATCGTCTCGACCGCCTTCAAGGAACTGAGCAGCGGTGCGATCGATCCCAGCGACAGGATCATCTACAATCGCACGACCGGCGAACTCTTCTACGATCGCGACGGCTCCGGCGGGACCTATGGGGCGATCAAGTTCGCCGTCATCGACAACACGTCCGGTGTCAATTCCGGCCTGACCTCGGCCGACTTCGTGCTGATCTGAGAGGCACGACTTCCTTCGGCGTTACCGAACTTTCGGGCCTCCGGCAAAGGCGGAGGCCCTCCCCATGAAAAACGGCAAACGCCGCGCCACGATCAGACGACGATGAAATCGGCAGCTGTCAGGCCGAGCCCAGGAGAAAGCGAGGCAAATTTGATCGCGGAGAAGGCCGAACCATAACCATCGGCGTCGTAGAACAGCGAACCTGTGTTCGAATTGTAGATGATACGATCATCTCCATCCCGCGCCGCCAGCCCATTATCCTTGAACACGGAGGCGTCCAGCGCACCGGGATCGAGTGCGGAAAAAATGCTGCCGTCGAGCTCGATCTGGTCATCAAGGGCATTGAAATCGGCGACCTTATCGACATTGCCGACGCCCAGTGCGGTCGAAAAGCGGAACGTATCCGCGCCGCCCATTCCCCAGAGCAGATCGTTGCCCCCTCCACCGTCGATCACATTGGCGCCGTCATTGCCGCGCACCAACTGCTTGAATTCGTTTCCGGTAAGATCGACGGAATAGATGGCGTGAAGGGAGGTCGTGTTTAGCAATTCGACACTGACGCCGCTTGCCAGCCCATAGTTCGTTCCGGCGCTCACGCGATCCACGCCCTCACCGCCGGCCTCGACAATCAAGGCTGCGGAATTGTAGACCGAATAGCTGTCGTTGCCGGCTCCGCCTTGCAGGGTATCGGCCCCGCCTGCCCCACCGTCAGCAAAGATATTGTCGCCGCTATCGCCGATGAGAGTATCCGAAAAGACCGAGCCGCGAAGGTTTTCGATGCCGATCAGCGTGTCGCCGCTGGCATCCCCGGACGACACCTGAGACCCTGACAGCCCAAGATCGACGGTTACCCCAGCGGACGACGCAGCATAGCTTGCCGTATCGTTATCATCGCCGCCGTTCAGCGTTTCGGCAGCCGTTCCGCCGATCAGGGTATCATTGCCCGCGCCGCCGTTTAGCGTCGTCCCGCCACGCAGGGTGTCGTTACCGCCCTGCCCTTCCAGTATCCCGGTTCCCGCACCGGTGAGTTGATCGTCGAAGTCAGAGCCGGTGAGATTGGTGAACCCGGCCAAAACATCACCCTGGGCATCGCCGCCCGAACCGGTGCCGTTGGAAAGGTTCACATCGACGGCTGCGGCCGAGCCAGAATAGTCGAGCGTATCCACACCACCGCCGCCCGTGAGCGTATCGGCACCGGCGCCACCGATAATGGTGTCATTGCCAACCGAGCCGGCGAGGACATCATTGCCCGAAGAACCGATCAAACGCTCGATCCCGGACAAGGCGTCGCCTTGGGCATCGCCGCCGGTACCGGTTCCGGATGTCAGGCTCACGCTCACCGCTGCTACGGAGCCCGAATAATCCGCAGTGTCGAAGCCTGAGCCGCCCTGCAAGCTGTCACCGCCCGCGCCACCGATGAGCCAGTCGTCCCCCCCGCCGCCAAGCACGATATCGTTGCCGCCCTTCCCGTCGAGCACATCGGCGCCACCCTGGCCACTTAACGTATTGGCAGACGCCGTGCCTGTGAGGCTGTCATCGCCGGTATTGGAGCCGATGAGATTGGCGATGCCTCGCAGAAAGTCGCCCTGGGCGTCACCGCCAAAACCCTGCGAAGCATTGACGAGTTGAAGGTTTATGCCGAGCATCGGCAGGGTGAGGCTGACTGTGACCGACAGATCTATTGTCACACCTGCGGCTGATGTCGTGTAATCGGCGGCATCGATCCCTGAATCCGTTATCACACCGGCTGCATTCAGCAGCCCACCGATGATCACGTCAGCGCCGGAACCGCCACGGATCACATCATCGCCGGACCAACCGATGGCGATATCGTCGCCACCCAACGCATCAACGAAATCATTGCCGATCGCCTGGACCGGGCCGACGATGAGATCGGGAAACACTTCCGCGCTGTTCGAACCTGTGAAAGTGGCCATGATGTCTCCTCTCCCGACAACTCACTGTAAGAATGCAATAAAATGCTAAAATAAGTTGCATATATTCAATATCAAACAATCCAGGACTGTTGAATGGGGAGGCGGGAGATCGCTTCCCGTTTTCCCAACGACTGGAAAGTCTGCTTAACAAAGGGTGAATGGCACGCCATTGGCTATGCTCAATGGAGCGTTGGTGCGCCACTCTGCGCCCTAAAACCCGGGAACCTTGTCAAAAAGAAAAAGCCCGGTGCGGGCTTGGGACCGCGCACCGGGCAAGCAGCAGGGCATATTGGCTCAACCCTGCGGGGAACGGTAACGCGCAGAGGCGGCTGCGCGTCCCTGTTGCGCGGCGCGTCTTTCGACGCATGAGGAGCGCAACAAAACTTTGAAGCTGCTGGTGCTCCGGTCGCCCGACACCATACTGCAGCAGTGAAACACGTCAATCTTTGCGCGCATTCCTGTAGAAAATATTGGCGCGGTTGCGAGAAGCGGCAGTCAGGTGACGGCCGGGATCCTCGAAGAAGGATGACGTCAGGGCTTCGCGCACCTCGTGGCGGCTCAGCCCCATGTCGAGCAACTGATGATCGTCGAGATCGTCCAGACGGCCGATGGCATTTCGGTTTCGCAGCAGACGCCAGACCGACTTCATCACGCCCGTCAGCCCCGTCAGACGGGATGCGGCGGTCAGCTTCCCGGTCAGGCTGAGATCGAGGGTGGAATCGGTCGTGCGCATGGTCCTGCTCCTTTTTCCGTGCACGTCAGCGCCGCACGTCCCTGGACGCGCAAAGGTCGCTGAAATTCTAAAACTTTGATGGTGATCCGGTTGCCGCCTGAGGCACTGCGCCGGTTGCTTGATGCGTTTTGCATACTCAAATTCGCAAATCCTTATTGATCAGTCCAACGAATGTTTCTAATGATATTCATCAAACAATTTTATAGGTTACTCTTTTGAAGGACCTGGGCCATGGCGGCACCTCTCGATATCGACCAATTGCAGACATTCGTGGCCATTGCCGACACCGGTAGCTTCACCAAGGCGGCGGATCGGGTCTTCAAGACGCAGTCAGCCGTTTCGATGCAGATGCGACGCCTGGAAGAGCGGATCGGCAAGCAGCTTTTCGCCAAGGACGGCCGCGGCAACCGGCTAACGACGGAGGGTGACCGGCTCTTGAACTTTGCCCGGCGGATGATCCGGCTGAACAACGAGGCGATCGCCTCCTTCGACGACAACCGGCTGGAAGGCATGCTCAGGATCGGCACGCCCGACGATTATGCCGACCGCTACATGCCGGAGATCATCGTCCGTTTTGCCAAGACGCATCCGAATGTCGAGCTGAACATCGTCTGCGAGCCCTCGGTCGATCTGGCCGAGAAGATGGCGAAGGGCGAACTCGACATAGCGCTGGTGACGCATAATCCGCGCGCCCGCGCCTCCGATGTCGTGCGCACCGAGCCGCTCTGCTGGGTAAGCTCGATCAATCATCCGCTGCCGGAAAACGCGCCCGTGCCGCTTGCCGTGGGAAAACGCGATTGCCAGTGGCGCCAGGCCGCCTGCTCGGCGCTCGATGCGACCGGCAAGGAATACAACATCCTGTTCACCAGTTGGTCATCGACCGTCGTCGCGGCGGCTGTGCTCGCCGGCATGGCGGTTTCGGTCCTGCCGGAATCGGCTTTGCGCACTGGCATGAAGGTTCTGACGCAGGCGGACGGCTTTCCGGCGCTTGCTCCGGTGCAGATCGGCATCATGAAACGGCCGGGCTTGTCGCCGTCCCTGTCGAACGCGATCACCAACCACATCACCGCTTGCCTCGACAACATCACCCCGAACAGCGCGGGCGACGATCTCGACGGTGACATCAAGAGCTTCCCGCGCTATCCGCGCCTGCGCCAGAGCCATATGCTGCCGGGCTGGTAAGCCGCTCATCACGGCAATTTAAAAGCCGCGCCCTTTCGGCAGAAGGGGCGCGGCTTTGTTTATGCAGTCAATATTGCGATGATGGCAAATGCACCCGAAAAGGTACGCTACATTAGGGAATGGTTATTGAAATAGCCATTAGCCGCAAAGGCTTGATCGCCAGTGCGGGGATTTTATAGACGAAGACGCGCCCGAGCCCAAGATGGGGCGATGAACCATTTTTGGTCTTGTTTGCGGATTGTATTCAAAACAGGCGTTGATACCAAAAAAACCGGGCGCCTCGCGGAGCCCAGTCTCAATCTCACGCAGAACGGCCGCCACCATTTCCGGCAGCGGCCGTCTCGATTGTCGCTATCCGATCAGCTCAGGTCGAAGCGATCGGCGTTCATGACCTTGGTCCAGGCCGCAACGAAGTCGCGGACGAACTTTTCCCTGGCGTCGCTCTGGCCGTACACTTCGGCAAGGGCGCGCAGCTGCGAGTTCGAGCCGAAGACGAGATCGACGCGGGTCGCCGTCCACTTGACCTCGCCGGTCTTGCGGTCACGGCCTTCGAAGACGTCCTTGTCCACGGAGGCAGCCTTCCACACCGTGCCCATGTCGAGCAGGTTGACGAAGAAATCATTGGTCAGGGTTTCCGGGCTCTTGGTGAAGACGCCATGCTGGGACTGGCCGACATTGGCGTTCAGCGCACGAAGGCCACCGACGAGTACCGTCATTTCCGGAGCGGTCAGCGTCAGGAGCTGGGCCCTGTCGATCAGCAGTTCCTCGGCCGAAACCGTGAACGCGGTCTTCTGATAGTTGCGGAAGCCTTCCGAAACCGGCTCGAGCACCGCGAAGGATTCGACATCGGTCTCTTCCTGCGTGGCATCGGTGCGGCCCGGCGTGAAGGGAACCGAGACGTCGTGGCCGGCGTCCCTGGCTGCCTTTTCGACGGCTGCAACACCACCGAGCACGATCAGGTCGGCAATCGAGACCTTCTTGGCGCCGGACTGGGCATCGTTGAAGGCGGTCTGGATCGCTTCGAGCGCCGAAAGCACCGTGCCGAGCTGGTCGGGCTGGTTTGCCTCCCAATGACGCTGCGGAGCAAGGCGGATGCGGGCGCCGTTGGCACCGCCGCGCTTGTCCGAACCACGGAAAGTCGAGGCGGACGCCCAGGCGGTCGAGACCAACTGCGAGACCGACAGGCCGGAGGCGAGGATCTTCTCCTTCAGGGAGGCGATATCGGCGTCATCGGCCAGGACATGATTGATGGCCGGGATCGGGTCCTGCCAGATCAGGTCTTCGCTCGGGACTTCCGGACCGAGATAACGCGCCTTCGGGCCCATGTCGCGATGGGTCAGCTTGAACCAGGCGCGGGCAAAGGCGTCGGCGAACTGATCCGGGTTTTCATAGAACCGGCGGGAGATTTTCTCGTAGGCCGGATCGACACGGAGCGCGATGTCACTCGTCAGCATGGAGGGCGCATGGCGCTTCGAGGCGTCATGGGCATCCGGCACGGAACCGGCACCCATGCCATGCTTCGGCGTCCACTGATGCGCACCGGCCGGGCTCTTCGTCAGCTCCCATTCATAGCCGAACAGGTTCCAGAAGAAGTTGTTGCTCCATTTCGTCGGGGTCGAGGTCCAGGTGACTTCGAGACCGCTGGAGATCGTGTCGCCACCATGGCCGCTGCCGTAGCTGCTGGCCCAGCCGAGACCCTGCTGCTCGATATCGGCACCTTCCGGCTCGCGGCCGACATGCGCCGCATCGCCGGCGCCATGGGTCTTGCCGAAAGTATGACCGCCGGCGATCAGCGCCACGGTTTCCTCGTCGTTCATCGCCATGCGGCCAAAGGTTTCGCGAATATCGCGGGCCGACGCCATCGGGTCCGGATTGCCGTTCGGGCCTTCCGGGTTGACGTAGATCAGGCCCATCTGCACGGCCGCCAGCGGGTTTTCCAGGTCGCGCTCGCCACTGTAGCGCTTGTCGTCGAGCCAGGTGCGCTCGGCACCCCAGTAGATGTCTTCCTCCGGCTCCCAGACGTCCGGACGGCCGCCGGCGAAGCCGAAGGTCTTGAAGCCCATGGATTCCAGCGCGCAATTGCCGGCAAGGATCAGAAGGTCGGCCCAGGAGAGCTTGTTGCCGTATTTCTGCTTGATCGGCCAGAGCAGGCGGCGGGCCTTGTCGAGGTTGACGTTATCCGGCCAGCTGTTGAGCGGCGCGAAACGCTGCGTGCCTGACGATGCGCCCCCGCGGCCATCGCCCGTGCGATACGTGCCGGCGCTGTGCCAGGCCATGCGGATGAAGAACGGGCCGTAATGGCCGAAATCGGCCGGCCACCATTCCTGCGAATCCGTCATCAGCGCGAAGATGTCCTGCTTGACGGCGGCGAAATCGAGCGTCTTGAACGCCTCTGCATAGTTGAAGGCCGCGCCGAACGGATCGGACAGGGCCGAGTTCTGGTGCAGGATTTTCAGGTTGAGCTGGTTGGGCCACCATTCCCGGTTCGACGTACCCTCGCCCGCATTGCTGGTGAGCGAGCCGTGCATGACCGGACACTTACCCGTTTTTTCGACCTTGGCGTCCATGTGTGCCTCCTGTTGATATGGAATTGTCTGGGGTTCCGCCGCAACATCCCTCAAAAGTTTCATAATTTCCAATTGTATTTAATGGAGTTATCGATAAGATAAACCTATCATGATCACCTTGCGGCAAATGCGTTATTTCGATGCCCTGGCGACCACGCGACATTTTGGGCGGGCGGCCGAAATGGTCAATGTCAGCCAGCCGGCTCTGTCTGCGCAGATCGCCGAAATGGAGCGTCATCTCGACGTCAAGGTGATCGAACGCAACCGCAGCGGCGCCCTGCTGACGCGACAGGGGGAGGCGCTGCTGCCGGATATCCGCGCCATCCTGTTGTCCGTCGATGCCTTGCATGACCGCGCGCGGCAGTCGACCGGCGTGCTGGAGGGACGCCTGCGACTTGGGATCATCCCTACCGTCGCGCCCTATCTCGTGCCCAAACTCATCCCGATGATGCGGCAGCGCTATCCGAACCTGGACGTGGAACTGCGCGAACTTCTGACGACCGGCTGTGTTGATGACGTCAAGCACGGCAAGCTCGATTGCGCCATCGTCGCGCTGCCGCATGGTGACGACAGCCTGCAGTCGCGCCCGTTGTTCGAGGACCGTTTCCTGATCGCCAGCGCCGAGGACGAAAACACCGTGCTGGTCTCGCCGATGACGGAAGCGCAGGTGGACATGGACCGGCTGTTGCTGCTGGAAGAAGGCCACTGCCTGCGCGACCAGGCGCTCGCCGTCTGCGGCACGAATGCCGGTCGGAGCGTTGCCAATTATGGTGCAACATCGATGGCGACGCTATTGCAGATGGTCAGCCATGGCATGGGCATCACGCTCATTCCGGAAATCGCCGTCAAGGACGAGCGAACCCGCAACCGCATGCGCATCGTCCCCTTCGCCGAACCCCAACCATCCCGCCAGATCGGCCTGATCTGGCGCAACCGCAGCGGCCGCGACAGCGACCAACAGGCGCTGGCGGCACTGGTGCAGGCGGCGGCGGGGGAGTTGCTGGGGTGAGGCGGCAACTCGATATCGCGGAAGCTTGCGAAATTACCCTTTACACCACCTTCGCCTTCAAGAACTCGACCGTCCGGCCCCAGGCGAGGTCGGCGGCGGTCTTGTCGTAGCGGGCGGCGGAGGTGTCGTTGTTGAAGGCGTGGTTGACGCCGTCGTAGATCTGGATGGTGAAGTCCTTGCCGGCGTCGGTCAGGGCTTGTCTGTAGGCGTCGATGCCGGCATTGATGCGGTCGTCGAGGCCGGCATAGTGCAGCAGGAGTGCGGCCTTGATCTTCGGCACGTCCTCGGCCGGCGGCTGGGCGCCGTAATAGGCGACTCCGGCCTTCAGGTCCGGCGATGCGACGGCGAGCTTGTTGACCATGCCGCCGCCCCAGCAGAAGCCGATGGCGCCGGCCTTGCCGGTGGTCGCATCGTGCCCGTCCAGAAAGGTGACGGTCGCGACGGCATTATCGACGGTCTGCTTGCCGTCGAGCGCACCAATCATTTCGCGCGCCTTGTCTTCGTCGGACGGCGTTCCGCCGGCGGGAGACAGAAAGTCCGGTGCCAGTGCCACGAACCCCTCCAGCGCCATGCGACGGGCGACGTCCTTGATATGCGGATTGAGGCCACGGTTCTCGTGGATGACGATGACGGCGGGGAGCTTGCCGGAGGCATCGGCCGGGCGCACCAGATAGCCCTTCATATCGCCGCCGGCGCCGGGATAGGTGATGTCCTCCGCTTTCACGCGCGGGTCGGCTTCAGGGATGATTTCAGCCTGGGCGCTGTTGGCGGCAAGCAAGGGCGCGATCGCGGCAGCACTTGCGACCGATCCGGTCAGGATGGAAAGCTTCTGCATGAAGCCGCGACGGTCGAGGGAAAGATGGGTGTATTCGTCATAGGCATTGATCATCGCCTGGGTGATGACGGGCTTGTCCATGGTTGTTCCTCCGGGTTGACGCGCATCTCGCAATCGCGACGGCGCGCGTATGATTGTGGCGGGCAATGCTGAACGTCCGGCAGATCGCTGGGACCAGACTGACAGAATTGCGGCACGGAGAGCCGGAGGCAACGGCTCAACCGTTAACTTGACGTAAACGTGATCCGGCAGTGACCGTCCGAACCCCGCCGGTGCCTATTGCATGTACCAGCCGTGGCTGACGACCAGCGACTGGCCGGTCAGGGCATTGGTCTCGAAGCCGGCAAACAGCAGCGCCACTTCGGCGACATCCTCGACGGTGGTGAACTCGGTATCGACCGTGCCGCCGAGCATCATCTTCTTGACCACTTCTTCCTCGGAAATGCCGAGCCGCTGTGCCTGTTCCGGGATCTGCTTCTCGACCAGCGGCGTCTTGACGAAGCCGGGGCAGAGGACATTGGCGCGCACGCCGTCCGGCCCGCCTTCCTTGGCGACAACGCGCGCAAGGCCAAGCAGGCCGTGCTTGGCGGTGACATAGGCGGATTTCAGCGGCGAGGCCTCGTGCGAATGTACCGAGCCCATATAGATGATCGCGCCGCCTTTCTGCGCCTTCATGTGGGGAATACAGGCCTTGGTCGTCAGGAAGGCGCCATCGAGATGGATGGCCAGCATCTTCTTCCAGTCGGAAAAGGCATAATCCTCGATCTTGTTGACGATCTGGATGCCGGCATTGGAGACGAGCACATCCACCCTGCCCCATTTTTCGACGACCGCTGCGACGCCGGCATTGACCGCCTCTTCGCTGGTGACGTCCATGGCAATACCGATTGCTTCACCGGGGCCAGTGGCCGTCAGGTCCTTCGCCGCCGCTTCGGCCGCATCGAGCTTCAGGTCGGCGATGACGACCTTTGCGCCTTCCGAGACATATTTCTTCGCGATTGCCAGACCGATGCCGCTGGCCGAGCCGGTGACGATGCAGACCTTGTCCTTGAGTTTCATGGTTCTAACTCCCTAGTTTGCAAGATAATCATGGACCACTTCGCCGAGGCCCAGCGTCAGG
>NZ_DATJDJ010000220.1:0-7508 GCF_035497515.1 Pararhizobium sp. | reverse complement strand
TTGTCGCGCGGCACGAAACAGACGCCAGTCTCGTCTGCAATCACGAGGTCTCCCGGCAGGACGCTGACGCCTGCCATGGTGATCGCGCCGTTGAGTTCGCGCGTGATGATGCGCCATTTCCCGGTCACCGGGCTGATATCGGTCGACCAGACAGGGAATCCCAGCGCTCGGGACTGCCCAACATCCCGCACAGCGCCATCTACGACGGCCCCTGCGAGGCCCTGGTGTTTGGCGATCGTCGCCATGAGGCCGCCCATGTTCGAGACATGCGGCACCCCCTCGATCAGGAGGACGTCGCCCGGTCCGGCGGCCGCGATGGTGAGAACCTCCGCCATATGCCATTCCTGCTTCAGCGCGTTGGCATAGGATGAGCCGGCAAGAGCGGCATTGCGAACAGTCACCGCAGTCCCGACAATCGGCTGGTCCGGCAGCGTTGGCTTAAGATTGGAAGCGCCGACCGCGCCGGCGATCCCCATCCCGTCGAGAACGTCCGAGACAGTGCTGGACAGATCGCCAAGCTTCTTGAACCGTGCGATGATCTCCGTCGAGATCGGAGTCGGCGTCTCGCCCCGCCTCAGCCACTTGAACCGATCGGCGGCGAGTTCGGCAATCTTACCCATGGATTAAATCTCCTGTTGAAATTCGGGCCGCGCGTTATTGGAAGAGCTTGCCTTCAGCCGCTCTCTCGGGTTGCGGTTGAAAGACATCCACCACGCGCGGAAGGTCGGTTATGATCGATCGATCGATCTGCGAGGCATCAGGGAAATCGACCTCGACGATGTTACCCGACGGATCGAGCATGAACATTTGAACTTCGCCGCTGGGGATCTCATAGATATGCGATCCAAGGCGACTGTCGAAATATCCGTTCTCCGCCGCTTTCCTGTAAATGTCGTGGAACAGCTGCGGATCGGTGACGCCGATACCGAAATGGTTGACACCGACGGTCGAGCGCTCGTGCCATTGCGCGAGATGCAGCCCCACCCGGCCGATCTTGAACCATGCCGCACCGCTGCTGAGTTTCATGCTTGGGGTCGGCTCGATATTATTGGCGCCGAAAAGATTTGTGTACCAGTCGATGGACGCCTGCAAATCGGTGGCAACCACCGCAACGTGCGTGATGTCGACCTTGCCCATATCGCTCTCCCGAATTGACGAAAATGACGACGCTCACCAGCGCCTTCTTCTCCCGCCCTACATTGGCACGAGATAGCCCTGTTGGGACTGAGTCATTTTCGACACCGGCTGTGCGTAATTGCACCATTAGCATGCTTGGCGCCCGCCCTAGATTGGTGGCCACCACAGTAGTCGTCCATGGAGCCGGAAATGAAGCTCGCGAGATTTATCGGATCGGGACGAGAAACTCTGGGGTTGATCCGCGGAAACGAGGTTGTCGATCTGATCGCCGCGGGTCTCCCTTTCAACAGCATGCACGAGATCATCGTGGCCGGGGAGGAAGGCCTGGCGCTCGTGCGCGCGCATGCCGGGAGTCCGGCGCACTCCCTCGATACCGTCCGCTTGCTTCCTCCCATTGAACGACCGGGCAAATATCTGGCCATCGGATTGAACTATCGTGCTCACCGCGGAGAGATTAAGGAAATCGATCCGCCCTCACCGGGGCAGCAGCGCTGGTTCAACAAGCAGACGAGCTGTATTGTCGGCCCCTCCGACTTCATCGAGCCGGGCGTATCCGAGCAGCTCGACTATGAAGTCGAACTCGGCGTGGTGATCGGGCGCGCGGCCAAGCGGGTGAGTGCGGGCGATGCGCTCGATCATGTCTTCGGCTATTTCGTCGCCAATGATGTGTCGGCGCGCGATTGGCAGTTTCACTCGCCGACCGTCACGATGGGAAAATCATTCGATACCCATGGCCCGATCGGCCCCTGGATCGTCACCGCCGATGAAATCCCGGATCCCCAGGATCTTCGTCTTCGCGCCCTTGTGAATGGAGAGATCCGGCAAGAGGCTCACACCTCGGAGATGATATTCGGCGTCGCGGATCAGATCGCCTATCTATCGACAGCTTTCACGCTCGAGCCTGGTGATCTGATAGCGACTGGCACCCCCGCAGGGGTGGGATTTGCGATGTCGCCCCCTCGCTTCCTCGGCAGCGGCGATGTTGTACGGTGCGAGATCGACGGGATTGGCGCTATTGAAAATAGGGTCCGGTGACGCGGCTTAAGGGCCGAGACCTTTGAGTTCTCCGACACCGCCCCTTATAGTCTTTCGCGGATCAGGCGGTGGAAATTTGTATCGCGCCTATCGCAACTTCCGACTGCCGCGCCGCGCCGCGGGCGCCATTTGGGAACCAAACGGCTCGGGCGTTCAACGCGACAAACCAGGTCGGGCTCCGGCGCGGCCCTGCCTCTAGGTCTCTCCCGTCCCGGGGCGAGGTCGGGCCCGCAACCCGATTGATGGCTCACTTCTGGCGAGGCTGGCCGGCGCCCGGCGTCACGATCGGACCGGTATCTGAACGCTTTCGGAGGCAGCGGGACGGAGCGTCAGACCGCTATTCTTGCTGCCTGGCGGCGGCGGCAACGACGGCGGCGACGACACCGGGATCTTCGATGGTCTGCGGTATGTCGATCCCGACTCCGTTGACGAGATCGCGCAGAATCTTCCTCAATGTCTTTCCGGAGCGGGTCCTTGGCAGCGCCTCGACGAAGACAATGGCGCGCGGGCTTGCAATTGGACCGATGGTGCCGCGGATCGACGTCGTCAGGTCGCTACGCAGTTCCGCCAGATCCACCGCGCCGGGACGCGTGACGACAAACCCCATTGGCATCTCGCCCTTCAACTTGTCGGCGGCGCCCACAAAGGCGCATTCGATGACATGAGGGTGGCGGGCGACGATCTCCTCGATCTGGCTGGTCGAGAGGCGATGCCCGGCGACGTTGATGATATCGTCGGTGCGGCCTAGGATGTGAATGAAGCCGTCGGCGTCGATCATTCCGGCATCGCCTGTCCGGTAATGGCCGGGAAAATCGGCGAAGGCTTTTTCGAATGCTTCCGGATCTTTCCATAGCGAGCGAAACGCTCCGGGCGGCAGGGGCCTCTCGATGAGCAGGTTTCCGGATACGCTAGCGGGAATTTGCCTCCCATCGTCGTCCTGAATCTTGAACCGGTATCCGGGAACGGCATGGCCGGCGCTGCCCAAGCGGGTTTCCTTTTCACCAAGACCGATGCACGTCGCTATCGCCGGCCATCCAAGTTCGGTTTGCCACCAGTGATCGACGACGGGCACGCCCAACTTTTGGGCGATCCATCGGAGCGTATCGGGATCGGCATATTCGCCTGCGAGGAAAAGAGCGCGAAGCGAAACCCGCGATGCCGTCTCCACCATCCGGCCCTCGGGGTCTGCGCGGCGAATTGCCCGGATCGCCGTCGGGGCGGTGAACAGCACGTTGACCCGATGCTTGTCGATCAATCTCCAGAAGATGTCGGCGCCGGGTGTGCCGACCGGCTTACCTTCGAAAAGGATGGTCGCGCATCCCTTCAGCAAGGGGCCATACACGATATAGCTATGACCCACGACCCAGCCGATGTCGGACGCAGCCCAAAAAACATCGCCTGCCTCGACGCCATAGATGTTACGCATTGACCAATGCAGGGCGGCGGCGTGGCCGCCATTGTCGCGTACGACGCCTTTCGGCGCTCCCGTCGTTCCCGAGGTGTACAGTATATAGAGAGGATCGTGGGACGCCAGGGGAAGGCATGAAGCGGGCGGCGCCTCAGCACAGGCCTCTGCCCAGTCCCGGTCGCGGCCCGCCGTCAACTCGGCGGGCAGTTCTTCCCGCTGAAAAATGATCGTTGTAGGCGCTTTGTGCCGCGCAAGGCGCAGCGCATCGTCGAGCAGCGGCTTGTAGGCGATCGTGCGGCCGGGCTCGAAGCCACATGAGGCGCTCAGCACAAGCACGGGCTCGCAGTCGTCGATCCTTTTGGCCAGTTCGGGGGCGGCAAAGCCACCGAAAACCACCGAATGTACTGCGCCGATCCGGGCGCACGCCAAGATTGCGAACACCGCCTCGGGTATCATCGGCATATAGATGACGACACGATCGCCCCTCGCAACGCCCGCCGCTGCGATCATGCCAGCCGTTTGGGCGACTTTCTCCTGAAGTTCGGCGAATGTGAACGTCGCGGACGTCCCGGTAACTGGGCTTTCGTAGATGAGCGCGGTCGATGCGCCCCGGCCTGCATCGACGTGCCGGTCGACCGCATTGAAGCAGGTGTTGATCCGGCCATCCGGGAACCAGATATCGTGCGTGGTATCATAAGCGGCCGTCGGAAAATGTGACCAGTCAAGGTCTCGCGCTGCTTCGAGCCAGAAGCCGCCGGGATCGAGTGCCGCCCGTTCGCTGATACCATTGAAATTCATTACCCCTCCAATCGCCATCGAGACGGAGTATCGCCAACCCTTCGGGCGGGCGCGTGACAACGCGGAACTCCTGTCAACCTGCGCGGCCCCTTGCCGAGGCGGAATTGCGCGCGGGCAGGAAGCGATAGTCCCGCCACCCCTGCGCTGAGCCGCCGCGCACCCGTCTCGCGCGGCGGCTCCTGCACTCTTTCAGCCAAACCCTATCAGAACTTCAGCGTAGCGCGCATGCCATAGGTTCTTGGATCCTCGAGGAAGGCCGTCGCCGCATTCGGGTTCGCTGGAAAACTCGACCCGGCTCCCGCAGCCGCGATCACGGCCTTGTTCGTTATGTTCTTGATCCAGAGGCCCAGGCTCCAGCGCTCATCATTGTCGTAATAAGTCAGTGAAGCATCGGCTTTCAAATACGCCTTCTGCAGCGCGCCCGGCGTATGCGCGTAATCGGCGTAGAACCGGCTCTCGTAGCGACCGCTCACATTCGCCCTTACATAGCCCTTGGAGAGATCGAAATCATGCGAATAGCCGCCGCTGACGGTCCAGTCCGGCGCAAACTGAAGCTGGTAGCCGTCGAAATCCGCCGAGCCGTCCGGAAGCGTGAAGCGCTTGTAGCGGGCGTGCAGATATCCGAGCGACAGCGTCAGTTGGTCAGTAGACGACGGTTTGAAAACGACGTCCGTCTGATCACCGTAAATGGCGGTCTTGTCGGCATTGAAGGTTTGGGTCTGGGAAAGGAATGCGTTGTAGGCGGCCACGAAGAGCCCCCGATAATCATAGTAAAAAAACTCGCTGTTGACCTGCAGCATCCCGTCGAACATCCGGCTCTTAAAGCCAGCCGTATAGGCCGTCAGCTTTGCCGGATTCACCTCGTTGCTGATCGTCGGTGTGCTTGCGAAAGTGTTGTAGGTTCCCGGTTGATAACCGGTCTGAACAGCAGCGTAGACCATCATGTGGGGAAGGACGTCATAGTCCAGGCCGACCTTATAGTCGAACCGGTGATAGCTCTTGCTGAAACTATAGGGCGCTAGCCCCGGTCCCCCGGAATCGGGCCCGCGTCCGGTGCGATCGTCCGCGCCATACCGCGCTCCGACGGTGAGCCTCAGCGAGTCGCTGATGTCGACTGTGCCCTGCCCGAAGACCGCCGCGCCCTTGAGGCGGTTGCGGTCGACCAGCGTTACCGGGATGCCCGAGGTATCGTAGCTTCCCACGTACATCTGACCTGAACTGGTCATATAATAGCCATAAGCGCCGATCAGCCAGTTGCCCCAGCCGCTCTTGCCAGACAGCCGCAATTCGTGTGTGGTCTGCTCGAAATTGATCCGCTGAATATTGGGAAGTCCACTAAGAGCGAACGAGCTGCTTGAGTAGAATTTGAGATAGGAGGGTATGTAGGTCAGCGTCAGATTGTCGTTCAGTCCGATGGTGATCTCGCCGCCGATAATTCGATTTTTGTAGCTCATCGGCTGCGCGGCCGGCTGGCCGAATGGAGATTGTGCAAGCACCGAGGGCGGGAGCAGGTCGTTCCACGGATCGCTCTGCAGAAACGTGCCTGGATCGATCGTTCCGTCGGGGTGTATCCCGACCGCGACCGCGTTCGTGCCCTTGGCATGCGTGTCGCCGACCATCCCCCAAAGATACGCGCTGACGCTGTCCGTCGGTGTATAGAGAAGCGACAGCCGGCCGCTCCAGTCTTCCTTGTTTTCCGAGCCCGATTTCAGATATCCATTATGCCGATCGAAGTCGAACGCCCCGCGGATCGCCAAAGTGTCGCTGACGCTGACATTTTGCATCGCCGACAGATGGAATAGCGAGTAATTTCCCGCCTCGACGATGAAGCCCGTCTCGTCCTTTTGCGTTGGACGATTGAAATTCACCGTCACGACGCCGCCAAGCGAGCTTCTCCCGTAGAGCGTTCCCTGCGGTCCGGGCAGAACCTCGACCTGCTGGATATCGTAAAATGGCGCGCCGGCCACCTCCCGCGGCATATAGATGCCATTGAAATAGATCGAGGTTGGGGGATCGAATTGCGCATGATCCTGGGTCGCCCCAACGCCGCGGATATAAATTTCCGTGACGATGCTTTGCTTCTGGAACCGAACGGACGGAACGAACGCTTGCACCGCGCGAAGATCGGTGATCCCGCGTTCGACAAGCTGCGAGCCGGCGATCGCGGTGATGGCGACCGGCGTCCGTTGCAGGCTTTGTGACTGTTTGTTCGCGGTAACAACGATGTCGCCCACGTCCGCTTCGGCTGGGCGATCCGGCGCTGCGGCTTGCTCGGTCTCGACGACCCCGGACTGGCTCTCGCCCGTCGCATCCGCGTCGCTGGCGACGGTTTGCGCATATGCACTTTGCGATACACAGATGGCGATCGCCATCGACGAAATGGATACTAGCTTTTGAAGGCTCACGGTCTCTCCCCTCATATTTTTCTGTTTGCGGAGGTAGCTTATCAGCCGGGAAAGCAGTCGAAATGGATGGAATCTGCACAGCGGATATCGAAATATCCCACCATCGATTGAAATGGTCGCCGGGTCTTTGTCCGGCAGAAAATCGCGTTATTCCAACTCCGTAAGCGCAGCCGAACCCCGCCCGCTCCCAAAAGGGGCGGGCCAGCTTCGGGAAATTACCAAATCTGCGAAAAACCGGGCGGGCCAGCGCCGAGTTGCGGCCGGGACGGACAGCAGTATCCTCAAAGCTCGTCGGAGAGCGCTCCCTGCGAGTCGGTCTCGCCGGCCCTTTGTCCCGCCAAGGCTGCCGCGTGGCCCGGTAGCCGCGTTTTCATGAAATCGATAAAAAGACGAACTCGCTTCGACTTTCTGGTCTCGCCTTGCGTGAGCAGCCATAGCGCACCGCGATGTTTGAGACTGGCACCGGGAACTCTGCTCAGCGTTGGCTCCGTATCTCCTACAAAGCAGGGAAGAGCGGATATGCCGACCCCCTTGCGAAGCGCCTCGATCTGACAATCGGCTCGATTGGCCTTGAACGCGACGTTGCTGATCGGCACCTGGATATCTTCGGCCCATTCGGTCGGCAGCATGCCGTTCCGAGTAATCCATCGCACGGGGGATGGTTCGCCTCCCGTCCATGCTTTGATCAAGTCGCTGGAGGCATAAAGGCCGCGGAAAACTTCCGG
>NZ_DATJDJ010000219.1:0-4465 GCF_035497515.1 Pararhizobium sp. | reverse complement strand
GGGATTTTCGGCGTTTCCAGCATGAAAACGCAATCAGTGAATTTCGTGAAATCGACGATCTCGTACGATCGCATGCCACGGCGCGCGTCATCAGTGTGATCGCCCACGGATTACCGCCCGTGCAGACCGTTCCACGAAATTCGGAGCTCGGGCTGCTGCGCTACCAGATGGAGTTGCAGCGTCCGAGCCAGTCGATACGAGACATGATTGGCAAGATGCCGCAGAACTTTGCCAAGCTCGCACCCTGCATGCTTATGTCGCCGCTCTCCATCGCCCAGTATCTCCCGACCAACCAGGCGCTGTTTGACGTTGTGATCTTCGATGAAGCGTCGCAGATCACAACGTGGGATGCTGTCGGTGCCATCGCGCGGGGGCGCCAGACCATCATTGTCGGTGACCCGAAGCAGTTGCCGCCGACGAACTTCTTCGGACGCAACGAGGAAGAGGAGGAGGTCGCCGATCACGAAAAGGATCTGGAGAGCATTCTCGACGAGGCGAAAGCGGCCGGCATTCCGATCCGCGATCTGCGATGGCATTACCGCAGCCGAAGCGAGTCCCTGATCGCCTTCTCCAATCATCACTACTACCAGAATCGTCTGGTGACGTTTCCGTCGCCGGCCGTAGAAGACCGCGCCGTACATCTGCGGAAGATACCTCTTGGCATCTACGACCGTGGGAAAAGCCGAACCAATCGAATAGAGGCGGAAGCCGTCACGAAAGAAGCCGTTGCGCGAATGAAGGGGTGGTTGAAACTGCCTGAAAAAGACCGCCCGACGCTGGGAGTGATCACCTTCAACGCACAGCAGCAGTCGCTGATCCTCGATCTCCTCGATGCAGCGCGCCGAGACGATCCCGAACTCGAGTGGTTCTTTGCCGAGGAACGGGTCGAACCCACGATCATCAAGAACCTGGAAAACGTGCAGGGCGACGAGCGGGACGTCATCCTTTTTTCGATCACGTTCTGGAAGGACGCCGCCGGCAAGCTGACAATGGATTTCGGCGCGCTCAACGGCGACGGTGGCGAGCGACGCCTCAATGTTGCTGTGACGCGTGCGCGGCAGGAGCTCATCGTCTTCTCGGGTTTCACCGCTGACCAGATCGACCCGACCCGCACCAAGGCGCTTGCCGTACACCATCTGAAGACGTTCCTCGATTACGCCGAGCGTGGCGCAATTGCCCTGCCGGCCCAGGATATCGGGTCTGTCGGCGGTTTCGAGTCCCCCTTCGAGGAGGCCGTCGCTGCGCAATTGGAGCGGCGCGGCTGGAGAGTGGTGCCGCAGGTGGGCATTTCCGGATTCCGGATCGATTTCGGTATCCGCCATCCCGATCTGGCTGGTACCTATCTGGCGGGCGTGGAATGCGACGGCGCCACCTATCATGGATCGGCCACTGCAAGAGACCGTGACAAAGTTCGAGAACAGGTGCTGAGGGGGCTTGGCTGGAACATATTGCGCGTGTGGTCGACCGATTGGTGGTTCGATGCAGCCGGTTGCGCCGAGCGGCTTCATGCCGGCCTGGAAGCTCTTTTGGAGGAAAGCAGGGCGCATCGCACGACTGAGTTGGAGGACACCGCGACCCATTGGGATATGGGACACGAGGTGGAGGGGATCGACGAAATCCGTGACGAGGCCGCCGCCGCTTCTGTCGAGCAGCTTGGGTTGTTTCCAGCAGTCGTCGAAACTGACCTCGTCTCCGTGGAGACGCAGCCATTGCCCAGCGCGTCTGGAACGGTGGAAGCGCAACCACCTGCCTCTTCGTTTGGCGGCGAAGCTTCGGATGAGCGGCGATACCATGTCGCCGATCTCTCCAGCTTCCGAGCCGATCCCGATCAGTTCTTCGAATTCGGCTACAGGGACACTCTGCGGGGTATGATCGAAAGGATCATTGAAACCGAAAGCCCGCTGCGCACGGACATACTTGCACAGCGGCTATCGCGCGCGCATGGCTGGTTGCGCACCGGCGGTCGAATCCGAGAGAGGATTGACCTCCATCTCCGTGGTTTCGACACGACCAGGGAATCGAGCGGCGAATTCGTCTGGAAAGCGGGAGCCGTTTCGGAGATTATTTCCTACCGGCAGCCAGCCGGCGAGGAAGCACGCAGGTCGATCGCCGATATTCCGCTTGCGGAACTTGCCTTCGTGGTGCTGGACAATCCCGGCCTCATGGAGCAGCCAGATCCGCCGCGATATTTGGCCCGGCTGCTTGGCGTCGAGCGCCTCGCGGCTGTTTCCCGCGCGCGACTGGACGAAGCGATTGCGCGGGCGAGGCAGCATATTTCAACCGATCATTCGCTCGAGTAGTCATGTTCGATTTTATCCATTCAAGGCGTAGTCGCGCTTCTGTGCAGGCAATGGAGCTTCGGACAACCAGATTGACCGCGAAGACGCACTTGGTGAGGCCGGGCACGCGCTGCCTGCGATGTGCCGTCTATTCACGCGATGATCGTATCGAAGAGGCTTGACGCACTGAACAGGCGTCAAGGACGATCAGACAGGTTCCGCGCCGATGGCCGCCAGGGCAGCTCGCGCCACGGCGAAATCCTGGTCGCCGGTTCCCGAGCCAACGCCGATCGCACCGACGAGATTTCCGTTGAAGCGAATGGGCAAGCCGCCGGGAAGGTGGGTCACGCCGCCCTGGGAAGCGATTCCTGCTGCAACGCCGAACTCGACGTTCATGGCACCGGTCGGCGCATTGATCGACGCGGCGGTGCGTGCCTTGCTCCGCGCCGTGTGCATGCTCAGATATTTCGCGCCATCCATCCTGAACGTTGCCAGAGTCTCGCCGCTTGGATCCACGAGCACGATACATTGCGGGACTTGGATTTCCTCCGCATGGGCAATAGCGGCCTGCAAGGCAATCATCACGCCGGCATGCGTCAACGCTAGCGTTTCCTTGGTTATCGACATTCGGGTGCTCCAGATTCTGTGTTGGGGCGGCCAGGGTCCGGCCGGCGTTGATCAATTGTGGCAGGCCTTGAAAATCATCCGGCAGATGCCAGCAGCGATGCACCGATCCGGCCGATATCGCCGTCATCCTCATCGCTTGCGCCGCTGACCCCGATGGCGCCGATGATTTCCTCGCCGTGTTTCAGCAGGACGCCGCCATCAAGCGGAATGCCGTTGGGAATGCAAAGGAGCGCGTAACGTCCTTCGCCTTCCACGACATCCTGGAATGCTTTCGTGTTCCGGCGGAAGAGAACGGCAGTCCGCGCCTTGAGCGTCGCGATCTCGACGCTGCCGACCTGTGAACCGTCGTCGCGATGCAGAAGCATAAGATGCCCTCCATCATCGACGATCGCGATCACCACACGAAGCCCCTTGGCCTTCGCTTCGGCTTCGCAGGCCCCCGCAATCGCCTTGGCGGCCTCTATGGTCAGTACTGTTTTGGTGGCAAGCATATGGTCTCTCCCGCTCGATTTCGTCATCCGGTCATCGTCTGAAGCGAAATCCCCAGAGCGTTGATCCACCCCAGCCCCTCATCCGTTCCTGCCCGAGGCCTGTATTCGCAGCCGACCCAGCCCTCATAGCCAAGCCGGTCCAGTTCGGTGAACACTGCCGGATAGGCAATCTCGCCTTCGTCCGGTTCCGCCCGGCTCGGGACGGCGGCGATCTGCACATGGCCGATGACCGGCAGATATTTTTCCAGCTTTTTCAGGATGTCGCCTTCGCTGACGCCGACATGGTAGACGTCGAACATCACCTTGATATTGGGCGCGCCGATTTCCTCGATCAACGATACGGCCTCGCCGATCGTCGAGTAGAAGTAGCCCGGCTTGTCACGCTGGTTGATGGGTTCCAGCAATAACGTGACGTCGGGCGCCCTTTCGCTTGCCAGAGCCAGATTCTTCGCAAGCACGCGCCGGGCTTCGGCTTTGTCGTTCGCCGCCACCACGCCCGCCATCACGTGGATGGACGAGGCACCGGACGTGCGCGCATAAGTCATGGCCTGTTCGAGGGAGGCTTCGAAGTCGGCGCGCCGACCGGGCAGGGCGGCAAGGCCGAATTCGCCCTTGCCGGTGTCACCGGTCGCGGTGTTCAGTCCAAGCAGGGCAAGGCTTCGACCCGCGCAGGCGTCGCGTACCGCTTCTGCCGGGACATCATAGGGCCAATGCAGTTCGATGGCTTTGAAGCCTGCGTTTGCGGCCGCATCGATGCGTTCGAGGAGGGGCCGGTCTGGCCACAGAAAACCGAGATTTGCGGAAAATTTGGGCATGGTTTCACTTCAGCTGAAAATGTTGATTGAGATCGGAGATCGCGTCCCGGTCCAGCATCCGCACGGCCATGCCGCGTGTCAGGACAACCAGTTTGGCGGCTTCCTCCAACTCCTCGATGGCAAAGACCGCCGCATCCAGCGCGTTGCCGGCAACGATTGGACCGTGGTTCTGCAGCAGTGCCGCCGCATGGACGCCGGCGATCCTCTCGATCAGCGGCTTGATGTCGGCCGAACCCGGACGCGTATAGGCAAC